>JAFPZX010000082.1 GCA_017417055.1 Anaerolineaceae bacterium
TAAGAAAAACAGCAACAAAAATCCCTTGAAAATTATGAAAATTAGCTTATAATTCCTGTACTTGAGGGAATATGCTGAAAAGAACCATAGAAAAAAACCTTCTTGAGTGGAAGAACAGACCGCACCATCCGTTGGTCATTGCCGGGATGAGACAAACCGGTAAGACTTATTCTGTCCGGAAATTCGGAGATGAACAATATAAAAACGTGGTCTACCTTGACCTGCGCGCGGGTAGAAGCGTTCATGCCGCATTTGAAGGCGACTTTGACGTCAACCGCATGGTCAGCAGGATCACCGCCTCACAGCCGGGAGCGAGATTTATTCCCAAAGAAACACTGTTGATCCTTGATGAAATACAGGATTGTCCGAACGCCAGAAGCTCACTGAAATATTGGGATACAGACGGCAGATATGATGTGATCGCGACAGGCAGCTTTTTAGGCGTCAAAGGATTCCGGCAGCCTTACGAACGAGGCATTCCGGTCGGCTATGAAGAGCAGATGGAAATGCTGCCGCTTTCTTTCCGGGAATTTCTGGATAATTACGGAATGGCTTCTGAAATTTTGGAGTATGTTCAGGATTGTATGGATCAAATAAAAGTTGTGGATAGCGTGATTCACAACAGCTTCCGCACGCTTTACCTGGAGTATCTGATCGTTGGCGGTATGCCGGAAGCCGTCAGCACCTTTCTGGAAAATCACGATATCAACGCGGTTCAGCGCATCCAGCGGCAGATTTTGCATTCAGTACGGGATGATTTCGGCCGTTATCTTACGCCCAAAGGAGAAACCAAAATCAACGAAGTTCTGAAACTTCGCGCTGAAGCCTGCTTGGATTCGCTGCCCTCTCAGCTCTCGAAGGAATATAAAAAATTTCAATACAGCCTGGTGAACAGCAATGCGCGCAGTGAGGATAAAGCCGATGCGCTGCAATATCTGACAGATTTAGGTCTGGTTCTGAAATCATACAATCTGCGGGAAATATCTTCTCCTCTGGAATCTGCAAAAATCAGCAAAGAATATAAGGTCTTTTACTCCGATATCGGCCTTCTGGTCTCTCAGCTGGGGGATGATGCGGCGCTGAAAATCATAAACGGAGAGCTGGGCGCTTATAAAGGCGCAATTGCGGAAAATATGTGTGCGATCGGGTTCCATTCCTGTGGAAAAGAACTCTATTATTACCGGGGAAGCAGCGGTTCGCCGGAGCTTGATTTTGTCGTTGACATAAATGAGCAGCCAACCATCGTCGAATGTAAGGCCACGAACAACCGGGCGACCAGCATGAAATATGTCATTGCCCATCCGGCAAAGTACGGGAAGCACCCGGCAATCAAGATCTCCGATACAAACATCGGTGCCGGTGAAGGGTTCAGGACCTATCCGATTTACTATCCGGGTTTTCTGCGGAGTGAAGAGAAAAAAATGATTCTGCCGCGCCAGGACCTCAGCAAACTCAGGATTCCCGGATAAAAAACAGAACTCCGGGAAACGCAGAAGGATTCAGACTTGAGTCAACAGAACAGGCTCCATTGGCTCATTTATGAAAGAAACGTCTTCCTAAGATTTCGTGAAAATTCAAAAGATATTCGCTAAGAAAACGTGATAAATACAATATTATTCACTAAGAAAACGTGAATTTATTACTTTTATTCACTAAGATTTCGTGATACAATTGAAATCAGGAGTGAAATCATCATGTATCTTAGAAGAAAAGCGGATCAATTTCTTATAAATTGGAAAAATAATGCAGATCGAAAACCATTAATTGTCAAAGGCGCACGTCAGGTTGGTAAAACAAGGACGATCCGTCATTTTGCCGAGCAGAATTATGAAAATGTCATTGAAATCAATTTTGCAGAGGAACCGGAATATAAAACAATCATAGCAGGCAGCTACTCACCACAAGCGATCATTGAGCGTATTTCACTAATTGACATGTCAAAACAATTCGTACCCGGAAAAACGCTGATCTTTTTTGATGAATTTCAAGAATATCCCGATATTGCGACGTCTCTTAAATTTTTCAAGCAGGATGGTCGTTTTGATGTGATTTGCAGCGGGTCACTTTTAGGTACACATTATAAACAAATCCACAGCATTAGTGTTGGTTATAAATCAGACTATGAAATGTTTTCTTTAGATTTTGAAGAATACCTCTGGGCAATTGGATATGACGACACCATAACCAATGAAATCCTTGGACATATGGTAAGACTTAATCCTTTTGATGATTTGCTGAAAAATGTTTTGTCAAAACATTTCTTCAATTATTGTGTTGCAGGCGGTATGCCGGCTGTAATTCTTACATATATCAAGCAAAAATCATTCGAAGGAATACAGAGTATTCAGCAGCAGATAATTATGGATTACGAAGAGGACGTTCGAAAATATGTCACCGGTCTCGAACAAACACGTATCCTTAGCGTATATCGCAGCATTCCGGCGCAGCTTGCCAAAGAAAATAAAAAATTCAAATATAGCATGGTCACGAAAGGCGCTCGTTCCAGAGAGTACGAGGGTTGTATAGAATGGCTTTCTGATGCCGGTGTGATCAACCGCTGTTTTTGTCTGAATTTTCCGGAACTGCCGCTGAAAGGAAATTATGACCCAAGCTCCTTCAAAATCTATTTTGCCGACACAGGTTTGCTGGTTGCCTCACTTGACGAAGAATCATCTTTGGATTTAAGAGCGAATCGAAACCTTGGTACTTATAAGGGTGCGCTTTATGAAAATATTGCGGCTGAATTGCTGCGAAAGCAGGGATTTGAGCTTTACTATTACCGACGGGAAGATTCACAACTGGAAGAGGATTTTTTCATCCGCACAATGGACGCGCTGGTTCCTGTGGAAGTGAAGGCGACGAACAGTAAATCTAAAAGTCTTTCCACACTGATCAAATCCGACCGTTACCCTGATATTCGTTTCGGCATCAAACTGAGCATGGCAAACATCGGCTTCGAAAATCAAATCTATTCATTCCCGTTTTATTGCGGATTTCTGCTGAAAAAATGGCGTGACCAGTTTTTCGGCAGATGATCGCATTCATCATAAAATTTTCTGGGACTGTCTCTAATAATGAATCTAATCCCTTCAAAGTACTTATTCGGAGTGAAGCACATGGGGACTGGCACCTTGTGCGGCGCAGCCCGAACAAGCGTGCCTGTCCCCATGTGCGGCGCTTCTGAATCTGTTCAGAAATAGTTCTATGGCTTCTGCACGACTTCCGGGGTGTGGGTGGCGATCATGACGTCATCCTTCCATTCACCGCCAAAAGTTTCACCATCGGTGGTGGTCATGGAACCGGTGCCGTCCTGCTTGTCGTTTTTCCATTCACCGGCATACGCACTGCCATCCTTCCAGGACATGGTACCAAGCCCCTCGCGGCTATCGGCGCGCCAGTCACCTTTGTAGATATCACCGTTCGCCCAGGACATGGTCCCAAAGCCATCCATGCTGTCGCTGAGCCACTTACCGTCGTAAGAGTCACCCGCAGCGCGGGTCAAAATACCGTGCCCACTTATCCGGTCATTGCGCCATTCACCGACGTAAACGTCGCCATTGGCCCAGGTTTTGGTACCCCGGCCATGCTGACGGCCATTGATCCATTCGCCGGTATAGCTGTCACCGTTTGCCCAGCGGTAGGTACCGAAACCGTTTTTCTGATCGTCCTTCCATTCCCCTTCATATTGATTGCCGTTGATCACGATGAATTTCCCGATGCCCGAAATCACACCGTTTTTGAATTCCCCTTTATATACATCCCCGTTGGACCAGGTATAGACACCGTAGCCGGTGCGTTTTCCATTGACCCAGTTGCCTTCATAAAGCGATCCGTTTTCCCAGTACATTTTGCCGTGACCGTTCCGTTCACCGTTCGCAAATTCCCCTTCATAGGTACCGCCATAGGGCCAGCGCATGAGTCCGAGACCTGTTGGCAGACTGTCTTCCCATTTTCCTTCAAAGAAAACACCTTCGGGCCGGATCAGGATCCCTTCCCCGTTTTGAACGTTGCCCTTTTTTACGAAGTACATCCTGCCGGCTTCATCCGTGAAGAACACATCGCTTTTCGCCCGCCCGCACTCGGAGCAAATCTCACCGCTGTTGATGGTGTGGCAGTCAGGACAGATCCAGCTGCCTTCCTCATGACCGCATTCCCCGCAGACATGCGCGGTATTTTCGGTCCCGCAGATCAGGCAGAGCCAATCCTCCCCTTCCTGAGCTGCCGCGGCAGCTGTGATGACGGACAAAAGAACGAAGACTATAAAGAAAACAAAAGACTTTTTCATGGCGGTACTTCCTTATCTGAATGGGGACTGTTTCGAAATAAATATCCGATGAGCAATTATGTTGTATCAATAATTATAATCGAATTTTTTTATTCAAAACGGAGCACCGGGCCGGGAATTTGCTGGCGAAGCTGTTCACGTGTGCTCTCCTACTGAAGAGAGTTACACTGCGGTGTGGCAGCTGTCTTCTTTTTTCGTCATGTGACAAATGTAAAAGTTTTCTATGATATTTATCGCCTTATTCATATAGTGAAAACATGGTATGATATCAAAGCCTAGCATCTGCAGTTTGTGTAGAAATTTACGAATAATAACGTCTTCCACAAAACCGCAGATATGGGAAAAGCCATCAACCCGATCGAGTGTTCGTGAGGGAACTATTTTATGGAGGAAAAATGAAGAAAGTGTTGTTAGCTCTTGCTGCCCTGACCATGCTGCTGTGCGCGGTCATGACTGCTTCCGCCGCGGATGACGCCATCCGTATGGTCTACTGGCCGGGTCCGGAATCCGATGCCATGCAGGTCGTCATTGATTACTGGAACGCCAATAAGGCTGAAGAAGCCGGCTTCACCGTCGATATGGAACTCTTCGGCCGTGACAACATCATGCTGAAGCAGGAAGCCCTGATGGCTGCCAAATCCGCTGATGTGGATCTGTTCTTCACCGCTTCCCGCTGGCTCGGTAAATACTGGATGCACATGGAACCCCTGCAGCCCTACCTCGACAACCCGGAAGTCAACATCTACGGTGCTGACACCGAAGGCCGCATCCCCGCGACCGTCGACGGTTTCCGCTGGCTGGATGGCACCCTTTACGGTGTCCCGATGGACCTTTCCAACCACTTCCTGTATTATCGCACTGACCTCATTGACGAACTGCTGAGCAATGAGGAATGGAAAGCCACCTACAAAAAGATCGCTCTCGAACAGCTCGGCGAAGAACTCGAACCGAAAGAACCGGCTGAATGGACCTGGACTGACTATCTCGCCGCTTCCTTCTTCTTCACCAAAGCCTACAACCCGGATTCCCCGACGGAATACGGTAACTTCACTCACGGTAAGGTCATGGGCCCGACCGCTTTCCTGTGGACCAACTGCTACTGGTCCTTCGGCGGCGACTGGTTCGATGCTGACGGCAATGTCAGCTTCGACAACGAAGCTGCCCGCCAGGCTCTTGCTATCTGGAAGACCTCCTTCGAAAAGGGTCTGACCCCCGCTTCCTCCGTCAACGGCGAATTCGCTGAAGACAACGAAGCCATGATCGCCGGCCAGGTTGCCATGACTGTGCACTGGAACGCCGGTTATGCCACCATCGATGCGGAAGAATCACCGGTCCATGGCAAGATTGCTGTCTGCGCACCTCCTGCCGGTCCGGAAGGTCACTTTGCTTACAACCACACCCTCGGTGTCGGCATCAGCAAGTACTCCGAACATAAAGAACAGGCCGCCCGCTGGGCTGCATGGCTCTACACCGACGAAGCTGCGAAGCTCTACGCCGAAGCCGGTGGTATTGCCCCGTCCAAGATGGTCCTGGAAGAAATGTCCGACCAGTTCCCGGTCTACGGTTACATGGTTGACGTCCTGAATGCCTACGGCAAGAACCTGCCCCCGACCGCCGGTATCATCGAAGATATGGCCTGCGGTGCTCTGGCCGATGCATGGAACGGCGCAGTCGACTTCGACACCGCCCTTGCCCAGCTGCAGGCTGACGCCACCGAAGAAATGTCCTACTGGCAGTAAATCAGGGACCAGGTTTCAGGGGCCAGGGATCAGTGTTGGTTGGCTAACAGGCGCTTATGAATGTTAATTCAATTTGCTGACGATTGGCTCAAAATGGAAATTTGATTGAATTTGAGACGGAGTGAAAGCTCCGTCTCAATAATAAGGGAAAAGTATAAAGTAAAAAGTAAAAATACATTTTCCAGGATAGTGCAACGGGCATAATATACTGCCCACTGTCCACTGATTACTGACCACTTTTTACCTTTTACCTTCTACTTTTTACATAAGAAAGGGCGGTTCCATGAAATCACTCAAAAAAAACAAAAAGCTGACCGGTATTTTGCTGCTGCTGCCGCTGACGATCTGGCTGGTGGCTTTTGCACTTTACCCGATCCTGTACGGACTGCGGCTGAGCCTTTTCAATGCCCGCATCAATAACATTGACAATCCGACCTTCATCGGGCTGCAGAACTATGTCAAGCTCTTCAGTAATTCCGAATTTGGCAGTTCCCTTTTATGGAGCCTGAAATTCGCAGTTGTTTCAACCTTCATCCAAATGCTGCTCGGAATTCTGATTGCCTGGCTGTTCCAGCGGGAATTTCCGGGAAAGGGATTAGCAACGACTCTGATCCTGCTGCCGATGGTGGTAGCTCCGTTCCTGATGGGTACCATGTTCCGCCTGCTTTTCAATGAATCGGTCGGACCGATCGCCTACCTGCTTTCAGGGCTGACCGGTACAACAGCGCTGCTTGGTATGGCTTGGGTGAACCCGACAATCGTCGGGGCCGATACGATCAACCGCATGCCCTTCGTCTTTATCAACCTCTATTCCGCTATGCAGGGTGTTCCGCAGGAACTTCATGAAGCGGCAACGATGGATGGGGCGAATGCATTTCAAAAACTGATTCATATCACCATTCCGACCATCTCTTCCATATTCGGCATTACGTTTTTGGAAAAGCTGCTCCAGTCCTTTTTGATCTTTGAACTGATTTACGCCATGACAGCCGGCGGTCCAGGAACCTTCACACAATCGGTTTCTATTTTCATCTACCGCCGGGCATTCCAGCGTTCGGATTACGGGATGGCCTGTGCTGCGTCTTTCTCTCTGGCACTGATTTTGCTGGTTCCGTCACTTTATCTGGTACGCCGCAACACGAAAGGAAATTAAGAAGATGACTCGAAAGCAGAAAAAACTTATCGCTACCATTTTGACGGTTCTTGTTGTGGCTGTGATCGTTGTGCTGCTGGATATCGGCGTGATTACCAACGTGATGACCGCTTTCAAGAGCCCGTTCGATATTTCTTCCAGTCCTCCGAAATGGATCTTCAAACCAACGCTTGACAATTTCCGCAACGTGCTTGGTAAGGGCAGCTTCGACTTCCGTCTGTACCTGTGGAATTCCTTTGTGATAGCGGTGATTTCATCAAGCCTCGCGATTTTGCTGACGATCCCGGCTGCTTATTCCATTGTACGTTATCACGGATTTGGTGATGTGATCCTAGGTGCAACTATGCTGCTGCGTCTAGCGCCCGCGCTGGCATTTGCCATTCCGGTGTTCCTGATTTTCAACAAGTTTAAGCTGCTGGATACAAAGATTTCCATCATCTTTATGCACACGCTGTTCATTACGCCGACCTCGCTGCTGCTTTTTATCGGCTATATTCAGGATCTTCCGAAGGAAATCGAAGAAGCTGCTGTAATAGACGGCGCAAGTACGCTGCAGGTTCTGACGCAGGTACTGATCCCGGTGCTGCTCCCGGGGATCGGTTCTACCGCTATTTTAGGATTCATCACCAGTTGGAATGAGTACCTTTTCAGCGGCATTTTGGCTTTCAAAAAATCGATCACCGCTACAGTCGGTACTTCCTTCTTCATCACGTCCTATGCGGTGGAGTGGGGCAACATGGCTGCCGCAATCACGCTTTCCACGATCCCAACCGCGCTCTTTATCTTCATAGCCCAGAAATCTCTGGTCAAAGGCATGACTGCCGGTGCGGTGAAGGGCTGAAGCATTGTAATTAAAAAACGACGGGTGAAGGTTTTTCCTTCACCCTGTTTTTTAATATTATCAGCCTCAATGAGGCTTTCAAGAATTTTGCGCAGATGATGTTCCGCTCGCATTTGTGCCCGATAGATTCCGCCGGTGGATTGTGCGTAGATTTTGGCGATTTCTTCAAGCGTTTTAGATTTTTGCCCTCCCAAGCCGTAGCGGTAGCACAGAAGGGTTCGTTCATATGCCGACAATTTGTTCAAGGCGATACTCAGAATTGCTTTCAAATTCTCAAGATCAATCTGCGCTTCGATCTCGCGTCCTGTCAGTGCGTTATTGTCTGCCAGGACATCCTCCAGTTCCATTTCACCTTCATCGGTTTCGATAGGATCCTGGAGCCGCTTGCTGTGCTGCATCGCTGAAATCAGCTGATAGGAATTAAAACCACGAATTCCCAATTTTGCAGCAGCCCGGACTTCTGTCATGTTCTCTGATTGTTGTTTAATTTGTCCAATCAGGTACATTTTTTTTTCAGGAATCCGATACGCGTATGCAAAATAAGAATTTTCAATCAACATTCTATGCTTGATGCTCGTGTATGCATAAGTAGTGAAAGCCGCATTCTTAGACGGGTCATACTTGATAGCACAAACGCAAAGCACCTCCAACGCTGAAAGAAAATAATCTGTGAAATCGTTCAAACTGTAAGGATTGAGGGCGCTAGTTTCCGCCGCAAAATGTTTTGCGAGTTTCCAGTTATCCTTTACCAGTTTTACACGTTCAGGAGAAAGTCCGTCCCGAAGCATCTGCACACGATTACACGTTTCTTCATCCTCTGAAGCCCACTGAGCAAGGTCTTTGATCGCCTTTTGATCACTGAAGATACTTTGAGAGAGAGCGATGATTTTGGCTTTATCAGGGTGGCGGCCTCCTCCTTTATTCCATGCACCATCAAAAGTTCCATTGTTATTAATCATAGCGTGCCTCCTTTCAATATATCGCTGTTTTTGGCAAAACCGAATATTTTTGAGACAGTATCTTCAGTGGATTCTCACTATGGAAATATGTTAAGGTACTCGTTTTTATTTCTCCCTTATTTCATGGGAGATTTTAAATAGTACCATGCAAAATCCAAAAAATCAACCATGTAATTATCATGTAATTATCATGTGATTGATGTTATGAATGTCACACAAAATAAATTTTAAGGAACGGCTGAGTAATCAAACATGCTTCCTGATATACCACAATAAATGGTTTTTCAAAAAACGTACAGACTGCATTTTTTCTGTCTGAGCGACAGCAAAAGGGCAGATCACGGTATACTTTAAAAGCAAGAAGACAGTTCTGAGCTTTGCACAAAACCGTCCCCAACAAATCCATTAATCAAGTTTTTTCTTATGCTTTTGCCGCTTCCAGGCGTTTGAGCATCGTCTTTTTTACTGCCCGCAGGATGTTTTCGTATCCGGTGCAGCGGCACAGATGCCCGGAAAGCAGCTTTCGCAGTTCCTCGTCTGTGTATTCTTTTCCGCTGTTCAGGATCTCCACCGCGGTCATAATAAATCCCGGTGTACAGAAGCCGCACTGGATCGCGGTCTCATCGATAAAGGCCTGCTGAATATCAGAGAGCTCCCCGTTAGGCCCTTCCAACCCTTCGAGTGTCAGGATCTCCTTGCCTTCCGCCCAGACCGCCAGATAAATACAGGAATTAAAAGCCTCTCCGTTGATGAGCACGTTGCAGGCTCCGCATTCACCGACTTCACAGCCCTTTTTGACAGAAGTCAGATGATATTCATTCCTCAGCATATCCGTCAAGGAAGCCCGGACGTCGACCATCCGTTCAACGTCTTTCCCGTTGATTTTGCAGTGAACTAATTTATACTGACTCATTTGACCTCTCCTCCAGCTCTGTGAATGGATTCAATAAGTGCGCGTTTCGCCATTTCCACGGCGATATGCTGACGGAAAGCCTTGCTGGCGCGCCAGGAATCCCGCGGGTTGATATCGGAAAGCACCGCGAGAGAAAATTCATTGACCATTTCTTCCGTCATCGCGCTGCCGTTGGCAACAGCTTCCGCGCTGGCTGCACGCATCGGCACGGGACCTGCAACTCCATAAGCGATCCGGCACCGGTCGATGGTCTGCTTGTCTGAACAGAGGCGTACATTCACACTGCAGCCGAGCGAAGCAATTTCCATCGCGTTCCGCATCCCGTACTTGATGTAATGACCGAAAGTATTCTCGTAACTGACCTTCGGGATCAGGATGGCTGTCTGGATCTCACCCTCGTCGGCCCGAAGATCGACCACACCCGCTTTAATATAGAAATCTTTTATCGGAATCCGCCGGACGCCGTTCACACCGGTCAGCTCAACGATAGCTTCCCAGGCATGAAGGGTAGAAGCGGAATCTGCGGAAGTTACACCGTTGCAGGTATTGCCGCCGATCGTCCCGATATTGCGGATCTGCGGAGAACCAACCTGATCCACAGCCTCTCCCAAAACGTTGATATATTTTTGAATGATCGGGTCACGAGTAATATGAGAAAAACTCGTCAGGGATCCAATGCGGATGTTTTCATCCTCATCAATGCTCACACCCCGCATGTCATCAATCATATAAATCGAGATCAGTTCTTTCCCTGCCCGTTTTCCCTCACGCATCTGCACCAATACATCCGAACCGCCGGCGATGATCTGGGCTTCGGGATGTTCCAATCGAAGCTGAATAGCGTGCTGAACGCTCTCGGCTTCGTAAAGAGCTTTCATATCATACATATTATTTTTCCTCCTTATCAAGCCAGCTGTCGTGGATCAGCCCTGCTTTGCTGAGTTCGGCGAACAGGACATGCGGATTAATCGGAATATGGTTGATGGCTACACCGGTCGCGTGCAGAATCGCGTTGCGGATAGCAGGCGCAGGTGCACATGCCGGCGGTTCACCCAGAGATTTGGTCCCAAACGGTGAAGTCGGCTCCGGGTTTTCGATAAATGCGGCTTCCAGCCGCGGGTGGTCCATAAATGTGGAAAGCTTGTAATCCAGCAGATTGTTATTCAGCGGTTTTCCGGTCTTTTCATCAAAAATCAGCTGTTCACTCAGCCCAAAACCGATTGCCATGGACTGGCCGCCATGCACCTGGGCCTCTGCCAGAGCCGGATTGATGACTTTCCCGCAGTCATGAACATTGATAATTCGTGTCACCTGGGCTTTACACATGGCGATGTCAACTTCAACTTCAACAAAAGTGGCGCCGAATGAATAGGCGTTGTTGCGGATGGTATAGGTGGACTCGGCTGTGATATGCTCACTGTGTACCGGATTGTATTGGGCAGTCATGGCCAGTTCTTTCAGGCTCATCAACACCAGTTTGTCTTCCTTGCGGATAATGTTTCCGTCCACGATATCCATGTTGTAAACTGCCTGCCGAGTCAGGTCGCTTGCGTATTTCAGGATCTTTTCCCGCAGCAGGTCTGCCGTCTGACGGATGGAGAAACCTGCCACATAGGTCTGACGGGAGGCGTAAGCGCCGGTCCCCGTCGGCGTAATGTCCGTATCCTGGCAGGAAATCACATGAACATCTTTGTAACTCTTCAAGCCAATGGCTTGTGCCGTCATCTGCGCGTAAGCGGTATCCGCCCCCTGCCCGATTTCGGTTTCACCGCACTGCATGGTCACGGTTCCATCCAGGTTCAGCTGCATGCGGTTGGATGAGGTTTCCAGGGAAATCGGATAAACCGCGGTGTTGTACCAGAAGGTCGCAAGTCCGATCCCGCGGCGGATATTGCCGGTATCGTGGCCGTATTCTTTGCGTTTGCGTTCGTAGTCAATGAGCTCCGCGCCTTTTGCCATGCACTCGCGGTAGGTATCATAGTAGTTTGTATTTCCGGAGAAGTTATCGTGGAATCCCTTCGGCATAATGTTCAGGAAGCGGAATTCCATTGGATCCATGCCGACAGCTTTGGCGCAGTCATCAATATTTGCCTCATCGGCAAAAGAGGCCTGCGGCATGCCGTACCCGCGCATGGCTCCTGCCGCCGGGCGGTTGGTGTAAACAGTCCAGGCATTGCCCTCATAGACCGGGCAGGGATAATGCTGCGGGAAGGCGTTCAGTCCCTTTGCCGCAATGGAGTGTCCATGCGAGGCGTATGCTCCCTGATTGGAATATACATCCACCTTCCGTGCGGCGATTTTACCGTCTTTCCGAACCCAGGTCACGATGTGATAACGAATCGCGTGCCGGACACGGTTGGAAACAAAGGTCTCTTCCCTGGAGCAGTCAATGCGAACCGGACGCCCGCCGACCTGCGTGGTGCACCAGGCACAAAGCGGTTCATAGAGAGCATCCTGTTTGTTCCCAAAGCCGCCGCCAATATAGGGCTTGATGATTTCAATATCTCCCCAGGGACGGCCCAGCGCCTGCCCGACGATACGGCGGATGATGTGCGGGATCTGGGTGGAAGCAACGACCACGATGCGCCCGTTTTCCATATAGGCGAAGCAGCCATGATTTTCGATGTGGGCATGCTGAACAGTCGGCGTCTCGTACCACCCTTCGACTTTGATCAAACCCTCTTCTTTGATGGCTTCTTCATAATTGCCTTTTATATTGGTGGTGTGTTTTAAGATATTATTCGGAAATTCGTCATGCAGCTGCGGAGCACCGTCTTCCATTGCTTTTTGGACATCCAGAACAAAGGGCAGTTCATCATATTCAACCTTCAGTGCCCGGACACCCTGATTGGCGGCCACTTCATTTTCAGCGATCACGACCGCGACGTCATCCCCCCAGTAGCGCACATGCCGGTTCAGCAAGTGCCGGTCCGCGGTATCCTGATGAGAAGGATCCATCGACCACGGGTGACCCGCTGTCGCGAAAGGAATATCCGGTACATCAAAGCAGGTCAGAACTTTTACGACACCCGGAATCGCCAGCGCGGCAGAGGCATCAATTGATTTTACAAAAGCATGCGCCTTTTCGGCATGTTTGATCCGTACATAAAGCGCATTCGCAGGCATACGGTCTTCATAATATTTGGTTCGTCCGGTTGCTTTGTCGTATCCATCAACGCGAGTTTCTCTCTGGCCAACGATCATAAAACAACTCCTTTCAAATTTCCGCAGTTAAATCCATAATACACGGGGTCCACATAAACCCGATTAAATTATAGCATTCTTTCTGAAAAGAGACGTAACAGTAATGTCTGACAATTGTTATTTATAATATAAATAGTGTTGCTTTTCACGAAGCACACGAGGTCAGCCTTTTTGCTGCCGAGCGGCCGGCACAGCAAAGCGCAGCTCATGTCCCGCATCCAGGTGAAATGAAGTTAACACCTTATAAAAATGATCATTTGGACCGGTTGAAATTAAAATAGTTCTGAATGACAACAGGCATCACCCAGAACTATCGATTTATATATATCTATACGTACTTATTTACGCGCTTTTACCGAGATACGCTTCTTTTATGGAAGGATCATTCAAAAGCTCGTGACCGGTTCCCTGCATACCCAACATTCCGGTTTCCAGTACAAAGGCATAATCCGCTATACGCAATGCAGCATTAGCGTTTTGTTCCACAAGAAGAATCGTGATTCCTTCTTCATGCAGCGTCTGGATAATCTCAAAAATACTTTTGATCACAAGCGGCGCGAGTCCCAGCGAGGGTTCATCCATCATCAGCAGCTTCGGACGCATCATCAGCGCACGTCCAACCGCCAGCATCTGCTGTTCACCACCGGAAAGTGTTCCTGCCAGCTGCCAGTGACGTTCCTTGAGACGCGGGAACAAATGATAAACGTGCTCTACATCCGCGGTGATGTCATCTTTGCGGAGGTAAGCCCCAATGCGCAGGTTTTCATAAACCGTCAGGTTCGGGAAAACCCGCCGTCCTTCCGGAACCATGCACAGCCCCTGCGCGACGATCTGCTGCGGCTGCTGCCCGGAGATCACGTTTCCATCATAGGTGATCGTACCTGACTTCACCGGCACCAATCCGGAAATCGTCCGCAGCGTGGTAGACTTTCCCGCGCCGTTGGCGCCAATCAATGTGACGATCTGCCCTTTTTCCACCGCGAAGGAGATGCCCTTCAGCGCTTCGATACCACCATAGCTGACCTTCAGGTCCATAACTTTCAAAAGGCTCATAGTTCGTCTCCTCCTCCCAGATAAGCATCGATGACATCCTGGTTGTTCTGGATCTCTTCCGGTTTGCCTTCGGCGATCTGCTTGCCGAATTCGATCACGTAAATTCGGTCGGAGATCTTCATGACCAGATTCATGTGATGTTCGATGATGAAGACCGTCAGGTCAAATTCCGTCCGGATCCGTCTGATGAACTCGCCCAGCTCATCCGTCTCCTGGGGGTTCATACCGGCGGCCGGTTCATCGAGCAGCAGCAGATTCGGACCGCTTGCCAGAGCGCGGACAATTTCAAGTAAGCGCTGTTTCCCATAAGGCAAGGAAACAGCCATTTCATCCCGCAGGTCATACAAATCGACCTGCTTGAGCAGGGCTTCCGTGTCTTCCCGCATACGTTTTTCTTCCAGCCTGTTCAATCGGAAGGTGGCGGAGAAAAGGTTGGAAGTCCGGCGCAGATGGTGGGCGGTGAGCACGTTCTCAAAGACTGTCATGGACGAGAAAAGACGGATGTTCTGAAAGGTCCGGGCGATCCCGCGGGCGGTGATTTGATCCGGGCGCAGTCCGGTGATATTTTCACCATTGAGCATCACCCGTCCTGAAGTGGGCTGGTAGACCCCGGTCACCGCGTTGAAGGCTGTGGTTTTGCCGGCGCCGTTCGGTCCGATGAGGGCGACGATCTCGCCTTTGTTGATATCCATGCTGAAGTTGTCCACGGCTACAACGCCGCCGAACTGCATGGTGAGGTTTTCGATGTGCAGAACGTTATCCTTCATTTCGCACCTCCTTCAGCGGTTTTCTTCTTTCGGAAGAGGTCAGGCAGCTCCTTCGTTCCCATAATACCCTGACGGAAGAAGAGCACTACGATCATGATGATGAAGGAGAAGACCACCAAGCGGAACCCATTGCGCAGCAGCGGCACTTCAAACCCATTGATGATCTGTTTCTGATCCAGGAAACGCAGCCACCATTCGGAAGCAGCTACGAAGAGGAACGAGGACAAAATGCTGCCGGTCACCGAACCCAGACCGCCGATCACAACGATGAGCAAAATCTCATAGGTCATGGCCGTGGTGAAGGACTTCGCCTGTACCGTGGTCTGGTACATCGCCAGCATCGCGCCGCCGATACCGGCAAAGAATGAGGAAACGCAAAAAGCCATCTGCTTATGGCTGGCCAGATGAATGCCCATCGCTTCCGCGGCGATTTCATCATCCTTGATTGCCCGCAGTGCCCGGCCATAGGTAGAATTGATCAACAGCAGGATGATCGCGATACAAACACCGGAGATCAACATCGGGATAAGCGTTGAAAGATAAACCGCAACTGTTCCATCAGCATTTTTGAGGTTGAAATCATTGAAAGTCGGGAACAACCGCAGCATGTTGGAACCATTCGTTACCGGTCCCAGCTTGTCCCATTGGAAAATCGTACGCACGATTTCCGCAAATCCAAGCGTAGCAATAGCCAGATAGTCACTTTTCAGCCGCAGCACCGGCAGTCCGATCAGGAAAGCAAAGAGTGCCGCCACCAGTCCGCCCAGGATCATGGCAATCAGAACCGGAAGGGTAAACTGGATCACGCCGCCGTCATAGTACTGATAAACAATCGAGCGCTGTTCCACCGGAATGGTAAAGATGGAAAAAACATAAGCGCCGATCAGCATAAATCCGGCCTGTCCCAGCGAAAAAATACCGGTAAAGCCGTTCAACAGGTTCATGGAGACCGCAACCAATGCGTAAGTTGCGCCTTTTTTGAGCACGGTGAAGAGCATTGATGTGGCCGGCATTTTCTGCTCCGCGATAAACACCGCGGCATAAACCGCAATAATAATGATAACGGTCAGGATATGAGGAAGATCAAGTTTCTTTTTCATGGCTTCCTCCTTACACCTTATCGATGGATTTTTCGCCAAACAGACCGGTAGGTTTGACTACCAGGATGATGATGAGCAGTGCAAAGGTAAAGGCATCCGAGAAAATCGCCAGACCCATCGGTTTGGAGATCAAACCCGCTTTGAAAAGAATGATATCCAGCCCTTTGATGAGGTTTTCCGCAATACCGATGATAAAAGCGCCAACCACCGCACCGGGGACAGAACCGATCCCGCCAAAAACTGCCGCCACAAAGGCTTTCAGCCCCGGCATGGCGCCGCTGGTCTGAATAACCGTTGTGTAGTTCGTGAAATAAAGCGTGGAGCCGACTCCTGCCAGAAAGGAACCGACCACAAAGGTCGTGGAGATGACACTGTTAATATTAATACCCATCAGCTGACTGGTTTCAAAATCCTTGGAAACTGCCCGCATGGCCATCCCGACTTTGGTATGGTTGATAAGCATCACCAGAGCAAAGACCAGCAGGATGGTCAGGATTGGTGTCACCACGGTCACAACTTTGGTGGTGGCGCTGCCGATTTTAATGGAGTCCGAAATCCATGGAATTTTCGGATAGATCTGGTTCAGACCGCCGGTGATATAAAGCACCAGGTTCTGCAATGTGTAGCTCACACCGATTGCTGAAATCATGATGCTCATACGCGGAGCGGTCCGCAGCGGCTTATACGCAAAACGCTCGATTGCAAAACCGATGATGGCAGTAGCCACGAGATCAAGAACGATGCACAGCCAAAGCGGCAGTCCGCTGGCGGCCATATAGACCATCACAATACCAGCAACCATAAACACATCGCCATGGGCAAAATTGATCAGGCGGAGAATACCATAGACCATCGTATAACCAATGGCAATCAACGCGTACTGCCCGCCGACTGAAATGCCGGAAAGCAGGTAAGGAAAAACTGTATTCCACATGGGAGATTCACCCCCTTTCATAATTTTAAAACGGCGGAGCATCAGTCACGACTACTCCGCCGCTTTTTTACAAAAACTATTTGATCAAATCATTGTTTCTTTGATGTCATACCAAAACCTGACACCTGAAACCTGATACCTGATACCTATTAATCAACTGTCTGTTCCGTGACGAAGTTCCAGTCACCGGAAGCGTTGTCCACCTTCTTTACGAAAGCGGAGGTGCGGATGGCATCGCCGATTTCGTCAAAGGCGATGGAGCCGGAAACACCGGTGAGGGTGACGCCCGGGAGAGCTGCCTTGACGGCGGCACTGTCAACGGAGCCGGCAGCCTTCAGTGCTTCAAGAGCGGTGTAGTAGGTGTCATAGCCCATGACGGAGACCGCGGCGATCATGTCGTTGCCGCCATTGTTGGTCAGATATTCGTTGTTGGAGTTCAGCCAGGCTTTGAAGCCGTTATCGAAATCCGGGTTAGCACCTTCCTGATAGAAGGTGGTGATTGTAACGTTTACATCAGTACCCTTCGCGGCATTAGCAACAACGTTGCTGTCGAGAGTGTCGCCACCGAGGATCGGGAATGTCACGCCCTGGCTGGATGCCTGCTGAACGATCTGGGTGGAGTAGGCGATGGAAACCGGGCAGAAGAAGACTTCAGCGCTGTACATCTGAGCATTGGTCAGGTAAGAGGTGAAGTCAGAAGTGCCGGTCGGGAAGGAGTCAGCAATCACTGTGCCGCCAAGGGCTTCGAAAGCCTGCTTGAAGTAAGTGGCCAGACCCTGATCATAGTCGTTGCCGAGTTCCGCAAGGCTGTAAGCAGTGCGGGCGCCCAGTTCTTTGTAGGCATAGTTCGCGAGGACTGTACCCTGGAAAGGATCCAGGAAGCAGATGCGGAAGTAGTGGTCATTACCGGCAGTAACCTGCGGATTGGTGCAGGAAGCGCCGATGGCCGGGATGTTGGCATCCGCGAAATACTGGGACCCGGCGATGGAGACACCGGAACCGTAGGAACCCAGAACGACAGAAACGCCGCTGGAAACCAGCTGCTGGGCTGCGGACGGGGCTTTATCGGTAGAGGAGCCATTGTCAGCATAGACCAGTTCAACGGTATAGGTTTCGCCGCCGATTTCGACGGTTGGGGTTTCATAATTTGCATACTGCATACCAAGCATTTCCTGCTTGCCGCCTGCACCAGAGTCACCAGAAGCGGGTTCGAAAACACCGATCTTCACGACGTTGTCAGCAAGGACAGCAGTGGAAGCCAGCATGCTGATACAAAGAACGACTGCTAAAAGAGCAAATAACTTCTTCATAATAAGACCTCCCGGGTTATTAAGTTCTTCGCATTATATCACGACATAAAAAAATCTTGCAATACATGACGGTTTTTTGCTTTTTTTTGATAAAGCGCTGATATTCTAAAACCTGTAACCATCATAATATTCAACAAGGAAAAAGGAGCCTTTTGCACCGGTCCACGGCTGGAACCAGGCCGTCATTTTGGTATCTTCACGGTCAAAATAAAGCGGAACAACACCATTGTATGCGAACGAATCATCCTGATCATGGAAAGCTTTCAAGCCATCGATCCAAAGCGCATTAAACAGCTGCTGGATCTGGTCACCTGACTGAACATCCGCGGTAATGGCAACTTTCCAGAGATTATCGTGATGTTCCTCATAATCATCAGTAAAGAAGTTAATAAAAATATTATTGTTATCATTGGTATTGAAGCTGCTGGTACAGACGTACTGACCTTCAAAAACGGAACATTCATAATCCGGGAAGATACTCATGATCCGCTGAATATCCGCGGTCGGCTTTCCCCACAGCAGCGGGATGGCATTGGAAATATACTCAAGCTGGGACCCAGCATAGTTCGCGAAATCCGCAAAGCTTAAAGAAAATCGCACAAGACTCATCAAGAGTACAATACAGAATAATCTTAAAGCTTTTTTCATGATAACCTCCTACAAATTCATTCTGCGTTCCCATTCGGAAAAAAGCTTGCCGCCGGTAAAATAAACCAGACCCACAAGCAGAACAGCCGCCAACAACGCAGCCGCCAGGCAGAGAAACCGCATCGGTGATTTGCTGGTGAAAAATATCAGCAGCGGGCCGATTCCCAGCACACAGACAGCAACAAGTGAGAGAATATATTCCCGCCAGAACTCACGGAATACAAGAGCCAGCACCACAACCGTTATCATTACGCCGATATACAGAATCGGTATTACATAATCGATGGACCACTGTTTCCAGCCGGTCAGCCGGTCTATCAGTATCAGGTACAAAGATATTGCGACTAAATCAATCAGTAACTTATAATTCAGATTATAGTTGGTCAATAAATGCACACCGACCGTACACCAGGCTGTCACGATTCCGCCGACGACAAAAAGAGACCAGGACAATCGGTGAGAAACGAGCAGATTAACCAACACACAGATAACAACAGTGACCACAGAAAGAAAAGCAAATATTCTTGCAAGAAACGGAAATTTACTTGGCGGTTTAACCGGCTTTGAGAAATCCGGATACAGCCTTTCCTCTCCCTCTGAATTTCCGGCAGGTAAAAGCTCTGTCCCGCAAAGCGGACACAATTTTTCCGGACCTCCTACCTGTATTTTACATTCAGGACAAGTTTTCATCACTGCCTCCTTTTTCCTTTTCGCTCGTCCATACCTGTACCGCCAACCCGTCGCTGCTCAATTTTCTGACAAAGGTTCGCTCTACATCCCGCTCTTCCACATTCGATGAAAAAGTCATGTAAGCGGTATCATCCCAGGTGAGCAGGCTCAGGTTCAGCGGAATGGAATCGCTGCAGCTCAACCCAAAATCAAAATTCCGGATATGTTTATGCATAGACTCATCCAGCCGCACGATCCCAAGATTGGAAAGAGATGCCGTGAACAGATTATCACCCAGAATATGATGAGCCTCACGCAGCACAAGCTGTTTAATGCTCAGCGGCGCAGCCCTTAGGAACGGATTTTTTTCACTGCTGACATTCGGGTTGAGACGCGGAACCAGTGCATCCCGGGTACACACAGCACGCAGCTCCTTTTTGATATATTGCAGCGTGTCTTCAATCGGTTCATCCGCATTCGAGAGCGGTTTTCCGATATTGACAAAGTAAGTGAAGTTCCGCACCGTGTCACTTGCAAACATTTTACGCAGGTTGATCGGGACAGATATCTTGACCGGTTTATCAGAATCAGTCATATCTTTCATCACATCAAAAAAGGAACGCATGAACTGGGCAGTCAGATATTCCGTGATCGTCACACCATATTTCCGGGAAAGCTCCAGCAGCGGCGCTGTCTTCGTGCGGACATGGATCGCGCGGGAATGTCCCAGAGGGAACTGCGTCCCGTGATAATGCAGGGCAACCGAATCATCCGCCCGGTCTGAGGGAATCTGTGGATCATAATACCGAAGGAAGCTGTTTTCCCTCTCTTCACTTGTCGGTTTGCAGCCAAGCGTACGGACATTTTCACCGGGTTTCACATCTTCGCCGGAAAGCAGCAGATAGTAATAAACCAGTGTCTTCAAAAATTCCATGCCGCCGGTTCCATCAGAAATCACATGGAATACTTCCAGATTCACCCGGTTCTGGAACCAGGTGACCCGGAACAGGAACCCGCCTTCTGTTTCCGGATCAACCATCTGACATGGATAATTCTGTTCCGGATGAAGCGTCGGAGTCTTTTCCATTTCCTCAAAATAAAACCAGAAAGCACCCCGTTTTAATGTCATGGCGAAACCGGGATACCGGTTGATCGTCACATTCAAAGCGATCTGCAAAATCTCCGGATCGATCTCCTTCTGGAAAGTACAGGACAGACGAAACACACTCGGCTGTCGGGGAGAAATGATTGCGGGATAGATCAATGCAGACGTTTCTAATTTATACCAGTTTTCATTATTCATAGATTTACGCTTATCTTATTTTTTGAAAATTGATCATGGTCAGACTTTTCGCACAGTTGGAACTGGGGCGGAAATAGACTTTTTCTGAGGCAGGAAGACGGTTCTCATCCAAAATCTGGATCCAGATCGGTTTATCAAAGGCATGAACCGGACGTCCAAGCGTGATCTCATATCCTGACTCTCCATAACCCGGGAAAAGGCCGGAAAGTGTCTCCACCATTGAGCCGTCCGCAAATCCGGCCTGAACATAATAGCCAATCTGCGGATCTCCCCGTTTGTCGACCAGGATTCCGGCAACCCCCATCCATGTACAGTCCGCATTTGGATAAACTTCTGAGGCATTAAAAGTAGATGCGCTTCCGAGCATTTCAAACCATTCCTCGCTGTATTGTCCGGAACCTTCTGAAAAATATTTTGCCGTCCGTGTGCTTTCCGCCTGAGCCAGCAAATCCGCGGCATTCCCTTCCACGGTAATACGCGGACGCAGCTTCGGGGTCGGTGTCAGCGTCGGGGTTGGTGAGATAGTCGGCGTGTAGGTCATAGTCGATGTTGCCGTAGGCGAGGGTACCGTTGCAGTCGGCGTTTGTGTAATTGTCGGGGTTGCCGTCAGAAACAGGATCTCCTGTGTCTGTTCAAACCAGTAGGTCGGATTTTCATTCGGGGCCTTATATTCCCCGATAAAATGCCGACTCGCAAAACGCCGAATGATTACTGCGATCACAATAATCACCAGAATAGCAGCTAATGTCAGAAACCATTTGACACGGCGTTCCCGTCTGAGACGCTGCTGACGTCTGGTCCGCAGGCTCAGCGGATCCGGTTCATATGATTTCTGCTGTTTCTTCATTTGTTAAAACATCTCGATATCTGCGGATTTTTTCTGTTCTTCCAGCCAATCGGAAAGCGCTTTCCGCTGTGCAAGCTGCTCCACCTGCGTATCCATAGCATGTCCGGTCTGTTTTTCCGCGACATAAAAGATGTTGTAAGCGCCGTCGATCTCTAAAATATCCGTATGACCGCCGGCTTCCAGGTTGAAAATTTTGTCCTCAAGATCCTGAGAAAACAAAACACCCCTCGGGAACCAGCTCATGTCACCGCCAGTGACTTCATCATAATTCCGCGCCATATCCACAAAGGATATTCCCATATTGAGCCGTTCAAGCACCTGATTCAAATCAGCTCGCCTGTATGACCAGATCCGATAGACATGAATCTGTTCCGCATTCTTTAACTCATCAAAAATCACCTGGCGCATCGCAGCTGCAGCACCTTCGCGTTCCAGTGCCCGGCGGAAACTTTCTGCACTGTAATGGTTCTGCGACTGCCAGTTTTTGAGAGCATCACAGGAACCAAGTTTTACACAAAGCGCCTGTGTCTGTGTATCCAGTTCATGATCGTCCGGAGCAATCCCGCGAAGCTGTGCGGCGGAAAGGAAAAGCGTTTCTTCAATCAGATCATTCAAAGCTTCTTCCCGCAAAGCGCTGTCGTCAGGGATATCTTCACCCAACTGCTCATAAGCCTCCCGCAGCTGTGTCTTTTTTCCATCAACATCTTCGATCGCAATGTATAATCCATTGACTCTCGCGGCAGAGGGCGGAATGGTAGGAGTCGGTTCAGGGATGGGTGTTTCCGTAGGAACAGGTTCTTCCGTCGGTGTAGCGGTTGGTTCCACGTGCGGAACGCTGCATCCAGCAAGCATTAACAGGATCATTATTATTGGCGCAAAGTATTTTCTCATGCTCATAATTCTATCACTTTAATCAGACTTATCATGGAAATCCATTCCTATGATAGAATAAAACATAACAGTTCAGAACGGTGCCGCCGGGATTTATCCTGCTGACGTGCCGGTACACATTGAACAATACATATACAGTCACAAAAAGGGGAATTAATTATGAAAAAATCCCACAAATTGATCCTTGCCGGTGCATTAGCCGTGATGCTGCTTACCGCAGCCTCTGTTCAGCCGCAGCTCAGCTATGATGAACAAAACGCTATCGTCGAGGCGGTTGTCCAAACTATGAATCCCGACGCAATGAAAGCCACGATCATCGCAGAAGTGGAAGCTGACCTGATTCGAAAATTTGATGCTTCGGGATATGTAGGCTTATCTGCCGCGCTTTCCGTTCCTTTGGCAGCAACAGAAGCCCCTGCCGCAGCAGAAACTGTGCCCACCGCAACACCAACACCAGATCTGCTGGTTTCCCCTGATAATTCAACTACCTCAACTGAGGATACGCCAAAAACAGAGCCTACAAAGGACAACGAAAAAGGATATGACACTAACATCGCGGATTATTACAATGGCGCCATCCTCCAGGAAGACGGAACTTACCGCGGGCTGCATGCAAAACAGGTCAATGCATATGCTTATACAGTTGGGGAAAGTGAAGAAGGAACTTATCGGGAATTTCACACAGAATTTCAGTCCAACGTCCGATTTAACGTGGATGTTGTCTTTGAAAATGATGGATCACTGGTCTGGCCGTCCCGGATCGAAATGCGACACACGGGAACCGTCGGAGAATATACCGGGCATACGGAAAACGTAGTGATTGACCGTTCCGCAAATCCGGTCATGCCGGGTGACAAATGCGGGTTCACCATTTCCGCTCATGGCAGCGAAAATATCGGCTGGATCACGTTTTTCTTCCAGCTCTTTGACGCGGACTCCGGTTCCGTCATCGAAGGCGGCCAGGGATCTTTCACTTACAACGCGCACTGATTCACAATAATATTAAAGAAAAAATATATTAGACTTCAAAGGATGAGGGCTGTCAAATAGAGAGACAGCCCTCGATTGATTTATTCGTTTAAAATCAATGCAGCCGCGCCGATAACGCCCGCCTGGGAACCCAGCTCCGCGATTCGAACCGGCGTATTCCGCGTGTTATACAGCGAATAGGTTCTGACAAACTCACGAATCGGCCTCACCAGCAGATCCCCCTGCTCCGCCACGCCACCGGAAAGAAGGATAATATCCGGGTTGAGCGCATGGATCATGGAAACCGCGGCTGCCCCGATGGCCTTTCCACAGTATTCCACCACTTCCTGAGCCAGCGGGTCACCGCGTTTCACTGCTTCAAAAACCTGAAAACCGGAAACATCTCCGATCCTTCCGTCAGCGAGTTCCAGCATCAGCTTTCCCCGCTCCGGGTCTGCCGCGATACGGGTTCGCGCGATGCGTCCGATCGAGGTGCCGGAGCCTAAGTCCTCTGCCACCCCCGGAACACCGGCAGCCGAGAGCTCTCCCTCAAAGTTGATGATGAGAAATCCCAGATGTCCGGCAGTGCCCTGTGCTCCTTGAAAGATCTTTTTATTCAGAACAATTCCACCCCCAATCCCGGTACCAATGGTAAAACCCACCACATTCTGTACATCACGCCCCGCGCCATAAATAGCCTCGGCAAATACTGCAGCCTGTCCATCATTCACGACCTTCACAGGCATTCCGAGCCGTGCGGAAATCAACGCGGCCAACGGCACAGGCGGATCAATTTTGATCGAAGGATCCCCGTTGTGACCGAACAATTCGCCTTTTAAATTAACCTGTCCACAGGTACCGATGCCCAGGCCGTCAAACATCAATCCCCGGCAAGCTGGTTCATTGAGCATCTTTTGTGTCAATGTTGACAGCTGATCCACATAAACCGGTCCGTTCCAGATTCCTTTGGATCGTTCCCGGATCTCATGCAGGATCTGTCCCTGCTCATTCACCAGTGCACAGCGCAAATTGGTGGCACCGGCATCAATACCAATTGCGTATCGGGTCATGATTTAGCCTTTCCCTGAGGGCTGAACTGTACAAAGCGCTCCGTGATCATCCAGGGGCGGGTGATTGCCGAACCGATCACAATTGCATGTACACCCAGGCCAAAGCCACGTTCCACATAGGGCGGCTCCCAGAAGTGACCCTCCGCGATCACCGGACGTCCGCCTTCTTTTACCATTTTTTCGATCAAAGCCCAGGGCGGCGTGTATTCGTCTTCAGTCGTCCCGACACCGGAAAGGGTCGGAGCGATGATGTCGGCATTGGTTCGCATGGCGTCTTCCATGTCGTGACAATCCGCCATCACCGGGACATTCAATTCATTGCGGACACGGTCCACCAATTCCTTGACGTCCTCATTATTCGGACGTTTGCGGCCGGTTGTTTCAATGGCGATGATGTCAGCGCCGGCATCTGCCAGTTCTTTACAATCCGCAAATGTCGGGGTGATCATGATGTTCCACCAGGCATCTTCCCAATGGCGTTTCCAGATTCCGATTACCGGCAAATCAGTGACTTTTTTGATGGCTTCAATATCAACCACGGAATTCGCACGGATCCCGGCAGCTCCGCCGATCTCCGCGGATTTGGCGAAAGCAGCCATGAACTCCGGACAATGAGTCGGGTCGCCTTCCTTGGACTGACAGGAAACGATGATCCCGCCCTTCAGCTTTTGCATCATTTGGTTATAAGCATTGATATCGTACATGGTAAAAACGCTCCTTGTTTAATGAATAACTTTTTATTTATTAATTGTACCGTATCTGATTTCAAAAACATATAGAACCTTTCAGATCCTGCGTTTTTAGCATTCGATAATAATATTGGGAAGAAATATTTCTCTGTAGTGTAACAACACTCCAACCCTGTTCCATTGTTTCTTTCTGATACCAGGATCGTGCCTTCGGATCTTCAACCTGCATTAGTTTCCGGTAATGAGACCAGGATATATTTGTGAATTGTGCATTCACTGTGCGCACAATCTTGTTTTCAGAATAACTATCCAATTGTGCATTCAACAAATGCACAATTTCAGGAAAGAGCCGATAGAAACGCAAATATTCATATAATGATCGGCGAGAGAAACCTTTTCCAAATTTCATTTGTAATTTTTCTGATAATTCCTCTACTTGCTTTTCTCCATATTGTGCTCTGACTGCACCGTTCAGTTCTTCTTCTGCAATCCGAAAACCAAGGAGCCAATTACGTATAATTAATATCTGATCGACCGATTTATACGCAGCTTTTTGTGTTTGTTCAATAATATCGACTGTATCTGAAAAAATATCAGTAGTTTTTTTATAAATGATTAACTCATCCATCATATTCTCCTAATTCCTCAGGCTGTGCAGCGGTGCGGGGATGTGACCGCCTCGTGCGATGAAGGCCTCGGAGGAGAAAGGATGTACAGGAATGATCGGTGCATGTCCCAGCAGACCGCCAAATTCCACGAATTCGCCGACCTTTTTTCCCGGCGCCGGAATCACGCGGACAGCGGTTGTCTTATTATTGATCACGCCGATGGAAGCCTCATCCGCGATGATAGCGGAAATCGTGGCAGCGGAGGTATCACCGGGCAGTGCGATCATGTCCAGACCGACGGAACAGACACAGGTCATGGCTTCCAGCTTGTCCAGCGTCAGCGCACCGCAGGCAGCGGCTTCGATCATGCCAATGTCCTCACTGAGTGGAATAAATGCACCGGAAAGTCCGCCCACCCGGGAGGTCGCCATCACACCGCCCTTTTTGACCGCGTCATTCAGCAAAGCAAGGGCAGCGGTCGAACCGTGGGTTCCGCACTTTTCCAGTCCCATTTCTTCCAAGATATGGGCAACAGAGTCACCGACCGCGGGAGTCGGCGCAAGGGAAAGATCGACGATTCCAAAGGGAACATTCAGCCGCTGACTGGCTTCCATCGCCACCAACTGTCCCACCCGGGTCACACGGAAAGCCGTCTTTTTGATGATTTCCGCAACCACATCAAAGGGTTCTCCACGCACCGCTTCCAATGCCCGTTTCACCACACCGGGACCGGAGACACCGACGGAAACCGCGCAGTCCCCTTCACCCGGGCCATGGAAAGCGCCGGCCATGAAGGGATTATCCTCGACTGCGTTGGCGAAAATCACTAACTTCGCACAGCCCAAACCGTCCTTGTCTTTCGTCTTTTCCGCCAGGCTTTTGATTGATTCTCCACACAAACGGATAGCATCCATATCAATGCCCGCACGGGTAGAGGCAACGTTTACGCTGGAACAAAGCAGCTCGGTCTCACTAAGCGCCTGAGGGATGGACAGAATCAGACGACGGTCCGCTTCTGTCATGCCCTTCTGCACCAGAGCAGAATAACCGCCGATAAAGTCCACACCGGTCTCATGGGCAGCTCTGTCCAATGCACGGGCAATGGGCAGCGGATCGCTGATTGCACCGGTGATGAGCGAAACCGGCGTCACAGAAATGCGCTTGTTGACGATCAGCACGCCAAATTCCCGTTCCAATTCTTCTCCGACCTTCACCAGGTTTTCCGCCTGCTTGGCGATGCGGGAATAAACGCGGGCAGCCAGACGACGGCTGTCATCGCATACGCAATTGAAAAGTGAAATTCCCATTGTGATGGTACGGACATCCAGCTTTTCCTGGTCGATCATGCGCAGTGTTTGAAAAATCTGATCTATCTGAATCATACAATCCTCTTTTCCCGCTTCGTCTCTATAAAATCAAAGCGCGAAGCGCATCCTCTTTCACTAACCACTGACCACTGACTACTGGCCGCTAAATTTGATGCATTGCTTCAAAGATCTCGTTTTTCTGAATACGGATCTGGACACCAACTTCCGATCCAAGCCGGTTCAGATTGTCCTGAAGCTCATCAAAAGAGCAGGTCGGCTCGGAAAGATCAACGATCATCACCATGTTGAAAAAACCATCCACGATGGTCTGGGAAATCTCCAGAATATTGATTCCGGCTTCATATAAAACATTGCTGACCCGGGCAATGATCCCTTTGCGGTCAAACCCGATCACTGTTACTACTGCTTTTGAAATCGCTGCCATAAATCATGCTTCCTTATTTGTTTATTTTTATGGTAACTATACCATATAATTATTTTTTATAAAGGAGCAAATCTGATATGATCCAGGACATTCAACCGGAATTATTCCAAAATCACTACGAACATCTGAAACCGGAAAAAGGGAACCGTGTACTTATTTTCCAACAGGACAAACTTCTGGCACGCTATGACGAAACCAACAGGGAAATCATCTACCCGAGATGGGAAGAATTCCCATCAAATTCAGAAATCGTTTATGCCTTTACGCTCAGCGACGAACGATTTTTCCTGATGATGGAAACGGAACAAATACCTGATGGATATGAATGGTACAGCATACGGGAACTGCGGGGACTGGTACAGCTAAACAATACCGGAATCTTTATCGCCTTCACCGCCTGGCATTTGTGGAAATGGTATCAGAGCAGCCGATACTGCGGATGCTGTGGAATGAAAACCGAATTTGACACTAAGGAGCGCGCAATGGTCTGTCCGAAATGTGGAAACAAGATCTATCCTCGCATCAATCCGGCGGTTATCGTTGGCGTGACCAACGGGGACCACATCGTTCTGACGAAATATAACGTCGGGTATGCCTACAACGCCCTGATTGCCGGTTTCACTGAAATCGGCGAGACAATGGAAGAGACGGTTCAGCGGGAAGTGATGGAAGAGGTCGGTTTGAAGGTCAAAAACATTCGCTATTACAAATCCCAGCCCTGGGGCATCGCAGCTGACATCCTGATGGGATTTTTCTGTGAAGTCGACGGAGTCAACACGATCCACCGGGATGATAATGAACTGAAGTATGCCGAATGGGTCAAACGGGAAGATATCGAACTGCAGCCGGATTCTCTCAGCCTGACAAATGAAATGATGATGATGTTCAAGAGTGGTCAGTGGCCGGTGGGCAATGATTAGTAGTCAGTGATCAGTGGGCAGTGGCCAGCTGTCAACAGTCAGTAGAGAGTGGCGAGTATTTATAAATTAAATGACAGCAACCAAAAAAACCGAATAATTCAGCGTGCGTCAAAAGTGACCTGGTTTCGTTGACTCAGACTTGAGTCAACAGAACAGGTTGCTTTGACTCATTCAAAATGAAAAACATTACTGTAACCTTTAGCGAGAAATAAAAACAAAAATATGAGATTGACAACATTATGTTACATTGAAAAAGACAGCTGCTGGCTGTTGATGCACCGCGTAAAGAAAAATCAGGATGAAAACGCGGGAAAATGGATCGGAATCGGCGGACATCTGGAGGAAAACGAGTCTCCGGAAGAGTGCATCCGCCGGGAATGCCGGGAAGAGGCGGGTGTTGAGCTGTTGGATCTGAAACTGCGCGGTATTCTGACATTCATCCTGCCGGCCTGGGGCAATGAGCTGACGTTTCTCTACACTGCCCGAACGGAGTCAACAGAGCTTCCCGAATGTCAGGAAGGTGTTCTTAAATGGGTTCCAATTCGGGACGTACACAGCTTGCCGTTATGGGAAGGAGACAAACTCTTCCTGCCGCTCCTGCAAACTGAAAGCGAAGTTTTCTCATTAAAACTGGTTTATGATAAAGATGGAAATTTGCTGACCGGCAGCCGGGAGATATAAAAACACAAATTAATTGGGGGTCGGGGACGGTTTTGTGCAAAGCACAGAACTGTCCTCCCGCCTTCACCGAAATTAATCAGCGTTTTTCTATTGAGATGCTAACTAAACGTTGCGATTTCCGTGGTATAATTAAGCCATGGAAGACGAACTTAAAACCAATGCAAAAAACTTGAATCAAGCCACACAATTTGAGATCAGAAAAAGTATTATCAGGCTCGATAAACAAGGA
>JAFPZX010000083.1 GCA_017417055.1 Anaerolineaceae bacterium
CTCTTCAAACAGGAACGCATCGGTCAGAACGGCAAGCGCTTTATTTGTTACAAGCTCCGCTCGATGTATATGGATGCGGAGGAACGGAAGAAAGAGTTTCTTGCTCAGAACCGGGTCTCTGACGGGATGATGTTCAAGCTGGATTTTGATCCGCGCGTTATCGGGAACAAGATCGTGGACGGCAAGCAGGTGACGGGCATCGGCGAATTCATCCGCGAGCACAGCCTGGATGAGTTCCCGCAGTTCTTCAATGTGCTTGCGGGTCAGATGTCGCTGGTGGGGACGCGTCCGCCGACGGTGGATGAGTGGGAGAAGTACAAATACCATCACCGTGCGAGGCTCGCCATGAAACCAGGTATCACCGGTATGTGGCAGGTCTCCGGCCGCTCCAATATCACGGATTTCGAGGAAGTCGTCCGCCTGGATACGGAATACATCCAGAACTGGTCCCTCAGCCTGGATATCAAGATCCTGTTCAAAACCATCAAGGTCATCTTCAACAAAGATGGCGCGATGTAAGAAGTAAAGAGTGTGCAGTGTTCAGAGTGCAGTTGATAATAACACATCTTCCGTCTAATATTTAGCGTCTAAAATCTATCTTCTCACGTCATACGTCTTACGTCTAATATCTAAAACCTGGCCTCTCAAATCATGCTATAATTATTGATAATAGTGGAAAATGGTCCGAGGTGGAAAAATGGCTACATCAAGTATTATCGACAATATCCGCGTCAACAATCCACAGGTTTTGGTGGATTATGTTGATTTTCTGGAAAAACAGGCTCAAGAGCCGATAAAAAAAGAAAAAATTGAAAAAAACTATGAGTTGCTGACAGACCCGGATCGAATCATGGCGATCGTCAGGAAAAATCTTGAAAATCAAGGAATGCAATTGTGAGAGCAACTGCTATAAACATTCTTGATATGATTGAAAATTCAGGCCTTGAAATGACTAATGCTGTCATTTCCGGTTTTTCGACTCAGAAGACGAAGGATTCTGAACCTCTTAACCCGGATATAGAAAATTTCCTGAAGAAAAATGCAATTCAATTTTCAAGAGAAAAGAAATCTATCACTTATCTGGTTATGGATGAAGATAATGGCTTCCTGCTGGGTTTTTTCTCTTTAGCTCATAAACCAATAAAGATCCCTCCGGTTGGCATGAGCAAAACAAAAATCAGGACGATAGAAAAATATGCACGCATATGATGTATCTGCTTTCCTGATTGCGCAATTTGGAAAGAATTACGCTGTTGCTGAAGATAAACGAATCAGCGGGAATGATCTGATGCAAATCGTAAACTGTGAGCTCGCGGAAATACAGCATCGGATTGGCGGTGGGGTGAAATATCTCGATTGCGAAGCGGACGCGAAGTTGATCCATTTTTATCAAAAAGAACAGGGCTTTACACTCTATGGCGAGCGCCTCAGCGAAACCGATGGGAAACGTTATCTGCAATATTTGAAATTCTTTTAGTTGAAAACCAATTTTCTTTCATACAGACGAAATCTTTGAATCTAAATTGTTCCGACCACTAACAACCAACTCCTATAGTGAATGTCATAATTATCTTTATTTTGAGTCAATATTTGCGTAAATAATAGAATTGCAGTGTAATAATAATTTTGACGTTTACTATAACTGCTAACCACCAACTGCCAATAAATTCACTCAGAACTCTGAATACATCACACTTTTGAACTGACCGCTAAACACAAATCTAACATTTGCCGTCTACTCTCCTGACGCATAATATTGAATTCTTTCTGTTGTCTCACATCAAAAATCTAAAAACTGAAAACATTCCTTATTTAATCTAAGAAAACTCTATGAATTTGAATAATAAAACAGTCCTTGTCACCGGATCTCCGGGATTTATTGGTGCACATCTGGCAATCCGTTTGCTGCACGAAATGGATTGCGGAACGATTATCTCATTCGATTCCATGAATGATTACTATGATCCCGAATTGAAAGAATATCGTCTGAAAAGGATCGAGGAAAACGCCCAAAACGCATCTGCTAAACATATCTTTATTAAAGGCAATCTTGCTGACAAAGCTGTACTGAATGAGGTGTTTAACCGATATCATCCGCAAATTGTTGTTAACCTGGCAGCTCAGGCGGGAGTACGCTATTGCATCGATCATCCTGATTCATACATTGAATCCAACCTGATTGGTTTTTACAATATTTTAGAAGCCTGCCGGCATTATCCTGTGGAGCATCTGGTTTTTGCCTCTTCCAGTTCGGTTTATGGTGGGAACACGAAGATTCCATTTTCTACGGATGATAAAACAGATCAGCCGATGAACCTTTATGCAGCGACGAAAAAATCGAATGAGCTGCTGGCGCATGCTTACGCGAAACTGTTCAATATTCCGTCAACAGGGCTGCGCTTTTTTACGGTATACGGTCCTGCGGGACGTCCGGATATGTTTTATTATTCGGCAACACTGAAACTCATCAAAGGTGAAACAATACAGATTTATAACTACGGAAACTGCAAACGGGATTTTACCTATATCGATGACATCATTGAAGGTGTTTACCGTGTAATTCAAAACCCTCCTGCAAAGCGAAATGGTGAAGACGGACTCCCTGTTCCGCCTTTCAAAGTTTATAACATCGGCGGAGGCCAGCCGGAAAACCTGATGGATTTCGTAGATTTGCTGCAAAAAGAGCTGGTCCGGGCAGGCGTATTGCCATGTGATTATGATTTCGAAGCGCATCGAGAATTTGTTCCGATGCAGCCGGGGGATGTACCTGTCACGTATGCGGACAGTTCAGTGCTTGAAATGGATTTTGGATTTACTCCTAAAATTCCCATAACCATAGGCTTACGCAGTTTTGCGGAATGGTATGCGGAATACAGGAAAATTTAATTTATTCAACCGGAGAAAATGAATGAAAATTGCTGTTGCCGGAACCGGCTATGTCGGTTTGAGTCTTGCTGTCCTGCTTGCTCAGCATAATGAAGTCACTGCTGTCGATGTGGTATCTGAACGGGTCGAGAAGATCAACCGGTATGAGAGCACTATTCAGGATGATTATATTGAACGTTATCTTGCGGAAGCGAAAGCAGGCAGACGCTCGCTGAACCTTCATGCAACTTTGGATGGAGAGTCAGCCTACAAAGCGGCGGAGTTAGTGGTTTTGGCTGTTCCGACCAATTATGACCCTGACCGTAAATTTTTTGACTGTTCCGCGGTAGAGAATGTGATCCGCATCGTACAGCGGGTCAATCCGGATGCCTGGATGGTCATTAAATCTACAATTCCGGTTGGTTATACGGCCCGGATTCGGGAACAGTTCAAAACGAACAGAGTTCTTTTCAGTCCGGAATTTTTGCGGGAATCCAAAGCTCTTTATGACAATTTGCATCCAAGCCGCATCATCGTAGGCGCTTTTGAGGATCAACGCGAATTTGCTGCCCGTTTCGCGGCGCTGCTGAAGGAAGGATCGGAAGAGCCGGATGTGCGAATTCTCATTACCCATCCGACGGAAGCGGAGGCAGTGAAGCTCTTTGCCAATACTTACCTGGCGATGCGGGTGAGCTATTTCAACGAGTTGGATACCTATGCTCAGATGACAGGGCTGAATACCCGGGAGATCATTGAAGGGGTTTGTCTTGATCCTCGTATCGGCAGTCATTACAACAATCCTTCATTCGGTTATGGCGGTTATTGCCTGCCGAAAGACACCAAACAGCTGCTTGCCAATTTCGCGGATATTCCCCAGTCAATGATCAGTGCGGTGGTGAAGTCGAATGAGGTTCGTAAGCGCTTTATCGCGGATCAGATTCTTGTTCGTCACCCGAAAACGGTGGGTATCTATCGCCTGACGATGAAGTCCAACAGCGACAATTTCCGTGCTTCCGCCATCCAGGATGTGATGCAATATCTCCATGAGGCAGGCGTTGAGGTCTTCATCTATGAACCGACTCTCGAAGACGGATCGGTCTTTGAAGGCTTCCCTGTGATCAATGATTTGGATGGTTTCAAAAATGTTTCCCAGGTGATTGTCGTGAATCGTTTTGATGAAGATAAACTTTCTGATGTTCTTCAGAAGGTTTATACCTGTGACCTTTACGGACGGGATTAGGTTATGAAACGCGAAAAACCGAAATTGTGTCTCGTTTCTTCTTCAGGAGGGCATTGGGAACAACTGCAGAAACTGCAGCCGCTGATCGATAAGTACGATGGTTTTTTTGTCACTGAAAAGACGCAAATTCCCGCAAAAGCGGAATATATGATGATCCAGACTGATTTGAAGGACAAGCTGGTTATTCCGAAAATGCTCGTAAATGCGTTTCGTGCAGTGAAAATCTGGATCAGGGAAAAACCTGATTTTGTGATAACTACCGGAACGATTGTGGCTTATCCGTTTTATTGGCTGGCGGTGCTGTTTCATAAAAAGTTTGTGTTCATTGAGACATTTGGGCGTGCGGATATGCCTACAACGGCAGGAAAGATGATGGAAAAACATTCCGATCTTTTCATTGTCCAGTGGGAAAGCCAGGTGAAGCATTATAAAAAAGCCATTTACGGAGGATGTCTTTATTGACGTCAAACTTCTCATCTATTTAGAAATTTTGCAACTATTCAGGACAGTGCGCACGTATACAAGCTTTTTTGTTGCTGCCCTGACCACACAAAAAATGTATTCCGTGATGCGACCTTGAGCTTTTAATTGTAGTGAAAATTGAATATCAATACTCGGAAAATTTACAGCTGCATTGCCTTGCAATACATTTCTTGATGAATTATAATAGAAGAACGATTGATATAATTTTCAAAAGAGGGTATGATGGTTAATGGTACAAGATACAGAAAACCGAATATGACGAATCTTCCTCGAGAACTTGGTGTGAATATATTTAAACAAATACTGAAATCTCCTGTTCCTGATCGGGAAAAAATGAGGAATGAATCTAAATATTTCGTAAATGAAAATTTACAAGTGAGGAAAAAGGAAATTGCGCAAGGAAATTCTGCAGAATGAATTGTTCTATTGCAGCCATTTAGGTGATACAGAGAATGATGAGAATGATATTATGCTTTTCTCTGTGAAAGTCAAAAATGGAGATGGACTTGCAGAATATTTACGATATTTAGCTTTCCCGGAAGAGGAAGCCGGTATCATGCGTACTTACCTTGTTCGTGATGTCTTCTCATCTGAATTAGTTGCTTATTTTTCTCTAAAAGCAGGTTTGATTTCTATAAATGAAATCCATACTGAAGAAGGTGTTACTTTTGATACGATTCCCGGCGTTGAGCTAGCCAATTTCGCAATAAATGAAATTTACCACAAAACTCATCCTGACCTTAAAGGTATCGGGCTAATCATATTCAATGATTTTATTGTCCCGATTATCCAAAATGCAGCAGAAAGTATTGCTGTCAAAATAATCTATATTTTTGCTCTGCCATCGGAACGCCTGATAAAACGATATCGTGATTATGGATTTTTGCGTTTGGATAGCGCTTCGGAAGATGAGCTGCACAAGCGATTGAAACCAAATTACGATGAAAATTGTATTTTTATGTTTCAACAATTAAACTGAAATATTTTATTTTCCATTTGAAACACTAAACCTGGATATAAACCGTTCAAGAATCTTTATATACCATCTATTTCCTATACCTGATATCTGAATTCTACACTCCCCATGATCTTCGTAACAGTTGGATCCCGTTTTTATCAATTTAATAGACTTTTCCAAAAACTCGATGAGCTTTATGATGATGGTACTTTGTCTGAGCCAATGTTTGCCCAGATCGGTGCTTCGACATATCATCCGCGGAATTACGAGTTCAGGGAGTTTATTTCGCCGGAAGAGTTTGATCAGAGAATTGCTGAGGCTGATATCATAGTCTCTCATGGTGCGTCCGGTTCCATTATGAAGGCGCTGAATGCCGGAAAAAAGGTGATCGCTGTTACCCGCCTGGAAAAATATGGTGAGCATATCAATGACCATCAGATTCAAAATAATGAAGCCTTTGCTTCGAATGGATTAGTCCTGATGGCAGATCCGGAGCTGACGGACCTTGCGGATTGTTTTCGGAAAATCTATGAGAGAAAAGATGGTTTGCGGCATTGGGAGAACAAGGATCCGATGGCTATTGTAAATAAAATTGACGAATTCATTCAGGAGAATTGGGATGAGCAGTAATCAATTCGCCAAAAAAGTTCGGTATGCGCTGCGTTTCCTGCCGGATGAGACTTATATTCAGCTGAATTATTTCGCCCACTTCCACAAATTTGCGAATCTGAAAAAACCCAGGACCTATAATGAAAAACTGAACTGGCTGAAACTTCATGACCGCAATCCATTATATACGGAACTTGTGGATAAATATGAAGTGAAAAAACATATTAAAAACAAGGTTGGGGAAGAATATTGTGTTCCTACTTTAGGCGTATGGGATCATTTTGATGATATTAATTTTGATGAGCTTCCGCAACAATTTGTTTTGAAGTGTACCCATGACTCAGAAGGTATTGTTATTGTTAAAGACAAAAATCATTTTGATAAAGCATCGGCCGAAAAGAAAATTTCCAATGCACTGGGGCAAAATTTTTATTATATCGGCAGAGAATGGCCATATAAACATGTCAGACCGCGGATCATCGCGGAGCCGTATTTAGTTGACAATGAAACCGGTGAGTTGAGAGATTATAAGTTTTTTTGTTTTAGCGGTGAACCGAAGGCGTGTTTTGTAGCTTCCGGCAGAGAAATTGGACAAACAAAATTTGATTATTTTGATTTGGATTTTAATTCCTTGGGAATTCGGCAAAAGTATCCAAATTCACCAACACCTGTAAAAAAACCCGTGACTTTTGAAAAGATGATCGAGCTCGCAAGAAAAATATCCAAAGGTTTTCCACATGTTCGGGTCGATTTTTATGAAGTAAACGGAAAGTTATATTTTGGCGAATTTACTTTATACCATTTCAGTGGCTTTATGCCATTTCAACCTGATTTATGGGATAATGAATTCGGAAAATGGTTAAAATTATAAATACTTGTGAATAATTTGTAACATGCTAAGAGTTTTGCATATCCTTCAGCGGATGGAACCAGCAGGTGTCCAAACTTTACTTATGAATCTTTATCAGCATATTGATAGGAAACAGATTCAATTTGATTTTCTTGTTCATTATCAAACTCATCAATTTTTCGATGATGTTATTAAAAATAATGGTGGGAGAATATTCAGGTTTTCCGTTAGGGAGGACTACAACTTTATAAAATATGTTAATGATCTAAAATTATTTTTTCGAACTCATCCTGAATATAAGATAGTTCATGGTCATATGCATTCTTTGGGTGCTTTGTATTTAAATTCAGCGAAACATGCTGGTATTCCGATACGAATTGCACACTCCCATACAAATGGGATTCAAAATGATCCAAAGAAATTTATTAAAACGGTTATGAATCGACAATATGGAAAGTATGCAACTGATTTGTTTGCTTGTTCCTATGATGCCGGAAGATATATGTTTGGGAATAAAGATTTTAGAGTAATAAACAACGCCATTGATTCGGAAGTATTTAGATTTGACAAACAATTACGAGAAATAAAAAGGAATGAACTTGGATTAGGTAATTCTTTTGTTGTTGGTAGTGTAGGTAGATTTACCATTCAAAAAAATCAAATATACAGTATAGATGTCTTTGAAAAACTATTGAAGATAAAGCAAAATGCAATATTATTATTGATTGGATCTGGTCCGATGGAAGAAAAAGTTAAAGAGTACGTTAAGGCAAAGTGTTTGGAAGAGAAAGTTAGATTTTTAGGTAATCGGGGGGATATGCCATCACTTTATATGGCTATGGATATTTTTCTGTTTCCCTCTTTATTTGAAGGGCTTGGAATTGTGGGTGTTGAGGCTCAGGCCGCGGGTACACCGGTAGTTTGTACTGATTCTTTACCAAAGGAGATAAATGTGAGCCCGTTAATTTATCGTTTGCCTTTAGGAGATTTGAATAAATGGGTCCATACAATTCAGGTTGCAGCTGATAGTAAGTATGCACATACAGACATGAGAGAATATATAAAAAAGGCACATTACGATATAAAAGATGTAACATCTTTTTTAAGTAATTTTTATCTTCAAAAAGCCAATTTGCTCTAATTTAGTTAATCAGATGAAAAACAGTAAGATCAGCGTTTTAATGAGTTCTTACAATGAACCAATAGAATATGTCCAAAAAGCAGTCAACTCGATCCTGAACCAAACATATAAATATTTTGAATTCATTATTGTTATTGATAATCCAAATAATAGTGAACTAATTTCGTTCCTATCCTCAACTGCAAACAAAGATGAGAGAATAATACTTTTAATTAATAAAAGAAATATTGGTCTTGCGATGAGTTTAAACAGGGCGCTATCAGTGTCAACCGGAGGTTTTATAGCTCGTATGGATGCTGATGATATATCAAAGCAAGAGAGGTTAGAACATGAATTAAATTATTTGATAACAAATGAATTGGATGTAGTAGGCTGTGAAGTTGACAAGATTGATGAACAAGGGAATGTTTTGGGAACAATCAAAAGTTATTCAAGTAAACCGGAAATTTATGCCAGAATGCTCCCTTTTCAAAATGTAATTGTTCACCCCACAGTTTTGATGAAAACAGAAGCTATAAAGAGTGTTAATGGTTATCGAAATTTTCCTTCTTGTCAGGATTATGATTTATGGCTTCGTCTTTTATCTAAAGGATACAAATTTGGTGTGATTCCGGAAAATCTTTTCCAGTTTAGAAGACATAATGAAAGTATTACTGCTACGAGAAAATTCGATCAATTTTTAAATGAATCTTACATTAGAAAACTATTCATTGAGAGAAAAGAAAACCATGGAGTGGATTCATTTTCCGATGAGAACCTTAAAAATTATCTTTCAAAAAAAGGTTTTTTTAATCAAGAATATGCTAATGTACAAAATCAATTATTGATTCAGTACAACAGGGGAATAAATAATATAAAAAACCATAATTATAAACAGGGCTTATCTGAAGTAATTCAATCAATGAAAAGTAATGCGGTAATATCAAATATTTGTATTTCTTTAAAAACCCATCTGATACGAAAAAAATATACAAAAAGGTAATAAATATTGTGACAGTAAAGGATTCTGTAAAGAAAATAGTAGGAGCAGAACGAATTTCTGCAATGAAAGGCGTTGTAATGCATTATTTATGCAGTATGCGTCTATTACCAAAAGGCAAGCTCCAACTCCACGATAAAAAAATCAGACTTTATAAAGATTTATCTTCAAATGGGTTCCATGTTTTTCGTGGTTATTATGATTTGAAGTATATTTCACAGGATCAAAAGAAATTGCTCGCTCATCGGTTGCCAATAACAGCTGGTGTAAATAGAAATACGAAAATAGATATAGGTTTTTATGATTTAGAAAATTCAGAGTTTAGAAAAATCACAGAATCTTCTGCCTGGTGTTGGCAACAGGGAAGCCGACTGCGATGGCATCCGTTATATCCGGATCAGATTATTTATAACGATGTTGATAGAAATAATAATTGCTATTGCACCAGAATTTTTGATATCCATGATGGAATAGAAAAAGGAAAAATAGATTTCCCGCTTTATGATATTGCCGATGATTATTCGTATGGTATCAGCATAAATTTCAGCAGACTTCAAAGATTACGACCAGGTTATGGTTATAATTTTCTGCCCGATGAAACAGAAAAAAATCCAATACCTTCACAAGACGGTGTCTATTATGTTGATGTTCAATCTGATACAGCTAAATTATTATATACACTGAAAGAGTTATCTGAAGAAATAGGTGTTTCCGATAATTCTGAATGTTACTTGAATCACATTTCAATCTCACCGGATAATAAGCATTTTATATTTTTTCTGATTTCCAATGTTCCAAATGTCAAGGGATGGAATGCCGTGTTATTTGTATCAGATACATTTGGAAATTATAAAATTCTTGAAAGAAAAGACAGAGTCTCTCATTATTGCTGGATAGATGGAAAAAAATTAATGGTGACCTGTCACAAAGATGATAATATTGAGTATTATTGTATATTTGATATAGAGACTGGTGAAAAAGAAATATTAAATATCCATAAGCTAAACAAAGATGGTCATCCAAGCCCTCTTACTAAAGATCAATTTATCACAGATACATATCCCGGAATAAATAGTTTACAAGAAGTATTGGTTTTTTCTCAGAACTGCGAGAGGGCAAAGACTGTTTTATCGGTTTACCATGATTATCGTCTCAGAGGTGAAAAACGATGTGACCTGCATCCCTCGGTTGAAAATAACGGGCGGTACTTTTCGGTAGATTCAACTTATAAAGATGGAAAACGCAGTATATTGGTATTTAAAATTGAGGAGCAATTCAATGGCTAAGGTAAGTGTTATTGTTCCGGTCTATAAAGTCGAATCTTTTCTGACAAATTGTATTGATCATCTTTGCGGACAAACATTAGAAGATATAGAAATTATTCTTATTGATGATGGCAGTCCGGACCGGTGTCCACAGATATGTGATGAATATGCAGCAAAGGATAACAGAATAAAAGTCATTCACAAAGAAAATGGCGGTGTCAGTGCAGCAAGAAATGATGGTTTGAAAGAAGCTTCCGGTGAATACGTTATTTTCTGTGATTCAGATGATTGGATGGAGAATACAGGACTTGAAGTTTTGTATTCAGACGCAGCTGAAACCGGTGCTGATGTTGTGATTGGTGACGTATATTTAGCTTATTCTGGATCGACTAAATATGTAAAATTTTATAAAAATGAATTTGTGACAACAGATGAAAATTATATAAGAGAATTAATTAAAGCAGATATATATCGAACGTATTGCCCGGATCCACCGGATGAAGGGTATGCTTTTGGATATGGCGGTCCATGGAATAAGCTGGTAAAAAGAGATTTTTTACTCAGAAATGGCATTTGTTTTGATGTAAAGCTTCAAGGCATTTTCGACGATATTCTTTACACTGCATATATTCTCGCAAAAGCAAAAACAATAAGCTATATTCAGAAACCTGTCTATTATTACCGTCAGGTTGAATCGTCAATTACGCATAGATTCAAACCGAATATTGAACAAATAAATCAAAATATTTTTACAGCATGGGAAAATCTTTTTAGTAAATTAGATGATCCAGATGATTTTTCAGCCCCCTATTATGCATGTGTTTTGAGAAGAATCGAGGAATCATTACGATTGTATTTTAAAAACCCAGAAAACAATAATCCCCCAAAAACAAATAAAGTGAAATTTTCTGAAATGCTAAATAAAACTCCATATAAACAAGCTATAAGAAATGTAAATTTAAAAAAAATATCAAAAAAACAAAAAATTATAGCAATATTATCCAGGCTAAATCTGGATTATTTAATTATTGATATAAATATATTATAAGTATGAAAAAAATATGCTTTTATTGTTGTTTTTTATTTTATTAATATTATTAATTTTTGAATATCAGCATAATAATAAGGAACTAATATCTCCAATAATATTATATTTAGTTCCATTTATTGTCATGATTTTAATTGCTTTATTTAATGCAAAACAATGGTCTTTTGAAATAAATTTCACTACTTTTGTTATTGTTATATTTGGTTCATTAGCTTTTTCTCTTGGTACATCTACGGGCAATAGAATAAAACTTAGAAGAAATGGAAAAAACTCTGATATTTCTTGTATCAAAAATGGAAATACATGGAAATATGTATTGTTTCTAATCGCTCAAATAATTATTTTCTATTTAAAAATCAGATATATTTTAGCTTTTGCAAGAAATAGAGGAGTAACAGGTGGGATCAGTAGTGCATTAAGATATTTAAATGATCTTACCAAATTCACAACAGAAGATACTGTCCACTACCCATTTTTTGTGTCATTAGGATTAGATATCTGTACAATGTTTGGTTTTTCTTGTGCATGTTTATTTGCTCAGCAATTCTTTATAGAAAAAAGAAAAAAAGTCGATTTTATTTTAATTTTATTAAATTTTATTATAGCGTTTATCGGTGGTTCAACATCAGGGGGAAGAGGTGGTTCAGTTCAGGTTATAGTTTCATTCATTTGTTCTTTATTTATATTTTATCAAAGGAAAAATGATTATAAAAAAACAGTTTCTCTTAAAATAATATGTCTAACAGTTTTGATTTTGATAGGTGTATTATCTCTTTTTATTATATCTATTCAGTGGATTGGTCGGTATCCACCTTCAATGATATTAAGATATATTACAAATTATATTGGAGTTCAAATTTATAATTTTAACTCGATTTCAGAAACAGAGTCAGGAGTATCTGAAATTTTTGGTCAAGAGACGTTTTACCCTATGATTCAAAAAATATGCAGTTTATTGGGAATATCTAAATGGGCTAATTATCATGTGGGTTATCCTAATGTGTATTCAACGGGGTACAATACAGGAAATGTTTATACATGTTATTACTCATATATAAAAGATTTTGGGTTGATTGGTGCAATAATATTACCTTTTATTTTTGGATGCTATTCACAGATAATCTACAGATCAGCAAAAAGGTCTGATAGAAATAATCCAATAACGACATCATTAGTTTATTATTCGAATCTTTCATACATGATCATATTTTCTTTTTTTGCTGATAAATTTGGTAGCATAGTATTTTCCCCAAATATGATCAAAAGAACAATAATTCTATATATAATAAATGTATTTCTTTTTGACACTGATATGAATACTGAAAAAACAGCAATCATAGTTCGATATCAGCAAAGAAAAACATCTGTTGAAAGGTAGTTTATGAATATTGTATATGTAGGTGATAATAGAAATCGACTGAATTATGGTTGCAGAGCTACAAGTACTGCTTTGTCAGAATTATTAAGTGTAAATAATAAAATAGTTGGTAGAATTCATGGTAATTTTAGAAATACAGATACACGAAAAATTTTTTATTCTCCAATTTTAGGCTCATATATATATAAGTTTTGTGCTGGCAGAAAACATTGGCCAATATTTAAAGAAGTTTTAATTGATATTATCCATATTAGAAGAAAAATGAAAGTCTCTTTTACTAGTAATGATTTTATCTCCATGGATTTTGAAAATTCAATAAATAAATTATTAAAGTGTTTGCCGGCTAATGATATATTAAAAGAATGTGATTTACGACAATACGATTTTGACGCTTTAGTTGTAAATGGAGAAGGATCCTTCATTTTTTCCCCAAATCCATGGCGAGAGTCTCTTGTAGAGGCAATGTTTATGTATTGGGCAAAAAAAATGGGTAAAAAGGTTTTTTTTCTAAATGGTATGTTTTCGGGCAGCCCAAATCACGAATTGAATATGAGCACCATTAGTTTAATGAGACCTTTGTTTGAAACCATAGATTTAGTAGGAGTAAGAGAAGAACAATCACTTACGTTTGCAAAAAAGTATTTTCCAAATGCTACTATTGCAATATATCCAGATGCTCTATTTACTTGGTACAAATATATTAATGATGGATATAGTATAAATAATGGCAAATATTTTATTGGTATGACGGGTGCAACAGATGAGTCATTTGTTGCTTACAATTTTGATCAGGATTATATATGCATATCTGGGTCTTCTTCTGAACAAATAACTAAAGACAGGAAGTTCGCTATAAAAACTTATTGTGCTCTTATTTGTAAACTTCAAAAGGAATTAAAACTTAAAGTAATAATCGTAATTCCTTGCGAAATAGATAATTTCTTGTTAGAAGTAGGTAAAATTACAAATTCACCAATAATAACTGTAGATACACCGGTTTTAGCTGCTGGTAAAATTTTGGCAAATGCAAGGGTTTATATTACAGGACGTTATCATCCTTCAATTTTAGCTTCTTTAGGAGGTACTCCTTGTGTTTTTATGAATTCAAACTCGCATAAAAATATGAGTTTACAACAAACTTTAGAATATGATAATCCACATGAATATAATTCCATTCCTACTGAAGATGAGATAAATAAAATAATCTATGAAGCTAAATCTCTAATATCAAAAGGAAATCTACTTCGAGCAAAAATTAGAAATCGTTCAGTAGTTTTGAGTAAGGAAGCAGAAAAAATGAGTGCATTATTCTAATGTGTTTGTTCATTGCATGGATTGTCACTCGACAGCTTGATATCGGGTTGAAGTAAATTGCTTGGATCCTTTGGAAAAGTAGAATTTGAATAATTACGTTGTATATATTGGTTTTAGAACTCAAAAATGTATAAAACAAAAAATAAAGCTCTTTTGATGGGAACTATAACTTATGCAATCGGTACTTTTGGTACAAAAATATTGAGTTTTCTAATAGTTCCACTTTATACGTATTTCATAATACCAGAAGATTTAGGTGATTATGACTTACTGATTACAACAGTAAGTCTATTATCTCCTATTTTAACTTTAAAGATTTCTGAAGCAACATATAGATGGATAATAAATAATAAAGATAATGAAATTCAATATATTTCAGCTACATATAATTTATTGATTAAGAATAGTATTACTGCTGCGATTGTACTATTAATAATCAATAAGATCATTCCTATCTGGCATTGTTATTATTTTATAGCTATCTTGATAGGAGACAGAGTTTTAGAATGTCTCCAGAAATTACTTAGAGGCCTTAGAAACCAAAAGTTATTTGCTGTATCAGGTGTTTTCCATACTTGTATATTTGTTTTTTCAAATTTATATAAGATTTGTTATCTGCATGAAGGTGTTATAGCCTTATTACAAAGTAACATTTTAAGTGTATTTTTAACAATTATTTTTATTTTGGTTTGCGAACCAAGATTAAGAAAAGTCGATATATTTAAAAATTATTGGACAATACAAAAAGAACTTTTGAGTTACTCTGCTCCCTTGGTTCCATCAGCATTATGTTGGTGGATGATGAATACATCTGATAGATATGTTATTCGTTTATTTCTTGGTAGATATGCTAATGGAATTTATTCAGTTGCATATAAGTTCCCTTCTATTTTAACTACAGTATTTAATATGTTTAATAATGCATGGACAGATATGGCGCTTGCAGAGATAAAAAAGGGGGAAACATCTAATTTTTATGTAAAAAGTATATTTCAAAAACTTTACAAAATGTCATTTAGTTTAGCCATTTTATTAATTCCGCTAACAAAATTGATCATGAAACTGATTTTAAGTTCTTCTTATAAAGAGGGCGCAATATATGTTGGTTTTTTATACATTGGAACTGTTTTTCAAGGACTTTCTACCTTTTGCGGAATAGGTTATTTACACAATAAAGAAACAAAAGGTGCTGCGAAAACAAGTATTATTGGAGCTATTGCTAATATAATAATTGATTTATTATTTATAAAATCTATTGGATTGTTTGCAGCCTCGATTTCGACATGCTTTGGATTCATGATAATGTGGCTACTAAGAATGAAGGATTTTATAAAGGTTTTTCCATTTACAGTAGATTGGAGGGAATTATTAGTCTATTCTCTTACAGGAATTTTTATAGCGTCTATTACTATATGGACAAATAATAAGGTCGATATTGTCCTGGTAGCATTTGGTTTGTTTAATATTATAGTCCACAATCGTGACACTGTAAAAAATTTTTTTCGTCTTGCATCAAAAAGACTATCTCAAACTCGCTAAATTTCAGTATTAATTTTATTGAATCTTTTAGAATGAGTTATATAAACAATCTTGGTATATAGAATCTCATGTTAAATTTCATAATTGTTGGATCTGGTTTATACGGGGCAATTTGTGCGCGGGAATTAACGAATCAAGGATATTCTGTCTTGATATTGGATAAACGTCCGAACATTGGCGGGAACGTTTATACCGAGACGGTGAACGGGATCAATGTGCACAAGTACGGTGCACATATTTTCCATACCAACAACAAAGTCGTCTGGGACTATGTGAACCGCTTCGCCGTATTCAACCGATACACCAATTCCCCGGTGGCGAATTACAGGGGTGAGCTTTATTCACTTCCCTTCAACATGTACACCTTCAACAAGATGTGGGGCGTGGTTACTCCGGATGAAGCCGCTGCGAAGATTGACGAACAGCGCAAAGAAATCATCCATGAACCACAGAATCTTGAGGAACAAGCTATCTCCCTGGTCGGTCGGGATGTTTATGAAAAACTGGTGAAGGGTTACACTGAAAAACAATGGGGGCGGGACTGCAAAGACCTGCCCGCTTTTATTATCAAGCGCCTTCCCGTGCGGCTGACCTTCGACAACAACTACTTCAACGCTCTCTATCAGGGGATTCCCGTCGGCGGATACACCAGAATGGTGGAACGCATGCTCGAAGGGATCGAAATGCGTCTCAACACCGATTATCTGGAAGATAAGTCATACTGGGATGCGCAGGCGAAGACCGTGATCTATACCGGTCCTATCGATGCCTATTTCGGTTATCAGCTCGGTTACCTCGAATACCGCTCAGTTCGATTTGAGACGGAAGTGCTCGATAAGCCGAACTACCAGGGCAATGCCGTGGTGAATTATACAGACCGGGAAACGCCTTGGACACGCATCATCGAACACAAATGGTTCGAGTTCGGCAAAGATGAAAACGGGAACGATCTGCCAAAGACCGTCATCAGCCGGGAATACAGCTCCGAATGGAAACCTGGGGATGAGCCCTACTATCCTATAAATGATGAAAAAAATACCGAACTCTATCAACAATACAAAGATTTATCCTCTCATGAAGAAAACGTTATCTTCGGCGGACGATTGGGACAGTATAAGTATTTTGATATGGATCAGGTAATCTGTGAAGCATTAAATACGGTACAAAACATTTTAATAAATTAATAATTAAGAATAACGGAGAAATAATATAATATAATAATACATTAATACGTTAATAATATGATGGCATAATTCTTGCATCTTTTGTAAATAAACATTTTTCCAAAGGTTTTGAAAAAACCTTTGAAAGGAGAATATTATGAGTTATTTACATAAAAAAAAGTTGTTCCGAATAATGGTCTTTACATGGATCATAATGTCATTTGTTGTTCCAGTATTTGCAGACAGTTATCAACCAATTACTAAAATCGATCTTGGTGTCAGCAATTTGTCTCTTGAGATTGGAGAAAGCTATACCTTTCAGGTTGTTTATGAGCCGGAAAAGCCAATTGTTTATTCATTGAATTGGTTTATAACCGATGAATCAGTCATTAAATTCGATAAAAAAACTTTAACAATTACAGCATTACAGCCCGGTGAAGCTGGAATTTTCGCTGAAAGCTTTGACGGTGTATCATCGGCTTATTGTTTTGTAACTGTAAACGGATTTCAGTCTAAAGATGTCGTTGAATTAAAATCCGGTGTCGAATTTCAACTGATTTCCAAAGATGATCTCGATAAGATTTCTGCAAATAGCATTCTACGATATATCTCTTTTATTGAAAAAGCAAATTTTACAGAAGAGACATATCAAAATGTTATGAAAAGAATTTTTTCTGTTTCAGCCTTGGTTGAACCGGGTACTGAAAATGAAGAGAGCATGCTCGCTTATAATATAGGAATGTCAGATGCAACACCACTTGAACAACTAAATGTGGTCGCTTTACAGGGAACATTGGCTCAGATATTGGAGTTTGCAAAAAACAATGAAAACCTTAAAGACATCTTTGAGCTTGATAATTATTTTATTACAGATCCTGTCTTCACAGACTTCTCATCTGAAAGCGTTGCAAAAGCTGTTAATCTACAGGGATATACTGAAGGGCTTACCTCAGTAAGTACAGTTCATAATCTTGGTTATAAAGGTGCCGGATCTACTATAGCTATCATAGATACCGGAGTAAATGTTAAACATGAACAATTTACAGGTAGAATTGCCGCACAAAGCTGTTTTTCATCAGAATATGTAGATGGTGATTATACTTATCGATCTGTATGTGGATCAAGCAATTCTGCTGTTCCTTCTAATGCTTACGCACCAGCAAATTTTAATCATGGTTCACATGTTGCCGGTATCGCTGCCGGAAAAAGTGGTATAGCTCCGGAAGCAAAAATCGTTGCGGTTCAAGCTTTTACTGAAATGACTTGGGAATGCAGCAGTGATAGTTTGGATTATAAATATTATGCGTGTCCGGGTAAAGATAATTTATGCTGCAGCAGTGTGATTGATTCTAACAGCCAAATCAAAGCATATAATTATTTATTAAATCTGAAACTTAATGGTACAGATATTACTGCAGTAAATATGAGTTATGGTGGTATTAAATCTGACGGAACAGGGTACGATTCAACATGTGATAATGATTTTCGTTATTCGTTCTTCAAAAATTTGATTGCTGCCGGTATGGTGCCGGTTGTTGCGGCAGGTAACAATGCAGCTAAATTAGATTCAAATTATAATCCTGTGTGGGGTGAGTGGGTTGGTGCTCCATCCTGCTTATCTAATGCTTTCACTGTAGGTGCTTTAGCAGATCAATCATCACCGAAATTGACGAATTTTTCAAACCATAATTCGTTAGTTGATATCGCTGCTCCAGGGGCTCATATACTTAGCGCTTTTTATGCTTACGAAGAAGGTTCTTCAACGAAAGAATGCAGCACAGGTGGAAATTGTTATGGCTTTTATGATGGAACATCAATGGCAACTCCAATGGTTTCCGGAGCACTTGCAATCATAAAGCAGATTTATCCTTATAACTCGCCTGCAGCATTGAAATATTTTCTGACAAACACGACTAAAAAAACAGTTAACTATCGATTAAGTCCAACTTGTGTCAGATATTATAACGAAAACACCCCAGATAATGTAAATTATTGTGATTTTTCTCAAGAATCTTGTAAGAATTTATGCTATAATCACGATCATTGTTTTATTGGATGTCCTACAAGTGTTGATATAGGGACAGGAACTACCTTTTCCTATTCCACACCGGTTTTGAATTTTGCAAATGTCAAAAGCCATATATTATCTTCACTATCGATTTCTCAAAGTAATGTGGAGGGATATGATCAGGGAATCAGCCTTAGAATTGCTCGCGATAAATTAGCCAGCGCTTATATGATTGCGGTTTATGATGTTACCAATGGAAAGACAATTACTCCAACAATCGATAAACCTACTCACTCAGGAGATTGGACAACCATAAAAATTCATGGCAGTAGTCTTGAAAATGGAAATATCTATAGTCTAACGATTTACAAATATCATAAAGTTGGTACTTTTAGATTTCTTAGTAATACAGTTACAGTATATGGAATGCCTAATACGGAGATTGCAAAATTAACTGCCCAACCCATAGGAAGTGGAGTCAGACTGAATTCTGAATATAAGAATACTGCTGATGGAGTCAGATATTATATTTATGATGGAACTACATACAAGAATGTTGATATTCTCTCTGTAAGTGGAACAAATACGATTGCAAAAAGTTCCAAGCTCGAAAATGGTAAGTTGTATTATGCTTATGCACGGCCATTCAAGGTATATAATAATAATATACTTCTGGGTCCTCGTAATACAAGTATCAATTTTGTTCCTGTTCCTGCACCTAATGGTGTTTCTGTAAATTTCATTAATAATACAACAGCATCCCTTTCATATAAGGCTTCTTCTGCGGATTATGGTATAAAAGTTTTGTATCGTCCGTCTGATGGAAGTATCCGGAATGGTTGTGAAGCATTGTCTAATACTTGTTCAATTAGTAACCTGAATAGTAACAACACCTATGAATTCTATTTGATGAGGTATAAAGTAGTAAATGGGAAAAAGCATTACAGTTCTGGAGAATCATTTATATACAATCCTCCAACATTCTCTACACTTGCAAGACCAGAAGATATTAAAATTAATGTTGGTAATAATACATGGTCATTTACAATTAAAAAATCAGATAATGCGGAAGGCATCTCGGTTTTGTATCGAGTAAATGAAGGCGGTTTTTCTTTAGGTTGTGAGAAGGCAGCATCTTCGTGCTCGTTTGACTTGACGACAGATAAGACATATACATTCTATATTATGCAATATAGAACTGAAAATGGAAAAAAATTGTATTCTCCAGGTGCAGTTGTTAAAAATTTATATGGTGCCAAAACTGTAAGTGGAGATGAAATTCTATCTGAATATGTTGAAGTAAATGAAAACATTGAGAATAGTGATCTTTATAATGCATTAGAAGATTATCAGCTCGCAATAGGTTTGACCGATTACGAAGTTATGAGTTTTCTCAATGTTGACTTTGTGAATGACTACGTGGTAAATGATTCAGATATTTATAATTATTTTGAGGATAATGTTGATTTGGTTATAGAAACGAACGTGACTCAATCCGATAATAACGTAATTGCAGATTATGTTCCTGCTGAAGAAGACTTTATCGATGTTCCAACCGGTGATTCATCGGATGTATATACGGAGGCTGAGACAGATGGGAATGAAATAAAAAAGAACACTGCCATCAACGAAATGATGGAGAGCACTACCGTGAGTGAAACCGAGACGGGAATCGCTTTCTACACAATTTCTGATGAACCGGTGCAGTTGGATGCTCCGTCCTTCCGAAACAAATAAGCTCAGCTGATTAAACGTTACGATTCACGACGTATCCACGGGACAGGCCTCCGGGCCTGTCTCACTGTGAAACACATGAGAGCGGTTTTATCGTAATACCGGCAACGCCGTGAACAATAACGATTAAACGATTTATTATGACAGACTGCGGGAGCTCCCCGCAGTCTGTGTTTTAATCCTGAGTATAATTTTTAATACGTATTCATGCAAAGCGAGGTGTATTGCTCGAAATTGGCATTTCCTTGATCGCGGTATTGACAACAGTTTAGATGATTTCGTTTATATTTTCGAAATCGTCATTTTCTGTTCGAATTCCTCAACGCTCATTCCGGCTATAGCGGCAGCCTGTTCAATAGTGATGATACCGTTTTTCTGGCTGTTGTAAATATTCATAAGCATTGCGTCTCGGCCTTCCTCGCGTCCTTCTTCCTTGAACATATTCATGGTTTTGACTTCATCATATTCTGTGATGCACATATGCTTTACCTCCGCTTTGTGATTCATCAGGAATGATTTTATTACGGATTCCTCGGGCATTTCCCGAATCGCCATGTCGACAGCTGTTTCAATATCTCCGGTAAGCTCTTTATAATAACGAATCCGGTCCACCAGCCAGGAATAATCCTTTAATAGCTTGCAGGCATTCAGCAGCTCCTTGTTTCTGCCATAATTGATATTGAGCATTCTAACCTTTATCTCGATATCAGGATCTGATCCTTTAGGAAAAGCTGATGAAAGTCTCAGTTCAAGGCAGTCTTCCATTTCAGCAAGCCCATTATAAAAACAAACCAACTTCGGAACAGGCAGCATTTTGTGTGTAGAGCTGTAAATATTGATATTATTAGCCCCTATGTATTTACTGTAAATCATTCCGGCATATGGGAGAAAACGGATCGGAATATTGGGATTTAGTGTAGCCTGCTGCTCCTAAAAACTCATTGTTGAATCAATCAGAAACGAAATATCATTTTTCATGCTCATATAGATAACATTCTCAATCGTTGTGATGGTGATATCATCCGGGTTGGTGTAGGAAGTTCCGTGGGACAGGCCCAGGGGCCTGTCCCTTTACTTTGATATGACGTTTGTCACTATTTTCTGAAATTTATGTGTTCTATCTTGACAGATATAGAAGAAAATATAAAATAAATTCTAATAAAATATACGGACGAATGTAATTATCGAATATAAGGTCTTGAAGGCAGAAGGAGGAGAAAGAGTTATGGCATCGATGATGGATACAATGTATCAAAACACACTGATGAATCTTTATGCGGGCGTTGTGAGCGCGATCGACCGTGAAGTTCTTTCTTATTCTCCGCTGCCTTCCAATATCGTGGATCCTTATGCATCCCATGATGTGGATCCCGCCAACACCATGAACCTGACCTATTCAGCGATGGTGGTTTGGATCGATGAGGCAAAAAAGGCCGATTATTTCAGTAAACATTTTGTAACGCTCAGCCGGATGATCATGAGCGGAACGCGGACAATGGCCCGCGGACTGGTCACGATGCATGGACGCGGCGAGGATTTGAGTTCCGCGCCGATGTCCATTGGAGATTTGATCAGCCTGAGCTCCTACCATTTCCGCAAGAGTTATCTGGGCGTGATCCAGACGGCAAAAACCAGACCCGAAATCAGTGAACGGCTGCTGCTCAACCAGTTGGGCTGGTGCAATACGCTGATGCGCCTGTATAAAACAAAAGAAAAGCTGGAAAAACCGGCTGCTGCTGCCCTTCCTCAGGGTTCAGAGCCGCTGCTGCCGGAAAATCAACAGGAAAATCCGGCAATAGAAGAAACCAAAGCAGCTTGCCAGCTGAATGAAGCGTCGGGATGCGCCGCTTTGCCGCTTGCCTCGGTGAAAGCAGATCAGGGCGTTGGGGCACTGCGGGAACCCGGTTCCTTTACCGAAGCAGGTGCCTATAATGTGATCCGCGCATTCACATCCTTTGACCATCAGGATTCTTCTGCGAAGAAAACTTCCCGCGCACTGAACGCTGCATGTGACAAAAAGACAGCCGCAGTTGATGGTTCCAAAGAAGGCGAAAACAAAGAAACACTGAAAAGCGTTCGTGAATCCGATCTTCCTGAAGCGGTGCGCTCGGAAGAACCGAATCCGGAACAGAAAAGCATGGATGGAAAAAACGAGAAGGCTGAAGCCAAAGTCCGGACATCTGAAAATTCTGAAGAAATTCAAACAGAAAACAACGAGACAAACGAAAAGAAAACCGATATTCCGGAAACAGTCACTGATGTGGTAAATGGTAAACCAACTGAAGCAGTCAGCGAAATCGCGAATTCAGATAAAAAAGAAACCGTCCCCGATCCACCGGATGGCGAGACAAAAGAGAGAATCTCCGGTGACACGGGAACAGTGCAAGCCGGAGCAGTTCCCGATATTCCATCAGTAGATAATTTGACGGAAGATGAGAAAGAGATACTTTCGTCCGCGCGGAATAATCCGGACTATCTTTCCGGAATGCGGATGAGAGTAGCGGAGCCGGATATTTGGGCACTCTTTCCGAAAGTGGCTGAATCTTTTCGGAAAGTACTGGCTGTTATTGACAGTACCTGAGCCGGGTATGTGCTTCACAGTGTGACAAGCCTCTGGTTCAGTCACATAGTTACCTCGTGAATAGTACCCTTTACATAAATTTATTTACAGGCTCTGCCATAAATCTATTGATTTTGTCTCCTTTTAAGGTATGATTGTTATATAGTAGTACATAAAAGGAGAGCAAATGAAAAAATCGATCATTTTCATTGTTTTGATGATGCTCAGTGCTGTGCTCCCGGTTTACGCACAGGAAGCGGAGCCCGAAATACTGACATCGGGGGATTGGCAGTACCAGGCCAATGATACCGGCTGGACGATCACAGAATATACCGGAACGGCGAAGGATATCACCATCCCGGGTGAATTTGACGGCACGCCGGTCACCACGCTGGCGGAGAGCCTTTTTATGAATTACATGAGCCTGGAAAAAGTTGTGATCCCCAACAGTGTGACGACGCTGGGAAAGTTTGTCTTTCAGGGTTGTGGAAATTTGAAAGAGGCGGCCCTTTCGCTCAATCTCAAAGGCGTTCCCGAAAGCGCCTTTGAATACTGCGCTTCGCTGGAAAACATCGCGTTTCCCGCTTCACTGACAAGCATCAGCAAAGCAGCATTCAAAGACTGCACCGCGCTTTCAGCTATCAATCTGCCCGGAAAACTTTCGGCTATCGGAGAATCTGCATTTGAAAACTGCTCATCCCTGCGCTCGATCAGTGCAGCGCGGAGCCTTTCGACTGTTAATGCTAACGCTTTCAAAGGTACACCCTGGCTGGAGAGTCAGACCGATGAATTCGTATATATCGGACGCGGGATCCTGCTGCGTTATAACGGGGAAGCTGCCCATGTTGAACTTCCCTACGGGACTGTCGCCATCGCCAACGCCTTTGATGGCAATGCGAAAATCGAAAGCGTTTTCCTGCCCGATACCGTACGGCGTATCATGGCTTATGCCTTCCGGGATGCGGTGAACCTGACAGAGATCAACTTCCCGCAATATCTCACGACCATCGGTGGAGGCGCTTTCTGGGGATGCCGTCGGCTGGAGACTGTGGAACTCCCCGAAAGTCTGACCACGATTGGTTCGAATGCTTTCCGTGACTGCGAACGGCTGACAAATCTCACATTTCCCTCGAATGTAAAAAGAATTGAAGCCAATGTAGGCGGTAACTGTGCATCACTGGCCGATGTGTGGATTCCGGCAGATGCCACATACTTCCATAAAAACGCCTTTGCCAAATCTCCCAATGTGAACATCAAAATCGCAGCAGGTTCTGAAGTGGAACAGATCCTGATTGACAATGAAATTACGTATAGTTATTACAATCAGCAGAACGAAGACTTCATCTATAACTCCGATGGCGAGAATATAAACATTGTGAAATATGTCGGGAACCTTTACGATGTTGAAGTTCCTGCGGAACTGGACGGCATGCCCGTGACCACCATTGGTGTTGCTGCTTTCCAGAACAATCCGTCCGTCCGCCGTGTGAAACTTCCGATGACGGTCCGTTCTATCGGCGACTGGGCTTTCTCTTATATGGACGACCTGCAGGTTGTTACTCTGCAGCCCGGCATTGAATCCATCGGTGCCAATGCCTTTACCGGTGATCCTAAATTAGCCGAGCTCAAACTGCCGGAAAGTCTGACGAGTGTCGGCCTTAATGTCCTTGACAAAAATGCTTTGACGAAGATCTGCGCTGTTGAAGGCAGCATGAGTTATGACCAGTTGACCAATGATGGATATTGGATTCAGCCTTCTGCGCAGTGCAGTGCGGATGACCTTCTGCTGGACCAGTGGGCTTTTACCAATCTGACCGTCGGTATGACCATTGAACCTGAACTGGCTGGGTCGCTCAACAGCCCGTCAGACGTGCTCACTGCCCGCTATGGAGAGTCTGTCAATATCTTCCGTATCCCTGACGGGACGACCAACGTAACCGCCGGAATGCTTACCGGAGCCGGATCCAATCTGATCCTTTCCGTTCCCGACAGTGTTGCCGCCATCGACACGGAGATCCTTTCCGATCGCATCCTCACGCTCGTCGGCAATACCGGCTCTTTCGCCGAGCAGTTCGCACGTGATAACAATCTCAAGTTCATTGTTCGTGTGAATACCTGGCTCGGACAGTAGAGAATTGCAGCAGGATATAAGAAAACGTACTCATCAGTCAGCTATAGCTCAGGCTCAGGAAGTACTGATTACTTAGAATTGGGGGACAGTTTTGCATGCAGCGCAAAACTGTCCCCCAGCCTTTTCAGAAATTGATCAGCATTTCCTTAGTTTTTACCAGGTATATACAAAGATATCTTTCCAGGTACAGCGTGTCCCGAAATCCTTATTTGTTCCGGAAAGTGTGCTGAGACCGATACCGTCGCCCATGACCGGTAAATCAGCTTTGCGGACGATCCGCTCTCCATCGACGTAAACTGTTGCCCGGTCCCTGTCAACTACCACGACAAAGTCCGCAGAACCTTTGATGGAGTTTTTCCCATAGCGGTAGGTTCCATAGGAAAGGTAATTATTGTTCCGGACGCCGTTGAAATATATCATCCCATCCATGCGGATCGAAGCCAGCATATGGTTGGAGTTTCCGTTTCCGATGTTGAACATCAGGCCGCATCCGGACTCGAAATTGTTGGGCGTTTGGGATGCGGATTCCCAAGAGACATTCGCGGAAAATACAAAACGCTCCGCATGTTCGAAGGTGACCCACTGATACCAGCCAATCTGTGCCCATTCATCTGTGTAATCTCCCCAGTAAGTCGATGTACCGTCTGTGGAGGAAAGCACTCCGTCTTTTCTCAGTTTAGTGAGCATATCGTCAAAGGCTTGATCTGCTTCTTCCGGGATATCAGCCAAAGCCGTGTGCGGTACGGTAAAAGCAAAGATCAAACAAACCGCAGCAAGAACTGCAAACAATACTTTGTGTGTAACTGAAGATCGAAACATGATCTGCCTCCCTGTTTTTGAAATTTCTATTTTCTTATTTTATCAGAAAGTATGAAAATCAACAAGAAGGAAAATCACGGGATTTTTAAATCTGTAAATGAATCCGGCATTCGATGGTATTATTCCGGTCTTTTTCCGATGAGTAATTCAATTTGTGATTCGTTTACTGACGGGCAAAGATCTTTCAGGAAAGAACAGATTTCATTATAGGATCGGTTGGGCGAAAACGAATAGGCTTGAGTGATAAGTGCCGTACCCCATACCTCTTCCGGACGGGCATATACGGACACATCCCAGCCGTAGTCAAAGCCGTATTTGTTTTTCCTGCGGCGAAAATCGGATACAACTACATAAAGCATATCCTGCAGGGCAGTGATCGTGCCGTTAAAATTTTTCTCTCCGTTTTTTCCAAATCCCGCTTCATGCTTCAGCTGCCATCCCGGCATTTCCGGTACACCGGTCAGGCAGTCCATGATCTTTTTTTGTCGGAACTGGGCTCTGCCGCTGAACCAATAATCCTCAAAATCGTACCCGTTTCGGCGGTATGAGAGAAATACCGGAAGCCATTCCAGAGAAATCACTCCCGCTTTCCCGCCAAAGAACTTGCCATAGGCCTTGTCATGGCTGCGTGCTGCCTGCTTGCGCCATTCCCAGGGGTCATGTTCTTCATCACCCGTCCACCAGGCGTAGGGGTTGGCGAACTCTTCAATGGAAAAACCTTTGATTTGATTGCGGAAGAGAGGCAAAAATCCGACCCTTTCGATGAGCGCTGCCAGTTCGTCAAAATTATGGATGCATTCCGGATCATCCTCCGGCAAGCCGTACATGATCCATTCTCCAGATTCATTTCCCATTCTTTTTCACCCTTTCCGGCTGCGATTCAGAACCTCAGCGGCGTCGCTGTGTCCTGAATGGATGCATGAATTATAACATGGGATCCATTTCTCTTCACGGAGCATATGCGGGGCGTAGCTCCGGCTCTGAATCCGATTCAGACGAAGTCTGTTCCTCTCAGAGCCGGGTCTTTCGCTGATACCATGTGCTGCGAAGCCAACACGAGTGTGTCTGTCCCCATGTGCGTCACTGAGCAGCGGAACAACGCCATTCGATGTGCGGCACAGCAAAATTGGCAGATGCAAAAATAGCAGCCCATCGATGCTATCGGTTTTGTAACGAAAAAAAGAGATTATCTTGACAAGAATGGGTGATAGCATATAATAATTCATGTATGCGCTGGTGCTGGAACTGGCAGACAGGCATGGTTGAGGGCCATGTGGCGCAAGCCGTGGGGGTTCGATTCCCCCCCAGCGCACAATCGGGAGTGCTCGCTTCCGATTTTTTATTTAATAGGTTATATCTTGGTTTTATACATTTTGAACCAAGCGCGGTCTGTTTTCATCGACTCAATGCGGGACAGCGGAACAGGCTGCTTAGATTTGTCACATGTCTATCGCTTGATGAGTGATTTCAGCAGCTTTATCTCTTCTACCTTCAGCAATACGCATACGATAAAATAGATCCCAACCCCAATCACGAGTCCGCCGGCAACGGTCATCAGTGCGCCTGCATGGACGAAGCGCTGCCAGATCAGCAAACCGGCAGTCATAGTAATGGCGGCGATTCCAAACCGCATTACGCCGTCAAGGATGCGTTTTCCTTCCAGACCCGCAAGCTTTTTATTCATAAAATACAGCAGCGCGCACATCTCCAGTGCGGTGGCGATAGAATTTGCCAGCGCCAGACCGCCGTGCGGATAAGTCCCCAGAGCACCGAACAACTTGGAGAGGACAATGTTCAGCAGCATGTTCAGGACCATGGAAGCGAACAGCACCATCACCGGTGTTTTGGTATCGTGCATAGCGTAAAATGCCCGCGAGACCACCTCTACCACACTGTGACCGACAAGCCCGACGCCATACCAGATGAGGGAGCAGGCCACCATGTCCGTCATTTCCGGCGTAAAGGAACGGCGTTCAAAGACAAGGCGGACGATTGGGGTGCTTAAAATCACCAGACCGGCTGTGGCAGGGATTGCCAGCATCAGCACCAGACGCAGCGCGGAAGCCAGTGCGGATCGCATTTCCTTTATTTCTCCGCGGGCAGCCTGCACGGAAAACATCGGCAGCGATACGGTTGCCACGGATTGAGCGATGGCAGCCTGGGGCATCAGCATCAGGGACAACCCCCAGCTCAGCGCGGAAATCGACCCCGCAGCCAGGAAGGATGCCAGATAGTTGTCGACCAGAAAATTGAGCTGGACCGCGGAGGCTCCGATTTGCCGGGGAATCATTAATTTCACGATTTCCCGTACATAAGGATCCTTCAAGCCGAGAGACGGATAGTAACGGGCTCCTTTGATGCGCAGCAGATGCGGAAACTGGATCAGAAAATGCAGAACCGACCCCAGCACTGCGCCTAAGGCAACGCCCACGATCCCCAGCGATTTGGAGAGCACCGTGACGCCGATCATGATGCCGACCTGGTACATCGCCGGTGCCAGACCCGGGAAGAGGAAGTTCCCGTTGGTGTTCAGAATGCCCATGATCAGGCCGCTGATGCCGAAAACCAGGACGGAGGGCAGCTGGATGCGCAGGAGTTTGACCGTCAGAACCTGCAGTTCCGGGTCATGCAGCGAAAATCCCGGGACAAGAATGTACTTGACGACCTGTTCGGCGAAAATGAACCCCAGAATGCACAGAAACAACAGAACCAGGAACAGACAGTTCCCGATGCGGGAGGCCAGCAGCCAGGCCTTTTCCTTTTCGTTTTCCTTGTCCAGCATGGCGCTGAACGTCGGTACAAAGGCGCTGGCGAGCGCTCCTCCAGCCATGAGGTTGAAAATCAGCTCTGTGAGCCGGTTTGAAGCCAGATAGGCGTCAACCTCCGCCGAGGCGCCGAATGTCGACCCGAGAATGGATTTGGAAAGCAGTCCGCAGACCTGTGAAAAGACCATCGCGCAGCCCAATATCAAAGCTGAGCGTGCCACTGTATTCATATTTTTTCCGTTGTTTTGATTTTCTGCCATGGTTCTCCTGTTTTATATCATTTACTGCTATTATACTCCTGATGCGGCATGATTTGATGTCTGCCGGAAACAAGGTATAATGTTTATGGAAGCACTGATTAAATGAGATTCGGGGACGGTAGTCCCGAGGAACGGGAGCTGCGCTCTCCCGCCTTCACGCGGCTTAATCAGCGGTTTCTTAAAGAAAATCGGAGGTGATTATGAAGGAACAGAACGGTACCCGGCTGACGACTGACGGTAAAAAGATCTATACAAAAACCTGGCTGCCTGAAAAGACACCCCGGGCGAATATCATCCTGGTTCACGGGATCGGCGAATATTGTGAAAGGTATCAGCACGTGGCTGAATTCCTGACGGGGATCGGCTGCGGCGTTTATGGATTTGACCACATCGGGCATGGAAAAAGCGAAGGAAAGCGCGGCTGCATGAAGTATGATGACGCGTTCTCCATCATCAGCAGTCTGAAAGGAGAACTGCTGGAACAGTCTCCCGATATTCCCGTGATCATTTACGGTCATTCCATGGGCGGCGGCGTGGTGCTGGCGTACGGGACGCAGTTCCCGGAAGGTGTGACGGGAATAATCGCCACCAGTCCCGCGGTCGGCATGGCCAATCCGATGAACCCGACGGTTGTGAAACTATTGCGAATCTTAAAGAAAATCGCTCCGAACCTTACCGTTTCCAACGGGCTCCCCGCAGAAGGAATTTCTCACGATAAAGATGTCGTGAACAAGTACATTCAGGACCCATTGGTCCACGACAAGGTGTCCGTGACACTGGGACTGGACCTGATGGATTGGGGAGACTGCCTTTCTGCCTACCAAAAGGAATATCCGGTGCCGCTGTTTGTCGCGCAGGGAACAGAGGACAAGCTGGTCGATCCGGCTGCCACGGAGAAATTCGCGGTGAACCTTAAAGGAAACGTGACGTACAAATGCTTTGAGGGCGGTTATCACGAACTCCACAATGAACCGGAAAAGCAGGAGCTTTTTGATGCGATTGCGGACTGGATCAGCAGGGTCCTTTCGGTGTGACGAGGAACATCATGAAGCATGACATTTTGATCAAATACAAGCCGGAAATCACGAAAGAACGAAAGGCGGAACTGATCCCGGAGATTCAGGCGCTTTTTGACCATACCACGGAGATCCATGGGATTCACGCGGTGAAGCTTTACCCGAACGTGGTGGAGCGGGAAAATCGTTTTGATCTGTTGATCGAAATCGACATGGAAAGGGATGCCCTTGAGGCCTATGACCAATCCCTGTGGCACCGGCAGTGGAAAGAGCAGTATGCTCACCTGTTGGAGAAAAAGGCGATTTTCGATCACGAATAAGCGCATCGGAATACGATCAGGAGATGAGCGTATTCCGGATATTTTCCGCAAACTTGTCCATACGACCTTCGATCCCGGGAATGGCGAGCGCCTCACCGGGATTGTTTGCTGTTTCGAGTAACGCAAAGCGCGGCGGCAGGTAAAAGGATTTGTTCATGTTCAGGGCAGAAATCAGCTGCCGGCCAATAATGTCCCCTCCGGAATAGCCGGAAACGATAATGGAAAACAGAGCCTTATCGTAAAAGCGTTTCTGACGGAAAAGTCCTGTCAGACGGTTGATGAAAGCGGTCAGGTTTGCCGAAAGGGCGTCATTATAGTTCGGGCAGAGCATCATGATCGCGTTGGCTTTCAGGACAGCGGGCCAGACTTCCTCCTGCATTAATCCACCGTAAAAACAGCGTCCGCTTTCACCAAAGTGGATGCACATTGTGTAAGGGCAGCCGGAGCAGTCCGAAACCGTGCCGTTTCGCAGTCCGATTTCATTGATCTCGCAGCTGTCTTTCAGCCGTCCGGAGAGCTGTTCCCACAGCTGCATCGTGTTGGATGTACGATGGGATGAGGCATGCAGCACGAGGATATTCGGTTTTTCCTGTTTCGGAAACACAGATTTGACCAGGCGTTCGATCATATCCCGCACGGCGGCAAGATAGGCGCCGCGGTTGTTTACGCCCAGCAGCTTTGCCTGGACACGGAAGTTATAAAGTGACCCGGTCCCTTCCACAAGCGGCCTTCCGATGAGCGCGGAACCAGCTGCGTTAAGTGCGAAGGCAAGCTCTGTTCCGGTTGATTTCGTATAGAGTTCGCTTTCGCCGTCAATCAGGATCGCGGAGGTACAGCCTTCCAAAAGACCGGGTTCTGACCGCAGTTTATACAGCAGACGGGTATAGGAGGAGTTGGTGCCGTATTTGCCCAAAGGAACCGCGAAAAGGAGCCGGCTTCCCGGAATCTGGGATGGATCCATCTCGCTAATGCTGTTGATGATTCTGTGTTTGAAATCTCTCAATGCGGAAGTCAATATACTTTCGATCCGGGTGTTGTCTGCGGGATCGTCCGCGGGAATTCTGATAATAAATAAAGACATAAGCAAACCTCACTCTCCCGAAAATTAAGGAAACATTGATTGATGGCCCTTTCCCGTTGTATGAGTCAATGCAGCCTGTTCTGTTGACTTAAGTCTGAGTCAACGAGAAAACGGATCCCTTTTGACTCAGGCGGATAAATCAGCATTTCCTTAATTCCCGTGAAAGAGGGAGGACAGTTCTGCGCTTTGCGCAAAACCGTCCCCCCACTCCAAATTAATCTATAAATTCAGCCTTTATTTTCCTTTGTAAGTGACGCCTTCGCCGTAGATCGTGGTCCAGTCGTTCTTCATGGAGATGGCTGTCCAGCCGTTTTCTTCGCAGGATTTGGCCATGGATTCCGCCTTGGAAACGTTCCCGTTTTCACGTTCCACATCGTCGCAGCACAGCATATAACCCAGCGCCTTATATTTATTATTGGCTGTGGTGTATTTAGCCATGGCAAAGTCGCCGCTGGAGTTGCCGAACGCCAGAACCGGCTGCTGACCGATTTCCTGAGCGATAACGTCAACTTTGTTCTCCTTCAGGTTCTTGATGAGGAAGTTCCCTGCCAGGACCAGTTCATCGGTATCCTTGAAAGTATAATCCAGCCCGTCCACGTCACCCTGACCGGTTGCGACATAAGCTTCATCCGAGCCGATCATCTGCCGGACAGGAATGTTGACTGCATCCTTTGCGACAGCGCGGGTGATCAGACGGTCGGTGCCGCTCACGATATAGCACTTAAAGCCGTTTTCATTCAGATAGTCGATCACCTGCAGCATCGGCTTGTAGAACGCCTGGCCGTTGGTCATGCCTTCATAGCTCGGCATGGGCAGGGCCTTGAAAGCGTCCACATAATCATAGAATTGCTGAACGGTGAATCCGGCGAAAGCAGAGGCCACAGCCTGTCCGTGACGAACCGGCAGACCTTCCGGAGATTTTCCGGTATCGATCCAACTCTGGATATCTGCTGCAACTTCCTTTTCGAAATCGCTGGCTTTGTCCTTATAATCCGGGTCATCGACAACACGGTGGAGCAGCAGACGGTGATCCATGTAGACCGGGTCTGTTTCGTTCAGGATCGTGCCGTCCATGTCAAACACGGCGATACGGTCTTCTTCCGGGATGAAATCCGGGCTTTCCGGATTGGTGATGGCCGCGATGTAGCTTGTGAGTTCCGATTTCAGCTTGGCCTCTTCCGTCCACAGGGAAAGCGGATCGGTTTGGGTTTCGGCAGTTTCCCCGGAAGGAAGCGCGAGCGGTTCTTCCGGAGCCGGTAATTGCGCAGGTCGGTTGTTGAGGACGATCGTAACCGCGCAGAGGGCGACTACCAGCAGCGCGATAACGACTAAAGCAAGACGCAGCTTTTTGCGCAGAGATTTATTCTGTGCACTTAATTCATTGTTATTTTTTGCCATTTTTTTCCCTTTCAGAAAATTTAGTATTTCAAATTCGTTTGTATTATATCATTTTTCGGAAGCAAATCCGCCTCACGTTTATTTTTTATACCCTCTTCAGCTTTCCAATTGACGGAGCACATGCGGGGCTGATTTTGGGGTTCGCTGCCGGAATGATTATGAACCTCAATTGGCGGAACACATGCGGGACTGATACCGAGTGTTGCGAAGCCAACACAAGCGTGTCTGTCCCCATGTGTGTCACTGTGCAGCGAAATACAGCCGTTCCATATGCGTTACAGCAATATTGCCGGACGCATGAATCGTATTCTCTTCAGCGTATTCACAGCGTCCTGCAAATGTGCATAAAGCGCATCGGGAATGGCTGGAAGCAGTTCGGTTTCGATCCCGTATGACGTACAGCGGTTTTTACATCCCACATAAACGCCATCCAGAAAAACAGAGCCGTAATGCCACTCACCCCTAAGCGTGAGCAGCAGCGACAAAGCACCCGAGGAAAGCGCCGGGGCCGCATACGGCTTGAACCCCAATTCGCGCATTTTCAGATTGGCGGTCTTCGTCAACTCCGTCAATTCCCGCGAGAGCTCCTCATCATAGTCGTTCAGGGAATTGGCGATCCATAATCCCTCCCCGTGCGGCCCGAACGCGCGGCCATCTTCCAGGAAGGAGGAAAACCGGCTGTCCCGCTTGGCGTAGTAAGCCGCACGGGCGTTCATCACGCCTAATCCATATCCCTGCACCTGTTCGGGCGCCAATCCCAGTCCATCCCAATTTCCCTCGTCATCCAGATTGCTTTCCAGATAGGCCGTCTTGGCGAGCGGATCCACCGGGTCGGAGACGGCAGCCCACAGCCCTTTGAATCCCTGTGCGCGTCCCATGCGCGCGTAAGAGCGGACCAAAGCAGCGTTCGTCTCAAATTGAGCCATGCGCACATCCTGCACTTTGGAACCAACCGGCGGAATTCCTTTTGATGCTACAAACACCAGAACGTCACAGTCAAACAGCTCCTCCGGCGGGACAACAACGACCTCGGGAAATGCGTCATAATTCCAGGGCAGCGCGACCTGCCCCATTTCAAACTCCCAGCGGGCTGTGAGCTGCGGCGCAATATCACAGATACCGATCCGTGAAATGACATCTCCGCCCAGCAGCTTGAGCCCCATCATCAGCGTCGCCCCAACGTCACCGATGGCAAGAATATTGACCCGTTTTTTCCCGAAAGACGGAGCTTCGAGCAGCTGTTCCCAATGCTTTCTGCCGCAGTTCACCACCGTCAATTGACCGGCTTCCAGCGCGGCGGAAAGGGTGTCATCAAGCGAAAAATCAGGTAAACGAGAGGCGTCCAGCACAGTCAATCCATTTGGTGCGGACAATTGCCCCGGATGAGCGGAACGGAAGCTTCCGCGTCCCTGAATGGGATCACCTTCGGCAAGGAAAAACAGCTGTTCCCCCTGCCGCGATGCAGTCGGTTTGAGCCCGGGCCGTGCTGCAGAACTTGCCAGCAGCTTTCCGTTCAATTCATAGTAAAAAAAACTCATCGGACACCTCTCATCAACTGTTCCAGATCATTTTCAAGGTAAACTGAGGCGGCCAGGTTCGGATCATAATGCAGACAGGCGCCTTTGTCCGGACAGAGCGGCAAAATCACCGCTTCACTCAGCCGGCTGAGCGTCAGGTTGCGAGCAAAGTGCTCCCGGTAAACCTGTTCCAGCATCAGCATCACATCGTGTGCCGATTCAATGCAGCAGCGGGAGACCTCAAACACAGCTTCCCGGGAACAATCCGGACCGAACTCCGGTTCGGCATAAGGCAGGATCTGGTTGATGCCCGGGAGCAGTCCCGGCACCGGTTCACTGTCGCGCAAAACGGTATCACCGCCGATAAACGGATATAAGGTGGATTCAATCAGATACTGGCGCAGCGTCGGCAGGTAATAAGCGCCGTCGACCGGCAGATTGCGTTCTTTCATCAGGTCTTTCCCGTGACCGGAAAGGACCCCGACCAGCACCAGGCGGATGTCGATATTTTCCTGCTTGAACAAGGGATCGAGCGCCCGGATACGGTGACCCGGATGCATGATGTCATCCACGAGGATCACCGGGCGATCAAAGGATTTGATGGTCCGGATCTGGTAGGGGATCGGCGGATAGTACGGAAAAGCCTCGATGGTCCTTGTGCGCAGATCAGGTGCATAAACCTTATCGGTGTGGATGGTTTTGGTTACGGTATTCGGCAGTATCTTGCCGCGCAGCATCTTACCGAAAGGAACGCACATGCACTCCCCCAGCATTCGCGGTGTGACGGGGACGCTTGGTACATGATTGAAAGCGGTGATTCGTTCCAGCAGACGCTGGTGGATCACATCGGAAGAAAGCGTGAGCACCAGAGAATCCGGGTATAGCCCGGTAAGCGCGTGCTGCAGGCGGGTATGACAGCGGGAAATGACTTCCTTGATGCGGATGTCTCCGGCGAGCGGCTCCTGGATGGTGGTTTCCAGATTGCGGATCAGCACCAGCGGTGTGTGCATATCCACCTCCAGATATGGGGCCATCCCTTCATAGCGTTTGAACCCTTGCCGTGTCAGCAAATCTTCCAATTCTTCCGTAATTCCGCTGCGCGGATGGCAGACTGCGTAAACACACTCATCCTCCAGAGATCGGGCGATCACTTCACTCATCAGGAGCTGGGCATTGTCACTGTGAGCGGAAATTCCCGTGATGAAAAGGATTTTCCCGGAAGCCCGCAGACGAATGCGGTCTGCCAATGCCGCATCCTGGACGGCGGCAAAGAGCTCGGAAGTACCCAGGTAGCGCCAGGAAAGGGCGCCGACACAGCTTGCGCTGCGCCGCATGAGCAGGAGTTTGTCCCCATCCCGTCCGGCATCGGCCGTGAGTTTTCCAAATTCATCACTCAGCCGCAGGGTCTGGTTGTAAGGCGGCGTGAGCCAGTCAAAGGAAATCTCTGAGGCCGTCAGCAGCGGTTTGTCCTGGCGGTCCCTCAGATAAAGTCCGTTTTGGTAGATAAAGTCCTGAATGGCCGGATCGATGAAATGAGAAATGTCGCGGTTCTGATCCACGTTATCGCGGATCCGTGTGGAGCTGATGTCTTCTAATTCCGGCGGCAGCCGCAGCTCGATCAAATCCCCGGTCATGTGCAGCGCTTCCTTGGGCGGCAGTGCGGGCTGGTCGGGACGGAGGAAAATCACATGGTTCATGGAATGGATCGACCATGGTTCCGGCTCCTTTTTGTAAGCGGAAGCATTCGCGATAACGTCCGCACCGGCAACGATGTAAAGCTCCATTCCCTCGAAAATATCCCTCAGACGTTTGAGATCATGCGGGTTGGCGATGTTGACGGGAATCTCATCCGGGAAAAGGTGAACCCTGAAATCTCCTGCCACAGACATGTTGATGATCTGCCTGCGGATCAGGTGCGGCTGGGGTTTTTTGGACCAGGAAAACTCATCAACGGCCAGATATACCTCAAAACCCAGTTCCCGGATCGCGCGGACGATCCCTTTATGGGACAGGGTGAAGGGGTCAAAGGTTCCCGGGAAGAACGCTATCTTTTTCGGATGTTCAAAGGGGAATGTGCCGCGGTCGATGCGGTAGCGTGCCAGGAAACGCTCAATGTGAGCCAAAGCGGAGGCACGGTAAAAGAACGTGAGTACGTCCTGATCCGGTGATTTTTCCAGCAGGAACAGCAACTTACGGCAGCAAAGGGTGAAAAGATCAGCCCGTTCGCCCAGTGTCAGAACATCCCCATCAAAAAGCTGCGCGATAACCAGCAGCGCTTCCTGACGGACGGCCTCGCGGTAATGTGCCAGCCCCTGGAACAGCAGCCCTAAGAGCTCATACCGCCGTTCGTTATACAGCGCGATTGGTTCGGAAAAACGGCCGCGGTAGGTGCCGTAATACTGCAGCAGTACCCCGATGGTGCGCAATGCGCCGTGAACGGTGCTGTCTGCCGGGGAACCGAGCAGCGTCCGCAGCCAGATCACCTGTTCATTCAACTCACTGGGATGCAGCAGCAAAGCAGCCCGCCCCAGATAATCGGGAATATATTTGGAAATACCTGTCTGCCCGAGTTCGATCCCTTTTCCCAGTTCCACGACCACTTCATTGCGCTGTTCCCGCCGAAGCAGCGGGAGCACGGTGAGCAGCGCTTCACCGGCGGCATGACGGACAACGACCCGTTCGGATACTTTGACCAGGTTGGAAAAATGGGTGCAGATATGCAGCATGTTGTCGACATGTCCCTGTTTGGCTTGTGCCTTCAAAACCTCAATGCCGACGATCTTGCTCACCCAGGGAGTAGCGGTTTTGAGGTTATCCAGAAAGATGTCATCCGCCACTTCCTGCCTGTAAAACAGGGTGATATCCTCCGCGTTCCGGTCCCCGGCCCGCTGCAGGATGCTGGCTTTCAGGAAGCGGAGCGTCAGACTTTCGTCCGTGATGCCGTTCGCGACAGCAGCGATGGTGCGCATTTGATCCGAGGCCTGCGGCAGCGGACGCTGAGCTTCCCGCAGGAAAAGCAGCGCCGCGGTTTGCAGCCGTGTGTCTCCGTTTTCAGCAAAATAAGCGGAAAATTCGATGAGCTGAGCGCGCTTTTCTTCATCGTAATACTGCCCGGACAGGCTGCGGATGGCGTCAAGCAGGGTGAAGGCTGTGTCGTCATCCAGCTTTTCCGGTTCCTTGTACTGGCTCAGCAGGGCGTTGATAAAACGGGACTGTGCCTCCGCAAGGCAGTTCCGTAGCACCGCATCAAGGACGATGTGTAGGGTAAACCCGATCTGCGAACGCTGCTGCGCGGTGATTTTGTGATCCGGACGGATGATCTTTTCCAGATATTCATCCCAAAGCCGGAAGGGGACCTCTTCGGCGGGATCCGACGGCGCGTCAACGGGCAGGCTTTTCCGGTAAACCAGATGAAAGCGGGCGATGATTTTCCCGATCAGCTGGGCTGCCTGACGGCGGATGTCGCCTTCGCGGTGGCTCAGTAATTCGTATAGAAAAGAAAGCGCCTGCATCTTCTGCCTCGCGGAGAGGTAGGTGCAGTATTCGTCGATGATGTTCAGATAAACGCGCAGCTGCTTCCAGCTTCGTGAGGCGTGGGCGGCTTCGATGATGTTGCCGAATTTCCGTTCACTGGAAAGCTGATGCATCAGGCGCAGGTGATGTTCCATGGAAAGGTTTGTGAGCCGGTCCACGGCCTGATCCGATTGCAGCAGCACCGGGTCGACCTCGGTCGGCGGGGTCTGCGGATTCCCGGTCAGGGAAATATCTGCGCCAAGTGAAAGCAGGTAACTCTCGAAGTCCTGCAGCCGCCGGTAAACCAGTTCATAGCGGCGCCGTTTTGCCGCGTCCACATTTTCCAGTTTATGAAGAATCACATCAAAGGCATCATGCAGCGAAAAGATCACCGTGGTTTCCTGCCCGTTTTCAAAGCGGGATTTGCAGCGCATGTCGGCGTAAATCAGGCAGAGGGATTCAGCGGAAAGCGCGTCCAGTTCCAGGTCCCAGGTGGAGTGATTGGATGCGATATGGCTGATGGCAGCCATGCCGCGGTTTTCCAGCCAATGTCCGGTGTAATAGTAATGGAGGTGTGGGACATTTTCTCCCTCCCGGCATCCGTATTTCCCGATGTCGTGAGCGGCTGCCGCGGCACTGACCAGCGCGAGGTCGATGTTTTCACCGCCGCTGTCGATCGCCCGGGCAACAGTCAGAGCGATGTGATGCACGCCTGCTATATGGCTGAGCGTACAGAAGGGCGTGATTTCATTGCCGATGCGCATCAATTCATAGACATATTCGTTCCGGAACGCATCCAGAAAGCGGCGGTATTCCGTGGAACTGTCACAGATTTCGTATTCTTCCGGCGTCAGGAATCGGAAATCCCACGCGGGGTCAAAGGGGAGTACACTGCGTTCATAGTCCAGCAATGTCTGGAGGATGATTAGATAGCTTTGCAATCCCTCATGATAATCTGCTGTATCGGGAAGCGGGTGGATCTGCGGGTACATGCGAGCCCGCAGGGTCTGAAAAGCCAGGGTGCACCATCCCTGCGCGGGAGGTTCCCCCAGCAGCGGTGAACATGCCTCCGCCACTGCGCCCGGAGATACGCGGGCTTTCAGTGGAAGCAGCGGCTCCAGACACTGCATCACCGCAGCTGACCTGGCGGCGGCTTCTTTTTTGTCTGAAACGATCCCTCGTGATTCAAAGGCGGCGGTCAATTGTTTTGTCAGTTCACGTGCTGCTTTCCGGTTCATTGCTGTCTCTCCTGCGCTTATTGAAGAAATTTGTCCTGTATCATTCTATCACAGAATCTTTTTATCAGTGGACAGCGGTAAGTAGTTAGGAATTAGGAGTGAGGAGTTTCATCAAGGGGCAACCTCTGATTTTGTTGTAACTCCTCACTCCTCATTCCTGACTGATAACAAGAGTTTACAGCACAAAATAAAAAAATAAACGGGCAATGTTGTCCCTTGACTTTTGTTTAAAATGCGGTAAGGATATAGAACAAACCGTCAACGGGGACGGTTCTCCCGAGGAACGAGGGGAACTGTCCTCTCGCAACGCAAGAAAGAGCATTCATCCGGAGAAAACAAGAGGACAGTTCATCCCCATCGCATGGATTAGCGCTCGTCCTTACGAAGCGTGAGGACAGTTCCATTCGGCGCAAACGCCTCATGTGAACCGTCCCCGTTCCTTTATTTCAGAGCATTATCTATTTTCGCGAGTTCCTCTTCCGTGAATTGGGTGTTCTGAATGGCTTTCAGATTTTCGAGAATCTGCGATGGTTTGGAAGCGCCGATGATGACCGAAGTGGTGATGCCGTCGCGCAGTACCCAGGCGAGCGCCATCTGGGAAAGTTTCTGCCCGCGTTCGGCAGCAATGTTATTCAGCCTGCGGATTTGGGCTAATCGTTCCTCGGTGACAGCGCTTTCTTTCAAAAAGCGGCCGTCGGTGCGGATGCGGCTGTCCGCGGGAATCCCGTTCAGATAGCGGTCGGTGAGCAGTCCCTGCGCCAGCGGACAGAAAGCCACGATTCCCTTCCCCAATTCCGCGGCGGCCTGTTTCAGCCCGTTTTCTTCAATGCCACGGTCGAGAATGTTGTAACGGTTCTGGTTCACGACAAAGGGAACATGCAGTTCGCTGAGGATTTTTGCAGCTTCCCGCATCCGCGGCCCGTCATAATTGGAAAGTCCCGCGTAAAGCGCTTTCCCGGACTGAACAGCCTGAGCGAGCGCGCCCATGGTTTCCTCCAGCGGCGTTTCCGGATCCGGACGGTGATGATAGAAGATATCGACATAGTCCAAATTCATCCGTTTGAGGGACTGGTCCAGGCTGGACAGCAGATATTTGCGGCTGCCCCAGTCGCCGTAAGGTCCGGGCCACATCTCGTAACCGGCTTTGGTGGTGACGATAATCTCATCACGGTAAGCGTTCAGGTCTTCCCTCAGGATCTCTCCGAAGTTCTGTTCTGCGCTGCCCGGCTCCGGCCCATAATTGTTGGCAAGGTCAAAGTGGGTGATGCCATTGTCGAAGGCGGTGAAGATCAGCTGCCGCATGTTCTCTTTGGGAAAGTGGCTGCCGAAGTTGTGCCATAATCCCAGGGAAACCTGCGGGAGCCGCAGCCCGCTCGCACCGCATTTGACATAGTTCATCGAGCCGTATCGATTTTCACTTGCTGTGTACATAATTACTACTCCGTACTAATTCGGGGACTGTCCCTTCATGGGACAGTCCCCGGAAAAGGTTATATTGCTGAGCCGCACATGGGGACAGGCACACTTTTGTCGGCATCGCGGCAAAAGGTGCCTGTCCCCATGTGCTCCGTGAATTGCAGCGCTTAAGCCGTCAGGATCAGATCCTTGGCAGCTTTGACTTCATCCATCCGACCGAAAGGTGTGGTCAGCGGGGCGTCGTGGAGAAGCTGCGGATTTTCCTCTGCTTCCTTCGCGATGGCCAGCATGGCTTCGATGAACTCATCCAGGACCTGTTTGCTTTCCGTCTCGGTCGGTTCGATCATCAGCGCTTCATGGACGATGAGCGGAAAGTAATTCGTCGGCGGATGGAACTTATAATCCATCAGGCGCTTGGCGATATCCAGCGCTCTCACTTCCGGCGCGTTGGGCAGCTTGCCTTCCAGGACAAACTCATGCATGCACGGACGGTCGAAGGGCAACGGATAGACCTTTTTGAGCGCGGACATCATGTAATTCGCGTTCAGTGTGGCATATTCGCTCACGCGGCGCAGCCCTTCTTCCCCTTCCATCAGAATATAGACGTAAGCTTTGAGCATCACGCCAAAATGACCCCAGAAGGAGCGGACCTGTCCCATGCTTTCTTCCGGCATCTTCAAGCCATAAAGCGGAGGCATTTCCTCAGTTTCCTCTTCCAGCACACAGGCAACCGGTCCCGGAATATAGTCAGCCAGGAAGGCCTTCGCACAGATCGGACCGGAGCCCGGACCGCCGCCGCCGTGCGGGGTAGCGAAAGTCTTGTGCAGGTTGAAGTGCATCACGTCAAAACCCAGGTCGCCCGGGCGGGCAATGCCCAGCAGCGCGTTCATGTTGGCGCCGTCACCATAGACTAGACCGCCGGCTTTGTGGACCATCTCGTTGACTTCAACGATGTGCTCATCGAAGAGCCCGAGCGTGTTCGGGTTGGTGATCATAATACCGGCCAGCTCATCATTGCAGAGCGGAGCCAATTTCTCCAGATCAATATTTCCGCGTTCGTCCGTCGGGACCGGTTTGACCACCAGTCCGCTCATGGCGGAGGTCGCCGGGTTGGTGCCGTGGGCGCTATCCGGGATGAGCATGACCTTGCGTTTGTCATGTCCCTGTGCCTGGTGCCAGGCCACGATGGTCTTAACACCGCTGAATTCGCCATGGGCACCGGCTGCCGGGGTGAGAGTGCAGGCATCCATGCCGCTGATGCGCTGGAGCATGTCCTGCAGTTCGTACATCACAAGAAGGCAGCCCTGTACCGTTTCAATGGGCTGCAGCGGGTGGATGTTGGCAAATCCGTCCAGACGGCTGAGCTTTTCGTCGATCTTCGGGTTGTATTTCATCGTGCAGGAACCCAGCGGATAAAAGCCGTTATCAAGAGAATAATTCAATTCTGAGAGATTGGTGAAGTGGCGGACCACATCCGCTTCGGAAAGCTCCGGCATCGGCAGCTCATCGCGCAGCAGCTCCGCGGGCAGTTCTGTTTCGGGAACGTCGCAATTCGGATAGCGCATCCCGCGGCGTCCGGCGGAAGAAAGTTCAAAAATCGTCTTTTGTTCGTTTCCGGTTGTCGGTTTAGTGCACATGGTGATGATGACCTCCCTTCAAAACCAGACAGAGATCGTCGATATCCTGTTTGGAGTTCATTTCGGTGACCGCAATCAGCAGGCAGTTTTCAAATACCGGGTAGGAACCGGAAAGATCATAACCGCCCAGGATGCCGTGTTCCAACAGGTGTTCCTGAAGCTCTGCCACCGGTTTTGGACACTTGACCACGAATTCATGGAAAAACGGACCGGGGTTCAGGATCTCATAGCCTTTGAGTTCGCTGATCTTCTTTGCGGCGTAGTGCGCCTTGTGATAGCAAAGGGAAGCCACTTCGCGAAGCCCTTCTTTACCCAGCAGACTGAGGTAAATCGCGGCGGTCAGGGCATTGAGTCCCTGGTTGGAGCAGATATTGGAGGTCGCCTTTTCACGGCGGATGTGCTGTTCGCGGGCAGTCAGCGTCAGAACGTAGCTTTTCTGTCCGCGGTTGTCGACGGTCTGTCCGACGATGCGTCCGGAGACCTTGCGGATCAGTTCCTTGCGGGCAGCGAAAATGCCGAGATACGGTCCGCCATAGGAAAGCGGGATCCCCAGCGGCTGTCCTTCACCAACCACCACATCAGCGCCCATTGCACCCGGTGTCTTGAGCAGCCCGAGAGCGATCGGATTTACGCAGACGCACAGCAGTGCGCCTTTGGTGTGGACCGATTCGGCCAGTTCGGTGAAATCAAAGATTTGTCCGAAGAAGTCCGGATATTGGACGATGACCATGGCTGTGTTTTCATCCACCGCGTCGATAAGTTTCTGTGGGGTGATGTCTGCGAGACTGTCGAAGGTCGGGGAGATCATGTACATGCCGTCAAAGTCGCTCAGGTAGGTGCGCATCACGGACTGGTAGTGTGGATGAAGCCCCGGTGAGACCAGAATCTCTTTGCGCTTGCCGCGGAACTGGTGATAAGCCAGAATCCCGGCTTCCGCACAGGCGGTGGCGCCGTCATAGTGAGATGCGTTGGCCGCGTCCATGCCGGTGAGGCGGGCAATGAGGGACTGGTATTCAAAGATTCCCTGCAGCGTGCCCTGAGAGATTTCCGGCTGGTATGGGGTGTAGGCGGTGTAAAATTCTCCGCGGCTGATCAGGTTGTCGATGGCGGCGGGAATGTAGTGATAATAAGCGCCCGCGCCGAGGAAGCTGACCGTGTTGGAGAGGGTAAGGTTGGCTTCCGCCATCTCCTTGAGCTGAGCGGAGACTTCCATCTCCGTCATGCCGCGGAGCAGGCCAAGTTTAGGAAAGCGGTGCTGTTCCGGGATCGCCGCAAAGAGATCTTCGATCTTCTCTACGCCGATGGACTTCAGCATCTCCTCCCGTTCGGATTCAGTATGAGGAATAAACATTAATGCTCCCGTTCCTCGCAGTATTTTTCGTATGCAGCGGCATCCATCAGTTCGGATTTGTCAACCGGACCGTCGACTTTTACTTTGATGAACCAGGCGGTGCCAAAGGCATCCTTGTTGATGATCTCGGGTTCGTCGGCAACGGCTTCATTGATTGCGGCAACAGTACCGGAGACCGGTGTGTAAATGTCGGATGCTGCTTTGACGGATTCGACGGTGCCGATGCAGTCGCCCGCCTCCACGGATTCATCGGCTTCAATGCTCACTTCCGCGAACACGATATCGGAAAGCTGGCTTTGCGCATAGTCGGTGATACCGATGGTGGCGGTGTCCCCTTCAATGCGGACCCATTCATCATTTTTGGAATAAAGTAAACCGGATTCGATTTTCATGATTTGTTTCTCCTTTTATATTTTTGCCAATAATTCTTTTTGTTCGGAGTTTGAAATGCGCAGCAGGTCCATTGCCTGTTGGGCAGTAATTTTCAAAGACTCCATAAGGTTGCGAATATTTGCTAATCTCTCTTTTACTAATCCTTCTGCTATTCCTTCTGCTTTGGCTTTATCTCTAACTTCTTCGAATGCTCAGCACATGATTTCAATCTCTTATATTTTTGCTAATATCTTTTGCTGATCTTCAGAAGAAATTTTCAGCAATTCCATAGCTTGTTTGGTGCTGATTTTTAATGTATCGATTAGATTTCTAATCATTTCTATTTGTGTTTGCTCTCTGGCTTCATCTCTGGCCTCATCTCTGACTTCTTCGAATGCTCTGCACATAACTTCCACTCCTTTCGGGTTTTCTTTGTAATAGCTTGTCGTGTCTTTCATCAATTTATAATTCATATCCGCGGGATTGGGGCATGAAAAATCATGCATTAATTTACCGATATCGGAATCATCCCGGAATTCTCCGTTGACGTATAAGATGTGTTCACCGTCGTTGAACAGTTCCTTCGTTTCCAGGTTTACTCGTTCGATATGATATATCGCTTTTCCTGCCCCAAACTTATCCTTTTCAGTCAGAAAGATCGTATAAGTCTCAGGAAGCTCGCTGAATTTCTGATTCGCATCCAGGTTTTCAATATCAATCACACTGGAATGGTATCGGGCCCGATGAACGTCAGAACCCTGGTCAGAGCGTTCAATTTCCAGATTATATTTTCTTCCCTTTGAATCATTCCCATACGCGTCAAAACAAATCGATCTTGCTCCGACAAGACGCTTTATGTCCTTCTGAATCTCTAATTTTGTAATTTCGAGATCGGAAATACCGGTCATGATTCGCAGAACAAGCTGCACCAGCGGAATGTTATCCCGAAAAATGCAGCGCATAAAATCATCATCGATTGGCCTCAGACCTCGAAGCCGTGCCAAATCTTCCTGACGCTGCCGTATTTTTCTTTGCTCTGCTGTCTCATTCATTGACGCACCTCGAAATATTTTTTCAATAATATATATTTTACAATGGAAATATAGGAATTTCAAGAGTTTTTAAAGATGTCTTCAATAAAAAAAGCGGGACGGTTACTTCGGAACCGTCCATGTTAAAAACGCAAATCAACAACGAAGCAGTATATCAAAATTCGTGCACTGCTTTTCGCTATATGCCGTAAACTGAGGTGTATCCCAAATTTTCAAGCCCTTTCAATGGTACAGCTGTGATGTTTGAAAGACGGGCTGTCGTTGGAAATTGTCCTGTCATAATTGATCCCAATCAGAATCAGGTTTCCCTTGTAATGTTCAAGCCGATCCGGATATTTCTGCCGGTGGATTTGAGAAATGGCAGTGCGGGCATTCTCGTCGTACTTCAGCTCGATCAGCATCGCGGGAACATCGGATGTTTTCGGCAGATAAACGAGATCCGCGTATCCCTTGCCGGAGTCAAGCTCCGGAATGACCGTATAATAATCCTGCGCTGCGTAATATGCCAGTTGAACCGCATAGCTGAGCCCCGCTTCTGTGTGATAGGTCTTATTGCCGGCTTTGTCATGCGCGTCTTCGATCAGCTCAGCGACGGTTTCTTCATCACCGGCCCATGTCGCTTCCAGCAGCTTTCTGGAATTTTCCAAAGCTCTGAATGTAATGGTCCATGCTCTGGCTTTTGTGGATGTTTTGAATACTTGCAGCACTTCCTGATTGGGGATGAAGAGTTCTTTGGTTTGATAGTTGTATCCCAGATAGCCGAGGTGGATCAGCATTGTCAGAATATCATCTTTCGTTTCAAAACTGGTCATGTCATTTTGATATCCGGTGATATCCACTTTCACCCGCCCGCCTTCCATCAGGATGGCAACTTCTTCTTTTAATCCGTCAAAATCCCAGTCAATGTATTGTAGCAGGGCTTCAAAGGTTTCTGTTTGGTTCCAATAATTATCAATGATCCCGTTACGGACGGCTTTCACTACGGAAAGCGGACTGTAAAGCGAATATTGTTCAGCAATCAGGGCTTCTCCGGTTTCTTCAGACAATGCGTAATTCGGGTCGGCGGGAATGTTATTGCTGACTTTGTAACCGTCATACCAATCTTTGATTTTTTGGAAATCACGTCCATATACATCACAAAGCTGTCTGACTTCCTCTGTCGTGAAACCGGTATATTCCGCTAATTGCATCGGCGTGATGATAGAATATTCATCGAACATATTGAGAGCCGAATGTTTTCCGTATTTTTTGATTGGGAGAATCCCTGTCATGTAAGCGAGTGCAATAAATTCACGATCTTTGAGCCAGTTACGGAGAAAATCAAGGTACAATTTTTGCCCTTGCTTATCATTCTTGTATTCACGAAAAATTGCATCCCACTCGTCAATAAAAACTACAAACCTTGTTTTTGTAGACTGGTAAAATATTCTGAGACTGTAAATGAAATCACTTTCATCGTAGTTTACTTCAGGGTAAATTTTCACCAGCTCTTTAAGTATTCGTAGGGTAATCGTATCTATAGCTTCGCTGATAGTTCTTTTGGAATTGAAAAAATCAGTCATAACTAACCGGATTACATTAAACTTTCCCAGATATTTATCCCAGCTTTCACTGCTTTTGCTGAGCTTGCATTTTTCGAAAAGAGCTCGGCTGTCTGCTGTTCGGTCATAATAAGCGCCCAACATTTCTGTTGCCATGGTTTTCCCAAAGCGGCGCGGACGGGAGACACACATATATTTTTGCTTGGTACAGACGACGCTGTTCACATAGTTCACCATTTCGGTTTTGTCAACATAAATTTCTGAATTTAATGCTTCTTCAAAAAGATCGCTGCCCGGATTTAAATACATGCCCATATCAAAATATCTCCCGTTTAAATTTTATCATGCTTTCTTTCAGCGTAAGACGACAATTTTTAACGGGTCTGCGTATCAAATTTCCATAGAAAAGAAAAACTGGCAAATTTGAATATATGATACTTGAGCCTCTGGAGCGGCTCAAGTATCATATATTCAAAGAAACTGGTGAAAAAAAAATAGGAAGTTCCTAAAATTATATTTGC
>JAFPZX010000084.1 GCA_017417055.1 Anaerolineaceae bacterium
CACATGCACATGGGAAGGTCATACCACCATACCGGGAAACCGAAGAAAACGGTGTCGTATTGAGACATTTGGTCGGGTGTGATATCGAACACTATATCCGGTCTTTCATTATTATTCTGTTCGGCCCTGGCACGGTCTGCAGTCTGATTATAGTTATCGGGGTAGGGATTTTTGGGCAGCACACGGTAAAGGTCTCCGCCTGTCTCATCTGCGACCCAGTGCGCCATGCTGTCCAAATGCCCGGACCAGGAATAATATACAACCAGGATTTTGTTTCCGGTTTCATTGACCTGCATATTATCAGCTGAGGCCTGCATACTGTTATTTGAGCTTACACATGCCGTAAAAGCAAAAATCAGGATAATTGCGAGTAATACCGCCGGCAGTTTTTTTCTATTGATAGCCATTACTTTTTCTCCTATTCGTATAAAAGTTTGTTACAATTATTTTATTGAATTCAGGGGAAAAAATACAATGCAAACAGCGCATACAATTATACGTAAAGCGTATACTATGGAGTCAATATGATCGATACCTACCTGCTTGAACAGCTTGCTGCGGTCCACGAATGCGGGACTTTATCCGCAGCCGCTGAAAAACTGCACCTGACACAGCCTTCTTTGACCAGATCCATGCAAAAACTGGAGACGCTTTTCGGGGTGAAACTATTTGAACGGGGAAAAAACCGTGTCGTTCTGAATGAAAACGGCGTACTTGCCGCGGAATGTGCAAAACATATCCTTGCGGAAGAAAATGAAATGATCCAGCGGGTCCGAACGCTGGACCGCAGTTCCAGGATGATAACGGTTGGTGCGATCTCACCCGGTCCGATGTTTGAACTCTCTCCGCTGATATCCTCGGTATATCCGTCAAAAACGATCACGACTGAAATACGAACAGAAGATGAATTGATTCAAGGGCTGACAGACGGGACCTACCAGATGATCATCCTGAACGGGGAATTCAAAAGCCCGGCGGTCAACTGCATTCCCTGCGGGACAGAGCAGCTCTTTTTTCCCTTCCTCCGGAACACAGGCTTTCACAAAAACCGGAATGCTCTTTTTCGGAAATGAATGGAGAAAACTTTGTCGTCGCCCAGGACATCGGATATTGGGATAACATCATTCGGGAGCAAATGCCGGACAGCAAATTCTTCCTTCAGGATAATATCGATGCTTTGTCGGAGATCGTACGCTCATCGACCATGCCGGCTTTTGTAACAGACATTACCCTGCGGGTTTTCAGCCATCGTACAAACCGGGTATACATCCCGATTTCCGATGAAGCCGCTATTGAACACTTCTTCTGTATCTGCCGTACAGATGATGCATCAAAATACGAAAGGTTCCTGCAGACGCTGCAAAGGAGAATTCAATAGCGGCGTAAAATTTTTTTCTCAATCATGCACTCCGAACAGCCAGCCCATGATATCCGTTTCATGGGCAAATGAACCGCCCCCGCCATGCTGATCCCGGATGCCGCGCTGATCAAAATAAGCCTGATCCTTCAGATCCAGTACGATCAGTTTGGTGATCTGCTCTTCATCAAGTCCTTGTTCACGGTATAGCTTTACAAGCTTTTCATAGGTTTCCTTTACGGATGAGCTCCCGTAATAGCTGTCATTTTCTCCTGTGACCATATAAACCGGTGTCTGAGCGTTTGCCAACGCCTCTAGTTTTCCATCCCATTGCGATGAACAGTGCAGAAACGCGGTATAAAGTTCCGGCGCGATCTCCATGACCAGGGATCCGGTCTCACCGCCGCCGGAATACCCGTTGAGGTATACCTTTCCCGGATCGATATTGTAATGGGACGAAAAGTATTTAGTCAGTGCCACCGTTTGTCTCGCGGAGGTCATGCCCCAGTCGTTCAGCTGCGGGGCAATGATGATCATTTCGCTGTTATACTTTTGTGCCTCGATCCCATAGTCCTCTGCACGGATATTTACGCCGATCCCCTGAAAATACAATCCTTCATATCCCGGCAATGTGACGAACAGCGCATATGGTTTGCTTCCATCGTAGCTATCCGGGATATGCAGACCGAAATGGATATCGCCGCTGCCTTCGCTGTGCAGGACGTTATCGAAAAGGAATCCGCGTACCGCTTCAGTTCCATATTCAATCTTTTCGTCAAGACGCTCAGAAATAGCTTGCCCCTGAACGTTGTAGATTGACAATGACACTATGACCGTAGTGAAGAAAAGGATGATTATCTTTTTCATATTCATATTCCTTTCTATTTCGTTTGTCTTTCCCAAAAGGCCACAGCCCGGTTGATACAGCCCTCGGCTATTGTGCCGGTACCAAGACCAAAGCCGTGCGGCAGACCGCTAAAAACTTCTATCTCCGCATCAGTTCCGTTGGCTTTGATGCGGGCAATACGCCTTTCCATCGTCTGGTAATCGGCGATCCAGTCACTTGTCCCGACAGCGCTGTAAGTAGGCGGTTCAATTCCGCTGACTTCCGAAAGCCCCGTATAATTTACGATCACTGCAGCCGGCCGTGGATAGGATTTTTCACCAAAGCTTTCCGTCCCGTAGGATCCCAGCCACGCGGCCATTCTCGCACCCGCGGACCCGCCCCAAAGCGAGTAATCGGACGTATCGACTTCCAGTTCTTCCGCATGCTCAAAGATAAATGCGATCGCACGGGCAAGGTCTTCGCAGGCGGTCTGTGCACCGGGACGGTAGATCAGTGCAAAGGCGTTATAGCCCATTTTTGAAAGCTCCAGCGCGTGCGGAAAACTGTCATGCATCGC
>JAFPZX010000085.1 GCA_017417055.1 Anaerolineaceae bacterium
CTCACGCCTTGCGGCACATGATCCTAAGTCATGCCTGTCTGCCAGTTCCAGCACTCCCCCAATCCAAGTACGCCTACTGAGACTCGAACTCAGGCTCTTACCTCCGGAGGGTAATGTGATATCCACTTCACTATAGGCGCAAACATCTATATTTTACCACTGATTTTAAACGAAATATGACATTCTGACAAAATTGGGGTTAAAAGTTTGTAAGAAATCTTTATATTCACTTAAGGATATCGGTATTTAAGGATATCGGTATTGCTTTAATATTCAGTAGGACAGGCCCAAAGGCCTGTCCCGAGTATGTTTCTTATTTTTGATTTCTTGTTTCTGATTTCTCAAGTATGTACTTCATCCGCACGATATTGACAGCAAAAGGATCAAAGCCCAACGCTGAAGCGAGCTCGTCCGGCCGACCCATGGCTGAATCCCTTGCAGCCATTCGGACATTCATGAATACTTCCCCTTCCTCCGTGTTTCCGCAAGACCAGTTTTCGATAAGCGGCTTCATGTCATAAATCTTCCCTCTGCGTTCCCGTTCTATTGTTTCCTGAGACATTAAATTACTCATTTTATCCATTAAATCTACTTGGTCGTGAAAATCCGGGAAAACGATGCGGTAATCGGCGCTTTGAATAACAATGGTCAGAGCCGGATCGCTGTACGGAAGTTTTTCGATTCCAAGGATCCGCAGACCGGCTGGCATTGAGTTATTTACGTTTTGAATAAAGGTCTCCGCGTCTGCTTCTTTGCCTTCCGGATCGTCCAGCCAGATATCCATCAGTTCGCCTTCCGTTCCCCATCCAAGCGGCAGCGGCCAGGCATAAGCGACTTTCGGGGTTGGATGAAACCCCTGTGTATAAGCCAGCGGCAGCTTTGCCCGCAGCAGCGCACGGATCCAGACTTTCTGCAAATCAAGATGGCTGGTATAGCGCATGGCGCCGGTTTTTTCGAATGTAATACGGATTCGTTCCATCAGGCACTCCTCTCCGGCAGCGGGCAGAACCAGCGTGAAGATTCTTCTTCCGGCTGAATATCATGAAATGCCTGAACAATACCACAGCCGTAACATCCGGTACGGCAATCAGGACGGAGTACACCGTTCAGGCTGTTTTCATACTCCTTCCGCAGGGTTTTCTTGCTGACGCCGGGATCAATGATATCCCACGGGAAAACCTCATCGGCACGGCGTTCCCGATGGACATAAAATTCAGGCGTAAGATTATTTTCCGAAAAAGCCTGCATCCAGGCGTCTTTTTTATAATGATCTGCCCAGGCATCCAGTTTGGCGCCGAGCTGCCAGGCGCGGTAAATCACGTTAGACATGCGGCGGTCTCCCCGGGTGCTCCAGGCTTCAAACATGGTGGAATCCGGTTCCGACCAGCTGATTTTGACGCCTGGTGTTTTGAGTGCTGTTTTTAGCAGCGCTTGTTTTTCCACTACAATCTCCGGATCGTCCAGCTGCGCCCATTGGAATGGTGTGTGAGGCTTCGGAACAAACGTAGCTACGCCCAGATTCAGCTGCGAACGCTTGCCAACCAGTCTGCGGCCGATTTTGATCACTTTGATGGCCAGGTCGGCAATAGCCTGAACATCTTCCATCGTCTCATTGGGAAGTCCGATCATAAAATACAACTTGATGGTTGTCCAGCCGCGGCCGTAAATAACCTCTGCGGTTTTTAGCAGCTGCTCTTCCGTAATATATTTATTGATTGTCTTTTTGATTTTTTCAGAAGCCGCCTCCGGTGCCAGTGTAAATCCACCGGCACGGGAACCGCGTAATTGCTCCAGAATATCCACTGAAACAGTATCAATGCGCAGTGAAGGCAACGCGATATTCAGTTTCCGTTTTTGATAAAGGTCATGCAGTTCAGTGACTAATCCCTGAATTGGACGGTAATCGGAAGAGGAAAGGGAAAGCAGCGCCGCTTCCTCATAACCGGTGTCTTCAAGCGCTTTGGAAAGTGATCGAACGACCATATCAGCAGGACGTTCTCTTACCGGGCGGGTGATAAAACCTGCCTGACAAAAACGGCATCCCCGGCTGCATCCGCGCATGATTTCAACCGCGACACGGTTTTGCACCACATCGATGGAAGGGACAATAAATCGTTCCGGCGGTTCCGGCAATACCGGGACGATACGTTTTTTGATCCGTGGTTTTGCTTTCACGTTGATGGGTTTAACTTCCGCAACTGAGCCGTCCTCATGGTAAGAAGCTTCATAAAAGGATGGGATATAAACGCCGTCGATTTGCGCAAGCGCCTCAAGAAGATCCTTTTTTGTTGAATTTGTGCGTTTCCATTGCTGATAACATCGGATCATCTCCGGAAAAACCTCTTCGCCCTCACCGATGACAAACGCGTCGATAAAAGGAGCCATCGGTTCCGGGTTGTAAGCGGAATGTCCTCCCGCGATAACCAGCGGACACGTTTCATCTCGTTCTGCGGAAAACACTGACATTTGCGCCAGATCGAGCAGATTCAGCACATTCGTATACAGACTTTCATACGGAATCGTTATCCCGAGAATATCCATATCCCGCAGCTGCGTTTTGCTTTCCAGTGTGTACAGCGGAATGCCGCGGGTCCGCATTTCTTCTTCCATGTCTTCCCAGGGCAGGTAAACACGTTCCGCCCAGATATCCGGCATTTTATTGAGCATGTCATAAAAAATGGCAAGCCCGAGATTCGGAACGCCGAGGTCATAAATATCGGGAAAGGCGAGTGCTACACGGGTTTCGACTGCGGACGGGTCCTTCATGACCGCGTTATACTCCCCGCCGACATAACGTCCCGGTTTTTGAACTTTCAACAGAAAGGTATCGAGATTTTTTTCAATTTCTTTCGGCAGCATGTATCCATCCAATTACTAAAGCACTTAATTTGGCAATAATTATAAATGTTATTTGAATAAAGCATGAATAATCGGGACATTGGCGGATAATTCTGTATAATTATTACAGAAATCAATCAGGGGATTGTCCCATATCAAAACAATCCTCTTTTACTATAGCTTGAAACGAGATAGAGACTGTCGCAAATATGGTATTACTGTTCATGAAGAACATGCGGGACTGGTACCCTGTGCCGCACAGCCGACGCATGCGTGCCTATTCCCATGTGCGGCTCCGCAAATATGGCGAACGCATGAATTACAACAATATGTTTTCTAAATATAGCGGTCACTCTTTAAAAACGACTGCAAGCACCTTTTTTTGCGGCACTCCCTGGTAAATTTCTATATGAGTAAAACAAAAATTGCCGGAAATAAAAAGAAGGAATTCCAATCTCACCTGAAATATCTTGCCGTGGTGATCCTGTTTGCCGTTCTGTGTGGCATTCCCTTTCTGATTGCGGCTGTACGTCATTCCTATGTTTCCGGAGACGATATCCTGACCCATATGCAGCGTGTGGAGGGGATGCTCTCATCATTCCGCGCAGGACATATTCCCGCACGGCTCCATCTGAGCACATTGCATGGATACGCTTACGGCATGGGTTTTTTTTATCCTCAGCTTTTGCTGCTCATACCGCTGCTCATGCGGCTGCTGGGAATGAATTTTATCCTGTCAACCAATGGATTTTTGGTCCTGATCAACCTGCTTACAGGTTTCAGCACTTATTTTTGTGTTTTTCGAATTACAAAATCAAAACTCGGCGCTGTTTGCGCGTCAGCGGCAGCTCTTTTCAGTTATTACCGGCTTGCGGATTTATTTTACCGCGGGTCCATTGGGGAAACAACGGTTTTTATTTTTACTCCTCTGCTGATTTTAGGAATATATGAGACATTTCAAAGCAAAAAAACAGGCATGATCTGGACAATTATCGGGCTTACGGGGATCCTGTATTCACATTTATTTTCTTTTCTCTTCACTGTTTTGATTTTGTCCGTATTTCTTTTAGTCTCGTCATATATATGGATCAAAAATAAAACGATCCGGAAGAGTTTAGTCGTTTCTATTGGAATATCAATACTGCTGACGGCATCATTCTGGCTGCCCTTTTTAGAACAGTATTTTTCCGTTGATATTCTCGCGAAAACCGGGAATCCGGTTTCTCCCTACAAACCCGCTGTACCATTTCTTTTGACCCTGCGCATCATCTCTTACTGGTGGCGGGACCTGCCTTCACATTTCTGCGATCCCATTTTTTTGACTTATCCTGTTTTTTTGATAAGTTTGTTTTTTGAAAAAAAGAACAACAGCGCTTTTTCCGTTATTCTGGTTTTAATTGGTTCAGCAGGCTTTTTTCTCTCTTCTGATCTGTTCCCTTGGGAGCAATTTGAAAGCATTCATCGTGTCATCCAATTCCCATGGCGGATGATGTTCCTTCCCGCGTCCGTTTTGCCCATCGTTTTAGGCGTTTCAGTCAGCAATTTTACAAAGAAAAATTTTCAGCTCATTTTATTCGGATTGACAGCATTTCTTTTCATATTTTACTCACTCCCGGTTTTAGAAAATGTCATCAGCAATTATATACAGCTGAGCCCCGGATATCGCGCTGTACTGAATGATGTGGGTGCCGGTGATTATCTTCCAACCGGTTCCGACCTGACATGGATCAAAAATCAGGGAAGAAATGTATATTTTGAAGAAGACCTAAACCAAAACAAACAATATACTTATCATGAAGATGGTTTGAAGGCAGAACTGCAGTATTATATAGACCACGATGTTGATGTTGAATTTCCGTTTTTGTATTATAAAGGGTGGTATTATCAAGCAGACAATCATCAGCCACAGCCGGCACGACCCGGTCCGCATGGACTGGTGCTGTGTAAAATTCCATCTGCTGCGGATGGGTCCGTATATGTTTTTTATCAGAAGACAGCGCTGCAATGGGCCGCGGATATTTTGTGTATCTGCGGGATAATCATTTTGGGAATCGTATATCATAATGAAAGAAAAAAAGAATTCTGAAAACCCAGAGGTCCTTGTTTACCTCGTACTGTTCCTTTTATGCTTACTGCCGGAAGTTATTTATTTCGGCAGGCTCGGCTTTTATTGGGATGACTGGAGCCAGCTGTTTTTGCATACAAAATTCGGGGATGCTGCTTTTCCGGATTATTATGCCTACAACAGACCGCTTTCCGCATGGACCGATATGCTGTATTTCCCGATTTGCGGCAGTTCCCCTCAGCGTTGGCATTTTCTCATGATTGTGCTTAGATTTCTGCTCTGCGGGCTGTTTTATAAAATATTGATCAGTGTCTTGACGGGAAAAGAAAAATTATCCTTTACTGCCGCCATTCTTTTCGCTGTCTGCCCGTTGTTTTCGCAGTCTTACATCTCAATCGCCTATACGCAGCATTTTACTGATTTTATTTTATATGGTTCATCAGTTCTGTTTTTATTAAAATCTGTTTCTGTTGATGCAAAATCAAAGAAAATTGCTTTGTATTTTCTGTCAATTGTCTGTACAATTTTACACCTTACCATTACGGAATATTTCGTCTTTCTGGAGTTGATTAAAATTCCGGTTTTGTTTGCTGCTGTAAAAAATAAAGGGAAAAATCTTAATTGTCTACACAAGATTATTACATATTATGCTCTTCACTTTCTCATTTTTATTCTTTATTGTCTATACAGGTTGAAAATTACAGATTTCTTTCCGAATGCCGGTCAGGAATCACCGGAACTGATCTATTTGTTTCATCAGTCCCCTGTTCAGGCGATCCATTCTTTCCTGAAAAACACAGCTGTCGATTTGTTGTATCCTTTCACAAGGTTTATTTCGGGATTATTTGATGTCAATATTCAATCGATATTGACCGGATCGGAATTGATAAAGATTTTTGTTCCTTTGTTCGCCGCGGTTTTTATTTTTTCCTTTATATACCACCTCGTGAAGGGTAATTTTGTAAATAATGTTTTGGAAACTTTTACAATCCCGGCTTTTCTTTCCGGTCATCGGAACGGTATCACGATTTTGCTGATTTGTATCGGGGGTATTTTTTTTGGTGTCCTGCCATTTTTGATCATGAATGAAAATGTTTTGAACACAAACGATCCTGCCCATGCGGACAGGACCTTTCTCGCCGCGATGCCGTTTGTGTGCATGATTTTTGCGCTGTTTTTATCCGGCTTCTTCCCGAACCGCAAGCATTATGCAGCTGCCGTGAGTTTGGTTATTTTCCTGTTTTGCCACGGTCAAATGGATTCATATCTCAGCGCAGTGCAGTTTTCAGAAGAACAAAACTCATTTTATCAACAGATGTTAACCCGTATGCCGGGCATCATTGACGGTACCGCTCTTGTTGATGATACGATCATTTTTCCGGAGCAGGGAAATTTCGCGACAGCATCCGCTTTGAATGTTCTTTATCCCAATACCATTCGTGACAATGGAGATGTTCCCTTGTGGATCTTTTCTTATCCGGAACGAACACGGGAAGAACACGGGATTTTCAATGTGCAAAACCGCATCTATCACTTCAAGCAGCCTGCGACAGACTATATTTATATCGATTATGATAATCAATATGCCAACTGTGTGTGGATATATACGCCCCAGGATGTTGACAATCCGCACATTACCGATCTTCAGCGCGGTTGGATCGCCGGAACCGGAATTGACAGAGTGCAGCTTGATGAAGCATTTACTCCGGATGAAAGAATTTTTGGAAAAGAAAATGATAACTGGTGCCGATATTATCAGCAGGCGGGGATGCTGCTGCAAAAAGAAGACTGGATTGATTTGTCTGAGCTGACTTCGGACGTCCTGAATGCGGGGTTTTCTCCTTCTGACAGCCGGTCCAATTCTCCTTTTGAATGGTGGCCGTTTATCGCGGGTCTGCTCCATGAGGGGAAAACAGAACAAGCCAGAGCGTTGGCAGATGAAGCGGTACGAGTCGACGGCGCCTATAAAGATTTCTTCGATAAGCGTTTTGCTGAATTTATGAAATAAAAAGGCTGCCTTATTTTGACACCGTCTTAAAAATATAATATCACGAAAATTGCATTCCGTTGTCAAGATGTCGGAGATGGACCTGAAGATCCAACCACTGTTCTATATCCTTACCACATTTTTAAACAAAAGTCAAGGGACAACATTGCCCGTTTACATTTTGAAATTTCCGCTGTAAACTCTGATTATCAGTTAGGAATGAGGAGTTAGGAGTGAGGAGTTATAACCAAATCAGAGGTTGACCCTTGATGACACTCCTAACTCCTCACTACTAACTCCTAACCAACGAAGGAGGAGGGTTGATATGAGCGGAACAGTTGAAAAGATTATCAACGGCGACCGGATCCAGGTGCAGACACCGGATGCGGATGAATTAGCGCATATCACCCGTTTTGGGACCTGCCGCGACAA
>JAFPZX010000086.1 GCA_017417055.1 Anaerolineaceae bacterium
CCGGTGACCACTGATAAATGTTTATTTCCATTCTTTTCTTTGAATAATACGAAATTAAAAATACTCAGTTCTTTCATCTGATACCCACTATAAAAAATGGCGAGGAACTTCCCCGCCGTCAGATGGACCTGGGTCTCTCGACCAGCCCACATCAGTTTCCTGATTTCTTTAATAGTATAACGATAAATTCATTTTTGTCAAGCTGATAAATTTCAAACCGTGAAATCCATCTGTAGGATTGCAAGATTACCATTTGTGATTGTCCTGTGAATCATAACAGGCATGTCCTCATCTCTGTTTCGGAATATATATGCGATAAGAGGATATAACAACCCTGTATCACGATTGTTTTTCAGTCAGATTTTGGTATAACTTCATCAGTTCGGCGGCACATTCGGATTCGGTCATTGTTTTACCGGGGACTGGACCGCGAGCGGGCCTGTACCCGTCTCACGAAAACAGTGGATAGGCATGACGGCGCGGTCATTGCGCTGGTGGGCGGTGCGGAGTTGGGGCGGCATAGTGAGTTCGTCGTAAAGGTCGGCAAGGGAGGAGTCGGGGTATTTCGCCCGGGCATCCAGGATCCCCTGCGCGGTCTGCTCGATTTTCGCCCGCATTTCTTTTGCGGAAGTGTATCCAGGGACAGTCCCCCATGTGTGGAGTTAATGAGGTGTAATCTATATTTTACTCATTGTCCTTTGGGAAAAACGTGTATTGATTAATCAGAATCGATGATAAATATATTGACAATTTTTGTCTCAATGCATTATAATTCAACCATAGAAGTAATAATATAAACCTTATGGTTGAATTATTGTAAAATTATGTTATACTTAATTTTTGTAAGGAGAAATATTTTTCAGGAGTGGCACCAATGTTGACAAGTATCGGGAGGTTTTTACGCAAATTACGAATCGACCATGGAGAAATATTATTTGACATGGCAGAAAAACTCGGCGTCACAGCTTCTTTTCTATCTGCAGTTGAAAACGGTAAAAAGAAAATGCCGGCTGCTTGGAATAAAAAAATCTGTGATTTATATGCACTAAACATGACACAAAAGGAGGAGTTTACAACAGCGATTGCTGAAACTGAAGAAGCTATTGAATTAAACCTTTGTGGAAATAATGTTTTACATCGGGAAGTCGCGGTCTCTTTTGCCAGAAGTTTCCCTGATATGGACGATGTACAGATCGAAGCAATTCGAAAAATACTTCTTAAGGGAGAAAAATAATCAGTATGAATGGAATAAAAGCCAGTCCCGCATCCAGAAAGGACATACAGATATATGCACGTTATGTCAAAAAGAAGGTAGGTTTAGAAAATGTGCTGTATTTTCCGATTTTACAATTCGTAGAAAATGTTGTACCTCTGTTTTATCCGAAATTCCAGTTTGAGGTTGTCCCAATAAGCGAAATGAAAGAGCATGGTTTGACATACCCCAGTTCCAAAATCATGAAGATTCGGGAAGATGTATACTACGGTGCTGTAAAAGGAGACGGACGAGATCGGTACACAATTGCTCATGAAACAGGACATTTGTTTTTACATGACAATGACTCAATTGCACTGTGTCGGCTCGGAAATTCAAATGATATGATGTTATATGAAAATCCGGAATGGCAGGCTGATGTCTTTGGAGGAGAAATGTTAGCTTCAACCTATCTGATTCGCGGTATGTGTATTGCAGATGTACACAATAAATGCGGTGTATCTTGGGCAGCTGCCCGAACGCAACTGAAATATACCTGACAAAAGGAGGTGACATGAATGGTTCTATATAGAAAAACACACTCGTAAACAGTTCCAGCTGTAAACGAATGTGTTTTATGCGGAAATATGTGTATACATATTTACCCCCAATAAATAGTATATCTTATTTCCGCCGGATTGTCAAACAGTCTGAGCAATAAATTTGCCCGGTTCAGTCTGATATTCATCTGCCACGGGCAGGCGGAAAATGGAGATATATTATGTCTCGATGTATAATTGACGATGGCTTTAATGCCGAATTTACCGAAACAGCATTTTTCGATGGTATCCTTGAAATACCGGTCATAGAAGCACCTAAAAAGATCATTATCCCGGATGCGGTTATCCCGTTTTCCTTACGAAACCGAAGTAAGGATTATTCAGAATTTCCGGTCTTTTATGAACCGGATATCAAATTTGCCGAAATTCTGAAAAATCCTGAATCTTTTATCAATGATCTGAACCGATTTCCCGGAATGGTCACGTTGGACTGCTCTGTCTATTGGGACTCACCATTGACAGCGCAAATTGCAAATGTTTATCGCAGCCGTGCGATCGGACACTATTTTCAAAAGCGTGGGTTTTATGTAATACCAAATGTCCGTTGGGGAGACGAGCGTTCCTATACCACAGAGGTATTGCCTGAAAAGTTTGCTTTTCTTGGTTTGCCAAAACATAGCATCGTTTCAATTGGAACTTATGGCTGCAGCCAATCCAGGGAGGAAAAGTATCACCTTTATCATGGATTGAAAGCTATGATGATGGAACTTGAACCGGAAGTAGTTCTGGTGTATGGTTCAATGTCCGATAAAATATTTTGTGAGTTTTCCACTCGATCTCGTTTCGTGAATTATCCTGACTGGATTTCTGAAAAAAAGGGAGTCCAAAATGGGAACCAGTAAAAGTGGCAGACACCTGAATACCAGAGGAAGCGCCCGGTCAGTAAGCGATTTCGCGCTTGTTCATTCGAATGAAGGCACATTCAAATGGAAAGACGTAAGAAGGAATGGCTTACCCGCAAAGCAAATTCGTCTTGCCAGTGGCGGACATGGGCAAAGGGGAATGGATTTGCTGGACAAGTATCATATTATCTATAAGGTAACTAAGACCTGGGCGAATGACGTCAGAATTGGAATCGTTCCCGATCATGCTGACAGGCGAAAACGTGTTAATCCAGTTCAAGCATGGTTTCCCACGAGTTGGAGTGAAAAAGACATTCGAAGAGCGGGAGAGCATGTTGCTGGTCTAAAATCTAACAGACATTCACCAAATGGAGCAACTATGTGGGGCGTTTATAAAGGGGTTCGGGTTGGAGCAATTAAAACATACGGGAAAATTGCTACAGTTTTTCCCGATTATGACCAATCAACTATGATAAGGAGGAAAAAATGAGCCTCTCTAATGAACTAAGAGCGGTTTTCAATCTTCGTAACCAAATTGAGGAAGTATCCCAAGGCAATGACTACTCAGGTATAAAACAATGTTGGGAGAAGGAAATCACTTTACTGACTGCTGACATGAATGAAACCATCCGATATCTGGAAGATGAGTGCACAGGGGATGATTTTGGATGGATCAGCGAAGTGTTTGATGATGTCGCTGAGATTACCCAGTCCAGACGTTTCATCGAAGCGCTTCGAAAGCTTGCCATTAAGTATCCAAAGGAAACGAAGGATTACAATATCATACCCTTCATTGACAGTGCTGAAGCCTGTATCTGGGATGAAAATAATTCATGAAATAAAGTGTCCATGCCCTGTGAACAAGAGCAGGGCATTATTTTTTATAATTCTCTTGTGTTAGTTGCTGATAGCGTCTCATCAGTTCGGCGACACATTCGGATTCGGTCATTTTGATGGGGAAGCCGTAGGCTTGCATGACGGCGCGGTCGTTGTGCTGATGGGCGGTGCGGAGTTGGGGCGGCATGGTGAGTTCGTCGTAAAGGTCGGCAAGGGAGGAGTCGGGATATTTCGCCCGGGCATCCAGGATCCCCTGCGCGGTCTGCTCGATCTTTGACCGCTGCTCCTCCGTAGGTTCCGGCCACGGGAAGTTGTTGTAGACAACATTTGCAGAATATCTATAATCACTTTTTATTCTTCCACATACCGTTCTCATCCATGCATTATGAACGTTAGAAATTAGAATTCCAAAATGATATAAAGATGCATTCGGTAAAAGCAAATTTGAATCTCCACAAATTATTTCAGGTGAAACAAAGTTTATTGGAATGTATCTTCTGTTTTCTGATGAATGTCTCGGAATAATAATATAATCAGATACTGGTTGTCGAATTTCACCGAATAATGATGGTGTTTCTGCAAGTTTTTTTGTTCCCATTCTGTCGCTGCTCGAACGCATTTCTTTTACTCTCTGAATTGCTTCCATAACAGGTTTCACTTTTTTTATATCTGATGGATTTATGTCTTTCAGCCATAAACAAAAACGTTTTTTCCCATGCAGAAATTCAGATGCACCTAAAAAAGGACGAAACATTTTTTTTGCAAGCGGATAGTTACAAATGATAGAATTCATATCTTCTTCTGAATAATCAGATAAATAACCACCATCATTTGGCATACTTCCAAATACAACAGCAGGAACATTACAAATTGGAGTTCTTCTACTTTCAACTAAAATATTGGGCCCATTCACCAGGTATGGGTTTATGTTTTCAACAATATATTTTTTATCGTTGTCAAATAACAAACTTTGTTTATTTTTGAAACGGGAAAATCCAATAATTACACAATGTACATGTGCTTTAAGTTTTGCCTCACTGTCCCATCGAAAAGTTCGATATGCAAAATTGATATAAATATCTTTCTCATATAATCGTTTCCATAATAATGGTACTTGTTCACCTTGTGTAATTGAATTTGTTGATACAAGTGCTGTTATTATGTGAGTGTTTTTAGTGAAATTTGAAGCTTTTTCATACCATCCAGAAACATAATCTAAATTCCCGAAATTCTTCATCCCTGAAAAAACTTCTTTAAGATCGTCCTTTTGTTCTCCGGTCATCAGGCGAGCTCCCACAAAGGGCGGGTTGCCCATGATGTAGCTCAGGCGGGATTTGTCCACGACGTCGTTCCAGTCGATGCGCAGGGCGTTGGCTTCCACGATGTTGGCGTTGGTCTTCAGCGGCAGGAAGTCCAGATGCATGAGGACGATGTCCTCGGTCTCTTTCATCATCTGGGATTCAGCGATCCAAAGGGCAGTTTTCGCTACCGTCACGGCAAAATCGTTGATCTCGATGCCGTGAAACTGGCTGATGCTCACGCGGATCGGGTTGAAATTCACATCCCCGATCTGCGCCTGTCCCCGGGCAAGCTCCAGCAGCACCTCATTCTCCAGCCGCCGCAGGCACAGGTAGGATTCCGTGAGAAAATTCCCGCTCCCGGCAGCCGGGTCCAGAAACTCGAGCGAGGCAAGCTTGTCCTGAAATTCGTGCAGCCGTTTCTCCCGGGTCTTCAGAATATCGATCGCCCTGATTTCCGCGAATTCCGCTTTCAGTCCGTCCAGGAACAGCGGATCGATGACCTTGTGGATGTTTTCGATGGATGTGTAATGCATCCCGCCCGAACGCCGGGTCTCCGGGTTCAGTGTTGATTCAAAGACTGCGCCGAAGATCGTCGGACTGATCAAACGCCAGTCAAAATCCGCCGAAGCCTTCCGCAGCAGCAGCTCCCGGATCTCCTCCGTGAAAGGCGGGATCTCCACGTCTTCATCGGCAAAGAGTCCGCCGTTGACATAGGGGAAAGCCGCCAGCAGCGGGTCGTCATCCGCCAGGTACTCTTCCCGCTCTTCAGGCCTCTGGTCCAGGACTTTGAAAAGATCCTGCAGCCCCTTGCGCATTCCCCGCGGGGAAAACTGCGCCAGGTAGTCATGGAACATCATATGCGGACCGAAAATACCCGCATCCTCCGCGTATAGGCAGAAAACCAGCCGCACGCAGAGCTTGTTGAGGCTTTTCAGCGTCTCCGGGTCTTCCGGGTTTTTGTATTGCTTCAAAAACGCGTCATAAAGCAGCCCGACCACCTCCCCGGCTTTGATGGAAATCTCCATCTCCCTTCTCAGGTGTTCGGAGCCGCGTTCCGTCAGGAAAGAAAGCCGGTAGACTTCCTTTTCCAGGTCGGCAAGTTTTATCTTTTCCGGTTCCCCGCCGGGACGTTCCATATCGTAGACATAGAATTCCTCAAAATTGCAGGTCACCACCCAGCGCGGATGGCGGGAAAGCGGCAGCTCGGTGATGTAGCGCTTGGCCTGCTGGAAGGGGTTCAGGTAACTGCCGTCGGATTGTTTGATGCCCTTGTTCAGGTCTTTCCCGAGGCTTTTCTGTTCGATCAGGACCTTGGTGGAAGGAATATACCCGTCAATGAACGATGTGTGATCCAGATGGACCTGATCCTCAAATTCGATGAAGGAGGAAACATCTTCCACGCCGAACACATCATGCAGCAGCGTGATCCAGAAGAGCTGTGACTCTCCCTTCTCATAGCCCTTCCCTGCCCATTTTGCGGCAAACTCCCGCGCCGCTTTCCGTTGTTCCCTGTCGTTCATCGGTTTCCCTCCCACATCAGTTACAAATTTGACCATAAAATATACTCTTTTATTTTATCGTGTAATGTTCAATTTTGCGAATGAAATTTTGCTATATTTTTCAGAAAATGAAATACGATTAAGTCATATTAATTCCCTTGACTATTTCATAAATTACACATATACTTAACCAAAATACGGTTAATTCCAACCGTTCATGAGAGATGGGAGAGAAGAAATGGCTGCCTCAAGTTTTGGAGATTATTTAAAATCTCTTCGAGCCAAGCACCATGAAGTTATGGGAGACAGCGCTAAATTATTCGGGGTCTCACTGCCCTTTATGTCCGCTGTCGAAAATGGCAAGAAGAAAGTACCGGCAGGCTGGTACGAAAGATTAGTTGAATACTATCAATTAAGCAAGGAGGAACAAAAAAAATTGCTGGATGCGATCGAAGATTCCAGCACACAAATCAAAATAAATCTGAATAGATCTCAGAATTATCAGAGAGAAATGGCAATTCAATTTCAGCGTTCATTCGATAATATCGATGAAGAAGCTGCAAAGAAAATTATGGATATTTTGAAAAATACACAAGGAGAATAATCTATGGATTACCCGACAAAACCAATTACACGAGCAACTGTACGGGATATTGCATCTGCGATAAGAAGTATTTTTAATGTGCCGGTGGATCAGCCATTCCCCGTGTTAGAGGTTTTAGATCGGCTTCCAGCAATTCTTCCCAATACCGCATTTGAAGTAGTTGAAGATTATGAATTAGATGAAAATGTTCCGGCACAATGTGTACTGAAGTCTGATGGAACATACACCATCTATATCAAAAATACAGTTTATGAATGCGCATATAAATACCATACGGGCGGATACCTGAACCATATTCTTCATGAAATCTGCCACCGTCTATTGTTTTATTTTGGGTATACACCAATTTCCCAAAGAAGTTTTTCCAACAAATCAATTCCGGCATATTGCAGTGTTGAATGGCAGGCTAAAGCTTTGTGCGGAGAGCTAATGGTTCCGCATGAAGCAGCCAAAACACTGAGTGTGCCGGAAATTGTTAAACGCTATCATACTTCCCGTGAAGCGGCAGAATATCAAAAAAAGGTAGCGTATCGATAAACCACAAAGGAGATTGTTATGACATAAAAAAGCACATCGCAATATAAATATCACGAGTGCCTTTTTGAGAATTGTACAAAATTCTCGGTGACATGATAATTTTAGCACAATCTCAAAAATCGGACAGAAATTCAAAATAAATATTATCTTGTACTCCACAGCAATATAGCTGTGATGAGGCAGATATACCTTTGTCTATTAATTCAAGGAGATTGTTCTAATATGAATAACTCATCTTATAAATCAGAAAGAAAAGTAAACCTTGATGACGGTTGTAATCCCGAATTGCTTGAAGGTGCAAAATTTGTAGGAAAATTAGAATTTCCGCTTATAGAAAGACCCCGATATATTCATATTCCAAAACAAATAGTGCCATTCTCAAAAAGAGAATACGATTCCGACTTCAATATCACGATTGGATTTCACGAAAATGATGTGGAATTTGCAGATGTTATTCTTCATCCTTTTCATTACATCAATGATTTTTGTCGATTCGATGCAATCCTTTCACCGGATTGTTCGCTTTATCGTGATAACAGTCTCACAGGACAATGTACAAACGCATATCGAAGTCGTGTTATTGGTTCATTTTATCAACGCAAAGGAATATACGTTATACCGCAAATTCGTTGGGGAGATGAACGGACCTATACAACTATGGTTTACCCTGAAAAAATAGCCTTTCTTGGGGTAGAGAAAAAGGGAATCGTTGCAATTGGCTCTTACGGAATGGTAAAAGAGCGAATTAACCGATATTATTTTTCCGCCGGTCTGGAGGCAATGCTGTCTGAATTAGAACCACAGGTGGTTATTGTATATGGACCTGACACGGATTCTATTTTTGAGCAATACTCAAGCTTGACAAAATTTGTCTTCTATCCTGACTGGACAACACAGAAACATGGGAGAGAGAATAATGGGAAGCGGAATTAGCGGAAATTATTCCGGTACCTCCGGAAGCTCACAGCCTTATTCCGAATCATACCATGTTGTTCGGGATATGTTGAACCATGATAAAGCTGATAAAGAAATATATGATCCACAGATGGGGTATTTTCGAAATCCAACTGTAACATTATTACAGGATTCCATTGATGGTAATCGGTTTGTCATTAATGGCCAAAGTGTTGATGGTAATTTTACCTATGTATTGGATATGGATGGAAATATTGTTTTCGGAAAAAGGAGCAATCCAAATAACCCTCAAAAAAGGGCTCCTCATCCGACATTGATTGGAGGAAGAAATCCACAAGTTCAATGTGCAGGTATAATTTCCTTCAGAAAAGGAAAAATAACAGCGATAGATAATCAGAGTGGACATTTCCGCCCTAATCAAGAATCAATGCGGAAAGTATACTCAGTTCTGTTAGAACTTTATCATACGAATCCGAAGCTGTTCTCTAAAAATATGAAGTGGGGGCATGAAGCATGAAAGAAGATATTTACAAAAAAATTGCATACCTTTTTGATCGCTATTGGGATGAAGATTTATCTGAAGAAGAACAGGATCTTCTTTACGATGAAGCTGATAATTTCGTGTCTCAATACAGCTGGAAAGAAATTTTTCCGCAATTATTTCAATTTCTGCAGCAAAATTGTAAAACGCCGAAAGATGTTCTTAATTTTGCTCATTTGTATTGGGATTATGGATATTATGAAATACCCATTTTGGATCCCTATGCTTTTCTTGGGTATTTTTATTATCGTCTTGGTTTTGAACCCGGTTCCAATGATGATATGGAAATCGTAGACAGCCTTGCAACTGAAATGCTGAAAAAATCCGGTAATTCAGACGCTGACTTGTTTTTGAATCCGTATTATATGCCAGAGAGTGATCCACAGATGATTGCGGCAGCAAACAAATATAAATAAATCTGCGGAAACACTGATAAACAGGAAGGTTCTATTCTCAATTGAGCCTTCCAATTTATCCAATCCTAATTCCTTGCAGGAACACAAGGAAAAACTTTCTTTTTTTACTGGTTGTTCTATATCCTTACCACATTTTTATGAAAAAGTCAACGGACAACATTGCCCGTTTTCTTTTTTTTAATTCTGTGTATACTCTTTTTATAAGTTAGGAATTAGGAGTGAGGAGTTAGGAGTAGTCAGGGACTTGGGGCTGAGATCTTGGGTCTGGCTGATAACGAAGTACTGAAAGTTGAAAGTTGAAAAATGATTAGCTAAAAGACAGCAAAAAATGACAGATGACGACTAATAAGCTAATTGATAATCGCTGACAACTGAGCACAGGCCACTGCATGTAAACTACCAACTGCTAACTATCAACTGCGCGAAGCGCTGGGAAAGGAGGACAATCAGAAATGGCTGAGACAAACGGCGAAGCTTTGATGCGCGAGATGAATACGTATCTCAATGAAGCCGAATCCGCTCAAACTGACGCGGAAACGGCGCTGCCGTTTGAGTCCATCTCTGATTATCTGGGGGATCCTACGGGGTTCAGCGATGTGACGGCGAAGCTGTGGAAAAAGGTCAGTGCTGTCTTTGACCTGGCCGGGAAATACAACCGCCATTCTCCTGAATATCTGAAAAGTTTGGTTCAGCTGGAAAAGGGGATCAAGTTCCTCGGCAGCAGCTGTTTGCAAAAGCACGCGCTGGAAATGAAAAAATACGAATTTCCAGAGCTAAAGCAGCTGAACACCACCAATCTTTATACCATGGCAGCGCTTCATTTTAATAAACTTGACCGGGCGCTTACGGAATATATGGACGAACAGCAAAACGTGGATGACGGACTGCTGGATATGGAGTACCGCTTCTACAACTTGATGGAGCGGATCCGTGCTACGGAAGTGAAGATTTATAACTACCGAAACAATTATTATTTCGGTAAAGAAAATTCAAACCCCATTATTCATGGTCTGGCTTTTTCTGAAAAAAGCTGGGGCAAAGAGATGCATAAGAATGATGAACCGATGGCTTTCCAGCGGGCGAAGGCGTTTTCTGCGAAATCAGAAATAAGAAATCAGAAATCAGAAATCGGCGGGCAGGTTTCAGATGCCAGGTGTCAGGTTTCAGGTGTCAGTGGACAGGATGTAGCGGCGAATTCTTCAAAAACGGAAAATCGGGAAATGGTCAGAGAGCAGTTCAGCAAGAATCCGGAAGCACATGTGGTCTGCCCTGATGATGCCGCGAAGCACTCGGGGTCTGCCCCGGCGCTGCCGCAAAGCCGGCACGACGGGACTGCACCCGAAGTGCGGCACAATGATCCCGGGAAGCGCTCTGCAGATTCCGAAGTGAATCCCACATCATCCGAGGCGCGGCCTGCATCAACCGAGGTGAGTTCCCTCAGCGAAGAAAAAGAGGCTGCTCCTGTTTCAAAATCAAATCAAATGCAGCAGGAACCGAACGGAACAGCGGCACCCGCTGTCGCCGGTGAAGCAGCGGAAGACGAGGAAATCCCACAGTGTATGCAGATCATGCAGCAGGTGGTGATGCGCAGCCGGATCCGGGGGCTTGATTACCTGGGATTCACGGAAAGGGAGATGAGGCTGCTCGCCGCAGATCCGCTGTTCGATATGATCGATCCGGTGATGGCCGCGGACCTGCGCAAGGCGCTCGCGGAGCATGACAGCGGATAAGAGCAGTGAGGAGTAAGAAGTAAGGAGTATGACGTATGATGGATGAAGAAATAAGAATGAAGAAGAAAGTGGTTTATTCGGTAAAAAGCGTTGGAAGAAGGCTTTCAGCGCTATGAGCGGTTAACGGGGACGGTCCTCATGAGGCGCCCGCGCTGAATGGAACTGTCCTCCCGCATTCTTCGGAAGCGCGCTCATCCTTATGACAGCAGGCCGCATCCAATTCGAGCGCAGCTCGTACCATACGGAGCGGAGTCTTTCGCAGTTTCCATCGATTCTCGGGTGAACCGCCCCGGATTAATCTGACACGCCTTCACAGTCACCATGATGAATGAATTTAGGAGTTCGCACCCAAAGTGCAGTCTTTTGTGTCGGCTGCGCGACAACAAAAAGGCAGACCTTGGTGTGCTTTAAATTCACAGTAAAAATGAGTTGACAAAAATCGGCAAAAAAGCACAATTCCCAATCTATCCGAAAAACGAGGGGGCTACTATAATCAAAACCAACAAATAAACCGTGCAAGAAACACGGAATGAAAACAAAAAGGAGAAAACCCCATGAAAAAGTCATTATTAATTCTGGTTGTCCTGATGGTGCTGACCGCCGTCCTCTCAGCCGCAGCTGAAAACGTTACGCTGAACGTTGTCACTTCCTATGGCGGCGATGACGGGAACCGCAGCAATTATGAAGCAGCCGTTGCCGAATATGAAGCCCAGACCGGGAACAAGGTCAATGACGGCTCCGCCACTTCCAATGAGGAATGGAAAGCCCGCGTCCTGACCGATTTCGAAACCGGCTCCGAACCGGACGTCCTGTTCTTCTTCACCAATGCCGACGCCGAACCCTTCATCACAGCCGGTAAAGTCGTCTCCATCGATGAGATCCGTGCCGAATATCCGGATTACGCCACCAACATGAAAGATTCCATGCTGGCAGTCGCTTCCGATGGCAAGAATTACGCTGTTCCTTCCTATGGTTTCTGGGAAAACATGTTCGTCAACAAGTCCGTCCTGGATGCCTGCGGCGTGGAAGTCCCCGGTCCGGATTACACCTGGGATCAGTTCCTTGCTGACTGCCAGACCATCCTGGATGCCGGCTACACACCGATCGCCTGCTCTCTGGTTGAAGTTCCGCATTACTGGTTTGAATTTGTCGTGATGAACAACGGTACCATCGACAACCAGCTGGACGTCCCCACATCCATGGATGACGCTGCTGCCGCCAAATGGGTCGCCGGCCTGAACGACATCAAAGACCTCTATGAACGCGGATTCTTCCCGAAGAACACACTCACCGCGACCGATGCAGAAACCGTCGCCATGTTCGGTGAAGGCGAAGCTGCTTTCCTGATCGATGGTTCCTGGAAGGTCGGTTACTTCACCGGCAACCACGAAGACACCCTGGAAGACTATGTGATCTCCTACGTCCCCGGCAAGGGCGACCGCAAGGCCAGCGAAGCTATCGGCGGCATTTCCATGGGCTACTTCATCACCCGCAAGGCCTGGGAAGATCCTGCCAAGCGCGAAGCCGCTGTTGAATTCGTCAGCTATCTGACCTCCGATGACGTGCTCTCCAAATTCGTCACCACCGAAGTCACCGCGCTGGTCAACGGAGCCAAACCGGAAGGTCTGAACATCCTGCAGCAGTCCGCCGCGGACGCCAATGCAGCCATCACCGGTGTCGTCGGCGCTGTCCAGGACACAATCTCCTCTGAAGCGAAGGGTGACCTCTTCGGAAACGTCCAGAACGTCGTGACCGGAAAGATGACCGCGGAAGAAGCAGTCGCCTCAGCCATCGCGCTGAACTAATCAAATTCAAAGAAATGAGGCTGCCGGAAGACAGCCTCATTTCTTCAGGTTTCAGGTTTCAGGTTTTAGGGATTAGGAGTGTGAAGTAAGAAGTAAGGAGTAAGAAATGATTGAATTCATTTTCCACTTACCACTTTCCACTTTTCACTTTCAACTGACTACCACCTGAAACCTACCACCTGAAACCTAACACCTGACACCTAAAACCTGATACCTGAAACCTGAAAAAGAAAGGTCGGAACAAGTTATGAAATCGATGATTTATAAAAAGAAGTCGCCGCTGATCGTCTTTCTGGTACCGGCATTTCTGTTCATTATCGTCTTCCTGTACTATCCGTTTTTCCGGAACATCATCAACACCTTCCTTTCCATCGGCGGGCTGGGACGGGCAGCGGAAGGAGTGAACAGCCCGTGGTATGACAACTATCAGCGCCTGTTCACGGACCCTTATATGCGCACCGCGATGAAAAATACCGCCATCCTGATCGTCTGCACGGTCATCTTCCAGGTAGGGATCGCACTGGTGCTCGCGCTGCTGGTGGACAACATCAAAAGCGGACAGCAGTTTTTCCGCACCGTCTACTTTTTCCCGATCGTCATTTCCGCTACCGCGCTCGGGCTGATGTTCAACCTGATCTTTTTGTACAAAGGCGGGATGATCAACCAGCTGCTGCTGCATCTCGGTATGATCGACTACGAGGTGAAAAGCAATGGAAAAATGATCGTGGACTGGATCGACTGGAAGGACAAGACCCACTTTATGTTCACCATGTTCCTGCCTGTGATGTGGCAGTATGTCGGCTTCTACTTTGTTATCATCGTCACGGGCATCAATAATATTCCCTCCGACCTTTACGAAGCGGCGGCTCTGGACGGGGCGGACGGATGGAAAAAGACCCGCTACATCACGCTGCCGATGCTGCGCAACGTGCTGCGGACCTGTCTGGTGCTGGCCATCACCGGTGCCTTGAAAGTGTTTGACCTGCCCTGGGTGATGTTCGGCGCCGGAATGCCGGAGAATAACGGCTGGCTTACCGGGACGTATATGTATGACCAGACCTTCAACCGCATGAACGTGGACTATGGGTCGACCATCGCCGTGTTTATCGTCGTCCTGGGGATCATCCTTTCCAACGCGGCGAACCGGCTCATCAAACCGTCGGAAGATCTTTAAGGAGGCTGAGCATGAGATACAAGGAAAAACCCGCAAAGAAAACAAGCGTTTCCACCGTTTTGATCTATGTGATTCTGGGGTTCTGGGCGCTGACGACCATTTATCCCTTCGTCTGGGTCATTCTGAACTCCTTCCGCAAGAAGGGGCTGATCCTGAGCGACTCCTTTTCCCTGCCGCTGGGCGATGCTTTTACCTGGGAGAATTACATCACCGCCTGGCAGCGGTCCGATTTCAAAAATGCTTATCTCAACAGCTTTCTGATCTCCGGTACGGTGACGATCATCGTGATCATTCTGGCAGGACTGGCGGCTTACGGACTGACCCGCTATCAATTCCGGGGAAGGGGACTGCTTTACAGCCTGATCATGGGCGGGATGATGTTCCCGGTATTCGCCACGATCATCCCCGTTTTCCGGATGGAAGTTATAATGGGAATAGCGGGGCAGGGGAACCGCTGGCTGAGCATGCTGGCTGTCATTCTGCCGCAGATTGCAGGGAATTTGTGCTTTTCGATCATCGTGCTGATGGGATTCATCCAATCCGTGCCGATCGAGCTGGAGGAAAGCGCTTATCTGGACGGGTGCAGCGTGTTCCAGATTTACTTCAATATCATTATCCCGGCGGCAAAATCCTCCTTCGCCACGGTCGCCATCTTCACCTTTTTGTGGAGCTACAACGACTTGTTCACCCAATCCTTTTTCCTGCGGTATCCAAAGGAGAAAGCCATCACGGGGCTGCTGAACGAGATCAGTTCCCAGGCGGGTGTGAATTACGGGCTGATGGCTTCTTCGGTGGTTTTGGTGGTGATCCCGGTGCTGCTGGTTTACATCGCACTGCAGAAGCACATCATCAAGGGGCTGACTGCCGGGGCGATAAAAGGATAGGAGGAATTGGAAGTTAGGAGTTAGGAGTGAGGAGTGAGGAGCTAACAGTTAATGGCTAATGGCTAACAACTAATAACTAATAACTAATAACTAACAGCTAACAACTAACAACTAATAACTAACAGCTAACAACTAACAACTAATAACTAACAACTAACAGCTAAAAGGAAATGGCATGAGAAAATACCGTGTTGTGATCATTGATGACGAGCAGATCATCGTTGAGGGACTGCGGAAGGTGGTCAAATGGGCGGACTTCAACTGCGAGGTCGCCGGGACCGCCGGAAATGCCCGCGTCGGTGCCACGCTGATCCGTCAACTGCAGCCGGACATCCTGATCACAGATATCTGCATGCCCGGGCAGGATGGATTGACGATGCTGGCGGGGCTGCGTTCGGAATTTCCGGATCTGCAAGTCACCGTGCTGACGGGGTACCGGGATTTTGCCTACGCGCAAGAGGCGATCCGACTGGGGGTCACTCGATTCCTGCTCAAACCGTCCAAGATGGCGGATATCAATGAGGCACTGAGTGCCATGACCGCAAAATTAGGGAGCAGGGAGCCTGCTCACGAGGATCAGAATACGGGTTCTTTTATCTGCAACCGGGCAATCGCCTTCATTGAGGAGCATTACGCGGAAAAGCTGACGCTGCAGGAGGTTGCAGAGACCTGTTATGTCTCGCAGTGGCATCTTTCCAAACTGCTGAACAAATATACGGGGCAAAGCTTTTTAGACACGCTCAACCGCATCCGCATTGATGCGGCAAAGGAGCTGCTGAGGGATCCAAAGCTGAAGGTAGGGGATGTGGGGCTGATGGTCGGCTATTCTGATACCGCTCACTTTTCACGAATCTTCAAAAAGATGACGGGCCTGAGCGCGAACGAATACCGCAATCAGCTGTAAACGCTTAATCTCAAGCCGGGGACTGTCCCTTCATAGGACTGTCCCCAGTTTGGAAAATAAGCATAAATCGGGACAGTCCCCGAAATCATTAATTACTCTCTTCCCCAGAGGGTGACGATGACAGGCTGGATGCCGAGTTTCGGCAGGATCTTTTCGGTCAAGTCGCTTGTTTTGAAGCGGATGGAGCTGGTGTTTTCGCAGGGGTGGCAGCCGAAATATTCCTCCTTCAGCACGTCCTCATCGATCGCCAGCGTCACCCGGTGATCTTTGTCATTGATGAGTCCCAGCACGGAAACACTGCCGGGATGCAGATCCAAAAGCTGTGCCATGGCATCTTCTTCCCCGAAGGAAAGCCGGCTGATGCCCATCTGTTTGGAGAGTTCTTTGGTCTTGAAGGGTTTGTCCCCGGGCATGATGAGCAGGTAGAAATTGGTCTTCTGCCGGTTGCAGAGAAAGAGGTTTTTGCAGATATGGACGTTCAGAATGGCATCCACCTGTTCGCAGACCTCCATCGAGGTCGCGGGCTGGTCGGCATGATCAGTTCTGTCAAATTCGATCCCGAGCTCATCCAGAAATGCATAAGCTCTGATCTCTCTTTCGCTCCGCCCGGTCATATCCGCCGGGGATCCGTGGAATAACTCCATATTTTTACCCTCCGCTGTGAGTCAATAAGATATCAGTTTCTACTTAATCCGCCGCAAACATCTGGATCGTGCTGCGGAATGCCTTGACGGAAGAATCGTAATAGCGTTCCCCGTTACAAATAACGCTGATGACTTTTCCATCTTTACGCAGGATCGGATGACGGAGATAGGCTATGTCGGATTTCGCGAACTGGTTTTGGACCTGTTCGATATAATAAGCTCGTTCCTCCGGCGGGACAAGATCAAACTGCGTCATCCTTCCGATAACGTCGCCGCGGGAATAACCGGTTAGTACTTCAAAATAGTCATCCACATCAATAATGCGTTCGTCGATATCCAGCATGTAACTTGTATATTTGACAGGGGTTGTACTGCCGCTCCCGATTTCCTTCGAATCGCCCCGTTCGAACACGCGCACTTCACCGGCGCCGGTTTTCGCCCCGATAGCAAGAGACGGATTCTCCTCCAGCAGGTTCAGGAATTCCACTGCAATATAAGGGTCAAACTGGGTCCCGGCATTGTCACGGATCTCCTGAATCGCTTTGCCCGGCAGCATAGCTTTCCGATAGGCGCGGTCATTGACCATGGCATCATAGGCGTCCACAATGGAGATAATGCGGGAAAGCACCGGGATCTCGTCCTTCGCCAGTTTCGAGGGATATCCATTCCCGTCCCAGCGTTCATGATGATGAAGGATCATCTCCGCAATAGGACGCAGTTCCTCAGAGGACATGGCGATTTGATAGCCCTTTTCCGGATGCAATCGAAGGATTGCCCACTCCTCATCCGTCAGTTTGCCAGGTTTGTTCAGGATTTCGAGAGGAACCGCGATCTTCCCGATATCATGAAGCAGGCAAAGCAGCTGCAGCGAGGTCAGCTGCGCATCGGAAAGGCCGATCTTATGGCCAAGCGCGATTCCCATCTGCTGCGTACGCTTTACATGTTCTTCTGTATCAGAATCCACCTCCTCCAACGCGCGGACCAGCGAGGTGAGCGACTGAGAGCGGGAGGAATCGGTATTCAGCAGCTTTTTGATTTTCAGGTCATACTGCGCCTCTTCCAGCGCCTGCAGCAGCGTCCCGTGATCATGATGAGGGGCATATTTGATATCCGCGGATGTCGAACCAATTCCAAACAGGATATTGCTCTTACTTGACCGAACCACAGACATGACAGCAACCATGAGGGATTCATCGTCGCATTGGCTGCTCACAACGATCAGCTCCGCTTCGTGACCGCGGAAGATAAAACTGCCCTGCGGCATGTTGGTCCGGATCGTTTCAGCCAGCGCGATAATGCGGGCATCTCCCTCTTCCCTCCCCATGGTACGGTTGATTTCCCGAAGGCCCAGAATATCGAAAACCACAATAGATGACGGGAATTGTCCTTTTACCGCGCTGTCCAAAAGCATTTCCTGCGCTTTTTCATAAAACGCGTTCATGTTGAGGAATCCGGTCAGCCGGTCAACCTTTTTGTTTTCACGGAAAATCTCCATCTCAGCAAAACTGTTCAGGTTCCGGTTATAGTATTCTTCCTGCTCAACATCAATGATATACACATAAAAATAAGGATTCCCGGCATGATCGCGGACCAGATGACCGAAATCCTCCATATAGCGGACCGTGCCCTGTTTGGTGATGATGCGATAGCGGACATAATCATGCCGCTTCCCGCTGTTGAAAGTCTGCGCAAGAATGTTGCTCTCTACTTTGTCCAGATCTTCCGGGTGAACCATGCCTCTGAAGCTGTTCCCGGTATGAGCGCGGAAATCTTCAATGTCATCACAGCCGAACAGTGCGATAACATTCTCATCGGCATAGCGGATTTCTTCATTGCCGGAGGCATTGTAAATAAAGAACCCGGCAGGGACACCGGAAGGCGTACGGTTTTCGCCCGGATTAACGGAATTTGCAGTATCAGACATGGGCAGGTCCTTATTATCGCGGTGAATGAGCCAATGCAGTCTGTTTTGCTGACTCAGACGAACAAATTAGCGTTTTCATGAGGAAACGCGGATTTATTCCAATGAAGACGGGAGGACAGTTCTGCGTTTCGCACAAAACCGTCCCCAAAACTCAATTTGTCAATGTTTTCATAAGATTCCGATAAATAATTAGCCGAATCTAAGGAACAACAACAATTTTACCATTTATCATAATTTCATTTTTAAGTTATGTGATAAATTCCATTAACAAAAACGAATCACCGATTCCTGTTCTCACGTCTGCCAGTTTTGCTTTGACCCACCACAGAGTGCAGTCCTGCTGTGCCGGCTTCAAGGTAGCGAAGCTCCTGCTCTGAATCTAAATTCAGACGAAGTCTGTACCATACAGAGCAGGCTCTCAGGGCAGACCTCGTGTGCTCCGTGAATCAGCAGCTGCGCAAAAGAACCGGCTGAGGAGTCACCGCATAGAGCCGATCCAATTCCGCGGATTTCAGCAGCTCATAAGAATACGCAGAGGCGCATCCGCACGCCACAGCATAGCGCAGACATTCAGCCCGGTCAGCATGATCGCTGTCCAGGGCAACAAAACCGGCTACCATGGAGTCACCCGCCCCGGTCGAGTCGATCAGAGTGCCTTTCGGGACAGCGCAGGAATATACGCCGCCGCTGTCCGCTGCAAGCAAGGCGCCATCCGGGCCAAGTGAAACCAGAACATTCGCCGCACCCATCTTCCGCAATTTAAGCGCCGCAGAAGCGATTTCATCTAAGGAATTCAGTTTTGTCTGAAACACATCCTCCAATTCAGCCTTGTTCGGTTTGATCAGCCAGGGATGGTTTGCCAGTGCAGAAAGAAGATTTTTTCCCGAGGTATCCACCACAACGCGCACATCCCGTCCGTGCAGCGCATTGATCAGAACGGAATAGATATCAGACGGCATCCCTTTTGGCGGATTACCGGAAAGGATCAGTATATCTCCGGCGGCGAGTCGCGCTGCCTTATCTTCCAACTTTTTCAAATCGCTTTCTGATACCCGGGGACCGTCCGCGTTGATTTCCGACTCAACATCGGACTTAATCTTCACATTGATCCGGGAGCAGCCGTCCTTCACCCGGATAAAGTCGTGCCGAATCCCATCCGCATCCAGCATACGGATCAATTCATCTCCGACAAAGCCTGCAACAAACCCCAGGCAGACACTCTCAAAACCAAGCCGGCTGATAACAACGGACACATTGATCCCTTTGCCGCCGGCACGGAAAGCTGTTTGCTTCGTCCGGTTCAGTTCCCCGGGTTCAAAATGATCCAGCCACATCAGATAATCCAGTGCGGGAGATAATGTAACGGTATAAATCATTTTCTCCATTCCCCATAACTTTATTTTTTTACCATCTGCTATTCACAGAGCACATGCATGCAAGTCCCCCATGTGCGTCACCACGTATTTTGGCAAACCCATGAATTGTAATTTTTACGAATCAAGGAACAGCACTCCTTTTCAAATCAATTTGACAACAAATCAGAAATATATTATAATAGAGATACTTAAATAAGTAGGTGCCGCCGGTATCGGTCTGGCCTTCATTGTTCAGTATAAGAAATAGCTGCCCAAGTTAGCGAGACCTGGGGCGGCTATTTCTGTTTAAGAGACTTCTCATCAGCTTTTTTATCGCGGCCAATCCGGTATCCCAACATAAAAACTGAGACAACCAAACCGATCACGGCAACAAATTCACCGAACGTTAACATCCCATCGCACCTCCTTTCCGGTCAGATTCAATGCAAACCGCATTGATGCTTCCCATACACGGAGGGGCTAAACAGTCAATCCCTCCGTATAAGCCGGAAGGCCAGTCCGTCCACCTTGTCTGACAGCACCCAATTTCATTGTAACATAAAAAATTCAAAGAAAAAATAACTTTAACAATCCGATCAAAATGAAACCAATCAGGAGTAAGATTAATCTATTCAAAAAACTACCCATGGAGGATCAGCCCATGAAGATCTATGTAGACGCAAACGCAGAGCGCGACGGAAACGGAACCAAAGGAATGCCTTATAAAAGAATCGGAGAGGCAGCGCAGACTGCTCAGCCCGGTGATGAAGTGATCGTAAAGCCCGGCATCTACCGGGAATACGTAAACCCGAAAAACGCGGGCACACCGGACGCGCGGATCACCTATCGGAGCGAGATTCCCCTGGCAGCGGAAATTACCGGCGCGGAACTGCTGACCGGATGGCAGCCATATGAAGGTACCGTCTGGAAGGCTGCTGTGCACAACAGCATCTTCGGTGAATACAATCCCTACACGACCTATGTTTATGGGGACTGGTATTTCGCGGGACGTTCCAAACATACGGGATGTGTTTACCTGAATGACAAAATGCTTTACGAAGCCGCAAGCCTTGAAGACTGCATTTCGGCACAAAAGTCAGAAACCTCCTGGGAACCCGAAGCGAGCATTTATCAATGGTACGCCCGGCAGGAAAACGACTTTACGATCTTTTACGCTAATTTTCAGGACAAAGACCCCAACAGGGAAAAAATTGAAATCAATGTCCGCAGAGAATGTTTCTTTCCGTCCGAAACCGGCATCGGTTATCTGACAGTGAGCGGGTTCAAAATCAGCAAAGCCGCCACTACCTGGGCACCGCCGGCCGCTTTCCAGGACGGAATGATCGGCCCAAACTGGTCCAAAGGCTGGATCATTGAGGACTGCGACATCTCCAACAGCAAATGTGCGGGGATCTGCCTTGGCAAATACTACGATCCCGACAACGACCATTACTTCACCCGGAAACATGTCAAGAGCCCGACCCAAATGGAGCGGGATGCGGTCTGCCGCGGGCAGTATCACGGATGGAAGAAGGAAAAAATCGGCTCTCACATCATCCGCCGCAACAACATCCACCATTGCGAACAGGGCGGCATTATCGGACGCATGGGCGGCGTTTTTTCTATCATCGAGGACAATCACATCCACCACATCAACAATATGATGGAACTGGGCGGAGCTGAAATTGCCGGCATCAAAATGCATGCCGCCATTGATGTGATCATGCGTCGGAATTACATCCACCACTGCACCATGGGCATCTGGACAGACTGGGAAGCCCAGGGCACCCGCATTACACAAAACCTGCTCCATGACAATCAAAAGCCGGCCTTTTCCAAACAGCTGAAGGGCGGCATGATGAGCCAGGACATCTTTGTGGAAGTCGGTCACGGTCCGACGCTGATCGACAACAACATACTGCTCTCTGAAGTATCGCTCCGTATGGCAACCGAGGGCGTCGCGATGGTGCATAACCTGATCTGCGGCAGCCTCACCTGCGTCGGCAGCGGCACGGATTCCATCGTCGAAGGAGTACTCCGCCAGCGCTATACGCCCTATCACATTCCCCACCGAACGGAGGTGATGGGATTCATGACCATCCTTCACGGAGATGACCGATTCTATAACAACATTTTCGTGCAGAAATGGCCGCGTGAGGAAGCGTCCATCCTTTCGGACAGTGAAGCAGACAAACGCTTCACTGAAAATCGTGAAGTCGGCACACATGTGATGAATGACTACCCGACTTATGATGAGTGGATCGCTCATTTTGATATGGAAAGCGAAACACCGGACATGAAAAAGCTCGAGAAATATCACTTCAGCCCGCTCCCTGTCTGGTCCGAGGGAAATGTCTATCTGAACGGCGCTCAGGCGTGCAAAAATGAGAAAAACGGATTCGTTAATGATCAAGCCTCAGTATTTGTAGAACTTGATGAAAACAACGGTGATCCCATTCCGAAAACCAATCTGTATGAATTCATCAAGGACTTCAGAACAGCCATGATCTCAACCGAGACCCTGGGAGAGGCATTTGAACCGGAGCAGCGATTTGAAAATCCGGACGAAACCGACATCACCTTTGACGTTGATTACAACGGGAATCACCGCAGTCTGAATATACTCCCCGGTCCTTTTGCGGACGCCGCAGAGATTTACACCAGGCTTTGGACCGGCACGGCTGCGGCCGCCACTGAACAGAACAATATAGCATAAAATGAGAGAGCCTATGAATTCATATACGGAAAAACTGGAATCCGGTGCGTCAAACCTGTACGAATATGAAGCCGCTGAAGAACTGCCCCGAATCATCGCATCATTCCGCGGACATGGGGCGGCACTCAGCCGGTTCCTTGACGAACACGGATTTTCTTCTGACCACGAAGACACTCCGGAAGCCAAGGCAGCCTTTTTTGAAGCAGAAATTCAAAGACGCGGGAATTGGCATACAAAAGGCCCGCAATGCTCTCAAATGGCTCACGGAACCAAATGCCTTCGAGCGGGAAACAGGGTTCCGTATCGCTTTTGCGCTGGGGTTAAACATCGACGAGACGGATGATTTTTTCCGCACCGTGCTGCTGAACCGAAGCTTCGACTGTCACACCATTGAAGAAGCGATTTATTATTACTGTATATATCATGGAAAAGATTACCCCACGGCTGCAAAACTTATCGAAGCCGCTCCACATCCAACGGAAAGCACAGTACCCTCCGCAGGAGAGGTTTTGTATACCAAAAATATTATTTCTTTCCTGCACAGCTGTCCATCTGATGAAGCTCTTCTCCGGTATTTCCAGGAGAATCTTGCCCAATTCGGATACAACCAGGTAAAAGCCAAGGAGTTTATCCGACACTTGTGGGAGCGGATCAGTGGTCCTGATGGACTGGCAGCACAGGAACGCAGATATTTTCCGCAGCAGGAAAAGGGCAGCAATCCACCCGTGGAAAATTCTACCTGGGGCATCTATCTGCAAATCCTCGGGCTGTCGTTCGATACAGACCGGATCGAAGCAGACCGCACCATCAAGCCCATCCTCGACAACCGCGTTTTCATGCACCAGTTCGCGGCGGATAATTATCCGACACGGCAAAGCATTGAAAAACTGCTGCGGGGAGAATCCGCAAAACATGACCTGACGAGAAAAACGCTGATCCTTCTGGTATTTTATCAGTTCTGGATGGAAACAGCCCTCTCCCACAGCGGGATCAAATCTTACGAGGCCGGAGAACATGACCGGGACCGCTTTCTCAATGAGTTGGACCAATACCTTCTGGACGCCGGCTTTCCGGAAATTTACGCGGGAAATCCTTATGACTGGATATTCCTGTGGTCGGCAAACCGTTCTGCTCCGCTGATTGCATTCCGAAGTTACTGGCAGCTGCTGAGCGCTGAGTTCAGTGAGAGGATGTATGACGTTAGACGAATGAAGAAGAATGAATAGATATTGAAGTATCAGATTTTTGTAAGGCTGCAGGTAACACCCAATTGCCTAATGCCTATTGCCTAATGCCGCAGGGAGAAAACCAACAGAGAAAAATAATGATTTAAAATCAATGCATCTTTGATTAAGAAGCAAGCGATATGGACTACAGAACCGCACTATCACCCAATTCAGAACTGCGTTTTTCTGCAGACATCAAGTACACGATCCGCGGCGAAGTCGGACGAGGCGGATCGTGCATTGTTTATGATGGATTCTACAGGACTAATGCGGGAGACGAAAAGACTGTCCGTATCAAAGAGTGTTATCCTTACGAGCTGAATTTGGCCCGGAACAAAGACAATTCGCTGATATGCTTACCCGAACAAACGGAGAAATTTGAAAAAAAGAAAGCACAGATGTACAGCGACTTTAGACTGTGCAACACATTGTTTTACGCGGAAGAGGCATCCGATGCCATTATCAACACCCTCAACATTCATGAGGCGAACAACACGGTTTATACCGTCAGTACATGGTCACGCGAGAACGCACTGCCAAACATCGAAATCACCGGACTGCGGCACTGCCTCTCCATCGTCCGCCAGACCGCTGCCGCCATTCGATCCATTCATGAATCCGGGTATCTCTATTTAGACATAAAACCGGAAAATATATCTGTAATCAACAGCTCTTCCGGGCGGGTCCAGCTCTTTGATTTCGACAGCTTGATACCTATTACTCAAAAACAGGAGAACAATGCTTTCGAAGGATATCGCTTGTCCTATACAAAAGGGTTTGCCGCATTGGAATTACGGAAAGGACAACTGAACAAACTCGGTCCGCATACAGACGTTTACGGCATCGGTGCTTTACTGTTTACCCTGCTCTTCAGCTGCACACCGGAAGCACCTGACTGCGCACGTACAGCAGCATACGATTTTTCCAGAATACGGTTTTCCGGTAATTATCCGGACAAAATCTTTATAGCGCTCACCGATTTTTTTCATTGTACGCTCGCCGGATTTATCCCGGACCGCTGTCAGACGATGGATCAGGCTGTCCGGGACCTGGAAGCCATTGAAAAACTGGCCGATCCGGCATATCCTTATCTGATTTCAACTTCCATCAGCGCACCGGACTGGATCATCGGACGCCAAAACGAAAGGAAAACTCTGGATGAATGGTGCCGTGAACCTTCAAAACATTCACTGTTCATCAGCGGTATGGGCGGCATCGGGAAAAGTACCTTTGTCCGCGATTATCTTTCCCAACACCGGAATGATTGGGACAGTATCGTCTATCTATATTTCAAAAGTTCGCTCTGTCAAACCATTCTGAACGATGACATGCTGCGAATCAACGGTACCGAACGATATCCGGAAGAAAAGGAAGCAGATTATTTTGACCGCAAACTGCGCAAATTCCGCGAGATTGCTCAGGGGAACCGCATTCTGCTGATTTTTGACAACTTCGAAAATGAACAGGACCCGGATCTCGCTGCCATCCTAAGCCTGAACTGCAAAACAATCTTTATCAGCCGGCATGACACAGGATCACTAAACCTGACGCGATTAAGATTATCCTCAATTTCAAATGATAATGAACTGCTGCAGCTGTTTCTTCACTATATGGGCAGCACAGATGATTTGTACAGTACAGAGGCTGCTGTGTCTGATGAAGACTGCATCCGTGAAATTATCCATCTGCTCTCCGGTCATACCCTGGCACTTGAGCTGTTTGCCAGACAGATTTCCTGCAGTTTTTTGACCCTTCCAGAAGCACTGGGGCTACTGCGAAAACAGGGGCTCCTGCATATCAGCACCGATCGGGTGGATTACCAGCGGGATGACCGCATCTGCTATGAGCAGATGGAATCTATCATCACAAGGCTTTTCCAGACCGACCTGCTCACTCCTTCACAAATCTCAATCCTGAAAGCGCTTGTTCTGTTTCCCGCACCTGGTATTCCCGCACGGGAACTGATGCGGCTGACAGGATTGGAAAGCGCGGAACCCATTCAAAGCTTGATCCGGATGGGTTGGATCACCCGGGATCACGACCGGCTCTTTCTCCATCCGCTAATCCGCGATGTAATCCAGAATATTCCGGGAACAAATGACAATTTGGAGAGCACGCTGCAAATCATCAATACACTTTATATTGACATTATGTCCGAAAGTCACCTTGAAGACCTCTGCATTGATCCGAAATCCATCTCACCGGAATTGGCAGACATTCTTTCCAAAACCGATCCTTATACGATCGTCACCGATCACCGCAAGCTGCTTGCTTCCGTTATGACCGCACGCGGGGTTCTTGATATCCTGATGAATAATGAACTGTGGGGCAGGGAGCCCGTTCAAAAACTGCTGCATGCGATGGTCACCAATCTCCCGAAATCCGAAGATGAGGCAATTCTGCATTACGGGAAAATGCTGCTGGATCATCCGGAACATCTCTCTCCTTTGGATGTCATCCGCGTTACGGAAGTTGTTAATAAAGTTTTGTGCCAATATCAAGAATATGACACCGCTTTACAATTAGCGGGTTCGGCAGAAAAATACGCGGAGGATGACCTTACCAAAGCAGAATATTACGGACTGCTCACTGATATTTACGACACCCGCGATTTCCCGGGTGATCGTGAAAAATTAGCAGAACTGACGGACATAATCATTGATCATTCACGGAAAGCGCCGAAGCAGAAGCGGGAACATCTGCTCGCTGAATATCTTTTGGGAAAAATGAACGCCATCGCCCGACGCGGGTTCAGTGACCCGGATGAATTTGACCAGCTGTTCAATGAAATACGTCAGATCCTTGAGACAGAATGTCTGCCATACTCTACGATCCGTCACGGATTTGCTATCACCATGGGGTTTTATTGGGCAGAGGCAGAACAAAACCAGGAGGAAGCGGAAAAGTGGATCGCTGAAGCAAAAATCGTAGGAGAAAAAATCTACCCGCAAGGATTGGATTATATCGACTTTGTAATCATTCCTCCCGCCATCATTTACATCGACCTGCAGGATTACACCTCCTGCGAAAGGACTTTGCGGGAAGGCATCCGCATCTGTGACGAACACGCGGATGTGACAGCCTATCTGCGCAAAAAGCACGACCTGCAGCGTTACCTGCTGGATGTCTTTCTGGAAGGGAAAAACTACGATAACGCCCGTGAAATGATCACAATTCTGGACCGTGAATGCCGGGAATACGGTTTTCCCGATACCGTCCAACCGGAAGTACGGGAATTTCTGGGGTAAACGGGGACTGTCCCCACAAAATGTTTTGTTAATATAATAGGGACAGTCCCCGATAAATTATAGATGAATATACACCGTGAGACCCACAAAGACAAGCAGCGTCAGCACGGTTGAAAAGGAAATTGTCGTCGAAACATAATCCCGGTGGCCTTCAAATTTTCCGAACAACGGGATCGAAAAAGACCCGGGCAGACTGAAAGCTAAAACCAACGCGACCATGGTTTCCTTACTATAAGGAATAAAGCGGAAAATAATCAGACAGCTGACCGCGCAAAGCACCCACATTGATACAAGACGAGTGAAACTTGTGAAAAATACCGGTTTCCGCAGATCAGAGCGCAAAGACAAATCGAATCCCAGCGTGATCAGAATCAGTAAACCGGCCGGGTCGGAAAGGAAGCCCACCGTTGACTGATAGATGCCGCTGATCGATGAATTCGCGATCCAGGTATCGACTCCCAAAAGCCCCAGCACAATACCCAGGACCATCGCCAGAAACGTGGGAGCCACGACAGCATGTTTGAGTGTCTTTTTAAAATCCCCTTCATATCCATCCACCATCTGCATCAAAGGAATGGCAATCAGAAAAAGGAAAACCGTATGCGCCACATCAATGATCGCCATGTCGCTGGTTCCCCGGGTTCCGTAAAGCATTCCCAACAGCGGATATCCAAGCGAGCCGCCCTCAACAGTGGCAAAAACAAAGGGGAAATATTTCGCCCGTTCCGGAATAAAACGCCGCAGCAGGAAACCCAATCCGAGCTGTGCGAGCATCGCCAGGAAAAAGACGATGATAATCGCCATGGAATCCTTCGAATAGTTCGCAAACATAAAGGCATTCAGCAAAATCACCGGCAGCAGAAACTTGCTGACGATCGTTTTAATGGCCGCACAGCCATTATCGTCCATCAGGTTCTTTTTCCGCATCAGGACCCCGATGGAAAACGCAATGGCAATTGGTAAAATCATTTCAATAACAGAGCTTAACATTTTCTTGTGTCTTTCTTTCACAAACTCGTAATAAATATTGGTAACTGTTCAAAAAACGAAGTAATGCACATGGGAACAGACCGACTTTCCCTGCTCAGTGCCGCACATGGAGACAGGCACACTTGTGTTGGATTCGCGACACAAGGTACCAGTCCCCATATGCTTCAACCTGATTTTCCATTCAGCTGCTCAGCAGAGGCTGTTCGTATTCAAACAACGCAGCATTGATCTCAAAAATATCATAATTCCGGCTTTTGACAAAGTAAGATATGATTAAATCAAATTTACTTGTGGGGGACAATGTGTACCCTGCCCGGGAAATCAGGTCCAGCAGCTCCGGCATGTCCAGCTTCAGCGCTACAGCATAAGCGATAGCAGTAATCTTTTTCGGATGATAATCCACATTGCAGCGGATTTTGGAGAAATTTTTCCGGTTCCCGTTAGCACGCTTATACACCGTCACATCATCCAGGCCACGTTCATTGATCAGCCTGAACAGCCGCTGCTGGAAGGTATCTTCTTCTTTTTGAAGCACCTCATCAAGAGACTTCTTTTCCGTCTGACCGAAAACTCCCATGAAACCGCCAGAAAGCGGTTCTGATTTCGGAGATGAGGGAGCACAGCAAATCTTTTCCGTAAAAATCATTTCATCCGGCGCGGCATACTTGTCTTCTAATAAGTCAAGTGACTCAGAAAAGAACTTATCTGTTTGTATCCTGCGGCGTCTGAATTGATTGCTGGGGTGCCCTTTATATTCTTCTTCCCGCAGGAGACCGATGGCGTTCTCATCAATATACTTGTCGATTTCGCCGACCAGTTTTTCCGAAAGTTCCAACGCTTTTTTGTCGAATACCACCAGGATAACATTCATTTCATGGGTCAGCAGGAATTTCCCGATTTCCTTGAGCGCGATATCAAGCGCTTCCGCTTTTGGAAACCCATAGGTTCCGGTGGCGATCAGCGGGAAGGCAATGCTCTCGCATGAAAGCTCACCTGCCAGGGTGAGTGAATTAGCGTAACAAGAGTGCAGGACTTCCCGTTCCCCGTGGCTGCCGTCGATCCATGCCGGGCCGACTGTGTGAATAATATATTTGGCATTCAGCGCAAATGCCGGGGTACTGACGGCGTTTCCGGGTGCGATATCTCCGATTTTTTTCCGTTCCGCCAGCAGCTGTTTTTCACCGGCAGCCTTGTAAATCGCGCTGTCCGTACCGCCTCCAATGACCGGCTTTGGATTCGCGGTGTTGACAATCGCGTTTGAGGCAACTTTGGTTATATCATTACGAATTATTTGAAAAGGCATCCGTCCTCCTGTTTTCATACCGATTTATTGAGTTTCGGTGACAGTTTTGCGCGAAGCGCAGAACTGTCTTCCCGCCTGCATGGGGATTTAGTCCCATGTGGCTAACCCATATAATGCAAATCTCTACTATTTTACCAGTCATAGACTCATTCATTACGCAATACAGATGATAAAATATACATATCATTTATATTATCGTAACTATTTACGAAGCACTTGCGGGACTGACACCCTGTGTCGCGTAAGCCGACACAGGCGTGCCTGTCACCATGTGCGGCCAAACAACATTGGCGAACGTGTGATTCAACATAACAATTACAGTTTATAGAAAAGGAGTAAATATCATGACACGAGGAACACTTCTCTTTCGCGTATTTCTGATAATGGCGGTGCCGGTACTTCTTGTTTGTTCTTGCTTCACCGCAGTCACAGCACAGGGTGAACTCATTCCCGGTCAGGAACTGCTGAAAAACGGTGATTTCAGCAGTGACCTTCTTTTCAACCTTTACACAGAGAGCGGCGGCAATGCTGCCCTCAGTATTCAAAACGGTGAACTGCAAATCGATGTAAACAAAATCGGACGGGTCGGGCATGCCATTCAGCCATATTATGACGGATTCCGTCTCAATGAGGGCGTTGAATATCTTTTGTCGTTTGATGCCCATGCATCATTGACACGGGACATGTTTATAAGGATCCAGCTCAACGGCGGTGATTATCACGCGTACTTTGAACAACAGATATCAGTGACCGAAGAGAAACAACATTTCAGCCTGCCTTTTGTGATGAAGGAAGCGACTGACCCTGCACCGCGTCTGTGCGTCAACATGGGATTTGTCGATCCAATGGCAGCCGCGGGTTTGAAGCCTGAAGATATTGAACCACACACGGTTTGGTTTGATAATTTCTCACTCACAATAAAAGATGTTTCCGGACTTGTTACAGACGATAGCGGCGTAAAAATCAGCCCAATCCGGATCAATCAGGTCGGTTACCTGCCAGGCGCGGTCAAAACAGCCGTCATCACTGATCTTGATGCGGATTCCTTTACCATTGTCAGAAGTCCGCATGGCGAAACCGTTTTTGAAGGGACACTTTCAGCGCCTGTCTACAATCCCTCATCCGGAGAGATGATCAGAATCGCCGATTTCTCAGGTCTGAATATGGTTGGTAAATACAAGCTCATCACATCGGACGGAACAGTTTCCGAGGAATTTCCGGTCAACAGACAGGTCTATGATAAACTTCTCCGGGAAACCTTACGGATGCTTTATCTGCAGCGCTGCGGAATGGAACTGGAAGAAGAACACGCGGGAATTTACGTCCATCCGGTCTGTCACAGCGATTTGGCAATTGTATACGGAACGAATCAAAAGATCGACGTCAGCGGCGGATGGCATGACGCCAGCGATTATGGGCGGTATGTCGTTTCCGGTGCAAAGGCGGCAGCCGATCTGCTGCTGAGTTATGAAATGAACAGTACGCTGATCGATAATATCGGAATCCCGGAAAGCGGAGACGGCGTAGATGACCGCTTGCAGGAAGCGCGATATGAGCTGGACTGGATGCTCAAAATGCAGGCGGAAAGCGGCGGTGTTTATCACAAAGTCACCGGACAGAATTTTCCCGGCTTCATCAAGCCGCAGGAGGAAACCGAACAGATGATCGTCTCACCGATTTCCAATACGGCAACCGGTGATTTTGCCGGTGTACTGACACTCGGAGCCCGCATCTTCACAGACAGCGGTTCTCCTGAACTTGCCGCTTTGTCATCAACCTATCTCGCTGCTGCTGAACGAGCCTGGACTTATCTGGAAGAACATCGGAACGATCCCGGCTTTACCAATCCCACGGATATCGTGACCGGCGAATACCCTGACGGAAAAGCCGGAGACGAACGATTCTGGGCAGCGGCAGAACTTGCGCGGTTTACCGGAAAAGACATATACCGCAGTGCCGCGGCAGAAATGCTGGCATCCGGAGAAGTCACGGCTGAACTGGGCTGGGTCGAGATGGGCGGCTACGGGCTGTATGCAATTCTTTCCGATCAGGCACTTTCAAAAGAAAATGAAGCATACATCATGGCGGAAACTTTACTCAGTGAGTCTATTCAGCGGATAAGATCCGGTATTTCCGTCAATTCCTACGGGATCAACCGGATGAACGAATTTGAATGGGGATCCAATATGGGAATCGCCAATGACGGCGTCGTTTTGCTGATGGGAGCCGCCATCTTTGATAACGAAGCCCTTCGCGCGAGCGCTGCCCGTCAGCTTGATTACCTGCTGGGGGAAAACGCCGCAGGGTACTGCTTTGTAACCGGTCTCGGTACCATCAGTCCCACTTATCCGCATCACCGTCCTTCCACAGCGTTTGGCGCAACGGTACCCGGTATGCTGGTTGGAGGACCTGACAGCAGTCTGGAAGATCCATACGCTCAGAACGTCCTTGCCAGCTGCTTCCCCGCAAAATGCTATGCAGACAGTGATCAAAGCTATTCCACAAACGAAGTATGCGTTTACTGGAATTCCCCGCTGATCCTCCTGATCAGTGCATTGACCGGAAATTAAGGAGACACCGATTAATCGGGTTCGAGGACGATTTTGCGCAAAGCGCAGAACTGACCTCCCGCTATCTCAGAATTTACTCAATGGTTCCTTAAGAACCTGAGTGAACACACAGGGACAGGAACACTTGGTTCGGCTTCACGGCATAAGGTACCGGTCCCCGATGTGCTCCGTCCTAAACAAATATGAAACAAGGAGAACATTTATTTGAACACGGCATTACTCAACGCAGCAGCCCGAATCTTTTTCATTCTGGCTTTTTTCGGCGTATTACCGGACAACATGAAACATCAGACTTTTGAAATTATTCACTTAAGTGTCAACACCGGAAAGCTGGAAAATCCGGTTCAGATTGCAGTTCTCTCAGATCTGCACATGCATGAATACGGACCAGATAACGCGGACCTTGTGAACGCTGTCAGAGGAGAACAGCCGGACATCATCACGATTATCGGTGACATGGTAAACAAAAAGGAGGATGAATACAGCCTTGTGCTTACTCTCTGCAGACAATTGACAGAGATCGCGCCGGTCTATTACGTTTACGGCAACCATGAATACGACAATATCACTAAATTGAAGTCCAAAATGAGTGAGGACCTGACAGCTACCGGTGTGAACGTGCTGGAGAGCGAATGGCGAACCATCGAAGTCAACGGGAACCTGATCGACATCGGCGGCTTATCCCGCAACCCGCGCCAGTACAACTGGACGGATGTCCTGATGATGCAGTCCTACTTGCAAAGTCCGAATTTCCGGCTGCTTTTGGTTCATGACCCAGGATTTTTTGATCCCCGTTACACCACCAATCCGGATAAAACACTCATCGGTAAAGACATCGACATCGCGCTTTGCGGTCACCGTCACGGCGGACAAATCGATATTCCTTATGTCGGCGGAGTCTATATGCCGGATGTCGGTTTTTTCCCGGAGCTGACCTCCGGTGACAACTTTGTTGGAAAAACCCACGTGATCGTAAGCCGCGGATTGGGTGACCATAACATCATCCCGCGGGTCAATAACCCATATGAATTGCTTTCTCTGACCATTCAATAAGCGATAGGAGATTTAACTGCACTCTGCACTCTGAACACTTCACACTCCTAATTCCTAACTCCTAACACACAATTTCCAACCACTGTTATAATAAAGAAATGAGCGTAATGGGTATGGACGAGAATCAAAAAAAACATGTCACCTGTGTGGGAGGCGCGAATATTGATATCCAGGGTTTTTCCGGACGGGTGATCAATCTGCGGGATTCCAACCCTGGCGCAGTGCGGCTGTGCCCCGGCGGTGTAGGACGAAATATCGCGGAAAACCTGGCCTGGTTTGGCGCTGATGTGCAGATGGTTTCCGCAGTAGGCGAGGATCCTTTCGCGGAAATCATCCTGAAAAGCTGTTCCGAGGCGGGAATCGATGTTTCAAATATCGAAAGAATTCCCGGCAAACGCTCGTCCGTTTATCTGGTGCTGACTGACAGTGACGGGGATATGCTGGCCGCGATTTCCGATATGCATATTCTCAAAGAGATGGATGCCGGCTTTATCCTGCGTCATGCAGATGCTTTTGAACAAGCGGATGCCATTGTGCTGGATCCAAATCTCTCTCCGGAATCGCTCGAAGCTTTGATCTCCGGATGGTCCCGGAAACCTTTGTTTGCTGATCCAATCTCGACTACCTATGCGGCCTCACTGAAAAAATATCTTGGCGCGCTGCATATGATCAAATGCAACCGGCAGGAGGCCGAGATTTTTGCGGAAATGCCAATTCATAATGATTCGGACCTGGAAAGGGCAGCGGATCGGATTTTGAAAACAGGTACTGAATGTGCAGTGATTACATTGGGAAGCGATGGGGTTTTTTATAAAGATAAAAGCGGTCTGCAGCTGCGGAAATTCCACAAGCCTCTGGACCCTGTCAGCGCTACCGGGGCGGGAGATTCATTCACTGCGGCCATGGTTTATGGCTGGCTGAATAGGATGACTCCGGAGACTTCACTGGAACTGGCAATGACAGCCGCGGAGATAACGATCATGAGTGAAAAGACCGTGACGCCGGAAATAAGGATGTTAGTTAGTGGATAGGTTTTAGGTTTCAGGTGGCAGGCAATAGGCAGTAGTGGATAGGTTATAGGTTGCTTTGACTTGGTGCTGAACATTGACGAAAGATGTATAATTAAACTCAATATGTATATTTAGGAAGGATTGTTTTATGTATCAGGATTATTTGGAAGTATTACCGGAAATTCAGGACGCGATTCATGACGGGAAACCGGTTGTTGCGTTGGAATCAACAATCATTTCTCATGGAATGCCTTATCCGGAAAATGAGAAGTTTGCCAATGATGTGGAAGCGCTGATCCGGAAAGAAGGAGCGGTTCCCGCAACGATTGCCGTTATTAACGGTAAGTTGAAAGTTGGGCTCTCACCGGATGATCTGAGTCTGATGGCAAGCGGAAAGAATATTGCCAAAGTTTCCCGCCGGGACCTGCCTTATCTGGTGGCGATGAAACAGACCGGTGCTACAACTGTCACGACGACCATGATGATAGCAGCCATGGCCGGCATCAAGGTTTTTGCTACCGGCGGTATCGGCGGTGTCCATCGCGGCGCTCCACATTCTTTTGATATTTCCGCTGACCTGCAGGAACTGGCTCACACCAATGTGGCCGTAGTCTGCGCGGGCTGTAAATCGATCCTGGATATTGGTCTGACACTGGAATATCTGGAAACCTTCGGCGTACCGGTACTGTGCATGGGCACGAAGAAATTCCCGGCGTTTTATTGCAAGGAAAGCGGTTTTGAGGGTGATTATGAATGTGACACACCGGAAGAAGCAGCTGCCGTGATCCGCGCGAAATGGGACATGGGTCTGAACGGCGGTGTTCTGATCGCCAACCCGATTCCTGATGAATGGGCAATGGATCCCGTCCGGATGAACAAGGTTATCGATGAAGCAGTTGCTGAAGCTGAACGTCAGCATATTCACGGCAAGAACATTACTCCGTTCCTGCTGGCACGGATCAAGGATGTTACCGGCGGTGACAGTCTGGCTTCCAACATTCAGCTTGCATTTAACAACGCGAAGATGGCTGCTAAAATCGCGGCAGCATTGTAGTTTTACAGAAAAACAGAATATGAATACGAGGGAAAGAGCGTGATATTTCTGTTGTTGGTGCCTCATCTGATCCTGCTCTCGGGACCGGATTTGATTTCCGCCGCTGCAGCTGTTTTGATTTACCTTGCGGGTGGGCTCTTTGTTTCCCATTACGAAAAAACACATTCACCTAAGGCGGTTTTTCAATTTCACTATCCGGTCATAACCACTTCGATAACGCTGGGGCTCGGTGCCTTGTTTTACCTGCGGTGGCAGCATTTTGCGTTTTTTTCCTCATGGGAGTCATTGCCGCAGATGCCTGCAAAACGTATCTGCGGTATCTTTTGTGCAGGATTGGTTATCCTGGCTCTCTTCGGGTCTGACCGGCTTGTTTCCATCATCGCTTCAATGATCAATGGCGATGAGGATGGCTCTGACTCAAAGCATGAAACGGTTTTTATCGGGATCTGCTCCGCTGTAATGATGACGCTGGCATCCAAATGCTCTCCGTTTTATGCCTTCAATGACTGGGTCGATCCACATACGATGTTCACGGTCGGGAAATCCATTTTACACGGGATGCTGCCTTACCGGGATGTCTATGAGCAAAAAGGGCCTTTGCTTTTATTATGGCATTCGCTCGGTGCGCTGATTTCATTTGATACCCTTCACGGGATGTGGGTACTGGAGATTGTCAGCTGCTTCTTTTTCTTGCTTTTTGCCTACAAAATTATGCGGATGCGCCTGGGGACCGGTGCGCTTCCGCTGGTTCCCGTGTTGGCGCTGATCGTTTATACGGCTGTCTCGTTTGACCAGGGAGACAGTGCGGAGGAGTATTGTCTTCCTCTGCTGACGTACGCTTTATGGATCGGCTATCACCGGATCAAAAAGGGATTCCTGCCCAAACCAAAGGAATGGATCCTGATCGGGGTGACCTCCGGGTGCGTACTATGGATGAAATATTCCATGCTGGGGTTTTATCTTGGGTGGACCATCGCCATGTACCTCTTCGCTCGGGTCAAAAAGCAACGGATCGAATTATTCAAGGGAATTGGACTGGTAGCCGCCGGTGCGGCAATCACGACACTGCCGGTTCTGCTATGGTTTGCTTTCGCGGGCGGGTTGAAAGATCTCTTTGAAGTCTACTTCTACCAGAACATCTTCATGTATCCGAAAACGGCGGATATCTATGGACGTTTTGCGATTTTCAGCAACCTTTTCAGCGGTTTTTTGAATATGCTGGTGTTCAGCACACTGATTTCCATCACTTCAATCATCGGTATTTTCTGGTGCAAGGGAAATGAGAACAAAAATATCTTCCGTCTCGTTCACTGGTCTTTTGTTGTGATGTACCTGATTATTTATTTCAGCGGACGATTTTATTCCTATTATCCGCTGATTTTCGGTGTGTTTGCGCTTTTCGGTTTGATGGCGGTCGTGGATATTATTGAACGGCGGCTGAGGTCCGGTTTGCTGCAGTATTTTGAGTCGAATATGATGACGGCTGTTTCTTTGTGTGCCTGTGTATTCGGTATATTTTTCTTTGCGGGGAACATGCGTTCCCTGGCCTTCGAAAAAGAAGATTACCCACAATATCAGGCAAAAGCACTGATTGAGGCTTCATCAATCGAAAACCCAACACTGCTGAATTACAATTTCCTGGATATGGGAGTGAATACCGTCGCCGGACTGCTGCCCAACCAGCGCTTTTTCTGCGGATTCAACCTTCCTTTGAAAGATATCGATATTGAACAGAATGCCTGTATTCAAAATGGCTGTACCGATTATGTGTTGACATTTATGCGTACGATTGAGTCGCCTCACTACGAACTCGTCGGAAAATTCCCCGCAACTTACAACCTCGCCGGCATCCGCCCGACATATAATCTGTATATTAGACGTTAGTTGTTAGACATTAGTTATTAGACGTTTGTTTGATGGCAGATGGTAATTTTTAGACATCGAATTTAGGAATTATGATGTTTTAGTTGTATCTAATGATTATGTCTAAGTGTTGGAAAATTATTTTGGTATGACATATAGATACATACGTCATACGTCATACATCTTACGTCTAAAATCATAAAACCGGCGTTAATGTCGGAAGGAGTGTATCCGTCGGGCGTGGTGTATTTGTGGGCCATAGTGTTTTTGTGGGTGTATTCGTAAAAGTAGGCACACGGGTGTCCGTTGGACGAGGCGTACGTGTCGGCGTTATTGTGTAAGTGTTCGTCGGAGTCGGCGTGATCGTCGGCGTGTTGCTGGGCGTCAGGGTATTGGTCGGCGTCCGTGTAATCGTAGGCGTAGGTGTAATCGACGGTGTCCAGGTAATTGTCGGTGTGAGCGTTATCGTTGGTGTCAGCGTGATTGTTGGAGTCCAGGTAGGCGTCGGCGTCCGCGTCGGTGTGGGCGTATTGGACGGCGTCGGCGTAAAGGTATTCGTAATTGTCGGCGTGAATGTACGCGTCGGAGATGGCGTTATGGTTGGAGACAGGGTAATCGTCGGTGTATGTGTAGGCGGCATTCCCACCACCGTGAACCGTCCGGAGTTGATCCATTCTTCGTTGACAAACATCTGCAGTTCATATTCGCCCGGAAGCCAGCGGTCCGGTGTTTCAGAACTGCAGGTGGTGCGGTAATATCCGCCGGTACTGCCTTCATAAACCGAAGCGCTGGAACACATCGTTACCCAGTCGTCCACCCGATACCAAACAAATGCCAGGTGGGAACCGCTGACCATCCGGTCATAACTAAAAAACGCTGTGATTTCCCGAATCGGGTTGTCAAATTCTTCTTTGGTCTCCACCGGCATGCCATTTGAGCCGATTTCCAGAGTGAATGTGATGGGACTGACAACCACATTGGTCCCTCTCAGTGTCCCTTCGCTTTGAATATGCAGGTCATCCGGCAATGATGGCGTGTTGGTAACGGAAGGCGTGTTGGTGATCGTCGGAGACAGCGTGAGCGTTTCCGTCGGGGTGATGGTTGGCGTCAGAGTAATAGTGGGCGTAAGTGTTGCTGTCGGCGTGGGAACGACGATGGAATAGATGGTCTGTTCCCCATAGCGGTTCAGCAAAAACGCGAACACGCCCATAAAGAGGCTGAAAAAAACCAAACGCCAGCCTCGAGAAACCATTTGCTGGCGTTTTTGAAAAAAGGTGATGCGGCTTCCTTTTCGGATCGTGTTGATACCGATAATAAAGGTAATCACTGCCACAAGTGCGGATAGAATGAATCCCGTCTGCACACCGGAAGTGAAATCCATGTGCAGCGATTCTCCGTTTAGTGGAAAAATATTCAGACCATCCACCGCATCACCTTCTCCGATTTTATCTTACGTCAACCGTCAGACGATAGTTTGAAGGCTGGTCCATGGAAATAACTTCGATCAGATAGTCCTGTGTCGCGGGAACAACAGCATACCAGCTTGGTGAATAGGCTGTGTAATCCATATAAACAAGGCCTGTCTGCAGTCCCGAAATCCGCAGAAATGAATTCGGCTGCGGACCGGAGTAATCATCGATGCGGGCTGTCTGACCGGCAAACATGTAGGCAGTGTAGCTCACGACACTGTAGGGTGCAAGCGTCCCACTCATGGAAGTTGCCGTACTGCCGGCCGGGATGGTGACTCTTGCCGGGATGAAAATCTGAATCGTGAAGTTTTCCGCGTAGCCTTGTGAGTGAATATTCACATAATAAGTGGCCGTGCGTGGAAGGTACATCGAGTAACTGTTCATCCGCTGTGTGGAATCCAAAAATACATTCCCGTACACATCGGATACGCTCAGTACAGACGTGCCGCTGTCGGATGAGAGCAGGACAAGAAAGTTCTGATTGGCGAAGGCGTAAAAATTGTAGCTCACAACCCCGCCGGCTGGAACATACCCAGAAATGACAGCCGAAGTGGCACCCTGTGCAAAATAGATGGATTGTCCGGTTTGAAGGGTTGAGGGCGGAATATAGCTCAGTGGTGCCAGCTGACCGGAGGGTACGCTTTTTTGAATTATGGACTGCTGTTCCGGATACGTGATGGTGTGGTTGTTTTTGATTACCAGGTCATCATCAGCCGCAGTCTGCTGTGCGGTGTTCAGCGCGGCAGAAGGTTTCCGAAAGTTCAGCGATGCGGTTTTCGGATAATCAACAGCCGATCTTCCAGGATTGGTGATCATCGGGATCTCTTCATTATTACCGTCCGTCGAATTTTCGGGAACGCTTTCGTTTCCATTGCTGTTTTCGATGTTCTGCTGTTCTTCGATATTGCTCACCGGCACAGCAGTAGGCGTTGGTGCTGTTTTTGGCGCGTTGCAGGCTGCTGCAATCAAAGCAATAACAGAGAAACAAATCATCATAACAATCATTTTATAAGTTGGCTTCATTTTTCACTCCTGTTCAATTATTAATTTAAAAGAACCTTACTCTAACCTGCTCCATCGGCATGAATTTCATTCTGATTATCATCTCCTGCCTGTGAAGAAGGATGATTCACGTCATTAATTTCCGTAATAATATCCCTGATTTGATCCCAGATTTCGGGAATATTTTCCGGTTTAGCAGATGGATTGAAGATGTAATTAAACCCATCCGCAAGAATCAGTTGATCTGTCAGCCAGTTTTCATCCGCGTCATTGCTGACCAGATATTGCCGATAAGAGAGCGTTTGGTAAAGCTTATCTTCTCCACTCTTGCGATACAGTGTTGTGATTGCGTCACTATCCTGCACCGGCCATCCATTTGCCGCAAGCGCAAGTTCAGCGGCGTGCTCTCCCTGATAAAGCCAGCGGATGAAATGCCATGCCGCGTTAAGTTTTCTCGCGTCTTCGCTTTCAGGGACAGCGATCGAAACCATATCGGCAGCGATGCGCGGGTTCTGTTTTTCTCCGCTTTCCCGGGACGGATAAACAATCAAATCCCAGTTATCAAAACCGTGTTCCTCTGACTGTTCAAATGCATTATATTGACGTTTTGCATCGGAATAAGTTCCCGAATAAAATAAAGCATATCGATTTGCGAAATAATCATAAGGTTCTTTGACGCGGCTGTTCCAGGCGCAGCCGTTGTCAAAAAGGTTCCGCAGCCAGGAGGCTGTGTCGATAAAAACATCCCCGTTTTGAGAGCGGATCAGTTCGCCCGGATTTTCTCCCTTTTGCGTGAAAATCAGCATCCAGCTCAGTACGTCTTTTGGAGCAGAACTTACAATCCATCCGCCGGTTCCGTGTTTACTGTCGTCTTTATCGGTATAGTTGGCTTTCCCCGCAGCACAGGCCTGTTCCGCGAAAGAAGCCAGACCGGACGGATTGTCGGAATATCCAAGCTCGATCGCCCAGGTTTTGTTGTAAAACAAAAACGCAGGATCTGCCCAGAGCGGCAGCGCGTAATATGCTTCGTTTTGATTTTCTGTTTCCAGCATGACGTCCATCAGGGGTATGTTGTCATCCCCGGTAAGGGACAGTTCAGGCAAGTTCATAAAGGGGGAAAGATCCATGAGCGCTTTCCCGTAAACGTTTTGTCTTCGCAGCCAGGACGAATCTGCGATGATCAGGTCAGTTTTGCCGGTGCTGTCCTTTGAAGTGAAGCTGCCCAGCTCGTCCATGTTGTCTGCGTAAATTGACTGAACGGAGATCCCTTTCTCATTTTCCTTGTTGAATAAACTGACCAGTTCTTCCAGCTTTTTCTGTTCTGCGCCATAAAGGCTGCTGCGCAGAATTAGTTTAGTGCCTGCCAGATCTTCGGATGGAACGGTGAGATATTCCGGGACAGGCGTCGCTGTCGCGGTCGGCCTTTGTGTCGGTGTCGCTGATGGCGAAATGGGCGTACTGGTCCAATCCGGTGTCTGCGTAACTGTTGGAACCGGATTCGGAACGTTGCAGGAACAAACCAGCAGCAACATCAGAATGATACAGACGATCAGGACCGGGCGGTTTTTGAGGAAAACGCTCATGAATAAAAAACTCTCTCGCTGCGGACACGAGTGTAATACTCATGTCCGGGCATTATCAAGGTATCCTGCGGCAGTGTCAGAACTTTTTCACAAATACTCTTGAATAAAGTCTTTTCGTCGCCGCCGGTCAGGTCTGTCCGCCCGTAACTGTGATAAAAGATCAGATCACCGGAAAACAACCACCCTGCGTGTTCGCAGTAAAAACAGCAATGCCCCGGTGCATGACCGGGCGTGAATAGAGTTTGAAATTTATATTTTCCAACGTGCAGTTCTTTCCCATCTTCAAGATCCATCAGCGGATGGGGACAGTTCGTGATCAATGGGAACATGCTGCCTTTTGTACGAACTGCTTCGTCAAATAGGATTTCGTCTTTTGGATGAAGATGCGCTGTGATGTTCAGCTCTCTTGATTCAGGATAAGCTGTGCCGAGAATATGGTCGTAATGAGCGTGGGTAAGCCAATATTCGCGGGGCGTGTATCCCAGTTCAAGGATTTTCTGAAGCACCCTATCGAAATAAAATGACGGGTCAATAACAACACAGTCTTTGCTCTCTTCATCAAAAAGGGCGTATGTATTGTTATTGATCGGCCCGCAGATGAAAGGCAGTGCGTGCAGGGTTTCAAAAATTACTTCACTGACGTTCATAAAATCCTCAATTCACGCGGAAAATCACTTATGGAACGTCCCGCGTCAGCGGTAACGGTGATGTCATCTTCAATGCGGACGCCGCCCCAATCCGGGATGTAGATTCCCGGTTCGTCGGAGAAGCACATACCCTGCTCCAGAATTACCGGATTTCCGGCAAACATATAAGGCTCCTCATGCTCTTCCAGACCGAGCCCGTGGCCGATGCGATGAGTAAAGAAATTCCCGTACCCTTTGCTGTTGATGACAGCACGTCCGGCGTCATCAATAGAACCGGCGCTTACACCCGGACGGACTGCCGCCAGAGCAGCGCGGTTTGCAGCCAAAACGGTGTTGTAGATTTCAATCTGCTTGTCCGATGCTTCGCCGATGACGAAAGTGCGGGTGATATCGGAGCAGTACCCCTTATATCGGGCGCCCCAGTCAAAGAGCAGAAAATCCCCCCGCTCCAGCTGTCTGTCAGAAACCTCCGCGTGCGGATTGGCGGAATTCGGCCCGGAACCGACAATGGGATCAAACGGCAATTTGGGGTCGGACCCTCTGCGGAGCATTTGTGCCACCAGTTCGGATCCCAGTTCCCGTTCCGTGACCCCCGGTTTTGCGAGTTTTAATGTCTCTTCAAGGGCGTCCTGCGCGATGATGGCGGCTTTCCGCATATATTCCAGTTCTTCGTCAGATTTCCGCAGACGCAGTTCGCTGAAAAGCTGCTGCGCACCGCAGATTTGGCATCCCGGAATGGCTTCTTTGATGAACTGATATTCAAGGAAACGAAAATGGATCGGTTCAACGGCGATCTTTTTCCCCGCAAGGCCTAAATATTCTCCGGCTTTGCGGAAAGCGCCGCCCCATTCCGCCGGATTATCGGTGAACGGGAATACTTCCACTGGGATGTCCATCTCCGGTGCGGCATCTACTTCGAAACCGGCGATAATCAATGCAGCCTTTTTCCCGGGACAGAAGATGATTGCGGTCGGCCGTTCCATCAGGATTTTTGCCTGTCCGGTCAGCCAGTTCATGTTGGGACTGGGAATTAAAACAGCGGCATCGTAACCGTATTTTTCCAGAAGATTTTCGAACAATACAGATTTTTCACTCATCGTCAGCTCCGTATAAAAGTATCTATTCAGAAAAAAGCACACCGGTGCCTGAACAGTTATTTAAATTATAAGCCCATTCATATAAAACAGGAGCAGAAAACACAGATTATTTAAAATGTTTTAAGATTTATGCTGTATTTTTCAAAATAACTGAGTCATTGTGTTTCTTTTCGGAAAGTTTTCTTTAATTTATACATAATCTTAAAATTTCTGTTATAATCTCTTATTGACATTGGTTATAGATTAACTGTGATTTTTGATTTGTGATAATGCATGGAGAGAGGCAATTTATCATGAAGAAATTATCCTATTTTCAACGCGGGGAGAAAACCGGGGAACCCGCGAGGTTTTTTCTTTTTATAATTTTTTTATTTTTTTCGATATTTTCAGATTCCTCCGCACAGATTTGGGAGGATTTTACTGTTTGGTATGACGGCAACGGAGCGGATTCCGGATATATTTCCGCAGAACACTTCAAATCCGGTACAAATATAATTACTTTGAAGATGAACGCCGCTTCCGCAGGCAGTTCAGATGTTCCCTATACTAAAAATGGTTGTATCTTTGCAGGCTGGTGCCTTTATCCGGATGGTGATTTTGCTGTCGCGCCTCTTCTTTCGGAAGGCTTTGAATGGGATCCCAAGGATGTCCCGGTTACCTGGACGGAAAATAAAGACGGATTTGTTTTTTATGCACGATGGGATTGTGACGGAAATTACAATGGTATTGATGATCCCATTCGGCAGCGTCCCACTCAGCGTCCCGCTGTTCCCACTGCTGTTTTTATTCCCGGAAAAACAAGTGTTCCTTTCGTTCCAACACCTACGGCATCTGTTACCGCCACGCCGATTCCGACCGCGTTATTTAATCCCTATGAGGTATTCGGCGGTTCCGCAAGCGCCGGCGATGATATAGATTCAAAAGAAACAAAATCAGCAGATAAAACGGATACTCCTTTTGTAGTTATACCATTTGCAGAAGAAGTCCATCTCGCTGAATCATCTCCTGAGCGAGTCATGCTGAGTCAGAATATGAAATCCGTGCAGGATTTGGAGCCGTACAGCGCAGACCAGCAGCTTCTAATCATTCCGGATGATATCATTGATGAAAATACTGTCATTCCGATCCCCGCGGCATTCACTGCTCCAATCGAGTATTTGGAAACGCTGCCGAACACCGGGATCACGTCAAAAACAGGCTCAAGACATGGAGAAAAATCTCTTTCTGTATCTTATACGCCCGCGAACATGGAACTTATGATTCCCGGTTTAGACCTGAGCAGCAGTATTGTTTCTGTGGAAAGAAGCAATGGCGGATATGCTTTGGAGCAGCTCGGGAATAATATCGCACTTCTTGCAGATATGGCCGATCCCGGGAAAGGAATCAGTATTTTAGCTGCACATAATACCCTCGATGAGGAGACCTTCGGACCTTTTGCGATGATCCATTCATTGCAAATCGGAGACCGGTTTTTTATTCGTACAGAAAAGAATGAATTAATGTCTTTTGAGATTTATTCCAACCTAAAAATCAACGAATATGATTTCGAGACTTTATACCGGACTTGTTTTCTGTATGATAACACGGTAACACTTCTGACTTGCGAAGATGAGCGGCCGGAAGGTGGGTACGCTAACAGGAGAATCGTTTCCGCAAAGCTGGTTAATTAAGATAAATTGGGCAGTAACGAAGCACATGAGGGACTGATACCATGTGTCACGTAAACTGACACATGAGTGTCTGTCCCCATGTGTGTTACAGCAATATTGACAGACACGTGAATCATAACGGCGCTTATTGGCCTATTTGAATTGTTCCGGATATTCATTTGGCTGAATTGCCTTTTGCAATTATAATCAAACTATGGAAATAAATGATGACGCATTGGTACTGGTGGCAATCATGCCGAAACCGCGTGATATGGATATTGCGCGGCTGCTTGGCTGGTATCGAATTCCATTGAAGAGTGCGCCGAAAATCCTTCACCCCGATGTGATCGCTTTTTATCAAACAGCTGCCTTCGGAAAAGGCCATCGCAGCCGGATCGAATGCTGCGCAGAAGTAGCAGGTGTGGAATTAACCACCCGTTCAGAATTATTCCGGGACGAACCGGATCATCCCCGTGCGCATGAGGAATATTTCAAAATCCAGCTGCGCGGGATTGAGCCTTTACCCCATCCGATACTCGCTGATGAATGGAAGCGTTTCACCTTTTTCTATACAACCGGCAGCCGCATTATGACCGCAGAATCGATACGCGGTCTGGCCATGAATGCACGGGAACGGGGTGGTGTTTGGCGGATACTGCGCGAACGGGAAGAAGAATACGGCAGATCTCAGGGCAGTTCAGACGTGGATATTCCTGAAGAATTGCCGAAGGATTTATTATTTTTACTGGGGAACCTGTCTCTCGCAGGATTAGAGTTGGGATCTGATGGATAAAACAAAGGAGGATGTCCATGAAAAAAATCATTAAAGGCGGGACAATCGTAACGGATTCCGCAATGTTTGAAGCTGATATTTTGATTGACGGTGAGAAAATTGCAGCCATTGGACAGAATTTTGACGGGATCGCGGATGCCGAGGTGATCGACGCTTCCGGGATGCTTGTCCTCCCCGGCGGGGTAGACGCCCATGTCCATCTGGATTTGCCGATGCCGAACACAACTTCTTCTGACGACCATTACACGGGAACAAAAGCCGCTGCATTTGGCGGGACAACAACGGTTATTGACTTCGCAAACCACGACCTGCCCTCGCTGGTCGACAGTTTTCATGTCTGGGAAGAAAACGCTCAGGGGAAAGCAGCTGTTGATTATGGCGTTCACATGAATTACACCCATTTTTCTACGGAATCTCTTGCAGAAATAGCGAAGCTGCCGGATCTGGGTGTCAATTCCATCAAAATGTTTACCGCGTATAACGGACGGATGCGGCTGCAGGATGGAGAAATCTTTCAGGCAATGCGGAAAGCGGGCGAAGAGGGAATCATTTCCATGTTCCATGTGGAAAACGGAGACTTGATCGATCTTCAGGTTGCGGAAGCATTAGCTGCCGGTCATACGGAGCCGGTCTGGCATGCCCGTACCCGTTCAAAAGATGGGACAGCCGGTGAGCTGCTGAATATTTGCATGCTTTCAAAGACCGCCGGATATGCTCCGATTTATATCGTTCACATGAATACAGCCGAAGAGATGGATGTGCTCGCCTACGCCAAAAACCTTGGCATCAACGTCTGGGGAGAAACCTGTCTGCAGTATATGATGTTTACAGAGGAAGATATGAAAGGCTGGGAGGGCGCTAAATTTGTTTGCTCTCCTCCGATGCGCGGCGCTGAAGACAATGAAGGTATCTGGCAGGCGCTTGAAGACGGCACGATGGATGTGGTAGCGACCGATCACTGCCCATTCATGTTTGACGGTACAAAAGAGATTTTGTATGAAGGAAAACCCTTCAAGAGACCCGGTAAGGAGCTTGGCCGGAATGATTTCACAAAAATTCCGAATGGACAGCCCGGTGTCGGTGACCGTCTGCCTGTTATGTGGACAGAAGCCGTGGTAAATGGACATATTTCACCGCAGCGTTTTGTTGAACTGATGTGTACAAATCCCGCAAAAATTTACAATATTTATCCACAAAAAGGTGCGATTCTGCCCGGATCAGACGCTGATCTGGCCATTTGGGATCCGATGAAAAAGGTTACCTACGGTGTCAAAGTCGCACAGCACAGGACAGACTACAACCTGTACGAAGGCAAAGAACTGACCGGGTTCCCGGTAAAAGTCATGCTGCGCGGTGATGTGATTGTCGATAATGGCGAGTGGAAAGGGAAGCGCGGTGCAGGCAAATTCCTGCACTGTGAACCACTCAGTGAATAAATAATATGAGCACGATTTGGTCCGTCCCTGTCGGTATTCTGCTTACGGCTGCCTTATTTATTTTTTTGATCAACCGCAGCCGGCAAAATATCGGAGCTGCCTGGTTTGCCGCGATTTTTGCCGGAATCAGTGTTTGGGGATGGACCGTTTCTCTTTATTTCCGCCCTGATATACAAATAAAACCGCTTGCGGAATCGGTTCCCGGCTTGTTGGAAGATGCCGGTGTTTTTCTTACATCCGGAGACGGACGCTTCGTATTGGACGGCGTCTCATATACGTATATGCTGGCAATTTCCGCACTGCTGGCGATATTGTTGTTAACCGCACCTTCGTATATGGAACCGCAGACAGCCCCGCGGATCTGGTTTTTTTATCTGCTCATTGAAGCCATTGGTTACCTGGCTGTTTCGACAAACAACCTTACATTTGTTATTTACGGCTGGGTAATTTTCGACGCAATTGATCTTCTCACGCATTATCTGCAGGTCCGTCCCGGACAAATCAGACGCGGATTTGTCACGGCTGTCGGGATCCGCTTTGTCGGTACTTTGATGGCGGCTGCCAGTCTGGCTTTATCAAATTCAGAACTGGGAACAGCCTCCGGCGCTTTTATCAGTTTGAATGGCGGCGCTTATCTGCTGACCGCGTGTGCCTTGCGTATGGGGATCATGCCTGTTTCTCAGCCATATGGACAGATGGACAGTTCGCGCGTCGGTTTGGGGACGATGCTGCGTCTGGTCTCCGTGCTGACAGTGATGCCAATCATGAGCCGGATTCCCTTGGGAGGACTGCGTCCCGATTTGCGGTTTTTCCTGGGAGTGGCGGCAGTACTCTCCGGACTTACAGGGGCTGTGGGATGGATCCTTTCCGAAAATTCTTTTATCGGGATTTCCTATGCGGCGTTAGGGATATGCGGTCTGGCTTTTGTCTGTGCGCTCAGCGGTCAGCAGGTTTCTCTTGTTGCATGGGGCGTTTCGATTGCACTGACTTGTGCTCCGCTTTCTCTTTTCCGGATCCATAACAGGTTTATGAATCTGTTAGGCTTTTTGGTGATCCTTTGTTTTTCAGGCTTGCCATTTACCCCGAATGCATTCGGATGGGTGGGGTTAGCTGCCACACCTTCCCTTTTTCAGAATATCGTCATTATCTTTATCCCGTTATTGCTCATTGCAGGCGCCATTATTCATATTTTACAGACCGAAGGCCGAAAATTTTCTGATTTGGAGCCGTGGATGCGCTCTGTTTATCCGCTTGGCTTCGTGACTTCAGTCGGGACGCATGTTTTTATCGGAATGACGCAATTCCCGGAAGCATTCAGTTTAGGCGTTATACCGGCTTCCGTAAGCGCGGTGTTGGGCGGAATATTGCTGGCTGCGGCTGCACTCCGCATGCCGGAAAGAGTTAAAACGCAGAATGCGGCAGCCTGGGGCAGAGCAGCCATGTCCGTATTTTGGCAGGGAATGCAAAGGCTCATGAATATGGAATGGTTCCTGATTTTCGGAGGCTGGTGCAGCCGGATCATCAAACAGATTTCTTTGGCGGTCAGCTCGGTTTTGGGTGAAAACGGCGGCCTGGTTTGGGAATTCCTTCTATTGGCACTTCTGATTGCGGTGGCTTTCAGCGGAGAGGTCCTGTGAACAGTCTGACTTTGATTTCATATGCAGGTTTTTTGATGAGTATCACCGGAATCGTGTTTCTAAATGCGATGATCCGGCCGCCGATACTGAAATTGACAGGCCTGGCATTGTTTTATCTGGGCGGAAGTATTTTGCTGCTGAATGTCTGTTCCTTTCAAATGTGTGCAGCATTGTTAGTGTGCGGGATCGGTGTGACCGTTTTGTTTGGAACAGCGGACAGAGAGCATTTCATCCATCCGGAGCCGATTGAGGATGCCCGGATCATGAATATTTTCCGATTAATTTTGACGGTAATGATCGGCATTTTGTCATATACCATTACAGATTTGTTTCAATATTGGATACCGGTCAGGCGTTCTTTCTTGTTTGTCTGTGTTATGGCAGGGCTGATGGGATTGATCAGTTTGTCTCTTGACGAAGATTTGATCTTCCGCTGTATGCATTTGCAGTCACTCTGCCTTGCTTTTACGATCTGTTATGTAATCATGGAAAATTCTGTTTTGGTTTTCTCATTTTTCGTGGCAATAAACCTGTTGATGGCATTTGGCGGTACAGTTATGGTGATGGGAACCGTTCAGAAGGTTGAATCCAATACGGAGGAAGTCTCGTGAGCGCTGCTCTGTTGTGGATTTATTTTCCGTTTGGGGTGGGATTGTTCCTTATGCTGTTCCCCGACAATAAAAAGTTCACCCGTATTTTCGGACTTGTTGTGACCGCTTTGCTTTCTTTGATAGCTTTACGAATCCCGGTAAATTCAATGATCGTGATCAACCGTTCCTCGCTGATTTTTACTGCCACTTCAAGAATTATGGGACGAACGATCACGATTACCCGCGCGGATCAGACAATTGTTGCCTTTTTTTACGCGTTCACGTTCCTGTGGATATTTGGCAGTATGTTTGCCTGGATCTACCGCTATTTCATCCCGATCTCATTAATGTGTACCGCGCTGATGGTCGCTGTTATCAGCGTTCAGCCCTTTATCTACGGGATTTTTCTCGTAATGATCAGCTGTTTGCTTTTGGTGCCGATGCTGCGGAATATTCAGCGCCAAAACGAAAATGTTATCCTTCGGTTTTTGCTTTACCAGCTTTTGGGAATGGTTTGTCTTGCCATCAGCGGCCAGCTGACCGGAACGCTGGATATTAACCCTCAAGATTCATATCTGCTGAAGCGGACAGTGATCCTGATTTTCATTGGACTGTCCTTGTGGCTGGCGGTTTTTCCGTTTTTCAGCTGGATCGCGCTGCTCATGGAAAAGAGCTGTCCTTTTGTCAGCGGATTCGCGGTGAGCCTGCTGCAATTTTCTTCCCTGTTCATCCTGCTCCAGTTCCTGAATGATCACATCTGGCTGCGGACTTATCAGCCGTTTTTTTACGCGCTTCGTCTGGCCGGGATCATGATGCTCGTTACCGGCGCTGTACTGGCTGTTTTTCAAACGGATTTGCAGCGTATGATGGCTTTTATTATTACTTCGGAAAATGGGGCATCGATCCTTTTGATCGGATTGAACTCACACGAAAGCATTAATACCTTCCTGACCGGATTATTTATTCATGCGCTGGTGTGGCTGATCTGGGCGACTTCGGTAAAATTTATCGGATCGGATTATGAGCTCTCTCTGGAAAGTCTCCGCGGGCTTGCTTATAAACATCCCGTCGTCTGTACTGCTTTGCTCCTGTCTCATTTTACTGTTTCCGGAATGCCGCTGCTGGCGGGATTTGAGCTGCGGATGTCTCTGTTTTCATCCTGTTTTGCTCGGTCGGGCGTGCTGGGCTGGATAGCCTGTACCGCGTCGGCTGTTTTGATTTTCAGCGGACTGCGGCTGATGTTTATTTTTCTTTCCCCGGCACAGACAGGCGCAGCAGCTCCGGATTTTGCGGATGAACGGACCAGATATGACATCTATATGCGCAGAGCGCTTTTGACCGTTTTGATGATCCTGCTCGTTTTGATCAGCATCTTCCCTTCCATGATGGAGGTATTTATCAGCGGGATCCGCTCGCAGTACGCATTGATTTTTGGCTAAACCTAATAATTGCGTTTCGGGAACGGTTTTGCGCGAAGCGCGGAACTGTCCTCACGCCTAATCAGCGTATTCATAAAGAAATCATATGTCTGGTAACAATGTTTTGAGTCAACGAAAACAGGCCGCTTTGACTCATTCCAAAACTTAACGAGGAAATAATATGCATCGTAACATTGTTTTGAATAAATTCTTGAAAAATGAACAGACAAATAAACCTGCCGCGAAATGGGGACTTGTGCTGTCCGGCGGCGGAACAAAGGGCGCTTATGAAATCGGAGCCTGGAAAGCCATCCGCGAGCTGCGTATTCCGATCCGGGGCATTACCGGGACCTCCATCGGCGCATTAAACGCAGCAATGTTTTTGTGCTGTGATTTAAAAAAGATCGAAAATATTTATCGGAACATCAGGCTTTCGGACGTCCTTCCGGTTGAGGGAAAAATTGATCCGAATAAAAACATTTTTGACCCGGTGAATCTTTTATCCCTGGCGCGTGAATATTTATTGCAAAAAGGACTGGATAACCGTCCTCTGCGCAATATGCTGAACACCCATCTGGATATTGACAAAATATATGCTTCCGACCTGGATCTGGGAATCGTGACCTATAACATCAGATCACGGGAGGCTTTTGCGCTCTTTAAAGAAGATATTGAACGGGACAAGCTGACAGATTATCTTTTAGCTTCAGCCAATTTTCCCATTTATAAAGCGCAGATTGTAAACAACAGGCAGTTTATGGATGGCGGTCTTTATGACAATATGCCCTTCAATCCGTTGATCGAACGGCGGTACACACATCTGATCGTCATAGATATCAATGGCATCGGGATGACCAGAAAGCTGGAAAATTCCGATAAAGTTTACCTGAAAATGGTGAGCTGTTCCGAAGATTTAGGCGGAACGTTTGAGTTTAATAAAGACCGTATCGAACGGAATATGAAGCTTGGTTATCTTGACACGATGAAAGCCTTCCATAGACTGTTCGGCAGTTATTACTTTTTCCGCCGCGCGGCATTCAATGATTTGCTGGTGAAATTTGACCTTGACACCATTTGGGGCCTGGAAACAGCAGCGAAAATTTATAATATCGACCGGTACAGGATCTACAAAGCCGATGAGTTCCTTGCTGAAATTGAAAAACGCCATGCGGAAGCTGAACAGAAATATTTTCTAAGCTCTGCTGCCGCACTGCGCGGTGTGGACCGCAGCGATCTGCGCCGTTCATTTGCCGCGGATGTGAGTGTTCCCTCTCTGGTCCAGTCATTTACGGATCAGCCGTCCCTCCGCGGAGGTCCGCTTGCCAAAGCATTCCCCGATTTGGCGAATGCAGCCATGGCGATTATCGCGCTCAGAAACTATCGAAAATTATAGCATTATATTACGAATAAAGCTGCCGGGAACTGGACCCAAAGGGGCCTGTATCCGTGGAGGACCGTCAACACCGCAAGCTGTACTCGCTGTTCCGGTTCCGGTGTCCAAGCCATGTGCGTCTTTCAAGCATTGTACAGTTATTTTTTTTCATTGTTTATTTGGCTGCGTTATAATAAAATAATAACTGTTCGGGACTTGATCTGCGCATCTTCGGTCTCCGCTCTGTGAGCCTCTTATATAATCTTTTCTATAATATTACGATAGAGAACCGGAAAAAAAGATGAAAAAATTTGCCTCAGACATTCTGATGATATTTCCGATAATAGGCGGAATTTGTGCGGTGGCTGTGATCCTGGCTGCTCCATCGGAACAAAAGAATGCGCTGCTGTTTGGATTGTCCGGTTTTCGTCTGTGCATGGTAATGTTTACCATTGGATTCACTGTATTTGCCTTCCTGGTCTATCGGAAGGGGCGGAAAATGAAGACTTTCCTTTATTATTTCTGCGCTCTCAGCGGTGTGACCGCGGCGGAAATCTTGTTGTTCTCCCGTTTTCCCACGGATGACTCACGCAACCTGATTCCCATCATTGCGGATCGTGCCGGGCCGCTGCTGTGGTGTGTATTATTGAGCTCCCTTTTTTGGTATCTTTCTCTTCGTCTGTCCGGTACGAATTCTCCCCGGTATTTTGGTTTCACCATGGCGTTTGCCGCGATTCTTATTTATTGGCTGATTTCCGAACACATGGCAAAGATTTGTTGGAATGTCCGATTGGATGGCAACACAACAATTTGCGTGCTGGTCATGATCTCGCTTGTCCTGTGGCAGCTGGCCTTAGACAGCTCTATACACAGAGGATGGAAAACCGCGGCCGGTTGTTTGTTTTTCGTGCTGTTGGGTTTTGGCGTTACACGGATCACCGGCATGTGGATGGGACGTGTCGAAACCCCGCCGAAAGCCTATTGGAATGAACTGGCTGAATCTTTCCTGAACGGCAGGCTGGACCTGATGCATCCCACCGTGTTCCATGATCTGACGCAATACAAAGGGAAATGGTATGTTCCCAACCCGCCGCTCCCCGGAATTCTGCTGATACCATGGGTGGCAATCCTCGAATCCGCGGAGGCGGTCAATACCTGTGTGTACAGCGCGGTTATCGCGGGACTCAATGCCGGATTGTTTTACCTGATGATCCTGCTTGCCTTTACACGGGAAGGCTCCCCATTTTACAGCCCTGTTTCCGATGAGGCATCTTTTCCCCCGAACAGTCTGAATATCGCAGCCTGGGTAACGATTCTTTTCGTCTTTGGTACAGACCATTTATGGCTTGGAACCACGGGACAGATGTGGTTCATCAGCCAGCTGCTGGTGGTAACCTTTACGCTTTTTGCAGTAATCTGTGTGTTATGCGGCTTCTCACCGGTTTGTGCGGGTATTTCATTGGCTTTTGGAATGTTGTGCCGCCCGAATATTTTCCCAATATGGCTGTGTCTGCTGGGACTCTGGCTTTATCAGGAACGCCCATTCCCGAGTGTCAACCGGAGAAAAACCATCCGCTGGTGCCTGCTGAGCGGAATTCCTGTGGTTATTTCCGTCCTTCTCCAGCTGCTTTATAATAAACTCAGGTTTGATTCCTGGCTGGATTTTGGCTATGTTACGATCAATGGTGCGGACTGGATCCTTGAAGCGGTTCAGAAATACGGCATGTTCCATCCGCATTTTATCAGGATCAATGCGGATGTTATGCTGTTCGGACTGCCGGAGCTTGACTTTTCAGGCACAAGGTTTTTCTTTCAGCCGCATGTCGCCGGATACTCGATATTTCTCATGACGCCGCCGATCATATTTATCTTCCGTGCCTTTCGGAAAAACTGGTTTTCGATTGGCGCATGGGCATCGGTACTGCTGAGTATAGCCCTGCTGCTGCTTTACCACAACACCGGAGCCGAACAAATCGGGTATCGCTATCTGTTGGATTTCTCTGCCCCGCTGTCTTTATTGATCGTGGATGGTGTACGCGGGAAAACGGAGCTTTTGTTCAAAATTCTGACGATTTTCGCAATCGTTTTGTCGTTTACAGCAATTTACTGGTGGTATTTGGGCAGAGTCTAACGAAGCACTGGCTAATTCATCTGAGTCAACGAAAACAGGCTGCATTGACTCATTTCTTAAACTGTATAGCATAAGGCATTTTCTGCCTAATGAAAGAATGATATGGAAAGGGCACGAAAACATGCATAAGAAAAAAAATATCCTTTTGATAATAGCGGCAGTCATCGTTGTCGGCTGTCTGCTTTATATTCCGAATATGCAGAATCTCGGACTGTATCGGGATGACTGGAACAACCTGTACAGCGCCACGATTTACGGACCGGATCAGCTGCTCGAACATTACCGCGCGGACCGGCCTGCGGACGGCTATCTGCTGTCGATGCTCTACCGCCTGTTCCGGGTAAATCTCAACGCGTACCGCATCTGGAACCTCTGCTGCCGAATTCTCGGATCGGTTTTCTTTGCGCTGACGCTCCTGAAAATCTGGCCGCGTACGCCGAAAATGGCAGGACTTGCCGGTGTTCTGGCAGTTGCTTTTCCCGGATTTCTGCGGCAGGTTGATGGCATTTCCTATATCCCGCACCAGACAGCGATGATGCTTTTTATGTTATCCATGTGGTTGACCGCCCTGGCTTGTGAACCTGGACAAAAAAAATGGAATGTGCTTTATACTTTTCTTTCCCTGCTGTGTTCCTTCGCTTATATGATGCTGATGGAATATTATGTCGGGATGGAGATCTTTCGCCTCGGAATGATTTACCTGATGAACCGCGAACAGGCAGGTGACGGGAAGTTCAAGTCCTCCTTCAAATGCCTGCTGTCCTATATCCCCTACCTGATTCCTGTGTGCGGATTTGTCGCATGGCGGGTGTTTTTCTTTGATGCAGACCGTTCCGGGGCAGATTTACTCACCGATCAGATCAAACCGCTGCTGACCGCTCCCCGTGATGAAGGCTTCCGGCTGCTTGTCCGGATCATCAAAAGTATCTGGAAACTGTTCGCTGGGGTTTGGACCGTTCCGGCATATAACGCGATTAACCCGTTGGATAAAAAGGCTTTCCTTTACGCGCTGATTCCTTCGCTGATCATTTTGGCGGCAAGCCAGCTGTTTCTCTTCCTGGTCCATCGAAAAAAAACGGATGAATCCATCGCGGACGCGAGCAACGAATCCGCACAATGGTTATGGTATGGCCTCATCTGCGGTTCGGTCTCCATCCTGCCGCTGGTCATTGCCGGACGGGATATCAACTTTTCGACCAGTCTTGACCGCTTCGCCTGGCCGGGCATGATCGGTTCGATCCTGTTCCTGATCGGCCTGTTGGGTTCCCTGCGAAACCGTGTGCTGCGGAATCTTCTGACCATGGCAGCGATCCTGTTGTCCGTATTTGTGCAGTGGCAGAACGTTCAGGACTATGCCGGGTATTGGGCTTTTGAAAAGGATTTTATGCAGCAGCTGCTGTGGCGCGCGCCCATGCTGGAAAAGGGAACCACCATTCTGGAAGGCAGTGATCTGCTGGCGGAAGAAGATTATGACATTTTTTCCCCGGTCGCGATGGCCTATTTCCCTGTGAATCAACATTGGGGACCGGAAGATGTTGGCTTCCCGGAAGATGTGGATGTGACCGCCATGCATTGGACACCGATCGGTGCTGAGGTGCTGAATTACAAAACAGTCCGGGACGTGATTTTGGAAACTCGTGTGCAGCGGGAGACACGGAAAATCTTTGTCGACAAAAACTATAACAGCCTTCTGGCCATTTCCAAACCAAGTGAATCTGCCTGTCTGCGGGTGATCGATGGGGAGAATCCGGTTTACTCCTCCACTGACTGGACATTGATCCCGAAGGTTGGTGACCGCTCAAAGCTTTCCCAGATCATCGCTGATCCCGAGCAGCCAGCCGCTTTGCCTTTTTATCTTGGGCAGGAACAGGAGCATACCTGGTGTTATTATTATGAGAAAATGGAGCTGGCTCTGCAGCAAAATAATGTGGAAGGTGCCGCGAAACTGGCTGATGAAGCTTTGGAAAAAGGCTTTACTGCCGGGGACGCGGTTGAATGGATCCCGGTGATCCGCGCTTATGCTCAAACAGGACGCATGGATGACGCGCTTACCGCGGCCCAAACGCTGGAAGATACAGATGAAGTTATGGGCCGAAATGCCTGTTCGTATTTCCTTTCCGCTGATCCGGACGGCACTTATGCCGCGGTTATTGATGAACTTTGTGACTGGATGGACAGCTCAGCTCTGCCCGCCGCTGTTGAAACGGTGGAGGAAAATGAATTAATCGATGAGACCGGAACCGACAGGACCGATGAAGCGCTTTCGGAATTGACTGAAGATCCCACGAACGACAGCCTCTCTATGTCTGATACAGCAGTTATATTCAATGAGAGTAAATCCGATTCCGAACAGAATGTGACACCTGAACCTGAATCAGATAGGGAACAATCTTCTGAACCGACAACAATGCCCGAATCTGAACCAACAGCAGAACCGGAGACTGAAGAAACTGCTGAGAAGGAGTTAACCAATGTGCAGTGAACCTTCCTTTACATTTGAGCTTCAGGCAGCTGATGGAGCTGCCCGCGCGGGTGTGTTCCATACACCGCATGGACCGATTCCCACACCGATTTTTGCCCCTGTGGGTACGCAAGCCACCGTTAAAGCGATGACGCCGGCTCAGCTTTCGGAGCTCGGCTGCTCGCTGGTGCTGGCCAACACCTATCACCTCTTCCTTCGTCCCGGAGAAGATCTTGTGGCGGAGATGGGCGGCCTGCACGAATTCATGCAATGGCATGGGCCGATGCTGACGGATTCCGGCGGGTTTCAGGTGTTTTCCCTCGGACCGCTGCGCAAAATCGACGAGGATGGCGTTACCTTCAAAAGTTATATTGACGGCTCCATGCATCGTCTCACACCGGAGAGTTCCATCGGGGTTCAGGAAAAACTGGGTGCCGACATCATTATGGCTTTTGATGAATGTGCCGACCCTTTCGACAAAGCCTACAATGAACGGGCGATGGCACGTACGCACCGCTGGCTGGAACGCTGTATCAAAGCCAAACAGCGTCCCGATCAGGCTTTGTTTGGGATCGTCCAGGGCGGGATCTTTGCGGACCTGCGTGAGGAATCTGCGAAATTTGTCTCCTCTTTCGATCTGCCCGGTTTTGCTATCGGCGGTCTTTCGGTCGGGGAATCCAAGGAAGACATGAACAAAATGATGGAAGTGGTCACGCCCATCCTGCCGCAGAACAAGCCGCGCTACCTGATGGGAGTCGGCTCTCCGGAAGACCTGGTCAACGGGATCTGGCGCGGGATCGATTTCTTTGACTGCGTCCTCCCCACCCGACTGGCACGGCATGGCGCCGCGATGACTTTCAATGGTCGGCTGAACATGGTCAATCAGAAATATACCCATGACCCGAAGCCGATCGTAGAAGGCTGCACCTGCTACACCTGTCAGCATTTTTCCCGGGCATACATCCGTCATCTGCTCCAGAACAAGGAGATGCTGGCTGCCACACTCCTTTCCATCCACAACATCCATACACTGGAAGAGCTCGTCCGTCAGGCACGCGCGGCCATTTTCGCCGGAACCTATGATGCCTTCGCGGAAAATTTCCTTGCCAATTACCATTAATCAAAGCACACCGAGGTCTGCCCTGCTGTTGTGGCGAAGCCCATACAGCAGGACTGCACTTGGTGTGCGATTCGGAACTACGAGGACCTGTCCCGTTTTTTTCATAGTTGGAACTTTTATTGCAAGGATTCGTTTAGGACAATAACGAATCCCATCCCGGCCTTCATCCGGATGCGGGTCCGATGCAAGGAGGTATTATGAAAAAGACAATCCTGCCGCTGCTGCTGTCAGCATTGGCAATTTTGACCGGGATCGTTTCGGCACAGACACCGGAGCCGACGCAGACGCCCTATATCATCTATGTTGTTGTGACGGCAACACCCACTCCCGAACCAACCGGACAGAGTGAAACCATAGAACTGGTACAGGATGACACCATCCCTGTAATCACCCGCCCGGGATCATCGGACGGGATCTCCCTGGTGAATGGCGGAACAGATTCCGGTTCCACCGCTGAGAGCGGAACGATCACCATCGCCAACCAAACAGGTGGCTCATCCTATGCGACCTCGGTAGATGACTTGATCCAGCTGGTCGTTGCAACCGTCACAGCGGGGAACAGCACAGCCGCGGGCGGAACGGAAAATGCCGGGAGCACAGGCGGTGCTTTGGTCCGACAGTCAGATGGATCGACCTGTACAATGAATTTCCAACTGGTTAGTGAACCAACCTATCCTGCCGGATCCATCATCCCCCGCGGGGAGGTTTTTTGGAAGGAATGGGTGCTCCTGAATACAGGCAGCTGCACCTGGACACCCGATTGGGAATTCGTTTTCGACAGCGGCTGGCAGATCGGCAACACCCGCTTTCATATGAACCGGACAACGGCTCCGGGACAAACCCTCACCGTCCGTCTGGCGATGGTCCCGGATCAAAAACAGGACGGCAACTACTACAGCACCTATGCCTTTGAAGCACCGGACGGCACCCGTTATGGCACGATCACTTCCTCCTATACGGTAAAAGCGCCGTCTTACTTTGTGAAACCGACAGAAAAAGTCTGCGACCGCTGCAAACCGCAGCATGGACGTCCCGCCGGTCCTGAATGCCGCCCATACTGTCCGCCCCCCTGGTGGTGGTAATTTTATGAGGTATACTCGAATGGGACGGTTACTCCGGAACCGTCCCGGAATGAATAAGCCTCTATTGAAAAAATGGTAGATTCCGAAATGATTGGTCAAAAATCATCGATGAATCGAAATAAACAGAACGTTTCCGGAATACACATCTTTGCCGGGGACGGCTCCATTTAGCGCGAGCGCCTCATGAGAACCGTCCCCACCACAACCAAAGACAGCCGAAATCAACCGATTTCGGCTCACTAAAACCTGAAACCTATTTCCGCTTCTTCCTCTTTTCTCTCAGGCTCTTCCGCTTCTCTTCTGATGGACCGTCAAGTCTCAAATTTCGTAATTCCTTTCGGGCCTCTTCGTTCCGCCGCAGCCATCGTTGCTGGAACGTTTTGGAGTCTTCCAGCGGGATCTCCATGACTGCTTTCTGGTCCCCCCGTTTCATCGCCTCATCCATCAGCTTTTTTCTCGCTTCAGCTTCGGTAATCGTTCCGGGCGGCAGCTGCGTTATATCATGCCGGGCAGGTGCTTTGGGATCATCATCCTCATAAAACGCCACCTTCGGAACCGGATAAGGTTTGATGATTTTTCCTCCGGCCAATGCTGAATTTTGCAGTTTGCGTTCCAGCCGTTCATATTCCTTTTGCTGTTTTGCCAAAACTTTTTCTTTTCGCAGCATTTCACGCGCCATCGAACCGTTGATCGGCAGTGCTCTGTCGTTCGGCAGAAGATTGGGGGACATCCCGGTTTTGAATCCATCATTTGTCCGCGGAGCACCGCGGAAATTTTCATCCCGCTCTAACAGATCTTCAGCATCCAGCTTCCCATCCCTAATTTTTAGGATCTTGACTTCTGTCGCCTGCAGACGGCTGATGAGCGCGTCCCAGCGGAATTCCTGTTTCAAGTAGCTCATTCCCAACAGATTGTTATCTTTATAGATTCCTTCCAAGGCCGCGTGAGCTTTGCGCAGATGGTAAGAGACCATGCGGACCAGCTCTTCAACGCCCAACTCTTCGAGGCTTTTGAATTCCAGACCTTTTTGTTCCAGTGCTGCTTTGGTAATGCAGATACTGCCCATCTGCCGGATACTTTTTTCCAGTTCTTGCGAATATTTCAGATAATTTTCGGAAAAGCGGTTAGCCTTACAGGCATGATAATACAGCTTTTGGGTATCATCCCACAATATGCGGGAACGTTCTTCAAATTCGGCAGGAGCGTTGCTGAACACATTGACCGGTTCATCAGGCAGTTCTGCAGCTTTGATCTGCGTCAAAATCCCGCGGTTTTCTTTCCCACCGGACGCGCCGTACTTCAACAGCTGCTGTAATTGTTTATCTGATTGCATAAATCCAGCCGTCATCGTGTCCATCTTCACTCCTCCTTTCTATAATTTTATAATATTTTTATTCTATTGATATTGATTATATATAACTTTTTTAAATTGTCAAGGAATTTAATAAATTAGTTATAAAATTCTAATTAATTGTATTGTTTTATGCTGATCAACAAATTTCTTCTCTAATTCAGCAAAGCGCACCAGGGTCTGCCTTTTTGTTGTCGCACAGCCGACACAAAAAGACTGCACTTTGTGTGCGAGCTCTTAAATTCATTTATCATAGCGCCTGTTATGGCATATTTGATTAATCAGCGGTTCCTTAAATTATACATCGAATCAAGAACAAAAGATAATGTTTTACCTATGCAGATTTCAGACTAATTTTCAGCAGTTTCGTGAATAAAATCCAATAACATATAATTACCAAAAAAGTTGTCCGATTTTTGGGGCAGCACTTTTTAAACCTTATGATATAATCGTAATAACCGCATCCGACTAAGGAGGAAAAAATCAGATGGCAACCGCAATCCATATTGAAATTGATGCTCTGTTTCTGCTGATTTTATGTGTCATTGCCTGGCAGATCACACACAGTGTCAGCCAACAGATGAACCGCATTCTCTTCCGCTACGTCGTATTCGGCAACATGACCATCCTGACGCTGGACATTTTATGGATGCTGGTCGAAGGGCAGACTTTTCCCGGCGCACGAACGCTGAACAACATCATCAATGCCGTCTATCTGGGCAATGTGGTCATCATGGGCGGCATCTGGTATCTGTATGTTCTGGAAAGCCTCGGTTACAAGATTACCACCAAATTAGTAACCATTGTGCTTTTCCCCGGTGCTGTTTTTATGGTTCTCAACCTCATTTCCATGAAAACCGGCTGGATCTTTTATATCAGTGAGGACAATCACTACACCAGAGGTCCGCTGTTTTTCCTTCAGTCGACTGTCGCGCTTTTGAGTCTGTTCATCTCGCTGATCCATCTGATCATTTTCTATTTTAAACCAAACACAAAAATTCCCAAAACAAATATCCGCAAACTACTGACCTTTTATATCGTTCCTTTTGTCGGGAGCATCCTTACGCTGCCCTTCTCCGGTATGCCCGGGACCTGGACCTGCGCGGCGGTCTCCATTATCCTAATGTACATGGACGACCAGGATAACGCGATTTCACGCGACAGTCTCACCGGGCTCAACAACCGCAAGACACTGGAACCCACCTTCGCATCTTACATAAAACAGGTCACAGAGGTCAAAAACCTTTTTCTGTTCATGATCGACTTGAACGATTTCAAAAAGATCAACGATACCTATGGGCATCCGATCGGCGACAAAGCGCTGGTGGAAACTGCCAACATCATAACCAACTCCCTCAACGGTATGCAGGGCATTGTCGTCCGCTACGGCGGTGATGAATTTATCGTTATGGGGTTCCTTTACGGCAAAACGAACGCTGTCTCTTATGAAAAACAGGTCAAAGCGGATTTTGAACAATGGAACAAAGACCACAACAACCCATATACGCTTTCCATCTGTATCGGATGGAGCCGCTACCATGAAGGAGAATCGCTGAAGGATCTGATGGCAAAGGCCGACGAAAAGCTGTATCAAGAAAAAAAGATCCGGAATGTCGGCCGGTAACAATGTATTGAGGACAGCGTAAAGTCATGTTCGGAAAAAGAAAAAAGGCGCTTATATTATTGAACACCTCCTCCGGAACCGGCAGGGCGGCATCTATGACGCTGGAAATAATCAAACGACTCGCCCAAAGAGGGTATGAGCCGATTCTTTATCCGATTATTCCCAAAAGCGACCTGGTGTCCGAAAAGATCCTGCCGGAATATGAAGATCAGCTGGATATGGTCGTATGCAGCGGCGGTGACGGGACGCTGAACCATGTAGTCCAAAGCATCATGCAAATGAAAAACCGCCCGCTGCTTTCCTACATCCCAACCGGAAGCACGAATGACTTCGCCAAAGGACTTTCCATCCCGGTGGATTTCGATAAAGCGCTGGATATGATCTTCAACGGGAACCGGTTCCAATATGATATCGGGAAATTCAACGGCAGCTACTTCAATTATGTTGCCGCATTCGGGGCTTTTTCCGCCGTCAGTTATGCAACGGACCAGCAGCTGAAGAACCTGCTCGGCCATGCGGCCTATATTCTCAGTGCTATCGGCGATTTTCCGGAACATCTGAGCTACACCTGTCACATGCGCATTGAAACGGATAACGAAGTAACGGAAGGTGATTATATCTTCGGCGCCATCTGCAGCGCGGTCTCCGTGGGCGGTTTTCCCATTTTCAAGGACGCGAACGTAAAATTGAACGATGGCAAAATGGAACTGCTGCTCATCAGAGCACCGAAAACGCCTGTTGATTTACAGGAAACACTCAACGCGATTCTGAAAGGCACCATGGACCATCCCAGCATTACTTTCCGTCAGATATCAAAAGTCTCCCTGCATGCGGAAAACAGCGTGGCCTGGTCGCTTGACGGTGAGTACGGCGGATCCTACAAAGACGTCACCGTGGAAGTACAACAGCAGGCTGTAACGATCATGTCCGGAATCAAGGGACAAGGGGGAAATTGATTACAATGGAAAACGAGAATAAACGCGCAATATACGAAAAAGATTTGATGACAAAGATTGCCTGCTATTACTATATCGACAACCTCACACAGCAGAAAATCGCCGAAAGAATCGGTATTCCGCGTCTGCGTGTGATTAAACTGCTCGAAAAAGCCCGGCAAAGCGGAATTATTCAATTTAAAATTGCAGGCAATAGGCCTTATATATCCACAGAAAATGACATTGTAAAACGTTTCGGGCTGAAAGATGTTTTCATTGTTCCCACTGCCTCTTCCATAGAAAACCGGAATGATGTGCTTGCTCAGGGTGCAGCTGCATATATCGCTAACCGACTTCCGGAAAACGCCTTCATTAATATCGGATATGGAAACACTACCAGCCGGGTTCTGAACCACCTGGCCTACAACAGCGATACACAGATCTCCTTTGTCTCGCTCACAGGCGGCGTGAATTACTATCTTCCCAACATCTTTTCAGGTGTTTTTAACGCAAAACTTTACCTCATGCCTGCCCCGTTCATCCTTACCAATAAGGAAATGGCTGAAGCAGTCAAAGCAGAACCTGCTGTCCGTGAAATCGCGGAAATGGTACCGCTTTCCACAATGACGATCATCGGGATCGGCGGTATGGATAAAAATGCCACCATCGTCAACAATGGAATGATTTCACAGAAAGACCTGCTGTATCTTTCCATGAAAGGAGCTGTCGGAGACGTTCTTTGTCATTTTTTGGATATAAACGGGAACCAGGTGGAATCACCCATCGACGGGCGTCTGATCACGACATCGCTGGAAACACTGGCCAAACAGAACAATGTAATCGGCGTCGCTGCCGGGGAAAACAAAGTGAACGCCATCATCGGTGCGCTCAACGGGAATTTTCTGGATGTCTTGATCACTGATCAGGAAACCGCGGAATTGATAATAAAAAGAACTTCGTAGTTTATTTCCGCACGCCAAGGTCTGCCTTTTTGCTGTCGCGCAGCCGACACAAAAAGACTGCACTTTGTGTGCGGGCTCCGAAATTCATTTGTCGTGGCGACTGTGTTGGCATGTTGGATTAATCAGTGCTTTATTAAAATTTTTTTACCGTTCCGGACAAAACGATCTGGGATCAGACCCGGATTCCAGCGGGATGCAGCCCTCCCGGTTTAGAGCACGATCAAAGATGCGCAGGACTTCGCGCTGTCGGCGGGCACCGGCTTCCGGGTCATTCCCATAATAATTCGGAGCCTGTGGCAGTCCTGCCAGAAATGCCGCCTCCGTCAAATCCAGCTCGGACGCGTGCTTTCCAAAATAGATTTCTGCGGCTTTTTCAACACCGGTGGCATTTTTCCCGTAATATATTTCATTCAAATACAAACCAAGGAGCGTTTCCTTGTCATAACAGAAAGTCACCGCCGCGGAAAGATAAATCTCCAACGCCTTCCGGGAAAAACTGCGCTCAAACCGCACCGATTCAGGAAAAAGTATATTCCGCACGATCTGCTGTGTTATCGTCGAAGCGCCGGAATAGGTTTGGCGCAGATGCAGATTCTGCAGCACCGCGCGGAAAATCGCTGCCGGTGAAAAGCCTGGATTGCTGAAAAAACTGTTGTCTTCGGTGGTGATCGTCAGTGCGATCATTTCATCGGAAACATCAGAGAGCGGAACCTGGATTTTTTCCCCATACTGTGGAGAGTGATAGACAAAAAACACCTGCCCCAATAAATTTTTGATCGGAACATCAGCCGTTCCATTGGAAATATCTTTCAGCGCGGAAATATCCGGCAGGGTCCGGAGTGCAATGCAGAAAAACAAAACAAAAAAAACCGCAAACGCGGCTCCGCACCACAATAAAGGCGCATTGATCTTGTTCTTCCCGGATTTCTTTCTGCTCATATTCCCTTTTTAGACGCAAGACATATGACGCATGACGTAAGATGTCATCCTTCACATCTAATCCGACATACATTTAACATCTAACGTCTACCATCTAACATCTATCATCATACGTCTTACGTCATAAGTCGTTCTTCATTCGCCACTCTTCAAACTACTTCTTACTTCTTATTCCTTACTACTTACTTTCTTTCTTCCACTCCGCACACCGTCAAAACACCGTCTCCGACTCGAAAACGAATGTTGAAATCCGCGTAATACAAACCGTAAACACGGTCGCCGTCCTGTCGGTAAGATGGACGCGGATCCTGCGCAAGTGTCCGAATCAGCGGCTGATGATATTTTTCGGGAATTTGACACAGCAGTGCAGCAGGAAACTCCACCATCAGTGTCTTATCAGGAGCAGGGGCAAAACCGGCCTTTGCATCCGGATGAGCATCCGTATAAGGGACATAAGGTTTGATGTCGTAAATCGGAGTCCCGTCCATCAGGTCCGCTCCGGAGACCACCAGCACCAGACCATATTCCGGATCATTTTCAACCCTTTCCAGTTTCACAGAAGAGAGTCCGATCGGGTTTGGACGAAAAGGAGAACGGGTGGCGAACACCCCCAGCCGCGCGTTTCCTCCCAGTCGGGGCGGGCGCACCGTCGGCGACCAGCTTTCCCGCTGGTTTTCGGAAAATTCCCAAATCAACCAGAGATACTCGAAACCCTCAATCCCACGCAGCGATTCCGCATTGCGAAACTCCTCCTCAAAGACGATCCGGGAGATCGCTTCAGGCACCAGACCGCTTTGCCGTGGGATGCCGAATTTCTCCGGAAAATCACTGTGAATCCGGGCGATGACCTTAATGGAAGGGTGCGCTTCAGCGGACATTATTGATATATTCCTCGGTCGCGTCCGGACGATCCGTTATGATTTTCGCTGGATTACCGATAACGATGCTGTTGGATGGAACATCCATGTTCACATAGGCATTAGGAGCGATCAGCACATTGTCGCCAATCATGATCTTACCGACCAGAACGGCATTTGTCCCAACCCAAACCCGACTGCCAAGCGTCGGCGCACCAATTCGTTCACCGCGATTTTCCGCACCGATGGTCGCACCTTTGTTCAGGTTGCAGTTGTCCCCGATCACCGCGTATTCACTGACTGTGATATTATAGGGATGTCCCAAATACAGCCCCTTTCCGATAGAAAAGCTGTCAAGTTCCAATCCATATTTTTGCCGCAGGATCCTTTTGTGCAGGCGGTATAGCTTCAGCGGATCCTTTCCCTGCTGCATCTGCCTGTAAGCCCTCAGGTAGCGCAGCGCATGGTTCGTCAGCAAATGCAGAATTTTGCGGTGCAGCTTTTCCCGCTTCCACTCCCTTCCAAGCATGCGGAAATAATCATCTGCGAATTGAGGTGTTTGTTTCGTTTCCATGAATTAATTATAATAGTGTTTTATCTTTCACCACCGGGGACTGTCCCATAAAGGGACTGTCCCCAATTATGGGAGTGTTTACAAAATGCAGCTGCGCAGCACACAGTGCAGTCTTTTTGAGTCGGCTTCGCGACAGCAAAAAGGCAGACCTGGAGTGCTTATTCCTGACAATTACTCAAAATAAAAATGTCAGCGATCAAGGACATTTCAAGAGAGGGGGTCCCCCGAAAGCCTGCCGCTGACATTATTATTAAACTCCAATCTGTCCGATTCGTCAAGGTGACTTTTGACAAGTTTTTATTACCAGAATGGTTTTTCTGAATTGTGAAGATATAATAATATCGTATCAAATCAGAATAGAGCACATGGGGTCTGGCACCTTGTGCCGCGCAGACGACACAAGTGTGCCTGTCCCCATGTGCGTCACTGAAGTTCTGAACAGATACAAAATATAAGACAAAAGAGGTCAGGATGAAATTTATCTCATGGAACGTGAACGGACTGCGTGCCTGCATGGGGAAGGGCTTTATGAACTATTTCCAATCCGCCGACGCGGATTTTTTCTGCCTGCAGGAAACCAAAATGCAGCCGGACCAATTAAATCTGGATCTGCCCGGCTACCGGCAATACTGGTACAGCGCCGAAAAGAAAGGCTACTCCGGCACAGCTGTTTTCAGCAAACACGAACCGCTTTCTGTCTGTTACGGACTCCCGCAGGACATTCACAACCACGAAGGACGGGCAATCACGCTGGAATTTGACAAATTCTATCTGGTCAATATCTACACGCCCAATGCCCAGGACGGACTGGCCCGCATCGACTACCGCATGCAATGGGAGGATGACTTCCGCGCATACGTCAAAGAACTTGACAAAACCAAACCGGTTATCATGTGCGGCGATATGAATGTAGCTCATAATGAAATCGACCTCAAAAATCCCGGACCAAACCGGGGCAACGCAGGCTTCTCCGATGAGGAACGGTCGCAGATCTCAGCCATGCTTGACTCCGGCTTCGTGGACACATTCCGGCACTTTTATCCGGACAAAGAAGGCGAATACAGCTGGTGGTCCTACCGCATGAAAGCACGGGAACGGAACGCGGGCTGGCGCATCGACTATTTTCTGATCTCCGAGCGGCTCATCCCCGCCCTGAAGAGTGCTTCGATCCATCAGGAAATCTTCGGGTCCGACCACTGTCCTGTTGAAATCATCATGGAATTTTAATAAGTTATGCCATTTTCAGCTGAATCACAGGATTTTCTATTTGAAGTTTGGTCCCGCAATGACCGCGCCTGGTATCATGAGAACAAAGAATTTGGAAAAAAAGTTCTCATGGAACCCTTCGCGCAATTCGTCCGGGAGCTCCAGCCGACCATGCTCACCATTGACCCGGGCATGGACTGCTCGGAAAAACGTATCGCCCGCGTCTATCGGGATGCACGGGTGATCGGGAACGGTCCTTTTTTCCGTGACCACATCTGGTGCACCATGGGACGAGGAAAAGATGCCATGTATGGATATCATTCCTACTTTTTTGAACTTTCCAGCGATAGATTTCGTTATGGGATGGGATATTACATCCCCGCAAAAGAAACGCTGGAGAGGATCCGGGAGATGATCCTCATGGAAGACAAAACCTTCCGCAAGGCTTTCAGCACACACAAGAAGCAGAAAGTCTACACGCTGGTGGGCGAAAGCTATAAACGCAATCATTTTCCGGACGCTCCGGAGAAATATTGGGACTGGCTCAACCGCAAAACTTTTTGCTGGATCCGCGAAAGCAGCGACACCTCGCTGCTGTACAGTGAAACCCTGTCGGAAAAGATCGCTGCGGATTTCCTGCTGATTGCCCCAATCTACCAATTCTTCCTCAAAGCGGAGGAGGAAGCGAGAAGCGAGAAGTAAGAATGACGTAAGACGTAAGACGTATTACGGATGATAGATGAAGATTGAAGATTGATGTATGATGTATAAAGGATGACGTATGATGAATGGACTATGTGCGCCATTCCTAATGAATAATAAAGGAGAAAGAAATTATGAAAAGAATCGTTTATTTCATGCTTATTGCAACGCTGCTTTGCACAGCTGCGGCGGTATGTGCCGCACCGGAAATTGACAGTCAAATCGAGCTGATCGCCCAAAACAAAGACCTGTGGAAACAGGACATTGAATTCGGTACCTGGGGCTATACGATCACCGATCTGGACCATAACGGCAGACTGGAAATCATTTCCGCTTCGGTGCAGGGAACCGGGTTCTATACCTACATCTTCGCCTATGAAGTCAATGAAGAAGGGAACGGCCTGACAGAATTATACGATCCGGAGAAATCGAATTACGACTCCGCTCCGGATATTATGGTCAGCACAATCCCGGTTTTTCATGATGAAAAAGAGAACCGTTATTATTACATCTTTGACGACATGGTCCGCAGCGGTATGGCGGAATATTATGAAAACAAACGTGCTGTTTCCATCGTCGATGGAACCTGGCAGGAAACCCCTTTGGCATATAAAACCACCATCTATACCGACGCAGAACATTACAGCATCAGCTGTACCGATGCCAATCAAAACCCCATCAGCGAAGCCCAATTCAGCTCCATTGCGGAAAGTGTTTTCAGCAACCTGGAAAAGGATGAAGTCCAATTCAATTGGATCATGACCGACAGTGAATCATTCAACGCGCTTACACCCGGCCAGATAGCCGAAAGCCTGAAGAAGTAAGGAGTTAGGAGGGTGAAGAGTGAAGTTAAGATCGAGAAGTAAGGAGAAAAAGTAAGGAGTATGGAATGCGCAGTGTGAAGTGTGAAGCTAAGTAAGGAGTAAGAAGTAAGGAGTGCGAATTAAGATATTTACCTGCACACTGCACTCTGCACTCTTCACTCTTCACACTGCATTCTGCACACTTCACACTATCTACTGACAACTGGCCACTGACAACTAATATGTTATAATCACAACAAAAGGGGACAAACATGAAGCAGCTATTTCAAAACATGAAAAACGGTGAGACCAAAATCAAAGACCTGCCCATTCCGCATCCGGGAAAAGGCAGCGCACTGATCCGGACAGCCTATTCCCTGGTTTCAGCCGGAACAGAACGGACACTGGTCGAGTTTTCAGAAAAAAATCTGGCTGCCAAAGCTGCTTCCCGTCCGGACCTGGTCCGTCAGGTTATCGACAAAGCCAAACGGGAAGGCGTACTCAGCACCGTCCAGGCCGCGTTCAACCGACTTGACCAGCCGATGTTCCCCGGTTATTCCTCCGCCGGGACGATCGTCGCCCTCGGAGAAGGGATGCAGGGCTTCAAAGTGGGCGACAGAGTTGCCTGCGGCGGCGGAGATCATGCGGTTCATGCTGAATATGAGGTCGTTCCCCGCAATCTGCTGGTAAAGATTCCGGATAACGTGAGCTTTGAAGAAGCTGCTTTCGCCACACTCGGCTCTGTCGCGATTCACGGGTTCCGCCTGGCAGCCCCGCAATTGAACGATACAGTATTGGTAATCGGGCTCGGACTGCTGGGATTGATGGAAGTACAAATCGCCAAAGCGGCCGGCTGCCGCGTGATGGGAATCGACATTTCCAAATCGAGGATCAAACTGGCCCGGGAGTTCGGCGTGGAAGCTTGTCCCCGCGGCGACATTGACCAACGAATGCCGCTGTTTACCAAAGGACGCGGCTTTGATCACGTCCTGATCTGCGCGGGCAGCAAAGACAACGACTCCATCCAGTTGGCAGGCGAAATGTGCCGCGACCGCGGACAGGTGATTGCCATCGGCGCGGTCGGGCTGGAGATTCCCCGCAAAATTTATTACGAAAAAGAGCTTAGCGTGATGGTTTCCCGCTCCTACGGTCCGGGACGCTATGATGCGAATTATGAAGAAAAAGGTCAGGATTACCCCATCGGTTACGTCCGCTGGACGGAAGGACGGAATATGGAAAGCTTTATCGACCTTATCTCCGACGGGAAGATGAACGTCAATGCCCTGATCACTCATCGGATCCCAATCGAACAGGGTGAAGATGCCTACAGCCTTATCACAGGAAAGAAAAACGAACCGTTCCTCGGCGTCCTGCTGCAATATCCGCAAAAAGAGGCCGCACTCAACCGGGCTGTTCCGGTCAACAAGGTTCAGCTCAAGCCGGATCCGACCGACAGCAAACCGAACATCGGAGTCTTAGGCGCCGGTAACTATGCGAATGCAACCTTCCTGCCGGTGATGAAAGAGAGCAAAGAGCGCTGCGTATTGAAATCAATCGCATCCGGCAGCGGCGGCAAAGCCCGCTACAGTGCGGAAAAATTCGGATTTGAAAAAGTTGAAACCGACGGCACCGCTATCCTGACCGATCCGGAAATCGCGGATGTCGTGCTGCTCACGCCCCATGCCATCCACGCGGCACAGACCACCACCGCACTGGAAAACGGCAAAAACGTCTACTGCGAAAAACCGGCCGCACTGACGCCTGAATCGCTGGCAAAGGTGAGGCAGTGTGTCCTGGCCCATCCGAACCAACTGTATATGGTTGGATACAACCGGCGGTTTGCCCCGCTGGCAGTGGAGCTCAAACAGCACTTCGCTGACTGCGTGGAACCGTTAGCCATGCACTACACGGTCAATGCCGGGTTTATCCCAACCACCCACTGGACACAGGATCCGGAAATCGGCGGCGGACGCATCCTCGGCGAAGGCTGTCACTTCATCGATTTTTTGATCTGGATGTGCGGATCGCTTCCCGTGAAGGTCAACACCTTCTGCCTGCCGGATTCCGGACGCTACAACGAAGATAACGTCAGCATACAGCTGATGTTTGAAAACGGATCGGTCGGCACCATCAGCTACCTTGCGAACGGCGACAAATCCTATGCGAAAGAACGTGTAGAAGTCTTCGGCGGCGGACGGATCGGGATCCTTTCCGATTACCGTTCACTGGAAACCTGGAAAGATGGCGAACACAAAAAAGACAGTTCCGCGCTGCGCATGGACAAAGGTCATTCCGGCTCCTGGAATGCTTTTCTGGATGCGGCACATGGCGGGAAACCGGCACCAATCAGCCCGGATGAAATTTTCAGCGGCATGCTGGCCTGTTTCGGCGCCATCGAATCTATCCGTCAGCAGGATCTAATCAGCATCCCGCCACTTTCCTCCCTGGATGAACTGCTCGCGGGAGAAAAAGAAGCATGAACACGCTGAAGCTGGCAGCCCAATCGGTACGGGATCTGGGATTCGTGCCCGTTTTGCGCAACGGATGTTACCGCTTTCTGCTGAAAAGCGGGATCTACCGTGCCGTCATGCCGCACCGGCCGCTGCGTTCAGAAATTCTTCATGGTGATTTCAAACCGCTGCCCATCCCGGATGAAGAAAAACTGCGTCCTTTTTTGACCGCAGATACCGAAAGAGTTCTCAAAGACAAAGATACGATCAGCAGCGGCGAATTTCACTCCTTCGGCAGCAAAAAGAGCTTTCCCCTGGACCTGAATCCCGTCAACGGGAGCCGCCACTGGGCAACCGACCACAAAGTCCCGGTGCAGGATCTGAAATTGATCTGGGAAGGCGCACGCTTCTGCTGGGTCGACGCGTTGATGCGCAATGAAGTGCTGACACACAGCGGGCTGGCGGAAGTTTGTTTTTGGGAAAAACTGGACGAATTCAATCAGAAAAACCCTGTCAATCTTGGTGAAAACTGGGAATCTGCGCAGGAAGTGGGACTGCGGCTGATCAATATCGCATTCGCGGCAAGTCTGTTTTTGCAGATGCCGAAAAGTGACAATGTCTACTTGACCTCTGTCAAACACAGCGAACTGGTCCAGGAACGCGCAGACCTCACCGCCCAAACGATCCAGGCCCACGCCAAACGGATCAGCAAAACCATGATTTATGCCAAATCTCAGCGGAACAATCACCTGCTGAGTGAAGCCGCCGCCCTGATGACCGCCGCGGCAGTGCTTCCCCATGCGCAGGATTCCGAACACTGGTGGAAAACCGGAAAAAAGAATTTTTTCAGCGGGTTGAATGACCAGATCGCGCCAAACGGCTGTTACATTCAGCACAGCTCCAATTATCACCGGCTGATGCTTCAGCTCGTGATCTGGGTTGACCGGCTGCTGCGGCTCAAAAACGAAGACTGGCCGCGGAAACTGATACCCAAACTGCGCAATACAGTGCGCTATCTGTATGCCTTTTGCGACCCGCAGAATGGGAAATGCTCCAATGTCGGACACAATGACGGCAGTCTGCTGTTTTCCTTCGGCAGTGATTACGACGACTACAGTCCGACCATTCAGGCTGCCGGACAGATTTTTCTCGGACGCAAATTGTTTCCGAAAGGTCCGCGAGATGAATTAAGCCTGTGGCTGGATGTGCAGAAACGCGTGCTTTTCCAGTCAGAACGCGACACAGACACCGCTTACGAGGGACCGCTGAGCGTCGGGAAAGGACGGATCAAAGCGCTGCTGCTCTCGGAACCATTCCGGGGACGCCCCGCACACGACGACCGGCTGCATCTGGAAGTGTGGATCAACGGCGTCAACGAACTCATGGACGCGGGAACCTACCGCTATTCCGGCATCGAAGGCTGGGATAACCGTCTCAAATACGCGGTCTCGCACAACGTGATGACGGTTGACCGCAAGGAACCAATGACAGATGCCGGAAAATTCCTGTGGCTGGACCCCGATGAAACCAAAATCGTTTCCCGCAATGAGGCCTACATCAGCGCTGAACACAATGCCTTCAGCAGTTTGAACCTCAAGCACCGCCGCACCGTCCGTCCAATCGAAAACGGATTTTCGGTCACGGATGATGTGATCCCTATTGGAGAAAACAAGGGAGAGGAGCATCTCTACCGCTTCCACTGGCTGCTGCCGAATCAATCTTTCAAGTACAAAAAGGGGATCCTGGTTCTGGACCGTATCCGCATGGGGTTCAGCAGTGACACACCCTTTACGCTGCGCATCGTACGCGGAGGATATTCTATTTTTGACGACAGCGAAAAAACTGAAAAGCAGGACTATCTGGAGGACCGCTGGTGCGGCTGGTACTCACCCACCTATAATGAAAAGGAACCGGCGCTTTCGATTATCGTCACCTGCCGTGGAACCGCACCATTCCATTTTGATACATTGATCACCACACTGGGAGCCGGGTAAATCAAACCATGCATATTTTACTGATCCATCAGGCATTTGTCACCACAGGAGAAGCCGGCGGGACCCGGCATATTGAATTTGCACGGCGGCTGGCGGACCGCGGACACCGCATCACCATCATCACAAGTCCGGTGAGTTATTTAAGCGGTGAAAGCAATCTGAGCGGACATTTTCTTTGGAAAAAAGAACAATGGGCAAAAAACATCGAAATCCGTTACTGCTGGACCAGTGCGGGAATGCATAAGGGATTCGTTCCCCGCGTTCTGGCCTTCTTCTCCTTCATGTTTTCTTCTTTCCTATGCGCATTGAACGTAAAGGATGTGGATCTCGTCTGGGGAACCTCGCCGAACCTTTTCCAGGGCTGGACCGCATGGCTCAGCGCCCGCTGCAAACGGAAGCCCTTGGTGCTGGAAATCCGTGACCTCTGGCCGGAATTCGCCATTGCCATGGGTGCTCTGCAAAACCCGACATTGATCCGCATGTCGCAATGGCTGGAAAAATTCCTTTACAACCACGCGGACCGCATCATCGTCAATTCTCCTGGCTTTATTCCCTACATCCGGAATATCTGCGGCAAAACCCCTGATTTGGTTCCGAACGGCGCAGATATTGAGATGTTCAGCAATGCGGACGGCAAGTCTTTCCGTGATCAACACGGTCTGGGTGACGATTTTATCGTGATGTACAGCGGCGCCCACGGACCGGCCAATGACCTGGAAACAGCACTGAATGCGGCTGAGCTGCTGCGCCATCATGAGCATATCCGCTTTGTTTTTGTCGGCGACGGAAAGGACAAACCGCGGCTGGAACAAATCTGTTCGAAAAAGAAGCTGAAGAACGTTCTGTTCGTCCCGCCGGTGCCCAAGGATCACATCGCTTCCGTGATGGCTGCTGAGAACGCCGGTCTGGCAATCCTGAAAAAGCTGGATATGTTCAAGACGACTTATCCCAACAAAGTGTTCGACATCATGGCCTGCGGGGATCCGGTGATCTGCCAGATCGACGGCGTGATCCGCGAGGTCGTGGAAGAGAATCAAGCCGGTGTTTTTGCCGAGCCCGGCAATCCGCAGTCGCTGGCGGATGCTGTCCTGAAGCTGGCCGGTGATCCGGAAAGATGCCGGGAAATGGGAGAAAACGGACGCACCGCGATCCGGGAAAAATTCAACCGTGACACAGCGGCGCTTTCTCTGGAAAGTATATTTATTGATACAATTAGCAGGAAAACACAACAAGAACCAAAGTGACCTGTTTTCGTTGACTCAGAATTGAGTCAGCAGAACAGGCTGTAATGACTCGGTACTGAACAGATACAAGTAAGGAGTGAGATAATGTTTGATTACGACAAAGCCATCACCCGTCCGCCCTGTGGAACTTTTGCCAACGGATTGACCCATGGGCTGCTGGGGAAACCGGACATCGATCTGGCTGTCCGTCAGCATCAGCAGTATGTGAACACCCTGCGCCGCTGCGGCGTGGAAGTGGTCGTGCTGCGTCCGGATAACGACTATCCCGACTCCTGTTTCACGGAAGACGAAGCCATCGTCACCGACCGCATGGCTGTCATTCCTTCGTTCTGCCGTCCATCCCGTCAGGGAGAAGAAGTGAGACTGCGTCCAATTATCGAGGTGTTCTACAACGGACAGATCGAGGAGATCAAAGCGCCCGGGACGCTCGAAGGCGGCGACATCTGCCGCGCTGAAAATCACTTTTTTATCGGTATTTCTTCCCGAACCAATGAGGAAGGTGCCCGTCAGTTTGCTGACATCGCGAGTAAGTACGGCTTCACTTCCGACTTTTGCGATATCCGCGGCATCGAGATCCTTCACCTCACCACCGGTATGTGCTATATCGGGAATAACACGGTCGTGTGTTGTCCGGCATTCAAAAAACTGAAGGCGCTTTCATCTTATAAAGTTATCGTAACCTCTCAGGAAGAAGCCTATGCGGCCAATTGTGTCCGCATCAAGGACAAAGTCATCATGCCGGAAGGCTTCCCAAAACTGCAGCGGAAACTGACCAAAGCAGGCTTCGACGTCGTCACCACTCCAATGTCAGAAATCGAAAAGCAGGACGGCGGACTGAGCTGCCTCTCCATCCGCATGCCCAAACGAAAAATTTAAAAATTGATTCTGTATAAATGTTGCTCTGGTACCACTGATGATAAATACTTACAGAAGGAATCTTTTACAGAAATCAACGGCTGTAATGATTTCAATACCTTCATATTTTTCAAGTACCAGTAAATCTTTATCACCGCTCACTATGTAATAGGACTTTGAATCGATAGCACATCCAATAAATTTATCATCATCGGGATCACGAGATACTTCAACAGAAGTAACAGGTTCCACAAGGTGCAGATTATGAACAAACTGTGTCAATACAGCAATGGTCAAATGGCCCTGTTTTCGGTCAATCATTTCACGCACAATTTCTGAATATTCATCAACGATTTCCGCTGTGGCATATGCGCTCAGTTTCTTATCAACCACAGCCTCAAGCACCTTGCGCGGGAATCCGCCAAAGAACGTACCGGAAATCACTACATTTGTATCTATAACAATGTTCATTTGCGTCTTTTCGCTCTGACAGATTTGATGATATCATTCACGTCATCTTCTTTATAGCCCACTGAAGCAGCCCAAGACTGTGCCTCATCCAGTTTTGCTTTGAAATCATCAGATGTGGGAAGGCGAAGCACCTTCAGCATAATAAAGTCATCCGATGCATACGCAGCCAGTTTAGTACCTGAATCAATAGAGAGGCTCTTGCGCATGGACGCGGGCAGTACCAGCTGCCCCTTTGAGGAAACAGTAAGAACATCAACAGACATATAAACCTCCTTTTATGTAAGCATTCCTTACATTTATTATACTCTATTTTGTCTGTTCTGCACGCAACAATACATCATTGCACGAAATCTATAAAACGTCTGAAAATTTAATTCATCTAATTCCCAAATTACATCTTGCTAAATTCTCTAAAATTATTATAATTAGGGATAAAGTGGTATAAATTCCCATTTTTTCCCATTTATACCACAGACCTGAGGAGAGAGATGTTTACCGGGATCTACGAACATACCATCGACAAAAAAGGCAGAACCTCTATGCCGGCCCGTTTTCGCGCGGAGCTGGGAGGAGAGGCTTACCTTTCCGTTGGTATCGACAAAAACCTGGTGATTTATTCCACGGCTCATTTCAAAGCTATGGCAGACGAAATCAGCAAACTTAGCCTTGCCGACCCAACCGCACGGATTTACCGCCGCAGAATGTTCAACAAAGCTGAATTTATTGAAATCGATGCCAACGGGCGCTTCCTGATTCCTCCCTACCTACGGGAAGAACTCTCACCGGAAGCGTTTGAAAAAGTGGTCTTTGCCGGTTCCAATGATTACATTGAAATCTGGACTTCCGAAGGTTGGAAGAAAGCGGAAGCAGAAGCATTTCATGATGCAGCAATGACCGTAAATTTCGCAAAGCTGATGAATGCGCCGGTGGAGAGGTAATGATTGACACGTCCCTTTACAGCTCTCACATTCCGGTCATGCTTGAGCAATGCATGGCGCTGATGGACCCGCAGCCCGGCGGTTCCTATGCCGACGGTACGCTTGGAGCCGGCGGCCACAGTGAAGCCATTTTGAAGGCAAGCGAGCCTGACGGTAAGCTCCTGGCTTTCGACCTGGATCCGACAGCCATTGCCATTGCCACAGAACGGCTGAAATCCTACGGTGACAGAGTGAGGATCATTCATGATTCTTACGTCAATCTGGGGAACTATACCGAAGAAAACAGTCTGGACGGTTTCATCGTGGACCTGGGTGTTTCTTCCATGCAGCTGGACCGGCAGGAACGGGGATTTTCCTTTCTGCAGGACGGTCCGCTGGATATGCGTTTTTCACCGGAACAGACACTGACCGCGGCCGATATCGTGAATGAATGGCCGGAAGAAGATCTCGCTGAGATTCTTTGGAAATATGGGGAAGAACGGAAGAGCCGTCAAATCGCAGCGATGATTTGCGCTGAAAGAAAGAATACACGTATTAATACCACCGGGCAGCTGGAGGCTGTCATCCGGGATGCCGTTGGTTCCGGACGGGAAAAGATCCATCCGGCGACAAGATCTTTCCAGGCGATCCGTATCGCAGTCAATGGTGAACTGGACGCGGTGGAAGCAGTCCTCCCGGCAGCGGTGAAGTCATTGAAACCCGGCGGCAGACTGTTAGTGATCTCCTTCCATTCATTGGAAGACAGAATTGTAAAGAACTTTTTGAAAAAAGAATCAAAGGACTGCCTGTGCCCGCCCGAACAGCTCATCTGTACCTGTGGACATAAAGCAAGCCTGAAAGAACTGACACGGCATCCGATCACCGCGGATGAAGATGAAATTCGGTGCAACACCCGATCCCGAAGTGCCAAACTTCGGGCAGCGGTCAAACGCTGAAACAGAGGAAAAATGAAAGCGAACAACCCTTCAGCCTACCGCATTGCGCCATGGCGCAAACAAATGCAGAGGATCATCACGATCCTTCTCCTTACCTTTGCCGCTGCCTGTGTTACGTTGGTTTACCTTTCCATTTCCGAGAGAATGACGGATATTAATATGCAAATTCAGGCGCTGCAGGAAGAACGAGCTGAATATTCACGAAACATTGCGGCCCTGACAACAGACGAAGGAATCCTGACCTCATACAAAACCATGCAGGAAAGAGCAGCCCGGGCAGGGTTCACCGAAATCGATTTTGACGACGAAGATCAATACACTTATGTGATTATTGACGGATATACAGGAACCGGTATCAACACAGAAGAACACGTTCAGGAAACCTCCATGACAGAAGTTGTCTCACTCATCAAGCCGGAATATACCCAATCGCTTCAAGATTGGCTGTACAACAGAATTTCGACAGGAATTGAAAGTTATGAAGTCACAAATTGAACCTCGTTTTCGTTTTCTGGTGATAGCGTTCAGTGTCCTGTCGTTCGTCATGATAGCACGTATCTGTATGCTGATGCTGGACGAAGCCGCGATTCAAATGAAGGCGGAAACTGAGGAAGATTATGAGTATATGACCGTAGAAGTCAGCTCCGAAAGAGGAAATATTTATGACCGGCAGGGTTATTTGCTTGCCGGGAATACAGTTACTTATACAATCGCCCTGAATCTGCAGGCATCCAACGGACATGCCCAGTTTATCGCAGACAATATCTCCAACATTTTCGGTCTGGACCCGGAAACCGTAAAAAAGGCAGCCGACTATCCCTTTGTACCGGGACTGAACGTGGAATATACACTGATGAATGACGCGACCAAAGACCAGCTCGCTGCTTTTCAGGAAAAAAAGAACAGCCTGCCGAGAGAATATCTGAACAAAAACGACCGTCCGGAAGATTTGGACGCGGTCATCGCCTATCCGAACATCCACCGCTACTACCCCAATGACAACCTCGCTTATAATATTATCGGATTTTTCCCTTACAGGAACCCCGCCAACGGAGCCGCGTATGGAATTGAGCAGTATTATGATGATATTCTGTCGGCAAAAACGATTTCGCACCGCTTTTCGCTGGATCCAAACGTTCCCGACCGGATTCCCGACCTCCCCAACGGCGCATCCGTAGTCCTGACAATTGACAGAAAAATACAAGAGATTTGTGAAGACCACATAAGACAGACTCTGGAAAGTACAGAGGCAAAAAGTGTTACTGTCATTGTAGAAAATCCCAAAACCGGTGAAATTCTCGCCATGGCATCCAGTCCGAGCATTGACCTCAACAAATACTGGGAATCCGGCGAAGTTTACACGAGAGACAACAAGTTCAACCCGGCTGTAATGCAGCCATATGAACCGGGTTCTGTGTTTAAAGTTCTGACAATGGCAATTGCGATTGATGCAGGCGTTGTGAAACCATCGACTATTTATAACGATACCGGTGTTTATACCGTCATGGGAACAGACATTATGAACTGGAATAAAAGCGCCTGGGGGCCTCAAACCATGGTCGGGTGCATGCAGCACTCACTGAACACGTGTATGGCTTATATTACAGATCTGGTAGGGGCCGAGAAGTTTTATGAATATCTCGATAAATTCAGAATTGGGAAGCCAACCAATATTGAACTGGCAGGAGAAGATTATTATCCATTAATCAAACCGGGCAGCTCCTTATGGACGCAAATCAGTCTCTCAACGAATTCTTTTGGTCAAGGGCTGATGGCAACGCCGATCCAGATGATCAGTGCTATATCAGCTATAGCGAATAACGGTGTGATCATGCAGCCGCATATTGTCCGGGAAATCCGCTATAACGGGCAGGTACAAAAAATCGTTCCGACAGAAATCGGCAGACCTGTCAGTGCTGAGACTGCCCGAACAGTAACAGATATGCTTGCGACCTCAATTTCAATTGAAGTTGAAGACCTACTCACGGAAGAATTACTTGAGAAAATAAAGTTTGCCGGGAAAACCGGAACCGGTGAAATCGCTATCGAAGGTTTAGGGTATGTTTCAGAAACGGCAAATGCATCTTTTGTAGGATGGGGACCGGTAGATAATCCTCAATTTATCGCCTATGTATGGGTACAGGAACCAAGAAAAGGCAGTATTTGGGGATCTCAGGTTTCAGCACCGCTTTTTTCTGATATTATTCTGGATATTTATCCTTACTTACGTCTTCCGGATGACCGAACACGGCAATGTTTATACACAAATGTCTGCCCGACGGAAGAACCGGAAGATGACTATTATTATTACTGGTAAACGTGCCGGAAAGGAAATCAAATGTTCACACTAAACGAAATCACCCGGGCATTTACCGGAAAAAATCTCTTTGAATCAGATCAGCTCTTCACAGAAGCTGTGGTCGATTCCCGTCTCTCTGCTGCCGGCACGCTTTTCATCGCCATACCGGGAGAGAATACAGACGGCCATAAATTTGTTTCATCCGCGTTTGCAAACGGAGCCCGTGCAGCGCTGATTCAGGAAGAGATAGAGGGAGACTATATTTTTGTTGATCTGCGGGAAGGACCCGCGGCGGATACAATCAAATCCGGCACAACAAACGTTGAAAAGCCTGTCTGCATCCGTGTAGAAAACACAATCGCAGCCCTGCAAAAGATTGCCGCTTTCCATCGTACGCAGCTGCCAAAGATGGAAGTGACCGGAATTACAGGATCTGTCGGGAAAACGACGACAAAAGAACTGATGTACGATGTTATTTCCGATCATTACCGAACCCTGAAAACCCTTGGCAACAAAAACAATGAAATCGGACTCCCGATGACGCTGCTCCGCGCCGACGAAAACACGGAACAGGCAATTCTGGAAATGGGGTTTTATGTTCCCGGAGAAATTGATCAGCTATGCCAAATCGCGAAACCGTCCGTCGGCATTATCACCAACGTCGGCATGGTTCATGCCTCCAGGGCCGGCTCCATGGAAGTAATCGCTCAGGGAAAAAGCGAACTGATCCGGGCATTACCGGATGACGGAACAGCTATATTGAATTATGACGACCCGTATGTCCGTCCCATGGCTGATCTGACAAAAGCGAACATATTTTATTATGGAACAGACCCGGCTGCTGATCTTTACGCCATCGACATCAACAGCAAAGGACTGGAAGGCATTGACTTCACGCTCATTCACAAAGGGCAAAAACACCCCATCCATCTGCCATGGATCGGCCGCCAGTCAGTGATGACCGCTTTACGCGGAACAGCCTTCGGGCTGGTAAAAGGCCTTTCCTGGGACGAGATCACAGAACGTCTCCGCGGCAGTCACAATCAACTTCGTCTGCGCCTTACACGGACATTTTCCGGAAGTATGCTGATCGACGATTCCTACAATGCCTCACCAGAATCAACTGCCGCGGCACTAAGCCTTTTGAGTGAAGTAAACGGCAGGAAAACCGCAGTTCTCGGGGACATGAAAGAATTGGGACAATATGAACAAAAAGGCCACCGTATGATCGGCGAAAAGGCAGCTCAGATTTGCGACAAACTGATTGCGGTTGGTCCGGCCATGAAAATAACAGTTGACACGGCGATAGAAAATGGTATGAATCCCGAATCGATCCAATGGTTTGCCACATCAGCCGAAGCCGCTGACTACCTGATAAACCATCCCTCGTCAAAAGATGAAGTATTGTTGGTGAAAGGTTCACTCAGTATGAATATGGCCCATGTTGTCAGCAAACTGGAGGAAAAGAAATGAACGGGACTACCACAACACTCGCAATAGCCGGTCTCAGTTTTTTGCTGACACTCATTTGGGGCCAGCCCTTCCTTTATCTGCTGCGCAGGCTCAAAATCGGGAAACTCATCCGCGCGGAAGGGCCCGCGGTACAGTTTACGAAAATGGGAACCCCGACGATGGGTGGGTTCCTGTTTATCTTTCCCACCGTCCTTATCAACCTGCTGCTCAACGCGGCAAACATGTTTGGGGTTGTCCTGATCGGACAGTCCTATATTATCCCGATGATGGCGCTGGTGTTATTTTCCATTGTCGGTGCCATTGATGACTGGGAAGGAATCCGCGGAGCCAGACGGGGAATCGGCATGAGCGCAAAGATGAAAATGCTGCTGCAGATTATCCTGAGCGTGTTTTTTGCCTATGTGATCAAAAACTATCTGCACATCTCGGAATTGATATGGCCCATGTCCGACATTCCGATCGATGTTGGTTTCATGTTTTATCCCATCGCGATTTTCCTGATCGTGGCAACCTCCAACGCAGTCAACCTGACCGACGGAATGGACGGTTTGGCAGGGCTGATTTGTGCAACCGCATTTGCAGCCTATGGGATTATCGCTTTAGCAGAAGGTCAGATTTATCTGAGCCGATTCTGCTTTATTCTGGTTGGGTCTCTGTTTGGTTTTCTGTGGTTTAACGTCAATCCCGCGATGATGTTCATGGGCGATGCAGGCTCCTTGTCATTAGGCGCGACACTGGCTGTTGTTGCATTGATCTCACGCCATTGGCTGGTTCTTCCGCTGATTGCCATCATCCCATTGAGTGAAACAATTTCCGTGATCCTGCAGGTAGGGTATTTCAAATTAACACACGGCAAACGCCTGTTCAAAGTAGCGCCGATCCATCATCATTTTCAGGAAATCGGCTGGTCTGAAATGCAGGTAGTTCAGCGATTCTGGCTGATCAGCCTGCTGTTTGCCATGCTTGGTGTCGGATTAGCGAATTTGTAGGAGAGCAGCCATTATGATTGATTTCGAAAACAAAACAGCCGTTGTACTCGGTGCCGCCCGGCAGGGTCTGGCATTAGCCAAATATGCCGCACATCACGGAGCAAAAGTGATCATAACCGACAAACGGCCTTTTGACCAATTAGCCGCAGCAAGAGAATCCGCCGCAGATATTTCTCCTGAATGGGTCTGCGGAGACCATCCGCTTTCCCTGCTGGACCGGGCAGATGTCCTGCTGGTGACTGCCGGTGCAGATCTGCGCATACCTTTCCTGCAGGAGGCGATGAAACGGAACATTCCAATCTGGAACGACGCGGCAATTTTCCTGCATGAGGTAAAGAATCCGATCATCGCCATCACCGGTTCCTCCGGAAAAACGACCACGACCACACTCGTCGGACGTATGGCAGAAGCGGCAGCAAAACCCGGACAGAAAGTATGGGTTGGCGGTAATATCGGCTTTGCCCTGATGTCATTTATCGATGACATTCAGCCGGATGATATTGTTGTTCTGGAACTCTCCAGTTTCCAGCTCGAACTGGTGAAAAACAGCCCGCACGTGGGGGCAATTCTCAACATTACACCGAACCATCTCGACCGGCATGAGACGATGGAAAATTACACAGCAGCCAAGGTGAATATTCTCCGCTATCAGGGAGCACAGGATACAGCCGTTTTATTCCGCGAAAATGAACTGGCCTGGGAACAGCGCCATTTGATCCGCGGTGATCTTGTCAGCTTCGGATTTGAGGAACCTGACAAAGCAGAAGAAAGAGCCGTATATTTGAAAGATGACCGAATCATTTACCGGGAACATGGCAAAGACCAGGAGATCATGAACACGAGTCTGATCCGTCTGCGCGGAAGGCATAACGTGTGCAACGTGATGGCAGCCTGTGCCATTGCCGCGGCAGCCGGTTTTCCGGTTGAGGCTCAACGGGCAGGCGTTGACGGATTCAACGGTGTACCGCACCGTCTTCAATGGGTTCGAACCTATCACGGAGCGAATTGGTACAATGACTCAATTGCCACCGCACCGGAACGAACCATGGCCGCGCTGCACAGCTTTCATGAGCCAATGGTTCTGCTGCTGGGCGGCAGAGACAAAAAACTGCCCTGGGAAGACCTTGCCGCGGAACTGCAGAAAAAAGCACATTGTGTTGTGCTGTTCGGAGAAGCAGCCGGATTAATTGAATCCGCACTGGAAAAAGCCAAAACACCGGATGGTCCGGAGGTGATCCGCTGCGATTTACTGGAAGACGCAGTCAAAGCCGCCGCTGAAAAATGCAGAGAAGGGGATGTCGTTCTCCTTTCTCCAGGCGGTACCAGCTATGACGCGTTTGTTAATTTTGAAGAAAGGGGCGACAGGTTTACAGAATGGGTGAAAGCACTGGAATAATCGGAAAAAGAATGAAAGGCGTCCGCGTTTCGACGCAGCTGCTGATCGATGTTCCGCTCGTGATCTCCATCGTCTTGCTGCTGGTGTTTGGATTGCTGATGCTTTATTCCGCAAGCTGGAAATATTCACTGGAAGCATATGACTCAGGAACATATATCCTGTTCCGTCAGATGCGCTGGGTACTGCTCGGTATTGTGGTATTGACCGCAGCTGCTATGCTTGATTATCACAAGCTGCAATACATCACACAATGGATCATGCTGGCGACCCTCGGAATTCTGGTAATCCTGCTTGTAGATGTGAGGAACATCGGATCTCAAACCGGTTACACCCGAACGCTGACAAATACCGGTTCCATTCAGCCTTCGGAAGTCGCGAAAGTGGCGGTTATTTTATATCTGGCCTCTTTTTTGAGCAGTCACCGGGAAAACCTGAATTCATTCGCCAAAGGTACCTTTCCCGCCTTGATTGTCATCGGTCTGCCGACACTTCTGGTTTTTATGCAGCCAGACATCAGTGCGGCGCTGACGATTGCGGTCCTGGGCGGCGTTATGCTGTTCATCTCCGGCGGTAACATGAAACACATCGGCATTATCATTTTCCTGCTGCTCATTTTCGCAGCCGGCGGTTATTTATTTTTCGATAAAGTCGGTACCCGTCTGGAAGAGTATTTCGCGGGTCTGGTCAACCCGACCGGCGCATCTTATCACATCCGCAGAGCATATAATGCCATTATCAACGGCGGCATTTTCGGTGTCGGAATCGGGAAAGGCAAATCGAAGCTGACCGGACTTCCCTTTGCCTGGACTGACAGTATTTTTGCGGTCATTCTGGAAGAAACAGGCCTGGTTGGCGGAATTTTTGTGATTGGCCTATATACCTGCATTTTATGGCGCGGGTATGAAATTTTCAAAAAAGCGCCGGACATTTTCGGAAAAACACTTTCCGCCGGGATCACATTATGGGTCTTTATGGAAGCGGCGCTGAACATCTGCGTTATGCTCAACATCATGCCTTTCGCGGGAAACGCCCTGCCGCTCATCAGTCTGGGCGGAACCAGCATGCTCTGTACCATGGGATGTCTTGGCATTCTGCTGAATATTTCCCGGGTTTCGGCTATTGAAAATGCAAAGAAAGGGAGGAACGAACCTGATGCGATTATTAATATGCGCGGGGGGAACTGGGGGTGGCGTGTATCCCGCTCTGGCAGTTCTTCAGGCAGAAACGAATAACGATATTGAAGTGCTCTGGGTCGGTTCCGATGACGGGATTGAAGCAGATCTGGTAAAACGCGCGGGGATCAAATACCGCGGAATTTCCGCTGCCGGTCTGCACGGCGTCAACGTGCTCACCCTCCCGAAACGAATCGCTAAGCTTGCCAAAGGGTATTTTTCCGCCAAAGCAATCATCCGGGAATTTGCTCCGGACGTGATGTTCTTTACCGGAGGCTATGTCGGTTTTCCGGTGGCAATGGCAGGAAAGAATATACCATCTGTTTTGTTTGTCCCGGATATTGAACCGGGTATGGCACTGGAACAGCTCAGTAAAAACGCGGATATCATTACCGTGGTATGTGAAGATTCTGTTAAGAATTTCAAAGACAAAGGTAAAATCAGGATCACGGGATATCCCACCCGCAAAGACATACAGCGATGGGACAGGACTGAGGCACTGAAGGTTTTCGGACTGAATGAAAATGAACCGGTATTGTTTGTCTTTGGCGGTTCAAAAGGCGCCCGCTCCATCAATCAGGCGCTGCAAAAAAACCTTTCCGAAATGCTCAGACGCTGTCAGATCATTCATATCACCGGGAGTACTGACTGGGAAGATATGAACGCATTTTATAAAGCTCTTCCGGAAGAAGATAAGAAAAAATATAAGATTTTTCCATATCTCCATGAGGAAATGGGAGCCGCTTTTTCAGCAGCGGATCTGATTATCTCCCGTGCGGGTGCTTCGACATTAGGAGAATTTCCGCTCTTCGGCGTACCGGCGATTCTCGTCCCTTATCCTTATGCCTGGCGGTATCAAAAGACTAACGCGGATTATCTGGTATCCCAGAATGCCGCGCTGATGGTAAAAGATGAAGATTTGCCGACACAGATGGTTCCTGTTGTCACAGACCTTCTGGACCATCCGGAAAAACTGGCTTCGATGAAAGCCGCGATGAAAAGTCTGGCAAAACCGGATGCGGCAAAACAAATTCTGGAAATAATTCAAACAGCGGCGATAAAATAAATATTGAGGCCTTCATCAAGGGAATTTCCGGGGACTGTCCTTTATGGGACTTTCCCCATTCCTGCAGACTAAAATCAGATTAGATGGGAAATATTGGGGTTACGGATGAAACAACTGAGTGAAATGAAAATACACATTATCGGAATCGGCGGAACCGGAATGGCTCCGATTGCTGTTGTTCTCAAAGAGATGGGAGCATCAGTCAGCGGTTCCGATCGCTCCGCTTCTGTCTATACGCAATATCTGACGAAACGCGGGATCTCAGTGATGATTCCGCAATCCGCAGAGAACATAAAAGACCCGGACCTCGTGTTTTATTCTTCTGCGATCCATGACGGCAATCCGGAACTTACAGAAGCACGGAAACGCAATATTCCAACACTCAAACGAAGGGAATTCCTCAGCCATATGCTGGAAGGCAAACGGACAATTGCCATTGCCGGCTCTCACGGGAAAAGCACCACCACATCCATGGTGACGCTGGTGTTGACAGAACTCGGTCAGGAACCGGGATTTATCGTGGGATCCAGCCTGAAGGACCTGGGAAAAATTGCTTCAGCCGGGAAAAGCGACCGGTTTGTAATTGAAGCAGATGAATATGACAACATGTTTCTCGGACTTTCTCCGTATGCCGCCTGTCTGACGAAAGTGGAATATGACCATCCGGACTGTTTCCCGACAATGGATATTTATCTGGAGGCTTTTCAGAATTTTCTGAGCCGCACCACCTCTGATGGATTTATCCTTTTAAATGCAGATGACCCGAACCAGAAATTACTCCGACTGCCGGAAGGCCGGAAAGTTTTCCGTTATGGGATTGATTCCGAATGTGATTTCACTGCCAAAAATCTGAGTATCCAATCTAACGGCTGCTATTCATTTACATTTTGCGGGGGAACAAATGAAGTATCCGTTTCGCTGAACATTCCCGGGAAACATAATGTGTCAAACGCACTGCTGGTGCTGAGCTTGTGCGCAGTCAACGGACTTGATTTGGAAGCTGCCGCAAAGGCACTCGGTACATTTCACGGCATCAGCCGCCGATTTGAACAGGTGGATGAATGGAATGATATCAGGATCATTGACGACTACGCCCATCACCCGACAGAAATCCGCGCCACACTGAAAGCTGCCCGGGAATATTTTCCGAACCGCACCATTCGCGCCATCTGGCAGCCGCATACTTACAGCCGCACAAAATCTCTGTTGGATGAGTTCGCTGCATCCTTTTCCGACGCGGACGATTTGATCATCACAGATATTTACGCGGCACGGGAAAGCTTTAGCGATTTCGGTATTGAAGATGTCATGCGAGCCGTTCAACACCCTTCCGTACATCATTTGTCCGGGAATGAAGATGTGGCCGATTATCTGGTGGAACATTTGAAAAAAGGTGATGTAGTGGTAACGCTATCTGCAGGAGACGCCAACAAAGCCGCACCAATGGCACTGGAGAGACTGAAACATGCGTAATTTGAAACCGTCTCTGTTTTCACCATATGAAAATGCATTCTCTCCCGCGGAACCGCTCAGTGGGTACGCTTTTTCACTTTGCGGTGGACCCTGTGCAGGACTGTTCCGCATTGAAGATGGTGAAATGCTGAAAAACCTGGTGCAATGCTGCATACGGGAGTCTGTTCCTTATAAAGTACTGGGAGGGATGACGAACATCCTCATCAGTGATGAGGGTTTTGACAGTATTGTTTTCCTGAACAGAAAAGGATCTATATCGCATACCATACAAAACGATGGCAGCATTCTTTTGGAAGCAGACTCAGGAGCATCCATGGCCGGAGCAGTGAGATACTGCATTGAAAATGGAATCAGCGGTCTGGAATGGGCAGCTGGGCTTCCCGGAACCATCGGCGGAGCTGTCTGTGGTAACGCCGGGGCTTTTGGCGCGGAAATCTCGCAAATATTTTCATCCGGAACGGTGATCGATGAAAATGGGTCGGTCAGAACCATTGACAATGCTGATATGAATTTTGCTTACCGTTCCAGCGCCATGAAGCATCAGTCCAATAAAAATATTTTGCTGAAAGCTGTTTTTCACCTTGAAAAAGGACTGAAAGAACAGATTTCAGCCAAAGGAGAAACATACAAAGAAACGCGGCGGAACACGCAGCCCATTGATCAGCACAGTCTGGGGTCTGTATTTAAAAATCCGGAAGGTGAATCTGCCGGGAAACTGATCCAGGCAGCCGGACTGAAAGGATTCACAATCGGCAAGGCACAGGTCAGCATGAAACACGCCAATTTTATCACCACTGAGAAAGGGGTGACAAGTACGGACTATCATCGTCTGGTGGTTCATGTGCAGAAAACCGTTTTTGAACAGTTTCGGGTTCTGCTGGAACCTGAAATTGAGATGCTGGGATTTGAATTGAAATGAGCGAAAAAAAAGACAGCAAGGTAAATGAGAAACTCGTACAGCGAATGCGTGCCCGAAGAGAGGAACAGGAAGCCTCTAAAAATCCAATACCGGTTACGCTGCAGTCTATCAATACCTACAACCGCAAAACGGAAGCTTATCTTGAAGAAAGTCAAAAAGCCAGAAAAGAAAGCAATGGCCGCTGGTTTTCTGGTATTTTCAGTCTGATTTTTGGCTTAATGGCAGCGGGATACGCCTTTTTGCCTCAATTTCGGTTTTCCGACATCCACATCACCGGCATGAACAATGTCAACAAAGATGAAATCATTTATTTCACCGGGGCAAAAGGGAAACCGGTGTTCGCCGTAAACCCGAATAATGTCCGGAACACCCTTTTGCGGCACTACCAGGAAATCTATGACGCGGAAGTTACTATCGATTTTCCCGCTGAAATGACAATATCCCTTACCGAGCGTATTCCCATAGTTGAATGGGATTTCGGTGGAAGTAAATTCTGGATCGACAAAGACGGATTGGTTTTGACAGAAAGTATTTCCCGTGAAGAAACAATCCACGTATATGCGGATTCTTATCCAGGCGCACCCAGTCAGCAGGATCGGGACCTTCCGCTTTATTTCAGTCAGGATGTATTGAAAACAATCATGACGATGGGGAAATACGTACCGGAAGGGAAACCGTTGATTTACACATTCAAAAATGGTTTTGGCTGGGATACAGATGAAGAATGGCGGGTATTCTTTGGAAAAAATGACAACGATATGGAGGAAAAACTGAGAATGCAGGAAAGTTTAACCGAATATTTTCATAAAAATGAGATCCAGCCGGTTATGGTGAGCCTGGAATTCAAGGACGCTCCTTATTACCGTTTTTTGGAGAATTAAGTATGGAAAAAGATGCGATTATTACTGCTATTGACGTTGGCACAACAAAAATTTGTACTTTGACAGCACAAGTCGAGGATGAAAATAACGTACGGATTTTAGGTGTAGGGATCGAACCGACACAGGGAATCAGGAAAGGAATGGTGATCGATATTCCTCTGGCAGCCAATTCTATCGCACTGTCCATAAAAAAGGCTGAACGGGCATCAGGAATGCAAATCGATAATGCTATCGTCAGCATTGCCGGTTCACATATTTCTTCCATCAATAACAAAGCGACGGTCGGTATTGTCGGTAAAGTGATCAGCAAAGAAGATGTCACTCGTGTTCTGGAATCAGTAAAAGCGATTTCAATTCCAAATGACCGGATGATCCTCCATACCGTTCAGAGAACTTTCAGTGTGGATGGCATTGAAGGGATCCGTAACCCAAAAGGAATGTATGCCAACCGGCTTGATGTTGAAGCTCATATTATTACAGGCGATGAACTGTCGATCGAAAACCTTAGACAGTGTATTATGACAGCGGAGGTTGATGTGAGCCAGTTTGTGCTCAATTCACTCGCTGATGCATCGGTATTATTAACAGATATTGAAAAACAAATGGGCGTTATTATTTGTGATATAGGAGGTGGAACAACAGATTTAGCACTGTTTATCAATAATGACATCTGGCATACCAATGTCATTGCCGTTGGAGGGAATCACATTACCACAGATATCGCGCAGGCTTTTCATCTTCCGTTTGCACAGGCAGAAGAAGTGAAAAGGATGCATGGAAGCGCGCTGCCTCAATATGTGGATTCGGATGAGTATTTCTATTGCAGAACCTTTGGCAAAGATGAAGCAGCGAAATTCAGCCGAAAAGAGCTTGCCAACGTAATCAATATGCGGACGGAGGAACTGTTCCAGCTGATCATGCAGGAAATCAAACGCTCCGGGTATGATAATCTGCTGCCGGCAGGGATGGTTCTGACAGGCGGAACCGCACTGCTCCCGGGTATTGATAAATTGGGATCGGATGTTCTCGGCATGCCTGTCAGAATCGCCAAACCGGAGAAAATGACCGGAATGATCGACCAGTTGAACAGCCCGGCTTATTCTACTGCTGTCGGTCTTTTGTATTGGAGCATGCTGGTACAGGAAAGCTCACCGGAAGAAACTGCAAAAGGCAAAACAATTGTGACAACAGGAGAAAAAATCAAGCGGTTTCTGCGTATGCTGCTGCCCTGATGCTGCCGTGTATAGTACAACGAGGTCTGCTCTGATGCTGCTGCTAAGCCGGCACATCAGGACTGCACGCCTCAATGGCTTAAATGAATTTTTAAGATACAATCAGAAGGTTTTATGAGAAACATTATCCTTAAAAATTTAAGCTATAACAAAAAGAGTAAAATAATTGCGAAACTTAAATATTTAAGGTAAAATAAGTCTATTGGTTAGAACTTAGGAGAGAGATATGGAAAACTTTGGAGAGAGTGGTGCCCGTATCAAAGTCATTGGAGTCGGCGGCGCCGGCTGCAATGCTGTCAATCGTATGATAGATGAAGGCATGCAAGGCCTTGAATTTATTGCTGTAAACACAGACTCCCAGGCTTTGATTGCCTCAAAAGCCGGTACACGCGTAAGGATCGGAGAGAAATCCACACGCGGTCTTGGTGCCGGTGGGAATCCTGAAGTTGGCCGCACCGCGGCTGAAGAATCCCGTGATGAACTGCGCGAATCCCTGATGGGTGCGGATATGGTGTTCATCACTGCCGGTATGGGCGGCGGTACCGGGACCGGTGCTGCTCCGATCGTTGCGGAAATCTGCCGTGAAGTCGGCGCCCTCACCATCGGCGTTGTCACCAAGCCTTTCAGCTTTGAAGGTCCGAAACGCATGAAAGCGGCTCTTTCAGGTATCGACAATCTCAAGAAAAATGCCGATACACTGATTGTTATCCCGAATGACCGTCTGTTGCAGATCGTGGACAAAAAAGTCACCATGAAATCTGCCTTCAGTCAGGCCGATGATGTCCTGCGTCAGGGTATTCAGGGTATTTCCGAATTGATCACCATCCCGGGTCTCATCAACCTGGACTTTGCGGATGTCCGTTCCATCATGTCTGAAGGCGGCGCTGCGCTTATGGCGATTGGTGTCGGTGAAGGTGATGACCGTGCCCGCAAGGCTGCTGAAAAGGCCATCAACAATGACCTGCTGGATGTTGCGATCACCGGTGCCCGCGGTATTCTGTTCAACGTCACCGGCGGTGAAGATATGACCCTGTATGAAGTCAATGAAGCCGCTGCCATCATCCGTGAATCTGCTGACAAAGACGTCAACCTCATCTTTGGTGCTGTCGTTGACCCGTCCCTGCAGGATCAAATCCGCATCACCGTGGTTGCCACAGGTTATCCGGATGCGGAAGATGTTATGCGGATCCCGCAGCAGGACAAAACCATGCCCCTAAACCGCCCGGTTGTCAATACCCAGCCGCGTCAGGTTTATCGTGATCCCGTTCCGGAACCGACCTATGCCAGTCCGATGAAGGAACCGGAAGAAAAAACAAATACATCAACAAACCTCTTTGGCGGTCGCTCAAAGAAAGAAAAGCTGGATATTCCGCCGTTTCTGAAAATGAAGTCAAGAGACTGATTTTTCCAGGCGAAAATTCCAAAAACTCTCTATAATACATCTGCCGTGGACATCAAAATCCACGGCAGTTTATTATTTAAAGCACACCAAGGTCTGCCTTTTTGTTGCCGCGCAGCCGACACAAAAAGACTGCACTATGTGTGCAAGTTTCTAAATCCATTTATCACGATGTATTGGAGGCATGCTGGATTATTCAGTGTTTCTAAAGGTTACAATCCCCAAGAAGCCAGTCAACAGCATTTTCAACAACAATGCCATCATAATTTCCGGACGTTAACCGGTCCAACGTCAGAATCGTTTTAGGATAATTATCCCTGACGGCCAATAAGGAAGCCATTTCCCGGTCGAATGTGCTTTTTTCGGTCATAGAAGCAGTAACCTGAAAATAATTCAAAACAGATTTCTTCTGAGCAATAAAATCTATTTCCAGTTCCCCGATTTTTCCGATATTTACCTGATACCCGCGTCGTCTTAGCTCAAGAAAAACAATATTTTCCAAAACAAAACCCAGATCATAACCGGATCGAGGTACAATGTGATTGCGCAGGCCGGGATCAGCGATATATAGTTTTCGGTTGCTCTTTAGCAGCTGTTTTCCAATCACATCAAACCGGTCCGCCGGATAAAAAACATAAGGCTCAATTAATGCGTCAATATAATCACTTACTGTATTTTGAGAGATTTTTCTGCCTGTTGAAATAATAAAATCAGAAGCTTTCTTGTCTGATATTGGATTTCCTATTGAATTGGCAAGGAATTTCGCTATGTTTTTTAACAATGGAATGTCATTGATTTTCCGCTTATTCGGATCTGTTTCACGCTTTTTTTGACGAAGCTCAATATCTTTTACAAGGATCGTATTATAAATACCTTCAAGATAATCCTCTGCTAATTTTTCCGGCTGTTCGGATAAGACAAGAAAAGGGAATCCACCCCAACGCATATATTCAGTAAAAGCTTCGTCTTTCGCCTGATTTGAATACCTATGATAATAGTCAGCAAAAGACAATGGAAGCATATTGATTTCAATATAGCGTCCGGATAATAATGTCGCAAGCTCACCCGAAAGAAGCCATGCATTTGAACCTGTAATATAAAGATCTACATTATTTTGGATATAGAGGCTGTCTACAGCTTTTTGAAAATCAGGTACAAGTTGTATTTCATCAAGGAATATATAGGTCATTTGATTTTGATCAAGACCGGAATAGAGATATCGATACAGTTTCCGATAATCTAACAAATCCTCATTTTTCAGATCTTCAAAATTCAAAGAAATAATTCGTTTTTTTTCAACTCCCTCCTGAATTAACTGCTGTTGAAACAATTCCAACAGGGTTGATTTTCCGCAGCGTCGAATTCCGGTAATGACTTTGATCACATGCTGATCCTGCCATGTTTTTAATTTTTCCAGGTAATTTGTTTGTGGGAACATATAACTCCAATAAAAAAAGTATCGATTTACTCTGTTGTTTTCATTTGAGAATTATAAAATAATATTCCGATTTCGGCAAGTATTTTTTTATACAGGGTTTTTTTGCCGAAATCGGAATATTTAATTAGATTAATTTAAACGAACTATCAAGACAGGATTTGCTCAGCTCGCTGGATATCTTTCCTGATTTGAGCGCCTAATGCTTCCGCTGACTCAAAACGAATTTCGGGGCGCAGCAATTCAATAAACTCCAGACGGGCTGTATCCCCATAAAAATTACCGGACATGTTCAGCAGATAGGACTCAACGAACACTCCCTTGTCATCCAGTCCGAAAGTCGGACGGACACCGATGTTCGTCACGGAAGCATACTTCATACCGTTGATATAATTATAAACTGCATAAACGCCGTTCGGTAATGTCAGTTTTCCTTCCGGAATCTTCACATTCAGCGTGGGGAATCCCAGTTTTCTCCCCCTTGCGTCGCCATGAATAACCTCCCCGGAAAAAAAGAAGGGATACCCGAGGAGTCTGTCTGCCTCCCGGAGCTTTCCCTCACGAAGCAGTCCGCGGATACGGGTGGAAGAGATCACATCTCCATCCAGGATATCTTTATCAATGATCTCTGTCGTAAACCCTCTCTCTTTTCCCATCTTGGATAACACAGCAGCGTTCCCGGCCCGGTTTTTCCCGAGGGAAAAATCAGCACCCATAAACAAACGCCTGCAATGCAAGAGCTGCTGCATGGAATCAAGAAACGCTTCGGGAGAAAGGTCCGCAAGAAGGCGCGAAAACGGAAGGATAATCACGCGTTCAATACCCAAATCATGCAGGCGCTGTTCCTGTTCATCCCGCAGAAGGATCCGGTCATTTGGACCTAATCTTCCGAAAAACTGGGAAGGCAGCGGATCAAACAGGATGGCTGCGGCAGTCAATCCATGGTTCCGGGCATAATCCACGGTATTTTTCAAAATATGACAATGTCCCAAATGCAAGCCGTCAAAGGCGCCGATAGAAACAGCAGAACCGGTCAATATTTCCGGTCCCAACAGATTTATGAGCATATTGTTCATTGATAAAATACTTTTTTCGGTTTCCATTCAAAAGTTTCCGGAACAAATTCGAGCAAAGCGATCAATTCACCCTGTTCTGAAACAGCCTTTCCAAGCGGCAGATGTTCGCCCGGGTCCGCGGTGATTCTGCGTCCATGAAGGATATCTGCCTCAGTTTCCCTGCTCAGCATGATCTCCTCGCAGTCACCCAGCGCATCCGCTGCCGGGATCAGGTATTGGTACCAGGTTCCTTCCTCAAAAGCCTTCTGCAAGTCTGAAAGCGGGACAGCATCACGCAGGGAAAATCTGCCGCTCATAGTCCGCTTCAACCCGGAAAGGTAAGCACCGCAGCCTAATTTCTGACCCAAATCATGCGCGATGGAACGAACATAGGTACCGGATGAACAAATAATATCAGCAGTCAATTCGGGCGGATTGTATTCGATAAAATCAAACGAATATATATGAATATGACGCTCCGGAAGCTTGACATCTTTCCCTTTACGTGCCAGATCATAAGCCTTTTGACCGTTGATTTTAATGGCGCTGTAAGCAGGGGGAACCTGAACGATATCTCCGGTAAATGTCTCCATCGCTTCCATAATCACTTCTTCATCGGACGGTATCTCACAGCCTGTCTGGGTAACGCTGCCATCCCCGTCATAAGTATCGGAAACGGACCCAAAACGTATCGTGGCCTCATAACCTTTTTTATCACAGACCAGATATTCGCTCAGACGCACAGCCGGGCCGATCAGGACCACAAGAACACCGGAAGCACGGGGGTCAAGCGTCCCCGTATGCCCGATCCGACGGAACCCGGTGCCCTTCCTGATGACCGCTACAACATCATGTGACGTCATCCCTGTCGGCTTATCCACCACAAGGATGCCGGAAATAGCGCTTTTCAATTTTCGGCTGTCTTCATCTCTCATAATTGTCCGGAACTCCGAAAGATCATTGCATTGGTCTTATCAAGTACAACAGGGATCAATTCATCCATCCGGGGACCATGAACGGTTGCACCGGAAGCAGCCTTATGACCGCCGCCATCGAATTCAAGGGCAACCTCAGCCACATTATATCCCGGCAGCCCGCGCCACGAAATTTTCGTAATCCGTTCATCCAATTCAATAAACAGAACAGAAACTTTAATTCCCGTTGTATTGCCCATATAACTGACAAATCCGGAATCATCACTATTGAAAATACCTCGTGCTTCCCGTTCCGCTTTTGAGACCTTACTCCAGGCTAATCCGTTTTCCATTTTCAGGTTGGACATGCCGATCCGCCAAAAATCCATTTCCTGTATCGTATGTTCTTCATACGCAATATGAGAAATCTTGAAAATATCTGCACCATTATCGATAAGATCAGCGGCAGCCCGCAGGGATCCGGCATACACGTTGGAGTTTGTAAAGGAATTTGTATCCGTAATGATCCCGCAAAGCAAAGCACTGCTGATGCGCTGTGTAAAAGAAAAACCAAGCTCCGGCAGAATATTTTTCAAAACTTCACAGGCAGCAGGGCTTTCCGGAACGATCCAGTTCAATTTTCCAACGCCCTCATTGGAAATATGATGATCAATGCAGATATCAACTGAAAACTCCGGATGGTCCAGGAAAAAGGAACCTGCCCGATCCACTGAACTGATATCGGGCGTCACAAAGCAATCCGCTCCTACAGGCTCGGAAACAAACGGATTTTTTCCATCCTTACAATACTCGAACAGGAAGTGAAAATGTTCCGGGATAGGATCCTGAGAGATGTACTGCACTGTTTTTCCTGCATCTTCCAATGCCCATCCTAACGCGAGTACAGAGCCGACCGAATCGCCATCCGGCATTACATGAGCAAAAACAGCAATATTTTTTGCTTTTTCCAGACGTTTTCGAATCAATTGAAGATCGTCCCGCAGCATTATTCCTCCCCTTTGTTTTCCTCAGATGCTGTTTTGGTCTCATCTTGTACCGCAGTACCGGCTGCAGCAGCCTTCGCTGCTTCTTCCTCATGCAGCTGCTTGAGCAGGAATTCTATGCGGTCGGCATTTTCCGGGGTGGGGTCCCAATAGAAACGCAGCCGGGGAAAGGTTCTGAGTTCGATGGTCTGGGCAAGTTGGGAACGCAGAAAACCCGATGCGCTTTCAAGCCCGGCAAGAACTTCCTTGCTGCGTTCTTTTCCTTCCAATGCGGAAACATAGATATTGGCATAATACAATTCCCGGTCAACATTCACATCCGTGACCATCACACCGGACAGACGGGGATCTTCCACTTCATAGATCAGCAGTTCAGACAGGTCTTCTTTAATACGGTTTGCAATTTTTTTCAATCTGATTGGTGAAGGCATATGTTTCTCCCGAGCGATAAAGCTCTATTTTGATAACGGAAGCCGCAGATGCGGCTTCCATTCTGATTTTAATAAAATGTGGAAAGACGCTTTGGCATCGATCAGGATCCAAACCGCTCGACAGTGAATGTTTCCAGGATATCTCCAACCTCGAAGGTTTCAAATCCCTTGACCGCGATACCGCATTCGAGTCCGGTCTTGACTTCCTTGACATCGTCTTTTTCATGACGCAGGGAAGAGATTTCGCTCTTGTGTATTTCCTCACCATTGCGGATCACCTTCACGCGGCTGCCCTTCTTGATCTCACCTTCCAGCACACGGCTTCCGGCAATAACACCAAGCTTGGAGATCTTGAACATCGCTTTGACTTCCGCTTTGCCGGTACTGATTTCCTGATATTCCGGTTCCAGCATACCTTTGAGCGCTTTTTCAATATCTTCCTTCAAACGGTAAATGATGTTATAGCAGCGGATAGAAACGCCCTCATCCTCAGCTTTTTTCCGGGCAACCGGATCCGGCTGAACGTTGAAGCCAATCACGATACCACGGGAAGCAGCTGCCAGCATCACATCGTTTTCACTGATGGCGCCGGCTTCAGACAGTAAGATCTTGACTTTGATCTCACCTTCTTTGCTAAGGTCCTGCAGTTCGTTGACAATCGGCTCAATAGAACCGGTAACGTCAGTCTTCAGAACCAGACAAAGTTCCTTCACTTCCCCTTCCTGCGCACGTTTGAACAGGTCTTCCAGTGTGAACTTTTCTTTTGTCTTGTTCGCGGCAGCTTCCGCCTTGCGGGTTTCGACAATCGTCCGGGCTTCCTTTTCCGAAGCACAAACCGTGAAAATATCACCGGCGGAAGGAACTTCAGTCAAACCCATGATCTGCACCGGGGTGGATGGGCCGGCTTTGTGAATTTTCTTTCCTTTAAAATCAAACATGGCACGGATCTTCCCGTGTGCATTTCCGGCAAGAACCACGTTGCCCATTTCCAATGTACCATTCTGTACCAAAAGCGTGGCAAGAACACCCTTGGATCGGTCAACTTTTGCCTCAATGACAGAACCGAAAACTTTACCTTTGGGATTGGCTTCGATTTTCATGGAATCCGCGGTCAGGAGTACCGCTTCCATCAGGTCTTCAATACCCTGACGCTGTTTGGCGGAAACGGGAACAACCATAGTATCGCCTTCCCATTCATCCGGGATCAAGCCGTATTCAGAAAGCTGTTTTTTAACCAGATCGGGATTCGCATCGGATCGGTCAATCTTGTTCATCGCCACAACAATCGGAACCCGGGCAGCCTTCGCGTGAGCAATCGCTTCCTTGGTCTGCGGCATAACGCCATCATTGGCTGCGACAACCAGAATCACAATATCCGCACCCTGCGCACCGCGGGCACGCATCGCACTGAAGGCAGCATGACCCGGTGTGTCCAGGAACGTGATGGTCTTCCCTTTATGCTCTACCTGATAAGCACCGATATGCTGGGTAATTCCCCCCGCTTCACCGGCGGTCACATTTGTGTTGCGGATAGCGTCCAGCAAAGATGTTTTCCCATGGTCAACATGTCCGAGGATGGTAACGACAGGAGGACGCATGGTCAGGCTGCGCGGGTCTTCCTTGTCAATGATCTGCCGCCAAAGAGGCACATCTCCACTATCCTTTTCGATTTCCTCCTCTTCCAGTTTTTCCGGAATTGCTTCAAATCCGATTTCACTGGCGACAATAGCGGCGGTATCAAAGTCGATGGACTGATTGATGTTCGCCATTACGCCATTCATCATGAGGATTTTAATAACCTGAATACTGGTTGCGCTGAGCAGTTTTGCAAGATCGCGAACCGTTATCGAAACAGGAATTTCTATTTTCTTTGCAGCACCCATGTCGTTTGTCTCCTTTCAAAATTTTATATTGTCAGTGTTCCGGGTTAAAACCCTTGTCTGTAATCTTTTTAGGGAAACGCTGATTAATTTCCATAAAGTCAGGCGGACAGTTCTGCGCTTCGCGCAAAACCATCCCCGAAACACAAATAATCAGTGCATCCTAACTTTCCTGCAGTGAGTCCATATGAGCAGCCAGGTTTTCTGATTCCTCCGGTGTAAGCTCGGTTTTCAGAGCACGAGCCAGAGCACCACGTTTCAGACCCTTTTCCCAGCATTCTTTTGAATCATGCAGATAGGCTCCCCGGCCGGGCATACGCCCGGTCGGATCTACGCAGACACCGTCCGGTGTTTTTACGATCCGGACCAGTGTCTTTTTTTCATTTACTTCCCGGCATCCGACACAAGTCCGCTGCGGGATATGCTTTTTCGGTTTGTTATCCGCTTTCGACATAACAACCCCTCAAAAAGGTTCAAATTACCAACCCCAGTCATCATCACCGCGTTTGTGCTTGCGGCGGACAGTTGTGGAATCACTGTCGGGATCGTATTCGATTTCGACACCCTTCTTCTTTTTCTTCTTCTTTGAAGGCTTACTGTAACCGATATCCATCCGGCTGTCGTCATCGTCTTCATAATCGGACATTTTCATCAGACCATTAGAGACTGAATTGAAAATATCTTCCATGGAAAGTTCCTGTTCCTCAACTTCCGGCTCTGCTTCAGCAACGGGTTCCGGTTCTGTCACAGGTTCTTCAACGACTTCGGCAACAGGTTCCGGCTCAGCCACCGGTTCTGTCACTTCAACTTCAGCTTCCGGTTCTTCAATTTCCGGTTCGGATTCCACAACCGGTTCCGGTTCCGCGGCAGCCTTATGCTTTGAAACAAAGGTAACGATGCGGGTAAGATCGTTCATGTCGTCAGCAGTTACGCCGCGGAGTTTGAACATAACATCCGGATCGTTCTTCATCACATTATAGATATCATCAAAAGTCCGGTAACCGTTATTTTCCAGAATTTCACAAACATGAGCAGGCAGACCGCTGTCCTGAACAGACAGAGCTTCAATTTCTTCCTGCGTCAGGCCCTTCCGTCCGATCATCTTCAAAACATCGGCAACAGAGAAGTGGACTTTTGCTGTCTTGCGTTTTTCAACACGATCCACGAAGCCATTGAGGATTTCGATTTCTTCCGGAAGGATAGCCCGGCCTTCTGCCTTTTTGGCAAGGACCGCGCGGACTTTGTCAATATTTTCTTCTTCATCCGCGAACAGTTCGGCAATCGTGATCCTGATTTCTTCACCGGAGGTTTCATGCGTCAAAACAACATCTTCACCCTGTTCATAGGTATGAATCAGTTCAGAAGCAGCTTCGATAACGCTCTTGATGTCGATGCGCCAACCGGTCAGACGGGCAGCGAGACGGGCATTCTGCCCTTCGCGGCCAATCGCCAGCGAAAGCTGATCTTCGGGAACAATCACAGTTGCGGAGTTGCCTTCCCCAAGATAAACACCGACTACACGGGCAGGACTGATGGCCTTGGAGATATAAATCACCGGGTCCGGATTCCATTCGATAACATCGATTTTTTCATCGTGCAGTTCACGAACGATTGCCTGGATGCGGACGCCGCGCAGACCGACACAGGCGCCGACAGGATCGATACCCTGCTGCGTAGCAGAGACCGCAATTTTGGCTCGTTCACCGGGTTCACGGGTGATAGAACGGATTTCAACGATCCCGTGGAAGATTTCAGGAACTTCATTTTCCAGCAAACGGCGGAGAAAATCTTTATGCGTACGGGAAAGGACGATCTGCGGGTTGCGTGGATTATCCTTTACTTCAACCACCAGGGCGCGGACACGGTCATGCATATGAAAGCGTTCCCCGCGAATGATATTGTTCTGCTGCAGGATACCTTCCGCTTTTTTGTCCAAACCGATCGTATACCCTTCCCGATTGATCGCCTGAACCACACCGCTGACAATTTCCCCGATCTGTTTTTCAAAATGGGACATCTGGTCATTCCGCTCCGCGTCCCGGATACGCTGCTGGATCACCTGGCGGGCAGTCTGTGCGGCAACACGTCCGAAATCTTTCGGCGTTGACTCCACGATCACCATATCACCAAGCTGAGCGTCCGGATCAACCTTGCGGGCTTCTTCCAAAATAACTTCCGTGCGGTTGTCGACGACAGAGTCAACGACTTCTTTTTCCGCGTAAATGACAAATCTCCCCGTTTCCGGGTCCAATTTTGCCTCGACATGCTGCGCGGCAGAAGCCGTAACAGCCTTACGGTAGGCGGAAACCATTGCCGATTCCAGCGCTTGAATAATCACATCGCGAGGCAGCTGCTTTTCCTCCAACACTTCGTTGAAGGCCAGGACAAATTCACTCTTCATCCTTTTTCCAATCTCCTGAATAATCTTGTCCGCGGACTCCTTTTTCCGCGGTTTTCAGTGCTCGGCACTGTTGAACTTTATATTATTATAACCGATAAAGTCTAATAAAAACAAGAGTGGGGCCGCCCCCACTCCTTCGGTAAACCAAAGCAAGTTGTATCTGTTTGATACGAAAACTATTTTAACACAATTCTGCCATATTCACAAAATGGTGTGACAGTTTTCATAGTGGGACAGGCATCCGGGCCTGTCCCATGGATACGCCATGAATAGTACCTGTCATTTGCGTCTGATATGAATTTCATCAATAATGATTGTTTCATCCGGGTCATCAGAGAGATTTCTGACAACCGTTTCCATATATTCTGTTTTTTCATCCAAAGTAAAGGTATAACGAAGTACATCATTATTTTGTGCTTCCGAATGAAGTTCGATCTGTTTCACTCCGCTGTCAGCAGTACAAGAAACCTGTGCATGCATAAGGTTATCACCTGATATAATTACTTCATGCGTTCCCGGCCAGAACGTCTGATATGGACCGAACGACACACCGCCTGCATACAATTCCCGATGACCATCAACATCCATGCCGTTTTCAAGCCAACGGTTGTCTCCGAACGAAAAATCGTAGCCCGGGTAAAGATGATCGATCATGTCATTATAGTTTTCATATCCCAATACCACATAATCCTGGGATTGATAAATAATGTTTTCGTCCCCATTATTTTCCGGAAAATTCCATATTGTGTTTCCGTATTCTCCTGCGGTAAACAATAAGAACAGCTTTCCCGCCGGATGAGTGGTATCATGACTGACTTTCTGAAGCCAGCGATAGGTCTGGTCAATATCCTTCACCCGTAAAAACGCCTGGTCATTGCTGTCATCAATGATATCCCAAACATCAATCCTGCCATTGGAAAACTCTGTAACAATATTTGAACGCCAATAGGAAGAATATCCGTTTTCATATCCTTCGGAAACCAAAAAATCGACGATTTTTCTTAATTCTTCATTCTGATCTACGTTCCAGGATGATTTATAATAAAGTATCCCGCTTACAACAGCAGCCAGCACCAATCCAAGATATAAAGCTGAACAAATTATCCGTTTCCAACCCACTTCCTCCAGAAATAACGCTGTCAAAGGGAATGCGAAGATAATAAGCGGCAAATTATAACGATAATGATGGAATGCATCTGTAAAGATATAAAACAAAATAAATATTAAAAAAAGTGTCAACGTAAACACAGACAGCCGGTATAACCTGCTGCTGACGCGCTGTTTATGTTTCAACACATACCATATCGCATAGGCTGTCAGAAAAATCCAAAGAATACCAACAGCATTACCGAGCAGAACCTCAAGGGAAAAGATGTTTTCAGGTGTGTATCCAAATGAAAACAGAAACCCATTAATAATTTCATCGAACCTTACTGAATCGAAACCAGAAAAAGAAATATTGTTCCATGTCTCATAAGAATAAATCTTTGAAAAAATCTGAGCGTTTATCTCATAACCAATAACACTTCCCACTAAGTCCGTGAGCGCAAAAACCAGCCAATTTTTATATTCATCTTTTTTATCAGCAAGAAATATCAAAAATGCCGCGGCTGCCAAAGGAATATACGTCACAAGCAATTGTCTTGCCCCGCTCAAACCTATCAGAATGGAAAAAATAAAATTAAAAACCAGAAAAATCCATTTTTTCTTTCCGCTGAGCCTCAAATAAAATTCAGCGAACGAAACAACCTGAATTGACGTGATGATCGCAGGAAAATAATGAGCACCTTTCAAAACGATCTGGTAATAAACATCCGAAATGGGAATAAAAAAAACAGCTGCCGAAAGAAAAAAATATTTCTTAAACCGAAAAGCCCGCCCCATTCCAAAATACGAAATTGCCAAAAGGAAATACATACTGATTAGAGAAAGCATGCGGACCCGGTGCCAGCTATCTGTCAGACGAAAAAACAGAGAATAAAAAACGTTGGTTCCCAACACTCTGATCTCTGTTGAATAGTACCAGCTTTTCGTCATCAATTTATTTTCGGAAGCTAATATCTCTCCCAAAATCAATGAACAGGAATCATCTGAAGATAAAGTATAATTTTTTCTTGCCCGTACATAAAAATATGTTCCAAACAAACAAATCAAAAATATCAGTAAAGAAAAAATTTGGAATAGTTTTGGCTTGAACGTTTTACCGATTTGCATGTTACCCAACCGAAAATATGAATAAAAATTTAGTGACAAGGCAACTGTTCAGTACCGAATCAAAGTGACCTGTTTCCATTGAATCAGACTTGAGTCAAAAGAACAGGCTGTATTGACTCAATCCGAATAGTTACATAACAAGTATATCACACGGAACATAATGACAGTGAAACAAAAATATTTCCTATTCATCGCATATATGAATATATGTCTTTAAGAAAACTTTGACGTTCGGCATCGGTCATCAGACGCGGACGGCTGTAGTCGGTCAGCAGGGCTGTTACAAGCTGGACATTCAGCAGACGGCCGTCATAAAAAATATACCGATCCAGAAATTCCTGCCGCGTCCCCTTTACCGGAACATCCATCTGATCAAAGAATAAATTTCCCAACCCATAATGGATGAACCTGTCGGAACCGGGCAGCATAATCTGCGGAAAATGGGACTGGGATCCCGATACAACCACCGCTCCGGCATCGCTGAGACGCTGAAAATCCCGCTTCTGCATATCGGAAGGTTTGCGGGAATAAAGCTCATAATACTGCAGCGTCACGATCACCTGATACCCTGACTCCGCGTACTTATGGATTTCTTCTTCCAGCCGATCAAAATCACAGCGGCGAACACCGGGGAGCCGCACGGTTGCGTAAACATGCTCGGGACCGGCACAGTTGCATCCCAGAAAGACGAATTGATTTCCGTTATGTTCCATAAAAAGCGGTTTGGCAGCCGCCGCTGCATTCCGTCCCGCACCATAATAACGGTAGCCCTTCTCATCCAACAGGTCCAGCATTTCTTTGAGCGGCATCCAGTCAAAATCCCGCAGATGGTTGCCGGTCAGTTCGACCACATCAACACCGAGGAAATCGAACACTTCTATGGCCTCTGGACCGGAACAAAACTGTATGGAAACATTATCCAGCACCGGGTCCGGACACAGGGACCAGATGCTGGATTCATTGGAAATGTGAGTGATATCGGCAGAATCAAAAACAGAGCGGATCATTTCCGCAGGATAGGTGCTGCCATTCTGCGCCATTTTGTAAGCTACGGTTCGGGCGAGAGCCGTTGTCCCCGTCAAAAGAACCCTGGATACAAGATTTCTGTCAAAATTACTTTCCTCTGCCGGCACCGCAAGAGAATCAAAATGCGGATCATACACATCATCCCAGGGAAAGCGCGCATGCTCCAGACGGACAAGCTTCATGGAGGGATCAGCTTCCTTGAGCGGGATCAGCGCACAGGAAACACCATCTTCCATTACGGCAATGCGCGACGCTGCGTCCAACCATACACCACTTGCCGGGCGGACAGTGAACATCTCTTTCAGGTCATGAAATGCGGAAGAAGACAGCCAGATCTTCTGAATTTCTCCGTTTGTCCCGTCTTGAGAGTAAACGCTGTTCCACAAGTCACTCATCGTGATCACATCCGTCACTGTCGTGAAGGGACAGGCGATCGTATAATAATGATAATTTTCCTCTGCCGAAACGGTCCGCAAAAAAACAAGGAACAGAAACTGAAAGATTGCAATTTTTTTCAGCATAACCGGCATTTATTTACGCAGGAACCGAACATTCTGAGACGGCATCCCGTTATCATCGGAAATAAATCTTTCCACGCGCATATGCAGGTCATACTTTTCCCGAAGTTCCGCAATTTTCTGCATCATCGGGGAGGCATGATGACGGTCAAGAGCCTCCTGATCTGTCCAGGCGTCGATCAGCAGAATCGTTTCCGGATCGCTGAGCGGAGAGAAATATTCATAGCGCAGGTTTCCCTTTTCCGCGCGAATTACGTCCGCAGTGCCGGACAGCTCCATTTCCTCTGCAAAGGCTCTCGCATTTCCACTGATTCCGGTGTAATACAAGTTCAAGACAATTGCCATACATACCCTCCAATAGAAAAAAAAGGATGTAACTGTTCAATACCGAGTCAAAGCAACCTTTTCTGTTGACTCCATTATGAGTCAAAGAAAACTCGTCACTTTGACTCATTTTGAATAGTTAAAACGATAAACCCTTCAAATTATAACATTATCATTTTCAAGACAGAAATCTTTAATTATCCGAAAACACGGTGATAATGTGTTGCTCATCACAGCGTATCCATGGGACAGCTACAGAGGCCTGTCTCACTGTGAAGCTATGTGAACTATTTTATAGCAATACTGGCTAATCCGTAAATAGTTACCATATGATTAACGATAATAAAAAAGAATCGTACAGATTCGGGCAAAAACCGGAAAACATTTGGTACAATAGAAAAGGTAACTGTTCAAAACATGTTTCACCAAAGTATTCGGACAATCCCCTCCGGCTCGATACCGAGTCTGCAGAGACAGTCCCGATATGGAATAGATACAAAGAAAGACTTGTTATTTTGAACCATTGAAAGGCCGAACCAGCAATATGAAAAAAGCCCACCGGACAATCGCAAAACGAAGCATCCCGATGCTTTTCACCGCGATTCTCCTTTCCGCCTGCGGAAATGCAGCCACACCGGAACCGACCGTTGACATGAACGTATTTCCGACAACAATCGCACAGACCATGGTGGCAGAATACACCGCCTCAGCTGTTGTTTTACCCACCGATGCTCCTGTTTCAACCGATATTCCGGCGTCGGGATCTGAAAACAGTACCGGATCAGTTGTCGTATTGCCGATTTCCCCAGCCAACAGCAGCAGCGATATGATCGTCAATCCTTATACGGATCCCGCTGCCGCAACGGAAGAGCCTGTGATCATCCGAAATAACAATCTGCCTGAGGTTTCATCCAATGTGTCGATTACGCTTCCGACCGCTGCCGTTCCCACGGCCGCCAGAACAGGGAACGAACATGGAGACAAAGCCTCGTACGATTCGCAGTCACCATTGGATGGCGTCCATGTTGAACGCGGATCTGAATTTGACGTCATCTGGTACCTGAAAAATACCGGTTCCACCACCTGGACAACGGATTACTGTCTGCGGTATTTTACGGGAACCGATTTTACAAAACCGGGGAAAACCCGTTACTATCTCAACGAACCGGTTCCACCGGACACGATCGGCAAATGCATTGTGGACGCACTCGCGCCGGAAGAGCCCGGAACCTATAAAATGTCAGTCGTTCTTGGAAATGAGAATGACGAAAACTTTTTCATTGTCGACATCACAATCGTTGTCGACTGATCGGAGGATTTCATGAAGAAAACTGTTTTGATCTGTACGCTTTTGATCGCTGTCCTTGCCGGCTTTTCCGCCGCACTTGCGGACAACACGCAGGACCTGATCAACATGGTCCGAACGGAAGCCGCGGCTACTGTCGTCGCCGAAATTCAGCAGACGCTTGAATCTGAAAACATCGAAATCATTGTCAAAAACCAGAGCACCCCTTCCCCGCTCATCAGCTCGGGATTCATCTGGGGGTCCTGGAAACCGACACCAACCTACTATTCCTATCAGGCAAAGCTGGTCGGGCAGAACATGAACTACATGCACTATCCTCACGGTCAGCAGTTCCGCATCAACTGGACCGTTCGCAATACCGGACCGCTTCCCTGGGACACACAGTTTTACTTCCGCTATGTGCAGGGGCAGGGTTCCCTGGATGGCGACCGGTATATGCTCCCTGCGGTCGTTGAACGAGGCGACACCATCACCTTCTCCCGTGGATTTGAGTGCGCTGAGGAACCGGGCATCTACAACTCCTACTGGGAACTGGTCGACAATGACGGCGTTGTGATTTTGGACAACATCTGGGTCGGCTGGCAGGTGGATGACTGGCGTGATTTTGAATAAATCGCTGTGCGTACGAGGCCGACACTACAGGATTGTGCCCGTGATGCGAAGAAACAGCTCATAACCATGCAGACAAATCAAATAAAGGAATTCATAAGAGCCGAGTCCAAAAAGCTCGGCTTTTGTGTTTGCGGATTCACGAACGCGGAACCGTGTGCTGACTTTGTGCGCTATCAGCAATGGCTTGAAACCGATTCCCTCGGCACCATGGCGTACCTGAAACGGGAAGATACGCTCGCTAAACGTGCCGATCCCCGTGCACTGCTGCCGGAAGCACAAAGCATCTGCGTACTGGGGGTACCGATGGCACTCAGACCTGCTCCCAGCGAACCGGAAGTTGCATCCTATGCCTGGTATGCTGATTACCATGAAACGATCCTTTCCATGGCGGAAAAACTGGTTGAAAAGGTTCGTCAGCAGTCAGCAGTCAGTGGACAGTGGCCAGTGGACAGTGACCAGCAGTCAGCAGTCAGCAGTCAGTGCTCAGTAGTCAGTGACAAGCTGTCAGCTGTCAGCAGTCAGTGCTCAGTTGTCAGTGACCAGCAGTCAGCGGTCAGCAACCATCATTCTTCACTCCTCACTCCTTACTCCTCACTTCCAACTCCTCACTCCTCACTCCTCACTCCTAACCAGCTCCCAGACCCAAGCCCCCAACAACCTGTTTTTTCATACCGCATCTGCATCGATTCTTCACCGATTCTGGAACGCAGTCTGGCCGTCCGCGCGGGACTGGGCTGGATCGGGAAGAGCTCCATGTTTATCCATCCGAAATATGGATCCCGCTTGTTCCTATGCGAAATACTACTCAACATTCCGATTGAGCCGGACACACCTTACACGAAAGATGGCTGCGGGAGCTGCCTGCGCTGCACAAATACCTGCCCGAATCACTGCATTGATCCTGAGAGCCGTACCATCCGTGCCGACCACTGCATTTCCTACCTCACCATTGAACACAAAGGGGAGTTTACGCCGGAACAAAGCAAACTGGTTGGGACACATCTTTTCGGATGCGATGAATGTCTGCGTGTCTGCCCTTGGAATTCCCGTGATATCGGCGAATCTCCTCTTCCGCTCGCCGGTGCTGTACCGCAGCTCAGCGACTATGATCTGACCGACATGGAATTCAAGGAAAAATTCCGCAATTCCCCCGTCCTGCGCACCAAAGCCAAAGGACTGCGCAGAAACATTGAGGCGGCGGTGAAGAATAGTAACAAGTAAAAAGTATTCAGTGTGAAGTTGAGATTAAATAATAAGATGTGTGCTATCTTCAGAGTGCAGGTAATGAATAAGAAGTGAGGAGTTAAAAGTTAGGATTCAAATTAACTTCACACTGCACACTTCACTATACACACTAAAAACTGAAACCTTTTCCACATCAAAAACGTTTGATAAAAATACCAGCCATTGGAATATGGCGAAACTTATGATAAAATCTATAATCAGGAAATAAAGAGAAGGAGATTCACAATGAAGAAAATATTGTTTTTGCTGCTTTTCTGTTGTATAGTGGCAGCGCCGGTGATGGCTCAAACCCAACCTGTGGATGAGTTGTCCGGCCTTTCCAACCAGCAGCTTCTGGCGGTTTATGACGCAGTTGTCGGCGAGATCCAAAAACGGGGCGTTGACACATCCGCACAGAACGTTCGTGACCAGGCTGTCGTTTTCGGACAGAATGTCCACATTCAAACCGGGCAGCTTTCCGTCTGCCTGCCGACACCGGTCCCGGCAAACAACACGACTATCCAGCTGCCCATCGCCCCGACAGCCACACCCAATGCACAGTCCGGCGACAAAGCATCTTATGACTCACAAACCCCGGTGGACGGTACGCATGTGCAGCGCGGACAGATTTTTGATATTACCTGGTACCTGCTGAACACAGGCACAACCACCTGGACAACAGATTACTGCGTCCGCTTTTTCAGCAACACAAAATTTACAAAACCCGGAAAAGACCGTTACTATCTTGACCAGCCTGTTGCGCCAAACACTGTCGGAGCATGCAGCATTGACGCAGTTGCTCCATCTACACCCGGTACCTATACCATGGCAGTCGTTCTCAGCAACGAAAATGATGAAAACTTCTATGTGATGGATGTGACGATCATCGTAGATTAGCGAAGTAAAATCAATTCAAATATCAAGATAAAAAAGGGGCTGTCGCACATCTTTTTTATTTTACGGCAGCCATTTTTTGAACTGCCATCAAGAGCATTTGCTTCGCAGTGGTGCGGCGAGCAGCGGGTCTTGCCTGCCTGAGTTCTGCCCGCACCACGGAGTTTTAGCCGGGGCCG
>JAFPZX010000087.1 GCA_017417055.1 Anaerolineaceae bacterium
AACGGTCGATATTTCCATGGATCTTACAGCGCCGGTTGTTTACGGCGATTTCAAAAGCGAGTATCTTCTGGTTGACGGGAATGGGAACAGATTTGGAATTACCGGAACAAGAACGAAAAAGGAAATGCCGTTCTGGCTGAAGATCAAAGTGACTAATTCATCAGCCTGTTCCATTGTCCGTGTTTCCCCCTATTCTGTATGGCGGTTCAGCGATTTCGATGCCGTGTTCAGGATCAAAAACAATTCGGAGTCTTCATGGGATAAAGATGAAATTGATGTAATAGTTGTGAACGGGGCAGATTATTTGAAATATCCGGGGAACAACAGGATCGATCTTCCCGAGTCTGTTGCGCCCGGTGAAGCGGGAACTGTTATTTTCGATATGATCGCTCCGGATTTTACCGGGAACAGTGAAATAACAATCCAGCTGATGAAAGAAGATGACGTGATCTGCTCGGTTACCAATAAAATTACGTTCGAATAATGAACAGATCCTGAACACCTGAATAAAACGAAAAAGAGGCAATGCCCGTAGTGACGTTGCCTCTTTTCGCTCTTTTCCTGTAAGCTGCGTGTTCCCGGACAGCATTGCAAATTGCTGCCGGAACACCCTGATTCTCAGGAAATGATGTTGATTTTCTCCAGCACCTTATCGAACAATGCTTTCAGGAAAACCTTATTCTCATTATTGTCCATGCATTCGCTGTCGCCTTCGATCAGGACTTCGTCTTCAGCAAAACCGAAATCGTTCCGTTTCACTTTCGTATGGATCGTGTACTCGCCGAATCCGATTTCAGGTGAACACCATCTGATGATGAATCCGTCTTTCAAACCTATGATGTCCGTAACCTCAAGGGAATCAAAACTCAAAGGGTCAAGGGATTCGTCATTTTCAGCTTCAAGAGAATCATTTTCTGCTGCTTCAATGGATTTATTATTATCCTCAGTTTCAATGGGATCTGAATTGTTACTCATTTTATCTCCTTTGTGATCGTCAATGATTTGAATTACTTCGTCCAGGTATTCCAGAGGAATGGGAATGAATCTCCCTTCCGGATCAAGCATCAGCCCGTCAATGCCATCATGTTCATGAGCCAGCTTTACTGCATATCGTCCGTCTGCTCTGATACAGCTGCTTTTATACTGCTCAGGCATGGCTCTTTTCTCTGAATAAACCTGAAGCCAGGTTTTTTCAACAAGCTCAGCTGTCAGCGGCTTGAAATCCGGACCGCCCCATGCAAGAATGGTCCCCTGTTTGAATTGAGAGATATCTGAAAAATCAGGATCATTTTCGCTCATTTGGAATTCGCATGGAATATATACTGGCGCTTCGAGAAGTGCAATACTAAAGGCAAAAAGATTCTCTTCAGTCACATCCTCCACAAGGGCAGCTTTCAAATCCAGCAATTGTTCAATCGCATTCATTTTTCTCTCCTTTTTTCGTTTCCGTTGAACATAATACCGGGTTTCTATTTTTTTTATCTTATTTGTTCTTTAGAAGACTTTTTTCAGCAGTTTCAGCGATTTATATATTGACTGGCCTCTTCCGTAAGGTTTTGCCTGGAGCAGGGATTTCCTGAGTCCGTCTGCATCTGAGAAAGGCGGAACCAGCATGCCTGCTTTTCCGACATCATCCGGGGTATGTGCATCCGAGCCGCATATTCCCTGAATTTTTGCAGCACCGGCGAATAATGATGCAAGGATATTGAGAAGCTGAAAATTTCTTCCGTTTCTGACCTCAACAGCGTCAATTTTGTCCGCGATTTCCAGTATTCTGCCGGGAGGACAGAAAAAATGGAACGGGGCGAAGGGATGAGGGATAAATATGAACGCGTTCTGTTCCGTTAAAGCATCAAGCGTATAAGCTGCACTTCTGCCTTCAGGAACGGCTTCTTTCAGAAATAAGCCTATTATTTCACCCGGAGCGGCCCATGTGATTTCTTCTCCCACAATTACAAAATCCGGATCTGCTTCTGCCAGTCTGATTGCGCCATTGATTGTGTTGTGGTCGGTTACAGCAATCCGGTTGAGGCCTTTCATTTTAGCTGCCAGCAGCATTTCCTCCGGGGTGGCTTTTACTCTCCTTGAAAAGGATGTATGGACATGAAAATCTGCTTTTATAAATTGAATCGTATCTGTCATGCCGGCAGGATACAAACATGATATCGTCCGGTAACTTCTTACTGTCAGGCTGATTCATCGGGATTTGTAAGCTATTGTAAGAAAGGAACTGAAAAAATGGACGCATATATTGTAAGAGACGATGGTACGCCGTTATCCAAAAGCGAAGAAGAAGCAATTCTCAAGTGTCTGAAGAGAAGGTATTTTTCTCATAATGAAGACGAGGATCCGGATGAGTCCGGATGTTCTGTGAATTCACTCGTCAGCGAATCCCATAACGCACACATTTATTTCGAAGAAGATGCTGACTATGTCCATGTGGCAGCATTGTGTCCGGGAATTTCACTGGAAAGGCTTCAGGTTTTTACTGACGGCGACAGACTGGTTCTTCAGTCGCAGCCGGCCGAAAGCAATTCAAAAGAGGATAGCGCAAAACATTTTCTTCAGAAATGTGCTGATGAAATCGTATATGAAGGGGAGTGTGTTCTTCCTGTTGAAGTGGATCCGTGCAAGGCCGAGGCCCGGTTTGGAAACGGAATCCTATATGTGAAACTTCCGAAGTCTGATAAGGTGAAACCGAAATATATTCCGGTGAAATAGATTCCTTATCCATAATCACCTCTCATTTAAGGACATCCTTCGGGGTGTCCTTATTTTAATTTACGGCAGGGAAGATAAAGTCCGTTTCAAAAACAGGATGATTTTGTATCATATTCTTATCCGGAAAAGACAAATCCTTATATCGGATATGTTCCGGTTTCGGCAGCAGCATATGAGGGGACAATGATGAACAGTTATATTGATTCCAGTGATGATTTAGGCAAACTTCTGATGAGCATAGGCTCCATATCAAAAGGTTTCGGGGGACAGGGGCAGCGGATGGGAGAAACCGCTTCTTTCAATATCACATTCCGCCAGAATGCCGATCCCGAAGTCAGGAATTTTTTTCTGAAAGTCTACGGCGGCCATCCTGAAAAGATCAGCTTTTTTCTTCCATGCAATGACATAGACAAGTGTCTTACTGCCCCGTATAAGGCTTTTAACGGAGGAAAAACCATGCTCGCGAAATCCGATGGGAAAATTTTTACATACATTGCAAATCTCGACAATCCGCTGAACACAGCAGAACCGTACCTGCGTGACGGGAAACGCTGTACTGACGGGCAGGTTTTTCCGCACCGGCCGGACCTTGGTTTTCTCGGGAAACCGAATATAAAAATGAAAATGGACGGTCAGATGTTTGTATTTATCAAGGAACTTCTGGAAGTCGGGGTTTTTCAGACCATGGCATTCAGATTCCATACGATTGAAGACAGAAATATGCTTCGGAAACGTCTTTGTTTTATCCGGGATTTCGCGTCCGGGATAAATGTTCCTTTGACTGCTGTCCCGATGTTTCTTACGAAGTTCAAAAAAATGAAGGGGTATACCGATCCGAATGGGGGTTATCGGAGCTCGGAACATTTTTATCTCGATCTTGG
>JAFPZX010000088.1 GCA_017417055.1 Anaerolineaceae bacterium
ATCACGAAAGGTTTAATGCTTCGTTCAGCACGGTTGTTGGAGATTTCAAGACGACCGTCCTCCAGCCATACTGTAAGCCACTTCCATTGACCGAGCAGATATTGAAAAGCCTTCCCGATCTGACGATTTGGCGGAACATTTGCCTTTTGAGCGAAGGTATAAAGTTCATCCAGGACGGGTTTTGAATATTCCAGGCGCTTCGCCTTTCTTTCGTCCGGAGTCATCTTTGAAAAGGATTCTTCGTAAGCAAACAGTTTATCAAAATATGCAACTGCCTGCATTTCAACGGAGCCATTACGGACGTCCTTCGGTAACAATTCAAGAGCTTCAACGAATTCACGCCGCGCATGTGCCATACAGCCTACATCCTTTATATCCGGAGACAAATGCTGATATCCGGAATAGCCGTCTGTTTGGAGATATCCTTTAAAACCGCTCAAAAATTCCTGTGGATGTTTTTTCTGTCTGGTCTCCCGGTAGTCATATAAGACGAGTTGTTGTTTTGAATATTTTCCTGTCCGGTACAGCCACATTTGGCTTTTGCTTTGTGGTTTTCGATTCGGCTCATGGAGCACTTGAAGCGTTGTTTCATCGGCATGCAGTATTGTTTCTTCCAACAGTTTCTCATGCATCCGTTTCCAGATTGGATCCAGATATAGATCCGTTACTGTCAGCAGCCAGTTAGACATCGTCTGACGGGTCAATGGAATTCCCGCCATATTGATTTGCTGTTCCAGCCGATATAACGGTGAATACATCATATATTTTTCTGTCGCGATATAGGCGATCGCTTCTGCTGCTGCGTTTCCGTTCGGTATCACCGGCTTTGGTAATTCAGCCCGGACTATGATCTGTTCATCTTCCGGTTTTCTGCATGTATTGCACTTATATACGGGTGTACGGGTTTCAACGATAATGAATTTTGCAGGCTTGAATTTGATCTTTCGGTCGATGTTTTCACCGATTTTGACCATATCCGATCCGCATTCCGGACAAACTTTTTCGGATTCAGGCAGATCATTATTGATGATTTCAACTTCGACATTTTTTGGAAGATTGTCAAGATTTGTCACATACTGCTTCCGCTTATGCGCCTGGACTGTTATTTCTTTGCCGGTTGCTTCTTTTTGAGGTAATTCATCTGCGATTGCTTCAGCTTCATTAAATACCTGTTCCAATCGAAGCTGTTCCGGCGGTTCCTGATTTGTCTTATTTTTTTCACTTGATGAACAAAATCGGTGCTTTTGTGCAAGACGAAACTGATCCAGTAATTTTTGATAATTCTGGCTTAATACCTCATTTTGTTTCTTCAGTGTTTCGTATTCTGAACGTGGTATTGTGACAGTTTCTTCCATGGAAAAGCCTCATATTTCTGAAACTATTATACCATATTTCGTTAATATCAGCCCTAATATGAGCCTTTTTACTTTGAAAATATTTGTTAAGGAATTTCAATATCTGAATTGTTTTGTTACCGGTTGGATTGCTTTTTCCTGATAAATATTCAATCCTTCCATCAGCCAGCGAAATTGTTGAGACGTCAATTCCTTCAGCTCATTTTCTGTCCGCGGCCATTGATATCTGCCTGTTTCCAACCGCTTATACAGAAGAATATAGCCATCTCTGTCCCAATATAATCCTTTGATCCGGTCTCTCTTCCTTCCGCAAAACAGAAACAGCGAATTTGTCTGTGGGTTTTCATGGAACCGGTTTGCCACCAGACTCGACAGTCCATCGATTCCCATCCGAAGATTGGTGTATCCGATCGCGATATACACATGTTCAGCCTTGCTCGGATCAAACATATTCCGCCACCGTCTGTATGATCCGGATTACCAATTCCGGATTGGCATCATTCTGAAGTTCAATTTTCCATCCGCTTTTTTCTATGGTTACACCAGCTTTATCCTTTTCAGGCTCAAGATATATATTCTGAACTTCTGAAAATTGTATTTCTTCCTGCTTTGACAGTCCGATTTCTCGTTTTTCATTTTCCCGGTCCCATATTTCCCGCTGCCATTTATAATACGTCTTATCATTCAAGCCATTTTGTTTGCACCATTCATATATCCGAAGCCCGCTGTTCCGGCATTCCCGTACCCGTTCCCGCCATATTGCCAGATTTGCCTCGTGCTTTGCCTGATTCAATAATTTCCTGTTCTTATTCATGTCATACTCCTTTTTCCTCGAGATATCTGTGGAAATCTCGAGATTTCTACTGATATCTATAGACTTCTCTTAGAGTATGACAGATTTTCAGATCTATTTCAAGACGCGTATTGTTTGACGCTTACTTATCTGTTTCGATAGCTTTGATATACCAATGATGTTTAACACATATATCAAATAAAACTTGTTTCAAATACAAGTTGAAATAACCAAACATGATTTTCTTTCTGTATTTTGTGACGAAAACAATATGCGCCATAAGCAAATTTTTATTGTGTCTTCTATGTTGATAACCGTCTGAAAGTAGATTTGTGTAAATCATCAGGCACCTGAACATTTGTATATTCTATATGTCAGGATGATACAAATGTTGGAAGGATTTTGCACTATTGTAGAAACGGTGAAGCTTAGGATATTTCCAGAAAAAGAAGAAATATCTATGCTCGATCAGCTCCGATACACATATCGAGAGTCGTGCAATTTTGTTTCCGCATACATATTCAAAAATAATTTTAAACGCGGATATTGTTATCTGAATGACAAACTTTATAAAGAGATCCGAGAAAAATTCGGTTTAAAATCCCAGATGGCACAGTCTGCAATAAAGACTGTCATTGCAAAATATGATGCTGTCGAGGAACAGTACAATCAAAACCCGTACTGCTGGAAAGATGCCGAAGAAAAGTGGCATTATGAGCGCAAAACTCTGGATTGGATGCAGAAACAGATTTGGTTCTGCAAACCACAGGCTGATTATGTATGGGGACGCGATTATACATTCCGCGAGAATGATTGTATATCTCTCAACACATTGACAGGGCGAATAATTGTGAAATACCATGTTTCTGACAATTACCAGCATTATTTTGATGGCACATGGAAATTTGGTACAGCGAAACTGGTCTGTAAAAACAAGAAATGGTATCTTCACATTGCAGTATCGAAAGAGAACCCTAATCAGTTCTCTATGGATAATTTGCAGCATATCGTCGGCGTAGACAGAGGCATTCGCTTTCTATCATGTACATATGATAATGCTGGCAGAACTTTCTTTATAAGCGGCGGAGAGATGATCCGCAAAATCAATAAATACTTAAATCTCAGAGCTGAACTTCAGGCACGCGGGACAAAATCCGCACTCCGTGTACTCAAAAGACTTTCCGGGCGAGAATCCCGTTGGATGACCGATATGAATCATTGTTTATCAAAGACACTCATCCGGAAATATGGTCAGAATACACTGCTTGTTTTGGAAAATCTCACGGACGTCAGCACTGATAAAAACAATCTCAACAGCAGGGGTGCTGAAGGAAGGCACGTGTTGCGGTCATGGCCTTTTTATGAACTTGGACAAATGATCATCTATAAAGCAGCGAAAGCCGGAGCAGCCGTTCTTATGGTGGATCCCGACTACACGTCACAACGCTGTCCGAAATGCGGATGCGTCATGAAGTCAAACCGTAAACACAAGACACACGAATACATTTGTGCCAAATGTGGTTACCGTTCCAATGATGATCGTATTGCGGCTATGAATATTTTTGAACTTGGAGTTCTGTTCACTCAAGGCATCGAAAAACCTTCCTATAATCCAAATAAAAACAGGTCATCCGCAGATAAAAATGTCTCGGACCCTGAGCGGGCATGTCCCGCGGCTAACGGGCGCAGTCAACCGTCCGACGATGCGGCCACACGTATGTTAAAACGTGTACCACAGGGAGTGCCACCCGGTATCAATTGTACCTGTGATGAGAGCTGCAATACTCTTAACCTATTGGACTTAGGGGTGATTACAAACCCTGTTCCTTTA
>JAFPZX010000089.1 GCA_017417055.1 Anaerolineaceae bacterium
ATTCCCTGACCATTTTTTGAGCTCTGTCAGGCAAATCACCCTGGATCATTTCCATTGTTTGGATATTAAACTCACCTATATATTCTCCATAAAGAGCATGAATATGACTTGGTTCATGTTCTTTGGGTTTAAAAAACATTTTTATGATGATTCCATAAAATCTTGCTATTTCAGGCATAATCCGCTCCTCTGTCTGTTATTATACCTGCTTTTATCTGCGGAATTATAAAGAGTAAAAGGCTGGTTATGATATGAACAGTATCTATGTTATTCCAGCTCATGGAATAGCCAGATTTGCTCTGACGCATACGTGTAATTCCGTTACTATTCATGCTTTTGCCAATAATACTGGCACGCACCACGGAGTGCAGTCTTTTTGTGCCGGCTGTGCGGCAGCAAAAAGGCAGACCTCGGTGTGCTCCGTGAACAGTAACGTAATTCCTTCCTCCTCGCAAGAATAGTTGCAATTTTTTTATTGACTTTTTTCCTGAATTTTGTAAAATTAATATCGGGTTATTATCCAATATATCTTATATTCAATATCTTGTTTTCCGGAGTTAAAATGCGGCTGACATTATCTAATGAAAACATTAGCCTTGCCTGTGAAGAGGCCGGGACTTTTTTGTTGAAAAAAGAAATCGATCCAAAGGATGTGCTGAGGGTGAAGCTGAGCCTTGAGGGCGTGCTCCTGTCTTATCAGAAATAATTCGGTTCGGATGCAGAATTTTTGCTTGAGATGGCTTCTCATCTGAGACGTGTAATCATACGCGTAACACTGAAGGGGCTGTCTTATGATCCGTTGGCAGGTTCAGCAGAATTGTCGGAAGAAGAAATCATGATGCACAGCATCATGTCCCAAATGAAAACGACTCCTCGCTGGGAATATACCCTCGGAAACAACGTTATCAATTATGTAATTCGAAAAAAGCAATCATCTTATTGGCTTGCGCTTGTGACGGCTATTGCTGCCTTGATTATTTTTCATACTTTGCTTGTGTGGCTCCGTACACGCATACCACCACTGACCCTTTGGAAAAAATGCTTTTCCACATTTCTTATCGCACTGACTACAGGCTCTTCTTCGGCGGCTTTTCAGGATAACGTGAACACCTGCACTGAAAAGTTTGGCATCAGCAAAAAATGTGCGTATTTTGGAGTATCTTTTGGACAGGTTTTTTATAACACCGGAATTTCGATCATGCTTTGGTGTGGTGCGATTGTTACGGCGGAACGCTGTGGCATTGATTTTTCTCCCACATGGATCGCTACAGCTATGATCCTGATATTTGGACTGGCTTTGGCAGCACCTCCTGTTGCGGGCGGCGGAGCCGCCAGTTTCAGTATTCTCTTCGCTCAGCTTGGGCTGCCCCTTTCAGATCTTGCTGTGATCCTTGCGCTTTACAATATACTTGATTTTCTTAACACTGCTGTGAAAGTATTCGGAATTCAGTGTGTGGTGCTCGCAGCGGATTTTAGAAATAATTAACGTGATTAAAACAAAATGAGAACGGCGGTCGAAAACCGCCGATCTCATTTTGTTTTGCTTCTAATCGGATCTTATTCCGCTTTCATCTTGACGATGATGATCGCGTCCTGGAAGTATTGTTTTGTAACGATTGTACCTTCCGGCATGTCCTGATTTGCATCAGCTTCCCGGCTGATTCCGCGTTTTTCGGTGATCATTTGCCAGAGAGTCTGTTCTTCTTCGGTGTAGTTTTCCGCTCTTTCAGCGGCACGTTCAGCGGCATTGGCCATTCGTTCTTCCGGAGTCATCCAGGAAAAGGGCGTTGTCTGTGTCCAGAACACCACATCCACCGTGCCGGAAGACAATGCAGCTGAGCGTCCCAGGCTGTCCACCTGCACCAGTTCGATGTTCCGTTCCAGACGTTTGCCGATTTCGGAAAGCAGCGCGGTGTTGAACCCGGCGAAAGTACCGTCCGGCGCCACGTAGTCCATTGGCGGCAGGGAACCGGTGACCGCGACACGGATGGGATCACCGTCAAATTTTTCAAATTCAATCGCTTCGACCTCAGCGCCGCTGATCACGTCATTGATATATTTCTGCTGCAGGGTTTCCAGTGTACCATCCTGCTCCATGGCAGCGATGGCTTCATTAAACTGATCACGCAATTCTGTCTGATCCTCCAGCATCATGAAAGAGTAACCGCTGCCGGAACGCCGAATCAGGTCCTGATAAATCAGGCGATCTGCCTTCTCATAATCGATGGTAAATGGCATAAACAGGGCGTCATTGTTGGCGCACAGATATTCTGCTGTGGACTGCGGAATGAAAAACATCCGGATGCTGCCACTCTGCAGTGCCATGACCATGGCGTCCAGTGTGTCAAAATAAACGATTTCAAATGCGGGCATATTCGCAGGCACAGATGCAGATTCCTGAATCACACCCTGATCCATCAGGTAATTGTAAGCAAGAAGTCTGCTTTCTGCGATTGCCGCATACTCTTCTTCCGACAGGTTGAGCATCGAGAGGGCACCGATTTTTACCGGGTTCGCATTCTGAGCCATGACCTGTGCAGCGGTGAGTGACAGGATTGTAATCAACAAAACAGTAACGATAAATTTTTTCATTCTAAAATTCCTCCTGAAATAAATAAAAGTATTATATCACTTTCCATTCGTCCAAAGCATGTGTATCTGATTTGAAATTGACACCAATCAGAAATATTTTTCTCGAATCAGCGGCATAAGGTTTTGCGTATTGCTGTTTTTGGATTTGCTCCAGTGCCTCATCCGCGCTGCCATCTCGTTTGAACTCGAAAATGTAAACGAACCTATTTGTTTCAACGACGCAGTCGATCCTCCCTGTGACCATATGGTATTCACATTGTGTGTATTTCCCTAAAAGTGTGAAGACAATATAAATAACAGTCTGAAAGTAATGTTCAAAAGGTGCATCATTACCGGTGTAGGGAATACTGGCGAAGAGAGCGGTGAATACGTTTTTTATATTTTCCAGATCACCGTTTGCGATATACCGGTTTAGCGTATAGATATCTTTTCCCGAGCCGGGACCACAGTCGTCGACGTATTCCGGCATCAAACTTTTAACAAACGCGAACTTGACTTCTGAATTCGGATATCCCAATGTATACAAAACATCACTCTCATATTCTGTATAACCCTTAATTGTCAGATAGCCGGTCTGATACAGCAATGGAATTGGATCCGAATTTTCAATGCGGTAATCTGAAAGAAGCTCGCTGTCTGCCTGCAGATTTTGTTCATCGAACTGTCGTATGTCAAAATTCAGCCCTTTGAGTTTTTTCACAAGAATCGTAGGTGTACCCGTGCTGAACCAGAAGGGTTCGAAACTTTTCTCTTTCAGAGCGCAAAACAGACTGAATGGATTGTAAACGCCAATACTGTCGCGGGAAAAATGATATCCGTCATACATATTCTTCAGGCCTTTAAGACAATCAGGAACGGTCCTGCCTCTTGCAGCTGCCATACTTTCAACTTCCGGCATGAGGTGTTTCCGGATTTCCTCTTCCGTAATACCGCAAATTTCTGCATATTCCGCACGGAAGGAGATATCTTCCAATTGGTTCAGATCACTGAAAATACTGACTTTTGTGAATTTGGTAACCCCCGTTATGAAAACGAACTGAATATAGTCATCCAAGCTTTTCAAATTACCGAAAAAGCCTCTGAATAAAGCTTTGCTGTGTTCGTGCAATTCAGTATTATCAACGGTCTCAAGCAGTGATTTGTCGTATTCATCGACAAGAATCACACTGCGTTTCCCGGTTTTGTTATAAATGTCCACCAACAGATTTCGAAACCGGATTTCGAGTGGATACTCCGTTTGTTTGATCTCGTATTTCATTTCCCATCTCTGCAAATGGCTGTCAAGTATTTCTTCCAGAGCGTCAGGCAGATGGTAATTCATTCCATTAAAATCAAAATACAAAACAGGGTATTCCTGCCAGGCATCAGGATTGTTTTTTTCAAGTTCTTCGATTTTCAGTCCTTTGAACAGCTCTTTGTTCCCACTCCAATACTCTTTTAATGTTGACAGGAACAGGCTTTTTCCAAATCGGCGTGGACGGCTGAGAAAAAATGTGGTTCCATAGTGTATGAGTTTATATATGTATTCAGTTTTATCTATATAAAGAAATCCATTATTAATAAGTTTTGAAAAGCTCTGAATTCCTACCGGGAGTTTTGTGATTGTATCTGCCATTTTACACCTTCTATTGACTGTATGTCTGCGGGAAAACAGAATACTGATATAGATTCGCCCTCTTTTGCTTTTATTTTACCATATGCACGAAGGCAAAACCCTGTACATTTTCGGAATGCTTCAAATGTAGAAAATAATAATGTCCGGATTTTTTAAATGCAAATAACTGTTTACTTCCTGTTTTTTTTCTTTATAAGATATAATTCGCTTAATTTACTACTCAGTACGCAGCACACCATGGAAAGTGAATCAGCCTTTTTATGAAAGGTACGGATTTGCAAGATAAAATCTGTATCTGCTTCTGGAAAATTGATGAGGATGGTAGTTCGGTTGGAAATTTTTTGTAATATACTAATAGAAAAATCAACATTCGAAATTTTTGACGAATTTGTGCGTTATCTTTCGGCATTACAATTTGCTGAAATGAAAAGTGTTGTAAATATGAATGATACGGAGGTCTATTGATAAAAAAGTTTTTTGTTTTATTTCTTTCCTTATCACTGTTATTTTTTGCAGCGGAAGCCTGCCTGGCTGAAGATACTTCAGCGGAGCGCGTTTATGTTCGCGGTGAGATCCGTGAATCCATTGATATGACGGAGGATCAGCTTTCCGAGATCATGAATGAAAGCATCCAAAATAGTCTGGATCTGAAACTTTATGATCTGCCGGTTCATCCCGTTCTGGTTCCGCCGGCTGATAAAAATTTTAGATTGCAGATCAAATTTTTCGGCTCTCTGACGGAAATGCTGATGGCTCTGAATGCGGGGCTTATTGACGGAGCCTGTGTGCCGGAATTTACCGGAAAATATCTTCTGGCTCGCAATGATGATCTCAGAGCTGGCATGTTTGAGTTCAGTAACGTGAAGGAAAGCTTTTACATGGGATTTTATCAAAACACTGAACTGCGGGACCGTGTAAACGAGGCTTTGGCAGCCATGAAAGCAGACGGCACGTTGTATGTTCTGGAAAAAACTTATTTGAAGGATTTCTCAACAGAACCGGCTCCAGCAGTGTTTGAGACGTTTGAAGGCGCGGAAACCATAACAGTTGCTGTTACAGGTGACCTTCCTCCGGTTGATTATATCGCTGCGGACGGTACACCGGCGGGCTTCAATACAGCGCTTCTTTCTGAAATTGGGAAAAGATTGAAGATCAACATCGAACTCATCAACATTGAATCCTCTGCGCGTACAGTTTCCCTGACATCCGGTGTGGCGGATGTGATTTTCTGGTATCTGTACGGGGAAAATTATGTCATCACAGACATGGAAAACGGCATCCAGCTGTCCGACCCTTATTATGACCTGGACAACTGGTTTTATATTGAAAAAAAGTAAATGTTCAGAACCCGAAGGACGCACATGAGGACAGGCGAAGCTCCCGCTCTGACGCAACAAGGCGAAGCCGATTCCTTACAGAGCGGGTCTTGTGCGGGCTTTGCTGCACAAGATGCCAGTCCCCATGTGCTCCGTTATGAACAGTAAGGAACACAGAAATGAAATGTCAAGGACATTTTACCGCAGCGGAAATTGACCAAACCATCTTTTCCGCGGTGCATTTTTTGAAGCAAAGAGGCGCCGCGGAAAAAGATATTCTGGTATTTCGCCTGACACTGGAAGAGATTCTTCTGATCTATCAGGAGCAGATGGGCGGAGATGCGCGGTATGACCTGTCGGTGCGGCAGCGTTTCAGTGAACTGCGGATGAAACTGGCGATCCGAGGTGATCGTCTGGATGTATCGGAAGCGGGCAGCGAGATTCTGCTGGGCGTACTTCGCACCGCCGGGCAGCTTCCGCGTTGGGAGTACTCGGGTGGGTGCAACTATGTCAAACTGACCGTCCCGCTTTATAATACGCTCCTGCAAAACATGCGGTTCGCCTGGAAATATACGATCCCGCATCGCAAGCGTTTCTTTTTTGCTCTTGGCTGCCAGTGGGTCAATATAGCCCTGAATATTGTTCTGCCCATCCTGAGCGCCAGGGTGATCGTCGCCTATACGGATTCCTCTTTGGAACAGACCTTTTTGGCTGCCGCATTGATCTTTGTCGTGCAATTACTGAACAACCTGAGCCTCTTCTTATGCAATACCCAATATAATATGGTCTATACCCGCGTTTTGACAGATTTAGAAGAGGATTTGGCAAAAAGCGCATTGCAGATTAAAAATTCCTGCCTGGAGCAAAAAGGTGCCGGAGTGTTTATCCAGCGACTGACGGTGGATACGTCAACCCTCGCAACGGGGTTTAATACCATGGCTGACCATATTTCCACGATGTTCCGATATATCGGCATTTTGATCGCGCTTTTATTGGTCAGTCCGCCGGTTTTTCTGGTGGCATTTGTTTTGTTGGCAGCGCAGTTTGCCATGGAGATGATCCGTACGAGACGAATGACGGGAGATGACCGGATATATCGCCAGGCGAATGAACGTTTCTCGGGATTCATCTCCGAAATGGTGCATGGCGCTTCCGACATCAAGGTCCTGAACGGCGAAGATGCCTTTCAGGAGGAGCTCCGGAAGCGGATCAACGATGCCAATAACAGCCATATGCATATGCTTTTACGAAGCTGGAAATATAAACTGGCTCGTTGGGGAGTGGGTGATTTAGGCAGATCTCTTTATATCTGCCTGCTGGGTATCCTTATTGTCCGTCAGGGAATGGCTCCGGCCATTGCCATTGTGCTGTACAACTATTATTCGGAGCTTGGTAGTTCTGCGGTCATGCTTGTCGGGCAGGCGCTTGAGTTTGCGAAAAGCTTCAATCTATCTGTGGAAAGAATCTGCGCGCTTATGAACAGCCCCGAGTTTCCAAAGGAAGAATTTGGGTCAACCCATATTGAAAAAATGCGGGGAGAAATATCCTTTGATCATGTGAGCTTTCGCTATGATTCCGCGGATTTCCGACGTCCTTCCAG
>JAFPZX010000090.1 GCA_017417055.1 Anaerolineaceae bacterium
TAACAGATTTTCAATTCTGTTACATAACCGATAAAGGCCAATCAGAGGTAAGTTTTTCTGAAAGATTCTGAGGAAGGAAAACATACCTCTCCTTTAGTCTGTGCGCCGCACTTTTGAGCGGAGCACCACATGAAACCGAACGCAGACTGCTTTTTTGCTGACATTCTATTGCACATGCTGAAGGTGGACATAAAAAAACGAGGCTCCCGCAAAGGCACTGCTGATGAAGGCATCTGTCCCGAATCCCACGGAGAAAATCGTAAAAGCAGGCGGACTGAAATCCCCGCGGATGGCGAAGCCGTGCCTGTTTCAAGCCCGGAGGGATACAAATCCCTGCGGAATGGCGAAGCCATGCCTCTTTTCAGACAAGACGGGTAAAAAAAGTAAAAAGTATAAGGAAAAATGCAGCGAGATTAATACATTTTTCTTTTTACCTTTCCCTTTTTTCAAACCTGAGGAGTGATTATGTACTACGTGCTCTGGACAAATGCCGGCAAAGAAGAGAAAACACGCCAGATGATCCAAAATAATGCGGACAAGTCTCTTTATAAACGCTGCCTGATTCCCTATCGGGTAAAACGTCATTATTTCGGCAGCGCCAGCAAGCTGGTGAAAATGATCCTTTTCCCTTCTTATTTGTTTATTGAAACTGACAATATTAAGGAATTTGCGGACAATATCAAATGGTTCCCGGAATTCAAAGTGGTATTGCAGATGGATGACGTGTACTGCCCACTGGGAAAACACGAAGAATCGGTCTTGTTCCAGCTGATTAATGATAAAGATGTCATTGATATCTCAAAAGGTTATATGGAAGGGGACAAAGTCCGCATCACTGAGGGCCCGCTGATGGGCCATGAGAATTTTATCAAACGAGTCAAACCCCGCCAGGGCGTTGCGGTCATCGAGATGGATATCTTCAACCGTACCACCGAAGTCCCCCTCGGCCTGGAACTCACTCAAAATTAGTCGTAAGATGTTAGACGGTAGATTTTAGACGTTAGACGTTTGACGTAAGATATTAGACGGCAAAAGACGTAAGATGTGTGAGAAAAAATAACTAAACGCTGAAAACTTCAAACTTCAGTCTGCACTCTACACACTCCTTACTTCTTCCTTACTTACTCCTTATTCTCACTCTCCATGTATCAACGAACCCGCCAGGGATGGCTGAAACATCTTGATTTTATCCTGATCGACGCAGTTGTCCTGCAGTTATCTTTTATTCTGGCATATGTCCTCCGGCATGGCTGGATGAACCCATACAGTGCACCTTACTACCGCACGCTGGGAATCATGCTGTTCATTACAGACATCCTGATTGCCGCGGTGTTCAACACGATGCACAACGTGCTGAAGCGAGGAAAATATGAGGAGTTTGTCCAAACCCTCAAGCAGGCGGCTCTGGTCCTTTGCATCATGTCGATTTACATGTTCAGCGTTCAGGAAGGGTCGTCATTCAGCCGGATCACGATTTTCCTGACTGCGGGACTGCATATCGTTTTCGGATACATTACCCGTCTTATATGGAAGCGGGTGCTCAAAAAATCCGAAAAAAACAGGGCAAAAAAGCGTTCAATGCTCCTGGTTACGGATGAAAGTCACATCGCGGAGGTGTTGGCAAATGTATCGGATCAGGATCCTTTCACCTACTCCGGCGTAGTGCTGACCAACCGCGACGGTACGGGGGAAGAGATTCGCGGACTGAAAGTGGTGGCCAACCTGCGGAACGCTGCGGATTATATCTGCCGGGAATGGGTGGATGAAGTCTTTATTTACCCCGGCGAGGCAGCGCTTTTCGGCGAAGTCAACGGACTTCCCGCTGATCATTTCGAACTTGGGCTTACTGAACTGAATCTGCTGATCGACCAGTGCCGTGAGATGGCAATCCCGGTGCATATCCGGATGCCGCTTTCTTCTTTCGGCGGGAAAAGTTTTATAGAAAAGGTCGGCGGCTATCAGGTGTTGACCTCCACCATCAATTACGCCTCTCCGATCCAGCTGTTCATCAAGCGCATCATGGACATTGTCGGTGGGTTCTTCGGCAGCATCGCCGCGCTGATCCTGATGGCGATCATCGGTCCGAAGATCAAGCGGGAATCCCCGGGGCCGATTCTCTTCAAACAGGAACGCATCGGTCAGAACGGCAAGCGCTTTATTTGTTACAAGCTCCGCTCGATGTA
>JAFPZX010000091.1 GCA_017417055.1 Anaerolineaceae bacterium
CCTTCGCTCTACACAGAACCACCAGCATATCTTGAAGTCATCATGTGTGCAATGAAAAGAAGCGCAGGGTCTGAAGAGGATTCAATCTGTTTTACAGAAGAGGAAATGCGGCAGCTGCTTGCGGATCCGGAATTCTGCAGACTGGAAAAAGATCTGGCTCAGGCATTTCGGGGGTATTTTGACAGGATGGACAGTGGGTGAGGAGAAATCAGAAATCAGAAATCGGAAATAGGGGGTAGGCAATAGGCAATAGGATATAGGCAATAGGTAATAGGGGATAGTTTTTGAAAAGCGTTGAAAGGTGGCTTTCAGCGCTATGAGTGGTTAAGTTGTCAGGTTTCCGTAGAAAAGGGATAAGAACCAATCAGAAACTTCTAACGATTAACCACTGACCACTGACCACTGACTGCTGATCACTGATCACTGACCACTGACCACTGACCACTGACTGCTGATCACTGATCACTGACCACTGACTGCTGACCACTGACTGCTGACCACTGACCACTGACCACTGACTGCTGATCACTGATCACTGACCACTGACTGCTGACCACTGACTGCTGACCACTGACCACTGACCACTGACTACTGACTGATGACTGCTGATCACTGGCCACTGATCACTGACTACTAACCACTAACTATTCACTGATAGCTGATATCCGGCATCAGACGCTGACGCAAACCTTGTTTTGCGGGCGGTTCTACATCAACGATGTGCCAACCGACGGAATTGTAGACGGTGGTATTGCTGTACATTACAAAACGCGGGACCTGAAATCCGTATCGCGGATGGACATGTCCATGGAACAGAAACTGCGGATGTGTTCGCTCCAACAATGGGAGAAAACCCTCAAAGCCGCGGTGAGCGAAATCTTCCTGATCACCGTAACCGCGCGGTGGGGCATGTGTGACGATAATATCCACGCCCCCGGCCATCAGGATTTTCGGCATCAGTTTTTTGATGCGTTTATTCATTTCCTTATCTGTATACTGGTAAGCGCCGTAATTATACCGGATACATCCGCCGAGACCGAGAATGCGCAGACCTTTGCATTTGACCAGTTTGTCGTCTATGCAGTCGCAGCCTTCAGGCGGACGTTCTATATAGGTTTTGTCATGATTTCCGGGAACATAAAGAAGCGGAACATTGGACATGGTGACGAGAAATTCAAGATAGTGCCGATCGAGGTCGCCGCAGGAGATGATCATATCGATCCCTTTCAGCCGCCCCGGTTGGTAATAGTCCCAGAGATAGGGACTTTCCTCATCGGCAACTAACAGAATTTTCATTTGGCTGCTTCCTCTATTTCCGGAGGGATGCTTTCGCGGTAGATTCCCAAAAGCCGTACAAGTTTCCTGGATTGCGGCAGCAGTTCGTCAAAAGCCGGAATGTGTCCATTCACATTTTCGCATAGCCAGTCCATCTGCATCAGTTCTTCCAGGGATGGGGTTTGTATTCCGTCACAAACATCCCTGCCGTTTTGGTCTTTGATTTTGGTCAGGAACGGGTCGATTTCTCCGCTGATAATCCCATTTTTCAGTAAATCCGCCAGTCGTTTCATGCCCTCAGGGAGATCTCTATCCAGCATCAGGTCAACAGCTCCGGTACTCATTCCCCACCAGTCATTGACTGCTTTGTCCTTTTCACGCAATGAATCAATGCCACCATTGATCAGTGACTGAATGGTCTTTTCATAATAAGCGCCCCAGTTCCATCGGGGAGCTGCCAGCGGCTGGAATTTACCGCCGGGAATTTCGACATAGATTCCGGATCCCCAGGGCAGCAGCTCATTGATCGTATCCGCGTCACGATTGGAGAAGACGGTAACGCCTTCTTTCCTGAGTTCAATAATTGGATCGCCCGGCAGGCAGGTCCATTTCAGATTGATCTTGACCCGTGGGTTGGTCAGCTGGGCGCCAAGCGCAAAGGCATTAATAGCGGAAGTGCTGCCCATGATCGGATAGTTGGAAATGTAGCCGATTTTGTCCTCATTTGCTATGGCGCCGGCAATCGCTCCGGCAATAAACTTGGCTTCATAAATACGGCAATAGTAGCTTCTGACTCCGGTATATGGCATGGAAAGGGCACAATTGAACACAGCGATATCCTTGTGCTGTGCCGCGATCCGCCGGGATGAATCAATCAGAGTCGGTGTGGTGGCGAATAAAACGTTAGCACCTTTTTTAACGGCAGTTTGTATGGCTTCATCCGCATTGTCTGCACATAAAACGGTCTGAATGCTGACAGAATCTCCGAATTTTTCCTCCGCGAGTTTTTGTCCCTGAGCATGGGCTGCAGCCCATACACTGGTTTTGGGATCAAAATCATAGATAAAAGCGATGTTCAGACGCGGGGATCCGAGAATGATGTTCAGCAGACTTTTGCTTTTTTCTTCCGGTTCTGTGTTGACTGAAATCGGCTCTCCATCAGCAACCAGTTTGACATCCGGCCATAATTTGTTCAGTTCGGCTTTAATTTGGTCATCTGTCTGGTTCAGCATTTCAGTGAATGGATGGACTTTGAGGTAAACCAGCAGCGCGTCGCCTGCTGTCAGCGGCAGCTTGCCGTTGTTCAGCTGTTCATAAGCTGTGTTGAAGCTGGTGAAGCGTGTATTGAATGATCTTCGTAATTCCTCAGGCCAAACCTGATTCGGTTCCAGTCCTAACGCTGCCTGTAGTTTTACGTAGCCGCCCGGTTCAGTGAACCAGACTGAGTAGAGTTTACTTAATTTATAGAAATCCGTGAATTCAAAGTAAAGGCGGATTTTCGGGTCATCAGTCCGTTTAGGAACCATACGGGTCACGTTTCCTGAGATGTCTGTGGCTCCAAAGCTTTTCAGTACGCTGACGCGTTTGTTGCCTTCCTGAACATAAAAATATCCCAGATATTCATAGCAGAGTATGGGATCGGTGATGCCTTCATTCATTTGGGCATTGCAAAGATTGATCCATTTCCCGCCGAATTCTGTTTTTTGTTCCATAAGTGGCATAAAGTTCCCTGCAAACGCATTTTTTCTTCCGCCGTTGTAAGTGCCGATAATGCGGTCGATGGGAATGTCAACCAGTCCCAGGTTGACTGCGCTGACATCACTCAGATTGATTTTTTCATCAAGAACCTGGAGATAAGGGTCTTCTCCGTTATTAATTGCATTATTGTAATATTTTCTGCCTGCTTTCAGTGCGTTCTCATATTGTGTAATGGCTTCCAGCCTGCTCATATAGTCTCCGTATATAAAGTTTTGTTTTTACCTATAAATCTCTGCGCTCATTATAGTAGATTTTTTTATTAAATGTACTTTTTTATGTCTCCCAGTGATGATTCTTTTCTTATTTCGTTACTGTCCTCTTGTGCGGTTCAGCAATATTGGCGAACGCGTAGATTGTAGCCTTATTCAAGTTGGAGATATTTTGAAAATTAATATGTAAAGTAAAAGACATAAGTCAGTCGGAAAAAGATTTGTTACACTTACTGTGTTATAATCTATATGATTTTTATATAATGAAATCGTAAGTTTCGTTGAGCAAAATGCTGTATTAGGGATTATAATCTTTTTGTTATGAAAAAAATAGGGCTCTTAATTGTTTTTTTAATGTTGTTTGGCTTAGCTCCGGCATCTGCCCAGCTTCCAACGCCTACTTTGCTGCCAACTCCAACGTTGGAGCCAACAAAGGAAATTCATGAATTTTCTAATTGGGAATTTATTACCAATGCAACCGGTTTGACGATTACTGCGTATCATGGTAATGAAAAGTCTATCGAAATTCCGGAAGAAATTTATGGAATTCGCGTAACTGCCTTGGCAGATAATCTATTTAAAAGCAATACAACAATTCAGTCTGTTTTTATTCCTGACACTGTCACCTCAATCGGTTCTTATGCTTTTCACGGATGTACTTCTCTAAAAGATGTACGTCTTCCTGCAGGTTTGACACGTATTGACTCTTATACTTTTCGTTATTGTGCTGCTCTGGAAAAAATTGATTTACCTGACGGTTTGACTGTAATTTCCGGTTATTCCTTTAACGGGTGTATCAACCTTGCTTCTGTAATTATTCCGGATTCGGTTACCAGTTTGGGCGATAATTCTTTTGCTGATTGCACATCGCTTGAATCGATCATTATATCGAAAAATATTAATTATGTAGGCGCAAATGCATTCGGAAATACACCCTGGTTTGATGCACAAACAGATGAGTTTGTTATTATCGGCAACAATTTACTGCTCAAGTGGAATGGCAGTAATTCCAGAGTTGATATTCCATATGGCGTAACGTTCATTGCGGATGCATTTCAGGATAATCCATATGTGGAAACAATTACTATTCCGAGTTCTGTAACTCGAATCGGGCCGACAGCATTCCGCGGTGCAGTAAACTTGAGTAATATTGATATTCCAGATTCCGTGACAAGAATTGATACTGGTGCATTTCGCGAATGCAGAAGTTTGCGTGAAATCAATTTGCCGGATACAATTACTTATTTGGGCGGTAATGTTTTTCGCGGATGTGAAAAATTGAAAAACTTCAGGGTACCTCCAAAAGTATCCGCAATCTATGGGTATATTTTTGCAGATTGTTCGGTGCTGACGGATGTTGTGATCCCTGCTAATGTAACTGTTATTGAAGATTATGCCTTTAATAATTCACCTTTTATTCGCCTGCATGTAACCTATGATTCAGAAGCAGAACGGTATGCTTTAAGTCACAACCTGCCTTATACTTATTATCTTCAGCAGACAAAAGATTTTATATACAGCAAAAATGATGATGGAATCCAGATCCTCCAATACATTGGGAATCTATATGATGTTGAAATTCCTTCAGAAATTGATGGATACCCTGTGAATCGGATCAATACTGCAGCATTTCAGAATAATTCCGTTGCAAAACGAGTAACGGTTCCGAACAGTGTAACAACCATTGGCGACTGGGCCTTTTCCTATATGGATTCCTTGGAATCTGTTACGTTATCTTCAAAATTGAAAAGTTTAGGTGCGGATGCATTTACAGGTTCTGTTGGGCTTAAACGAATTTCTCTGCCAAAGAGCCTGGAAGAAATTGGTGCAGAGCCTTTTGCCGGAGTTGATCAATTGGAAATCGTGGTGGATGAAAATTCAAAGGCTGCAGTGATATTGACGGAGATGGGATATAAATTTGAAACAGGATCTTCTTTTGTTGAAAATGAAACAAACCCGGAAGAGCAAAAAATTGTAAACAATATTCCTGTTGAGCCTTTCGAGGAAGAAGTTTCTTCAGATAATATTGTATCTGAAACGGTAGTTCCTGTTACAATGACGACAGAAATTCCAACTGAAATTGTTGTATTCACTGAGACGGCTGCACCTACTGTCGCAGTCGTAATTGAGGAATCAACAGCGACAAGTACACCTGTTCCTACAGCAACTTCGGAACCTACTGCAGCTCCTGAACCTACTGCAACAGCATTGATTCCGGTAGAGCTGAAATCTGAGATAAATATTCCGGAAGGTACAACTTCTATAACGGTTGATATGATTGAAAATACGACAAGTGATTTGACACTGATTATTCCGGATAGCGTTACCTTTATTGATGATTCAATAGTTTCGGGACATGTTTTGACGATTGTTTCTTCAACGAACACTGAAGCTGAGCGTTTTGCAAGAAAATGGGATTTAAAATTCCTGATTGATAAATGGTATGAAGGGAAATAAGAATTAATGCCGCTTTTGAAGGACAATTTGGTTAAAAAAATCAGCGGAGAATTTAATAGATGATCAAGAAAATTACAATTATCCTCTTATGTGTATTGTTATTAGCCGGTGTTGCTGTACTCCTGATTAATCGAGGTGTTCTTCCCGGTAACAGTAATGTCAGTGCTCCCGGTAATACGGTGAAGTCTGCCGGTATTCAGTATGATAAGTGGGTTTATGAAGTAAGCGATGGTAATGTTATTTTAACCGCTTATACGGGACGTGATGCAATACCTGGGATCCCAACGGAATTAAATAATATGCCGGTAACTGCTTTAGGGGATGAGTTGTTTCTTGATAATAACCGTATCAAAGAAATTACAATCCCGGATACAATTGCTTCGATGGGTACAAGTATTTTTGAAAATTGTTCAGAATTAACCTCTGTTCGTCTTCCAAATAGTTTGCAAAGAATTCCTAACAGAGCTTTTTATGGATGTAAAAAATTACAGTCAATTCAACTTCCCTCTGGTTTAAAAAATATTGGAGCCAGTTCTTTTGCAGGATGTGCTGCTTTGACGTATGTTTCAATTCCTGACTCTGTTACATCAATCGGAGGCGACGCATTTTTAAATTGTACCGGAATTAAAGATTTTTCAATTTCAAAAAACTTGACGAATCTGGGTTCACATGCCTTTAAAGGAACTCCATGGCTTACTGCTCAATCTGATTTATTTGTGACTGTTGGTAATAAAATATTAGTAAAGTATAATGGAATTGAAGAGTATGTTCAAGTTCCATTGGGAATAACACAAATTACGGATGCTTTTGAAGACAATATTTTCCCAATGGAAATAGAATTGCCATCCAGTTTAACGTCAATTGGGCCGCATGCGTTTTCGGGATGCCGTTCTCTGGAGACAGTCAATATTCCTGAAACGGTTCGCAGTATTGGAGAGTCAGCTTTCCGTGGATGCGGACACTTAGGACCGGTTACTTTACCTGCCCGCTTGACATCCATCGGTCCATCTGCGTTTCAAAGCTGCTCTGTTCTTGAACGAATTGTAATACCTGAAGGTGTGAAAACTCTCCCTGGCTTGAGCTTTGCTAATTGTGAGAATTTGCGTGTTCTTCAAATTCCTGAATCAGTAACATCTATTGCCTCTGATGTAATTGTTTATTCCGGAGTTGCAGAGTTGAGAGTGATTAAGGGTTCTGTTGGAGAAAACTTCGCTATTGAAAACAATATTCCTTATGTTTACGAACAGCGTGCTAATGATGATTTTATTTATCAGCAATTGGAAGATGGTATTCAAATTATTATGTATACAGGGAATATTTATGATGTCGTAATACCTGAAGAGCTTTCCGGTGAAAAGGTTGTTCAGCTCAGCGATATTTTATTCCAGCATAATGATTTTGTGAGATCGGTATCTTTACCAGAGACGATTACTCGGATTTCTGACTATAGTTTTGCCAACATGAGTGAACTTCGCAGTGTTGTTTTCCCTGAAACATTAACTGATATTGGGGCTGCTGCCTTTATGAATGATCCTTTGCTCAGCAATCTCGAAATTCCTGAATCTGTCATTCATATTGCGGATGATGCTTTTTCGGGATGTACCAGCCTGGTTATTTATGCAGCTAAAGATTCTTATGCGTTTGATTGGGCAACACGCGCGGGAATTCGTGTGAGGGATAATTCTCAGACAAATACGGATGTTTTCAATTTTGTAAAACCTGCTGGTAAAGTTTTGATTGGAAATTATATTGGATTCGAGCAGAATCCTCAATTACCAATGTTTAATGAGTATAACGAACCGGTTTCCGGTATTGCGGATGAAGCGTTCAAAGGAAAGGATATTGTTTCTGTAGAGATACCTGATGGGTATGAATCAATTGGTGAAAATAGTTTTTCAGATATTTCATCGTTAGAAATAACGATACCACGATCTGTCACATCAATTGGTGAGCATTGCTTTGAAGGGTCTAATGTAATAATACATGGCTATAATGGTTCCTATGCTGAAGAATATGCACGAAATCATAAAATCAAATTCCTCGTTATATTTGAATGGGAGCTTTAATTGAAAAAAAATTATCTTTTTCTGATTGTGTTTATTTTGTTATTATTTGCCGCTGTATATTCAGTTCAGGCAGATATTTATGGCGATTTTGAGTACACCATAAAGAATAATGGAAGCGTTATTGAGGCGTATCATGGAAATGAACAGGTCGTTTCCATTCCATACAGTTTTGGCTATTTTAACGTAACTGAAATTGCTTCAGGGGCTTTTCAGGATAATCAAAATATTATTTCTGTTACGATGCCTGGTTCAATCGAAACAATTGGTGATCGGGCATTTGCTAATTGCACGAACCTGCAAAATCTGATATTGTCCGTAGGGGTGAAAAGTATTGGAACCGAAGCATTCCTGAATTGCAGTAAAATTCCGAGTGTTACACTTCCGTTCTCCTTGGAGTCTATCGGGAAAAGAGCATTTGAAGGATGTACAAATCTATACTATATCAATGATTTGACAGGTATAAATCTAAAAAAAGTCGGAAGCGGTGCTTTTGATGGAACTGAATGGTTTACAAGTAAAAATGAAGACGCCATTTTTCTTGGTCAGGGGTATATACTGCTAAAATATAAAAGTAATGAAAATAGTCCGGTTCTTCCATGGTATGTAGTTTATATTGCGGAAGATGCTTTGGCTGGGAATGATAATATTACGGATTTGGTTATTCCTAATTATGTTACTGAATTGCAGGAAGGATCAATTAGCGGCATGGCTTCTCTGACATCAGTTACTGGCGGCGCATCTATAACCCATATTGAAGATGGTGCTTTTCGCGATTTGCCAAATCTCGAAAAGGTGAAGTTTGAGAATATCGGGCTGACAGGACAAAAATTCGTTAATTGTCCTAAAAGCCCTTACGGAACTGATAGTGTATCTTTTCATGATTCTGAAAATGATCAAAATATAGAATCAAAATTTATCTATGAATATAATGATGAGTTAAATGGTGTTACAATTGTACATTGCCTGCCGGATGCAGTAAATAATAATGGAGAACTTGTCATTCCTGATTATATTTATAATGATCCTGTTGTTTCAATTGGGGAAGGTGCTTGTCAGAACAGAGAAGATATTCAAAGACTTGTTCTTCCAAAATTCCTGGTTGAAATCAATAGTTGGGCTTTTTCTTTTGATTCAAATTTACATGATGTGGAATTCCCGGCAAATCTGAAATGGATTCAGGCAGATGCATTTAATAGCTGTGCTATAACAAATAATGTTCCTGAGTTGTCAGGTGTAAATGTTCATCCCCGTGCCTTTTATCCGGCAAAATAACATAAAAGAGGAGATAGTGAGATGGAAGAAGAATATGTAACGATTGATTTGCAGGAGATTTTAAATCTTCTGCTCAAAAAAATCGGTTGGATCATACTTTGTGCAGCGATCTGCGGTATCGCAGGCTTTGTTGTCAACTGGTATGTATATAAGCCTGTATATCAGGCTGACTCGATGCTTATTGTAAATACAAGAGAAGAGCAGAATGTTCTAATTACAAATGATCAAATCAACTCAGCATTGAAGTTGGTTAGTACTTACGAAGTTATTTTGAAGTCAGATACTGTGCTTGAGCAAGTAAGGAATGCTCTTATTGCACGAGAAATGATTTCTTCAAATGGGTTATCTGTAAATAGTATAAAAGGGAAAATTACCGTTTCTCCGGTAAATAATACACAAGTGATGAGAGTTTCCGCTCAAGATGAAAATCCTGATCTTGCAATGGCAATGGTTGACGAATTGTTAACAGTAGCTCCAAGCATTATTATCCGGACTGTAAAAGCAGGTTCTGTTGAAATAGTGTCCTTCCCAAAACTTCAGTCGAAACCTGTATCTCCTAAAAAAATGCGGAATTTGGCTCTCTGCATTGGTGGAGGTGCTGTAGCTGCGGCTGCATTTTTCATTATTCGTGATCTTTTAGACAACACTGTAAAGACTGATGAAGATATTCGGAAAAAACTCGGTCTTGCCGTTCTCGGTGTCATTCCGAAGGTCCGTGAGGGAGATTTGAATTCCAAGCCTGATGAAAAAGTGCGTAGGGAAAAGATTAGTAGGCCTGGTATGGAAAATGGGCCTGAAGCAGGAGGTGTAACTAATGGCTAAAAAATCAGAATCACGAAACAGAGGATATATTGCAGTAAATAATCCATCAGCCCCTTGGAATTATGTTGAGGCTTATAAATCCTTACGTACGAATCTTAGTTTTGTTTCTCTTGACAAGCAATATCGTAAGTTGTTAGTTACAAGTTCAATTCCTAAAGAAGGTAAATCCGGTTTGGCATTGAACCTTGCAATTTCACTTGCTGAGGCGAGACACAAAGTTCTTTTGTTGGACTGTGACCTCAGAAAACCAATGCTGCATAAATATCTTGGTATTCCTCATCATAATGGTTTAACGAACCTTGCTACAGGGGATAGAATTGAAAATCTTATACAGAATGTTCCAAACGCGAATATTCATTTTATTGACGCAGGTGTTACACCGCCAAATCCTGTTGAATTATTAGGATCAACATTAATTAAGGACACTGTTGATTATTTATCGACGCAGTATGATTACATGATTTTTGATACGCCGCCTGTGGGAATCGTAACGGATGCAGCTGTATTAAGTATGGTTACTGATGGTGTTATTTTTGTAATTCGCCAGCGATTAGCAGCATTAGATCAAATCAAACTTGCTAAAGCCAATCTTGATTCTGTGAACGCTGATATCATTGGAGCAATTTTGAATGACTATGACATCAGTGGTACATCGAAAAAGGGCGGATATTACTACAACTATACTTATAATTATAAGTACGGATATAAATGATTACAGTTGATCTGCACAGTCATATTCTTCCATGGATGGATGATGGAGCATCAGATACTGATGTTTCCATGAGTTTATTGCATAAAGAAGCAGCTGACGGAATTAGACAGATCGCTCTTACTTCTCATTTTAATCCTATTGATGAGAAGATAAGTGAATATATAATTCGCAGAGCTGTTTCTTTCAGACAATTGAATAAAGTTATTGAGGAAAGCGATTTAAAAGGCCTGTTTGATCTTAGACCGGCTGCTGAAATTCGTTATAATGCATCCCTTTTGGAAATGGAAGATTTAGATGAATTATGCATTGCCGGTACAAAAGTGTTGCTAATCGAATTTTCTACTCAGCATTATCCTGAATTTGTTCAGGATATTTTTTATCGCTTGCAGGCAAAAGGATATACCATATTAATGGCTCATGTTGAACGGTTTCCCTGGCTTCGGGAAAAGCCTGAAATATTGTACGATCTTGTTTGCGGGGGAGCATATGCTCAGGTTAATGCTGATTCAATTGTTAAGTCTCATCAGACATATTCTTTCATAAAAAAAATGTTTGATTGCGGACTTATCCATTGTCTGGGAACCGACACGCACAATATGGAAAAGCGTCCTCCGCACATGAAAGAAGCTGAACAAATTATCATAAAAAATCAGGGTGAAGATGCAATAGCATATATAAACGATATCGGTCAGTCATTATTTGCGGGAAAGATGCCAAATGCGTATATTCCTTCGAAGCCAAAAAAAGGATTTTGGGATTTTCTAAAAAAATGAGTCAAAAAATCAAATGCCGGTTTTTCCGGCTTTTTTCTTTTATTCTTCCGATTCTTGTTCTTTGTGTGTATTTCATAAAGAAAGAAGTTGCACCATTTGGTGGCAACACTTTTCTTATTTTCGATATGAATGCCCAGTATATAGATTTTTTTGCATATATGCGAAGCATTTTATCCGGTGTAAATAATTTCTCTTATAGTTTTAGCAGAGGACTGGGCGGTGATTTTCGATCTTTTTTCGCATACTATTTAACTTCGCCATTCAACCTAATTACAATATTACTTCCCGATGAAATAATGCCTGTTGGAATAAGTCTGGAAATGATGATTCTTTTCGGACTTGCCGGTCTTTCTTGTTTTTATGCGCTCGAACGCTTAGCAGATAAGCAAAATTATTTTTTATTATTGTTTTTATCATCTGCTTATGCATTATCCGGTTGGATGTTAATGAATGCTGCAAATTTTCAATTTATTCCGGAAGCAATCGTAATACCAATGGTTGCCTGGACGTGTCAAAACGCAAAAGTAACAGGAAAAATTTGGCCTGCTGTATCGTGGCTGACAATTTCAGTAATTTTGAATTTTTATATAGGTTATATGATTTTTATATTTGCTTTCCTTTGGTTAGTAATACCCGAAAAAAGTAAAATAGATCCCAAATTATTCGTAATCTTTATTATATCAGCAGTAATAAGCTCACCGATTTGGCTTCCAGTTTTGAAACAATTGGGCTCTACTGTAAAAAGCCAGAATATTATTTCAGTAGAAACAATAATTAATTTTTCGATACCGGCATTTCTAAAAAAATTCCTTCCCGGTCAATTTGATCATAATCAGTATATGACTAATGGACTACCGGCTGTCTACTGCAGTATGATTTCAGTCATATTATGTGCAATATATTTTATTATGCCCGGTAATGTAATAATCAAGCGACACCGAGCAATTATAATTGCGATACTTGTATTTTCAATGTTTTTTCACCCAATTACTTTGATATGGCATGGGTTCAGTAACCCATACTGGTGGCCGTACCGTTTTTCTTTTCTGCTTATCTTCATGATTATTTTATGTGCAGCTTCTTGTAATTTAAAAACACCTGTTTTTATTTTTTTATTCGGATTTGCCGGCATTATATATAATTTATTTGTTACTTTTGATGTTATCCGGATTAATGCGGAACCTCTGAGTACATATACTGAAGCGATTACCAGAAAAAAAGAGCTGCTTGGAAAAATACCTCAACGTGATGAATTATTCCGAATTGAGGATCTAAATCCCAGATGTGATAATGATGCTATGTTCTTCTCTTATGCGGGAATAACAAATTTCGATTCTCTCGCAAATAAATCCGTCTTATCTTTCCTTGATTCAATGGGTTTTCCGATTTATCCTGCCACAGTACATTATGGATCAGGAAATACGGAATTTGCGAATTCGCTGCTGGGTGTGCGTTATGTTCTGGATAATGAATCTGTAATTAATAGGGATGTTCCAGCATCTATGGCATATCTGCTTCCGGCAGAATCAAATAATTCAAATATTATCTGGAAAGATGCGGCTGAATTTCAAAATAACATTGCGAAAAAAATGGGAAATGCTTCGGAAATTCTATATCCGCTTGATATCACAGAAACAAGTATGGAAAATTTAGAATGTAATGATATGTTTTGCTGGAAACCAGATCCTGGGACAGAAAGTTATATACAATATCAATTGGCCTTTCCTGAATTAATCAATGCCAAAAAAATATACGCTCATGTTGATGAATCCTTCCTCGTTGGAGATTTATATTTTCTGACTGATAATGAACAGAAGTCTGTAAAATCACCGGATGATTTGATCCCTCTGTCTCTTCCCTCCGGTGAGGATGATATTGTTACCATCAAGATACTTGTTGATTCTGCTGTTGTTGATAAGCTTGGTATTCAGTTTTATGTTGAGGACGTTAATGCGGTTACTGCCTTATTTACTCCTCTGATGGCTGATATAAGCGTAAACAAGATAAGCAGTTCAGCTTTGCAAATCACACTTCCGAAAGTTACTGAAAAGAAACTGCTTTTGACCACGATCCCTTATGATTCTCGATGGAGTGCAGTGTGTGAAAGAGATCCTCTGAAAACAGTACAGGTTTGGGATACATTTCTGGGTGTGGAAGTACCTGCCGGAGACTGTGATATAAGGCTCGATTATCGATAAATGACCGTCGAAATTCTCATCTGAGAAAGAAGTATGTGAAATCCTTGCGTTATGAGACTATAAAAAAACGAAACACCGAAAGATAACTCACAGAGGCATATCCCCACAGACATAGAGAAAAGCTTTTCCTAATTTGAAAGAAAAACCGATGGAATCATCCACCGGTTTTTCTTTCAGAAAATTACATTATTGATATTAGTTCATCAGGCTATCGAGATCGTCGAGCGAAGGTTTTTCGTTATCGCTATCATCATCAATATCGATGCTGCTGCCATCGAAATCTTCCTCATCATCTTCAGACGCCGCATTTTCATCATTGATCTTCGGGGTGACGGTATTCCAGGAAAGGTCAACCGCGCCAAGACCGGCAAACGGGTTGGAAGGCATATCATTGACATCGAGAAGCTTATCAACGTTCTTTAATTGGTCATCGATGGCCTTATCATTTGCAGAGAGCAGTGCGCTTTCAATGCGCGGAGCCTTCACCTTTTCTTCGTCCTTACCGAATTTGATCGTCTCACCGGTATCCAGAACAGCTTCCACAGCCAGACCAAGGGACTGCAATTCCTTCACAAGAACACGGAAGGAAGCCGGCAGACCCGGATCCTGGATCTCATTGCCTTTGACGATCGCTTCATAGGTGGAAACACGACCCTGAATATCATCGGACTTGACGGTGAGCATTTCTTGCAATGTGTAAGCGGCACCGTAAGCTTCGAGAGCCCACACTTCCATTTCACCGAAACGCTGACCACCGAACTGAGCCTTACCACCGAGCGGCTGCTGGGTAACAAGACTGTATGGGCCGGTGGAACGGGCATGAACTTTATCTTCAACCAGGTGGTGCAGTTTGAGCATGGTCATAACACCCACAGTTACCGGCTGGTCAAACGGTTCACCGGATTTCCCGTTCATCAAAATCTGCTTCCCGACAATCGGTACCGGGTGACCGGTCTTCAGACTGATGTGAGCGGACTGGTTGCGCAGTTCAGCTTCATCATCGGAAACCGGTGTTTCGCCTTCGGAGGCGATCCACAGCCTCAGGCAGGCATGGATAGCTGCCTGATCTTTCGGCAGAATCGTCGGCGCATTCGGCTCTACGTTGCTCCAGTCGATAATGGTGTCCGGATCAAAGCCATTGTCACGCAGCCATTCAGCCAGAACAGCATGTTTCAACTGAACGTCTTCGTTCAGATCATCCATCGGGATGCCGCGCTCATTGAAGACTTCAGTAACATAGGCACGGCGGACTTCATCGTCATCTTCGAAGGCAGTGGTGTCGATCTCATGTTCATGAGCCCAATCCCAAGCCTTGTCGCCCCATTCTTTCCAGGCTGTGTCGAGCATCCAGGCGCGGGCAAGTTCGGATTCGATTTCGTATTCTGTGGCACCGTCGAACACCGGGGTGATCGCGCGGAATCCCAGACGCAGGGCAGCCCAACCAAGGTGGACTTCCAGAACCTGACCGATGTTCATACGGCCCGGAACGCCCAGCGGATTCAGAATGATATCGACCGGAGTACCGTCTTCGAGATAAGGCATATCTTCCACAGGAACCACACGGGAAACGACACCCTTGTTACCATGACGTCCGGCCATTTTGTCACCGGCGGTGAGCTTGCGGCGCTGTGCGACGGAGATGCGGACACGTTTGTTGACGCCTGCGGACAAATCAGCATTATCATCGCGGCTGAAGACCTTGACATCAACCACTTTTCCGCGTTCACCGTGAGGCATGCGCAGGGAATTATCTTTAACGTCGCGGGACTTTTCACCAAAGATGGCGCGCAGCAATCGTTCTTCCGGTGTCAATTCTTTTTCACCCTTCGGGGTGATTTTCCCGACGATAATGTCGCCCGGGCCTACTTCAGCGCCGATGCGGATAATACCGTCTTCATCCAGATCTTTGATGGCGTCATCACCGACATTCGGAATATCACGGGTGATTTCTTCCGGACCAAGCTTTGTTTCCAGTGCGTCATGTTCATATTTTTCGATATGGACAGAGGTGAATTTATCCGCCATTACCACACGTTCGGAAATCAGGATCGCGTCTTCAAAGTTGCCGCCTTCCCAGGAAACGAAGGCTACAACAACGTTCTGACCCAATGCCAGCTGACCGTCAACGGTTGAGGAGGAATCTGCCAGAACCTGGTGCTTCTTGATCTTCTGACCCTTGACGACTGCCGGGCGCTGGTCAATGCAGGTGCTCTGGTTGGAGCGTTGATATTTGCGCAGCTGATACGGATGGATCGTACCCTCATCTGTCTGAACAATGATCTGTTCCGCATTGACAGAAATCACAACACCGTCTTCTGTTGCGGTCAAAACCTGACCGGAGTCGATTGCCGCATACTGTTCCATACCGGTGGAGACCAGCGGAATATCCGGGTTGATAAGCGGCACTGCCTGTGCCTGCATGTTGGAACCCATCAAAGCGCGGTTCGCATCGTCATGTTCCAGGAACGGAATCAATGCCGCACTGACACCAACCACCTGCTGTGGGGAAACGTCCATATATTCGATGTTTTCCGGTGTGGCGGTAGTGAATTCGGAATAATGACGGATAGAAACACGTTTCTGGTCAAATTCCATATTCGGCTTCATGCGGGTATTAGACTGCGCAATGCGGAATTTATCTTCAGCGTCCGCGGAGAGGTAGTCGACTTCGTCGGAAACGAACGGTGTGATGAGAACTTTGTCAGATTCAATGTTCTGGATCTTTTTGAACAGGTCTTCATCCACGCGGGTTCCGGCCTCAGCGATAACATTTCCGTTTTTGTCGCTGAGCGTTTCGCGCAGTTCACGGCCGATCAAGCGGTCGTCGTCTTTGTAGAGGCTGTTGAACACTCGGCGGTATGGCGTTTCAATAAAGCCATATTCATTAACTTTCGCATAGTTAGCCAGACGTCCAATCAAACCGATGTTCGGACCTTCAGGAGTTTCAATCGGGCAGATACGTCCGTAGTGCGTATGGTGTACGTCGCGGACATCAAACCCGGCACGTTCCCGGCGCAGACCGCCCGGACCCAGTGCGGAAAGTGTACGCTTGTGGCGCAGTTCGGCCAGCGGGTTGTTCTGGTCCATGAACTGGGACAGCTGGGATGATCCGTAGAATTCGCGCAGAGCAGACGTCACAGGGCGGATATTGACCAGGCTGATCGGGGAAACATGTTCCTGATCATGGATGGACATGCGTTCCTTGATGACGCGTTCCATACGGCGCAGACCGATGCGCAGTTTGTTGCCGATCAGTTCACCGACGGTCTTGACACGGCGGTTGCCGAGGTGGTCAATATCATCCTTTTCCTTGGTGCCGTTGTTGATTTCGATCATGTGGCGGACAAGGTTGACGACGTCCCACTTGGTGACGTTGCGGTGTGCGATCGGAATACGTTCGGTGAGGTCCAGTTTTTGGTTCAGTTTATAACGACCAACGCGTTCCAGGTCATAGTGACGCTGGTCGAAGAGCTGCTCTTCCAGGAAGTCACGGGCGTTTTCAAGGGTGACAGGGTCACCGGGGCGCATCTTCTTGAAAAATTCAATCAGCGCCAGTTCGCCGATGGTCATCCCGGTCGTGGTATCCCAGACAGGTTCCTGTTTGAAGGTGGACTGGATATATTGGCGGTCCTTGTTGTTGTCAACATCGCCAAACAGTGCCAGCAGTTCTTCATCGGTCCCTTCTTTGATCGGTGACTCGTCAATGCCGTCATTGACAGCAGCCAGCGCACGCAGGAAAATCGTAATCGGAACGGTGCGCTTGCGGTTGAATTTCAAAATGATATAGTCATTCTTGCGGGTTTCAAATTCCATCCAGGCGCCGCGGTCCGGGATCAATTTTGCCATTGCCTGGCGGTGACCGGTGGAGTGGTCAACCGGCGCTTCAAAATAGACACCTGGGGAGCGGATCAACTGGGAAACGACGACACGTTCGGAACCGTTGATGATAAAGGTACCGCTTTCGGTCATTTCCGGAAATTCACCGAGGAAAACATCCTGTTTCTGCGGTGAGGCGATGGAAGGTCCTGCAAGCAGAACGGAGACATATAATGGGGAGGAATAAGTAAGATCCCGTTCAACACATTCGTCGACAGTTTGTTTCGGTTCGCCGAACCAGAATTTCAGTTTCCATTCTTTGGAAATATCGGAATTGCTCGGGAAATAAAGTTTCATCCCATGATTGAAAGATTCAATCGGTGAAATTTCATCCAGAAGTTCCGCGATGCCGCTGCTCTTCAATCGGTTGAAGGAATCGAGCTGAATGTCAATAAAACCCGGGAGCGGGTAGACATTCGGAATACGCGCATAGGATTTCGTATGCTGTGTAGTAGTCAATTTGGCCTCCAATAAAATTCTTTGACAGTGTCTTCCTACCACAAATCAGCGCACATGTACGACCCGCCGAAAAATTGGTAAAATCACATGGACTAATTATTATACTGCAAAAAGGTGATTAATGTCACCTTTTTGCGCTTTGTATGACTTGAATTTATTAATGAAGCCGATTCCCAGTTACGTCAAATGCGTATGACGTCTGATAATTCTGGAATGGCCATACTTCCAGCGTCTTTTTTTCGTTATTATAAATTGCGCTGTATTGAGTCATAGAGATTCCGGATGCCTTCGTATATGGGTTTTGTGCGGCGCTTTGGAGAATGACCAGCGCTGCGGATTCCGGCATCACGGTGCGATATTCCTCTGATGTCGTGTCGATGTGGCTTTTCAGCTGGCTGGCAATGGTGATAAAACGATGATAGCCGTGACCGTACCCAAATTGATATTGTTTTTCTCCATACTCATCTGTAAGCATGAGTGCGTTTTCGCGGAGATTTCCGTTTCTGTAGGAATCCGCAATATCATCGTATGAGAGATAAAAGTTCGTCACAACATCCGATTCAACGGTCGAAACGATGCCGTTCCGGCTCTCGATCACAGCATAATTCCCTTCTGTATCCGTTACATAAATGTGGCAGTCCTGCCAGTCTTCAGGTGTTACGATCGCTGTATCGACCTTTTTAATGGCCTCCGCAACGTTCGCGCAGTCGTCAAGCATATAACGCAGTATCATACTGGACGCGATCGGGAAATTTGCCGGTTTATCCCCTTCTTTGATATCCACTCTCAGGATCGAGACATTCAGACCTTTCTCATTGATTCCATCCATGCATTGATATGGAAGGATATCAAGCAGGCTGGCATCAAAACCGGGCATGTCCGGTCCACCCCGCTGCAGCAGCGGATTTGTTTGATCACACCAGACTGCATCAGCCATTGCGATGGATTCATACTTGCCTTCAGGTTTTGTGTGGAGCACGATGTTCAGCCCTGTCAGCGTACGATCTTCTTCCGATACGCGGTGAGGGTAGTCATAGTTTCTGCAAGTGATGGGTTCGCCGTTGGTGTTGTATGTGAAGAAAGTGGAACATCCCGTATCGATAAATCCCCCTTCTCGTAATTTGTCGATTACATCCGGGCCATAATAGTCCTTTGTATAGTCCATATAGTACAGGTAGCCGTCTTCATCCAGCCCGACAACTTCCCGCTGAACGTTTTGTGCGGATGAGCTGCCGCATCCAAATCCTGTCATGCAAATCGCAAAAAGGACAATAATCTTAAAAAATAATTGCTTTTTCATTTTTCACATTTCCTTTTTCTATTCTATCATACTATCACAGCTTAACCTTAAGAGAGCCGAAACCGCCCGGTTTCGGCTGATTTTGGGAAATTTCACACCCTCTCAGGCGGTTTTCCCGGTAAGACAGGTCCCTTTCCGGGACAGGCCTCTCTCTCGGGACAGGCCTCCGGGCCTGTCCCATTGAACGAATCCGCCCTACCAAAGAAAATAACCTTTTTGCCGGCATTTTCACGAGTCACATTCCGACCGTTTTTCGCAGCAGACTTCTGTTGTTCTCTTGCATGTTTCCGTTCCAGACGCTCGGCCTTTTTGCGTGCCTTAATGCTGTCGTAAGTTTTCGGCGTTTCAGCCGCTTTTGTTTCCGCAGTCTCCGCCTTTGATGTACGGGCAGGAACCGTTTCCTTCTGCGGAAACGCTTCACGCAGAAAATCGCCCATCATCGGGAAAGCCGTTGCCTGAGCCGGCGGAAGTGCTTTGGGTTCATTAGTCTCCGTCCTCTTCGATGCAGTGTTCTGAGCCTCTTTATTTGATGCAGCAGTCTTTTCCCGTACTGCGTCTGCGTGTAGTTTGTTAATGATACTGTCCGGATTAATCTTTCCAGTTCGGATGAGCTTGATCTTATCATCTGTCGCTTTGAGTCGTTTGGCCAGGTTGTACCAGCGCATTTCCATCTCCAGCATCTGCAGCCAGGCCTGGTTATTTTTGAAAGCATAACCCTGCACAGCCGCGTGGCACTTGCGGAAATGGAAGGAAAGCATACTGTAAAGCAATGGGATGGTGAGTTTTTCGAGACTTGCGAAGCGATAACCTTTCTGCTCAAAAACGGTCTTGGTGATGGCACAGGATGCCAATTCCGCAATGCCCTTTTCAAGCCGGCGGGAAATATCCAGATAGCCTTCGGAAAAGCGGTTTTTCACCACCGCCAGGCCTTCCAGCTGTTTGATATCTGTAAAAACAGCCGAGGTCATTTCTTCAAAACTGATGGGATCACTGCTGAAATCGGTAATTTTTTCCAGCGGCAGATTTTCATCAACGAAGTCGTAACGGCATTTCGGAAAGCCTTGCTCATCCCGAGCTGTTTCCAACGCGCTCATTACATCTGCTTCATTCAGCTGCGTGTATTCCATCAGTTTCTCCCTTCTATCAGTGTGAAGTGTTCAGTAGCCAGCAGTCAGTGGTCAGTGATCAGTGAAGTGTCAAGTGTCCGGTGGACTGGAAACTCCTCACTCCTAACTCCTAACTGATAACCAGAGTTTACAACAGAATTTCAAAAAAGAAAACGGGCAATGTTGTCCCTTGACTTTTGTTAAAAAATGTGGTACGGAAATAGAACAAATAGGAAATGGATACGAAAACGGGACGGTTACCCCGGAACCTTCCCGTAATGAATAAGCCTTGCGCGGAAAATAAGGAGCATCCCGGAAAAATTAGCCAAAACCTCTTGATGCGCCGAAACAAACACGGGACAGGACCGGAGTAATCATCCCGGGAACCACATATTTTCTTCATGTATGTTTCCCACCAGAGCGCATCTTCCTCCGAAAAGCACGCGAATCCGGGACTGATGTGCCTCTGCGGCGCTCATCCCGATGAATCGTATAGGGCTCAGTAACAATATTATCTGCGGACAGCGCTTACGGCACATCAGCTCCGGCTGCGTGTGCACCTTCTTTTCGCGGGGACGGATCGCCCGAGGCTTCAGCTGAGCGGGGAGCAGCTCCGGCTCTGAATCCAATTCAGACGAAGTCTTTACCTCTCAGAGACTGTTCTTTCACTGTCCTCTCGCTTCGTAAAGATAAGTGCTTATTCTTTGATGAAATCAGAAGTCCCGTTCAATCGTGAGTATGACGGCCTGTTCTTGTCTGTATGTAAGTTTTGAAAAAGAACAAAGGAAGAGTGCTTCACCTTACGATGCGAGAGGACAGTTCCGCTGACGCGAAACCGTCCCCGCCCGTTGTAATGCCCTAACGGGCATTTGGTTTTTTATACTCTTGATTTTACCATCATTTCTGAGGAGAATGAAGGAAAAAATAAGAAATATAACTCCCTTTTTTGATCATCCCGGTATTTCCCCGAGGAGATTTTGCGAGACCCCCTTCAAAAACCGCAGAAAAACGCGGTTTTTCCGGGAGGGTCTCGCAATGGTTCACAGAATTACCAGTCCCGGTTCCTGTGCGGCTTTGCCCTGACCGATCAGGATCATTTTATCCTGACAAGCCCGGCAGATCGGATAGATCCGCAGACTGTCTTCTTCCGGCTTGATCAGCTTTTTTCCCTCCCTTCGGACCAGCTTCAGTTCCTCATCCGTCAGCCAGCCTTCAAAGACACTGCCCTGGACCCGAAGCCTGACCGACTCCAAAAGTTTCGCAAGCTTCAGCCTCCGCTTGTTATTACTCATATCGTATGTCAGCAGATAAAAGGCGCGGGATTCATATAGCTTCATTATCGGAATCCCATCCCTTTGAATTCAGGAGTCTTTGTATGGTTCTCACAGCACAAAGCGATCTGCCTTGCCTGTTCCAGCATACACTGCCGCAGCGTCAGCGAAGTGAGTGTGACGGGATGGATATGACGATTTTCCATCCGTTCCTCAAAAGTCTTGATCAAGAGCTTGCGTGCCGAAGCATTTATCAGGCACTGATGCCCTTCCAGGTCTCTTTCAAAATCCGCTGGGGTGATCAGTCCCGAGTGGCAGCACCACAGGACGAGGCCATCCACCACCGGACGGAATTCTTCCATCAAATCCAGCGCCAAAGAAGGACGGTTATAGGCATCCTCATGCAGAAAACCGACATAAGGATCCAGACCTACGATCTGCACTGCCGCGGAAGCAGCCTGCGAGAGCAGCGTATATCCATAGGAAAGCATCCCATTCACCGGATCTGTGCTTGGATGCTGCCTGCGGTGCCGGAAGTTCCATTCCGGGGCGAAAAGTTTGCGGAACCCGGAAAAATAAACAGCTGCGGCGTTACCTTCCGCCCCGCGCAGGGCAGGAAGGGTAAACTTCCCCTCCAGCCCTTTTTCGATTGCCGCAATTTCCAAAACGGCCGCGGCGATTTCCGGATCCTGAACCGTGCGGTTTTGCCTTTGGAGGATCGTGTGCTGATGTTTGAGCTTCGCACGGATCAGGCAGCGGGCCAGGTTGACCGGGAACTTTTTGTCTTCCGCGGCATGGAACTGAGCCCGGCGCAGCACCGTATGCGGATTCGCTTCGGAAAGCAGCCTGCTGCGGAAATTCCCGTGACTGTCCAGAAAGACCACATCGATCTGCCGGGAAAGGAACGTCCCGATGGCAGATGTGGTGAGTCCGATGTTTCCGGAAAGGACCAGCTGCGAAACAGTGCTGATCGGCGCCTGGTAAAGCATTTCCGGATCCTGACCGGTTTCCCGTTCCACATGGATGCAGTTGTTGCGGATGCGGATTTTTGTGTTTTGTTCTGTGATGTAAATGGGCGGCATGGGACCTCCTTATTTGCTGTTTCGTTTGGGAAGCAGGTTCAGGATCAGGATGACGAGCAGAAAGTCGTCCACCGGACCGGGAACGAAATCGGGTATGGCGATCCAGACCAGGGCTCCCATGGCCAGGAACGCGCGGAAGGCATCCTCCATGAAGGATCCGATGGACGGGTTGCTGAAGGCCAGGAACAGCAGGACGAAAAGGTCGTCCAGGATCCCGGGTATCAGGTCCGGCATCACGATCCAGAGCACGCCGAGGATGGAGATGATGGTGCTGAGCGGCTGTTTTCCGTTTCCGGAATTGTCACGGTTGTTGGGAAGAAGATTGTTGTTGTCGGTACACCTCTTTTTTGGACTTTATGAGGTGTACCCCGTTTTTTGTTATGGGAAAGTACCCGGTAATGGAGTATAATCAATGTTGTACAGACTTTTGGTTGCTTGTCAGAGCTAAGGGAACATTGATAAATTCATTTGAGTCAAAGTGACCTGTTTTCGTTGACTCAGAATTGAGTCAACAGAACAGGCTGCATTGACTCATTCAGCAGGAACCGGCTAAAGCACACCAAGGTCTGTCTTCGTGTTGCGGCATGACAAAACCGGCTGACACGAAAACAGTATCAAGTGAAAAAATCAGGAGACAAATTTAGATGACAGCAGAGATTTTGATCGTTTCGCTTATTACATTTGTTTCGGCGTTGGTTCTTCATTTTGCGCAGAGACGCCTTCGAGCCCGCGGCGGGTGGAAAACATTAGTCGGTCTCATCATATTGAAACTGCTGATTTGCATCGTTCTTGCTTATTTTCAAGTCGTATCTAACAGTATTCTGACATGGCGAGCTCCGCTGCTGATTGGCGGACTGTATATGGCCTTCCTCGCGGATTTGATTCGGGATGTTGTGTTTCTCCTGTTCGGCATATTCAGACAAAAAAAGCTGTTGATGAATCATGCCGGCCTTTTCAGCATCATTTGTACCGTATCGGTTCTTGTGTATTCTGTGATCAATATGCAGGTGATCAGACCTCACACCCTGACGTTTGCCTCGGAAAAACTGAAGTCTGAACATAAATTCGTTTTTCTGGCTGATCTGCATTATGGTACCGCCCAGCGGAAAGAAAGTTTTGAAAAAGCTCTTCATGAGATCAAAGAGCAGGAACCCGAATTTATCGTATTGGGCGGAGACATTACGGATGAATATACAACAAAGGAAGAGATGCAGGAACTGTATGCGCGCTTTGGTGAGCTTGACATTCCCATCTATTTTATTTTCGGGAATCATGACCGGCAGGATAACGCAAGCCTGGCCGGAGGCATGAAATATACCGAGGAAGAGTTGGCTGAAACAATGCTGGCAAACGGGATCACCATTGTCAAGGATGACTATGTCCGCCTTGCTGATGACCTCATTCTGCTTGGCAGAGAGGATCCGAGCCGTCCGGAAGAAAGGCTCAGTCCCAATGATTTGCCCGCCCTGCCGGGAGAGGGGTATCTGATCTGTATTGAGCATACGCCCTACCAGCCGGAGGATATTTTAGCGCAAAACGCTGACCTTCAATTGTCAGGGCATACACACGACGGACAATACTTCCCTCTGCATACCGTGTACGCTCTGCTGGGACTTTATGTAAAAGGCTATTACCGCGTCGGAAACACGGATTTGTATGTGTCCCCCGGTATTGCCGGCTGGGCAATCCCGACCCGCACCGAATCACATTGTTCGTACGAAGTGGTCACATTGCATCCAAAAGTATGGTAAATAAATAGAGGAAAAGCAATGACGGACCTGAGGGTCCGTCATTGTTGCTGTTTTACATATTTTGAAATCAATTATATGATATCTGAGATTGATTTAGAGAAGCAGCAGAATCAGCATGAAGATCCCTTCGATCATCATAGCAACTCCTGTGACCTGTACCATGATGTCAAGCAGGAAAACAGGATGAACAAAAACAATTGTCGCCATTACCAGTAATATAATGCCGAAAATCAGTGGGATCAGAAATTTTTTCATTGATTCCATACGGGCGTTGACTGCCTGTGTGATCATCCTGATTGCGCCATATCCCAACACGATAGCACTGACTGCAGGAAAGTAGTCAACCAATGGTTCTGCGCGAACAAACAGAAAGATCCCGCACGCGATCATGATCAACCCGATAACCAGATCAAAAATGCTTCGCTGTTTTTGCTCTTTATCGAAAAAGTAAAACACCCATTTCAAAATACCAATAACGATCAACGCGATTCCCGTGATTTGGAAAATTGCGGTCAATGAATGTTTTGACCAGATCAACAGAAGCAAACCAAGTATGATGAGCCCCACAGCATCTACAATCGTATTTTTTAAAACCTTTGATGTATTTTTCATAACTTTTCCTCCCGACATCTCTATTATACAGGAAAGTCGGCAACTATTAATCACACCTGAGATATTTATGGATTGTAACTGTTCAGAACCCGCAGCGACGCACATGGGGACTGAATAGATATCATGGATTTAGATTTGACGGAAAGTGTTACTATTCACGGATTTGTCAGTTTTACTGCAGCGCAGCTGCCGAGTTGCCGGTCCATGGTAATGGCGTATAATCAAGTATCCAGTCCACAGGGAGAAGGTCTTTTGCTGTGATGCTTGTCGAAATTAATGGTGGAACAGTAATCTCTCGCAGGTCAAGCGTAAAGCCATGTATGGATACAAATGTCCTACCAGTGGAAAGAAATTCTTCGCCTACGGAAACCGCCACCGGAAGTACTGTTCACACCAATGCTACATTACCGCCCGGTTCGGAACTCCCGTATGCTGATATCAGAGGATGAGTTCAACCGGGAAATACATTATCATTTGGTGACGCATTTTGTCAGGATCATGCTTTGGGAGAGACTGATTTCCGAAAATGAGTTCTTTCGGATTGAGGTCAGAAACCGGGAGCGGTACAAACCGCTGATAGGTATTCTCCTGAGCGGGAAGTTTCTGCTGCGGTCATCAGAGCGGATTGACGTATTCATTTGTGAAAATGGCTGGAAACATCACCGTGGTGTGCTGCATTATAAGATCGATGAGTGAATTGGTATAATAAAGAAATCACTTCGTCAAATCGAAGTTTGTCGAGACGGTGGAACTTTTATCACGCAGAAAAAATGAACCGAGAATACAGGTAACATGATTTTTTATGGTCCCGGCAACAACGCGATTTTTATCAGATGTTTTCCGGATAAAGGGAATTTATGAATGATCATCCATCCAAAAATGAAATTGATTTTGTCAGAGAAGCTTTAAAGCAATTTAACATCGAGAAGGTTGGAAACGACGGTCACGCTCCGATTAATATCGTTGAATATGACAAAGAAGGAAATGTGATCGGCGGTATTATCGGGGGTACATATTGGGGTTGGATGTATATCGATATATTATGGGTACATGAAAATCACCGCAAAAAGGGCATTGGTTCCAAACTGCTATCCGAAGCGGAAAAGGAAGCAATTCGCAGAGGGTGTCATCACGTTCATCTTGATACTATGAGCTGGCAGGCTCCTGAGTTCTACATAAAAAAAGGGTATGAGGTGATAGGTGTACTTCACGATATACCAAAAGCAAATCAAAAATATCTGCTTCAGAAATCTTTATGATTCAGCTGATCGGTAAATCAAATTCATATTTGCCTGGACATCTGCAAATCTGAATTCGATGATATACAGATGATATACAAAGGAAAAGGGGGAAAGGATTATGAAAATTAAAAACCAGAACTTATCGTATGAAGATGTTCTTCTGCTTCCTCATGAAAAGCATCAGATGCCGAAAAGACCATCCATGTTTTTCAGGACTCTCCTGAAAATCGCGAGCACTCCCGATCTCAGGGCGACGGATTTCACTCTGCAAGAGGAAGGAATGGAGAACCTTGGGAAAAACGAACCGGCGCTGTTCCTGATGAACCACTCCAGTTTTATTGACCTGAAGATTGCCTCTGTGATCCTTTATCCGCGTCCGTTCAATATCGTCTGCACATCAGACGGGTTCGTCGGTAAATCAGGATTGATGAGGAATCTCGGATGCATTCCGGCAAGAAAGTTCATTTTTGATACGACACTTGTCCGTGACATGGTATATGCGGTTCGGGATCTGCGGGATTCGATCCTGCTGTATCCGGAAGCAAGTTACAGCTTTGACGGGACTGCTACACCGCTGCCCGACTCACTTGGCAAGTTGCTGAAGCTGCTGAAAATTCCGGTAATCATGATCAGGACATCCGGAGCCTTTTTGAGGGATCCTCTCTACAATATGCTCCAATTGAGAAAGGTAAAAGTCAGCGCAAAAATGACATATGTCCTTTCTCCTGAAGAAATAAAAGAAAAAAGTGTCGATGAACTCAACGAAATACTCAGGGAGCTGTTTTCATTCGACTATTTCCGTGAACAAAAGGAAAACATTATCCGTGTGACTGAGCCATTCCGAGCCGACGGCCTGAACCGGGTCCTTTATAAATGTCCGCACTGCCTTTCGGAAGGGAAAATGACAGGGAAAGGGACAAAGCTCAGCTGCGGAGGATGCGGGAAAACATGGAAAATGACCGAAACCGGAACTTTACAAGCGGAAGATGGCAAGAATATTTTCACTCATATTCCCGACTGGTATGCCTGGGAGCGTGAACAGGTCAGGAAAGAAATTGAAGCCGGTACATATATTCTGGATATTCCGGTAAGGATCGGGATGCTGGTAGATTCCAAAAGTATTTACTTCGTCGGAGACGGCCGCCTGGTCCATAATGGAGAAGGTTTCCGGCTGACCGGGTGCAGCGGAAAACTTGACTATCAGCAATCTCCTGCAGCATCATACAGTCTCTACTCCGATTATTATTGGTATGAGATCGGAGATATGATCTGTATCGGCGACACAAGTGCATTATATTATTGTTTTCCAAAAGAAGGCGGCGATATCGCCGCTAAAACCAGGCTCGCTGCCGAAGAATTGTATAAAATCAACCGATAGCAATTTTGATTTATCATGATAAAAGGAATGAAGAATTATAAATAGGAAAACCTGAATATACTCTCATTGATTATGTACGGTGGATAGGGAACTTATCCTTTGAAGAGCGACCTTTCTGCGAAACATATAGCCTTTATTCGTGCAATCGAAGGATCCCGGCGTTTCGGACAAGTTGCGGCTCATGAATAAGCAGAAACCTCAGAATTTCCTGCTGACCGGGATGAGCGATCTGTCCGGGTAGAAACCGGAATGGCTGGATAATGTGTTTGACAGGATCAGGCAGAATCCGCAGCACCAGTTTCTTTTCCTGTCAAAGAGGCCGGATCTGTTTGATATAGAAACGGATCTGGATAATGCATGGTTTGGCTTGACGGTTACCAGACGTTCCCTTAAGTTTTATAAAATGAGTCAGAGATTCCGCTTTACAAGCAAAATTTCTGCTTCTATTCCTCGTGCTGCTGCGTGACCGCGCTCTTTCGGGATGCGTGCGATTTAGCCCAGTATTCTTTCATTTCTTTCTTAAAAGCCGTGTACTTTTTTTCCGGAATCGGCAGGTCCGTTCCGTCTGCCAACAGGACATTGAATCTTTTTACCCGAGTGACGTGCATGGGATTGACA
>JAFPZX010000092.1 GCA_017417055.1 Anaerolineaceae bacterium
CCCTCATGAGAGAAAAACGGAATGATCGTCTTGCCTGAGAAGTCATAGCTTTCCAGGAAGGTCCACATGCACATGGGAAGGTCATACCACCATACCGGGAAACCGAAGAAAACGGTGTCGTATTGAGACATTTGGTCGGGTGTGATATCGATCACTATATCCGGTCTTTCATTATTATTCTGTTCGACCCTGGCACGGTCTGCAGTCTGATTATAGTTATCGGGGTAGGGATTTTTTGGCAGCACACGGTAAAGGTCTCCGCCAGTCTCATCTGCGACCCAGTGCGCCATGCTGTCCAAATGTCCGGACCAGGAATAATATACAACCAGGATTTTGTTTCCGGTTTCATTGTCCGGCATAGTATCCGCTGATGTCTGCATACTGTTATTTGAGCTTGCACATGCCGTAAAAACAAAAATAAGGATAATTGCGAGTAATACCGCCGGCAGTTTTTTTCTATTGATAGCCATTACTTTTTCTCCTACTCATATAAAAGTTTGTTACAATTATTTTATTGAATTCAGGGGAAAAAATACAATGCGAACAGCGCATACAATTATACGTAAAGCGTATACTATGGAGTCAATATGATCGATACCTACCTGCTTGAACAACTCGCCGCGGTCCATGAATGCGGGACTTTATCCGCAGCCGCTGAAAAACTGCACCTGACACAGCCTTCTTTGACCAGATCCATGCAAAAACTGGAGACGCTTTTCGGAGTAAAACTTTTTGACCGCAGTAAAAATCGCATCGTACTGAATGAAAACGGCGTACTTGCCGCAGAATGTGCAAAACATATCCTTGCGGAAGAAAATGAAATGATCCAGCGGGTCCGAACGCTGGACCGCAGTTCCAGGATGATAACGGTCGGTGCGATCTCACCAGGTCCGATGTTTGAACTCTCTCCGCTGATATCCTCAGTATATCCGTCAAAAACGATCACGACTGAAATACGAACAGAAGATGAATTGATTCAAGGGCTGACAGACGGGACCTACCAGATGATCATCCTGAACAGGGAATTCAAAAGCCCGGCGGTCCACTGCATTCCCTGCGGAACAGAACAGCTCTATTTTTCCCTCCCTCCGGAACACAGGCTTTCACAGAAACCGGAATGCTCTTTTTCGGAAATGAATGGAGAAAACTTTGTCGTCGCCCAGAACATCGGATATTGGGATAACATCATTCGGGAGCAAATGCCGGACAGCAAATTCTTCCTTCAGGATAATATTGACGCATTGACCGAAATTGTTCAAGCATCCACGATGCCGGCTTTTGTTACAGACATTACCCTGCGGGTTTTCAGCCGCCGTACAAACCGGGTATACATCCCGATTTCCGGTGAAGCCGCTATTGAACACTTTTATTGTGTCTGCCGTGCGGATGAGGCTTTAAAATTAGAACGCCTTCTGCAGACGCTGCAAAGGAGAATTCAATAGCGGCGTACAATTTTTTTTCTCAATCATGCGCTCCGAACAGCCAACCCATGATATCCGTTTCATGGGCAAATGAACCGCCTCCGCCATGCTGATCCCGGATGCCGCGCTGATCAAAATAAGCCTGATCCTTCAGATCCAGTACGATCAGTTTGGTGATCTGCTCTTCATCAAGTCCTTGTTCACGGTATAGTTTTACAAGCTTTTCATAGGTTTCCCTTACGGATGAGCTCCCGTAATAGCTGTCATTTTCTCCTGTGACCAAATAAACCGGTGTCTGAGCGTTTGCCAACGGCTCCAATTTCCCATCCCA
>JAFPZX010000093.1 GCA_017417055.1 Anaerolineaceae bacterium
AAAAAGATACCTTTTTCTGAGAAACTGGAAACATGGGACATCACCGAAGAAACAGGCGCCGTATACTGGCTTGAAGGCACATCCCATCCCGAATACGGCGGAAATACGGTGATCGCGGCTCATTACATGGAATACGGAGAGCCCGGTCCGTTATTCCGGGTAAGAGATCTTGAGGAAGGTGATGAGATCTTTCTGTTTACGGAAACCACCAGATATACCTACCGGGTCGACCGGTACCAATATATTCCGGATACCTATATGGAATACATGAAAAACCGCCCGTATGCGCTTACGCTTTTTACCTGCAGCGGGTTCAATTGGGATTCAGGAGTCTGGGAACAGCGGGTGGTTGTGCTTGCGGATCTTTACCAGATAGATTTTGTCGATCCTTGATTTATTCATCGAAACTGTTTCCCTGATGGATTATTGACTCAGCCGATGTAAAGCATGATACAAAAGTTCAGCGGTAAGGCCCCAGATCACGGCATCCTGTGTGCGGTAAAAATAAAACCGCTTTGGGAAATGTATAAACGGATAATTCCTGCCGCCCGGAATGAGGTCGAAAGGAAAATTATCCTCGGGAATTATTATGGTTTCCGCGGAATGCATTTCCGGCTCGTTTTCCAGCAGCCAATCCAGCGGGACCGTAAAAATACCGGATACTTCATCTTTGGAGAAACTTCCGGTATAGTCGTGAATTACACCCAGAAAGGAATCAACGATCAGGTTTCCGCGGTCTGTCATGCGATGCACCGGAGCAAGTATTTCCACCTGATCCTCTGAAATAAGCAGCTCCTCACAGGTCTCACGAATTGCGGCGTGTTCTGCCGTTTCACCCTGTTCCACATGGCCTCCGGGAAAACTGACCTCACCTGACTGAGCAATTCCTTCTCCGCGGATTTCAAAAACCACATGGATTTCACCGTCAATTTCCACCAGCGGGATCAGGACAGCTGTAAAACGCGGAGAATCAGGAAGGATGATCTCCGGCTCATAACCTTTAACAGCTTTTTTGATTTGATTCAGTTTCATAATGTTATACGATTCTTCGCTCACTATCGCACATGAAGAATTTGAAATCCATGTTATTTATACAGAGTATTATATGATGTTTTGCTGCCGCCTTGAAAAATAGATGCCTGGATGGTATAATACCGTCATAAATCAAATATCGGTCATCGGAGGACAGTACGCCGTAGCGTAGGGGATCGTAAAGCTTAAGCTTTGCAGGCCGCCTGTTGGATAAGATGTCGAGTGAGCTCGGAACAATTGGCTTTTGCCTTGTGTTGCCGAGCTATTTTTATTAAAGGAGGCCTTTGATATGGCAGATATTACTCTTACCCGGCTTACTGAGGATGACCGGGAACAATTCATCCTTGATAATCAGTACGCTTTCAAATACGGAGCAATGGAGGAATTTGGAGAAAGGGACAATCACTTTGAGGAAGACGGCGAGATCATTTCCCGAAAAACGATAGAAAGCAGCATCGACCATGGCACAGCCTACGTGATACGAGAAGACGGCAAAATGGTCGGCGGTCTTGTTTTAAAGATCGATGAAGCGACCCAGCATAATGAGCTGGAGCTGCTGTTTGTCCATCCCAGAGCACACAGCAAAGGCATCGGCTATGCTGCCTGGCAAGAAGTTGAACGCCTATTTCCGAGAACAAAAGTTTGGGAGACCTGTACTCCCTATTTCGAGACCAGGAACATCCATTTCTATGTCAACAAATGCGAGTTCCATATTGTCGAATTTTTCAACAGCCACCATCAGGATACTCACGATCCGGAAACTGGCGAAAAGAACAATTATGAAGGCGAAGACCTCGATGGTATGTTCCGATTTGAGAAACAAATGAAATAACGAAAAATGCCTCTGAGCCGATATGGTTCAGAGGCGTTTTTTTAACTTAACACCATCCGGGATATATTCATGCCCGCAAAGGCACAGGACATCCATGACAAGCATAAGTGAATAACAGAGTTCAGACAATGGGTATTCCTCTTTCGGCAGAACCTGCGGGTACTCTTCGCGGTGAATCAGACTGTCCGCTTTTGATTTTTTCAGCTGGTTTCTAAGCATTTTATGCGTGATTTTTTCAAGATTACGCTTCAGCTCGCCGTCGCGTAGTTTCTCCCTATGCTAAAGCCAGAACAGAATATACAGGCCGAATGCACAGGTAGCAGTATGGATAATTTTGTTGTCTGGGGCAATGGAATCATGAGTTCAGATCTGTAAAGTAAATCAACATTCTTTGACCGTTTTTTATTATTATGTCAGACCGAGTTCATCTTCAAGTATATCCAGTTCAATGCCTGTAAGGTGCCATATCCGCAGCCAGACTTCCCATTCGTTCTTACGGATGCCGATCTCGATGCGTTTCCCATTGTATTCACCCACAAATTTGACAATATCAATGTCGGAAGACCGGATGTATGCAAGCAGCAGATCGTCAGAAATATCTCCATCTTCTAAAACAGGGAGGGCATGTTCTTCTTCCCGCAGTTGAAGATCTTCAAAAAAGATCTGACTGATATGCAGCCTCGGATCGCTGCGGATCAATAAAGCATAATCCGAAGCCGACTCGATGTCTGTTACATACCGTGATTTGTAAACACGGATTTTATCATAATAATTATCATCAAATTCACGGATCAGCCCTATGTCTTGTTTTAGGGGAAATAGATCTCTCATGTTTTTCATAATGGCTTATTATTTCCCGGATTCCTGTTTTACTTCAGCCTGCTCCATCGGCAGCCAGATGATCTGATCACCAAATTCCTCGATTTCTTCTTCATATACATGCATGAAATCAACGACTCTGCCGTATTCAGTCGGGAACATGCCTTCACAATATTTCGGAATCACATTATGCGGGACGATGCCGATATAATCTGTCATCTCGAACCGTGCCAGGATCTCTTCCGCATCGGAAAGGATAACGGGAAGGTTTGCCGCTGAAAGGGCTGTATAAAAATTTACGGCTTCTACGGCTCTGTGCAGCCCCCTGACAATATAGTAAAATCCGCGGGAATGAGCTTCCGCCTCTTCTTTTGAAATCTTTCCCGCTCTTACTTTCCAATCAATGTTGTTCCGATCATGAGCAACATAGAGATCTACATGGGTGCTGTTTCCGCCGCGGACAACCTCCCACGGATGTCCTCCGCCTCGTTTGGTATCGAAATACCATTCCTCCCAGGCAGCGGGATCATCGAAGTCGATGCCAGAACCTGCGTTCAAACCATATCCTTTACCGGATAGACCTTCATCACGGCCGTCCGCGTGTAAATAATATTGCTTGGCCGGAGAAAGCTCAGTTCCCTTATAGCCGCAGGCCTTATAACCGATCGCACATGCCCGGAAGAAGTCATTCGCTGTCATGCTGTCGAGTCTGCCGATCTTCATTTCATCGTTCATTCCGGAAGCCATTAGATCCTTGAACGCGGTTAATGTTTCCGGCGTGAGACCTTCCAGGGAATGATCTTTCCATTCCGGTTCCTTTTCCCATACAACATATCGTTTGACTACACCGGTCCGGAACGGATACGGCAGTGAAGTGTTTACCCGATCATTGTAGGTTCCATTGCGGACCTTTTCCATGGCATCCTCTGCAAGGATCGTTAGAATACCGCAAAGTTCAACAGCCTGATCTTCCGCACGGTAAAATTCATCCTCGTTTGGTTCTTCATTCATATCCGCGCTGATGACCGTCTTATTTCCGAACGCGACCGCCCGGAAGCTGAGATTTCCGTCACGATTAAAGCTTTCCACGACCACAAGCCGATACCAGCAGGTTTCTGTCGGGTAATCTTCATGCCACATGTTTTCGTATTCAGCATAGGATTCGACTTCGCCCCATTCCAGCATATTCTCAAAGGATTCATAATCATTGATCGTTCCTCTGGGAACTTCAAGCCATATAGCTTTGGCCTCATCGTTCTTTTTGAGCGGTACGAGGTCAGAAAGTGCTGCAAACAGCGGTTCCATAGCCGCGGCAATTTTCCGTGTAGGGACAGACGGATTCATGTGATCGCGGTCAAAATAGCGAAGCAGCCGGTCCAGCTGAGGTGCAGTTATCACTTTTCTTTCTTCCATAAATAAACTCCTTATCTGATTCAAGTGTATCAAGAATTCAGTATATGGAATCTGTCTTTGCTTCTATTTCAGATGTTTTCTCATATATTCCACGGTCCTGTGCAGCGTCTCTCCATGATATATCTTTTCCAGGTTGCCGGCAAAGTCAAGATGATATTTAATCTGCAGTCCATCCAGCAGCCTTTGTTTTTCCCCGCTGTCTGCCTCTGCCAGAAAATCGTCGAAAGAAAGCTGCCGTATGTTGTCGCCGGAGATGTAGTAGATGCTTGTGCCAATAAGCCTTATGGGACGTTTTTCGATCTGTTCCAGCATTCTCACGGATTCTCTGTATATCGTTACAGCGGAATCACATTTGCGTGTCTCATAGCTGCAGGTGGCAACAACGCCCCGTTCATTCGGCATGGAGCCGATGATCAGGGGCTTTCCGCGAAGAGAGGGATTATCCCTCATTTCAACGATAGCGTAAAATGTGTCCATATCTACATGGATAATGATCTGGTTCATGCAAACAGGTCATTCAGTGTTATGACATTTGTAAAGATCCCGCTGTATTCATTACGAACCAATCCAAATGTTGTGATCAGCGTATTATGAACCGAAACTTTTGGAGATATCATTTCTGAAAGCAGATTTTTCCTGCGAATCAGAACCATATAATAATCTTTATCGACTTTAAATTCCTTTCCCATGAATTTTATTTCACAGGAATTCAGAATATTATCATTTCTTTCAATCAGAAGATCAATCTGTGTCCCTTCTGTATCGTCACCTCGTTTAGACCATGCAGACTGTCTGGTATAAACGCCGCTGATTCCCAATGCATGCTTAATCTGACTGATGTGATTGAAACATACCAGCTCAAATGCAAGTCCCCTCCAGGCAATAACAGCAGGAGTATCCTGATTGGTCAGCCAGTAATTTTCACTTCCTTCAAACTGTTTATTCATAAAATGCAGCCAGAAATTGCAGAAAGGATCCACAAGTTTATAGTGTTCTTCGTTTTTGTGAAATCCAAAAGGCACATAACGGACAACGAAATCACTGGCGATGAGTGCCCGGAGGCTTTCGGTCATTCGGCTTCCATCCGCGATGCCCAGACGTTCCGTTATTTCTTTTCTTGTAAAACCGGCATTTCGGTTATAAAGAATGCGGACAATATTTTTTATAAATTCAGGACTGTCGAAGGTTGAATCAAATAACCGGTCAAATTCATCTGAAAGCTTTGCCTTGTCTGTAAAAAAAAGCCTGTCCACATTTTGAGCAAAACTTTTTCCGCCGTCAAAATATCCGAGATAATAAGGGATCCCTCCCAGAATCATGTAACTCTGGGCTATGTCATATCTTGACAGATAAACATCGTTTGATTTGAGGTACTCTTCACATTCTTTGAGTGTGAATGGAGATAATTTGATCTCGTATGTTACCCTGCCATATAAGCCGCCGTGATTATTGATCAGTTTATCCCGAATCCAGGAACTGGCACTGCCGCAGACGATGACCATCACGTTTTTCCGGTGGCAGCACCAATTATTCCAGAAACCCTCAAAGGCCGTCATAAATCCGGAACGGGGAGTATCGAGCCATGGAAGTTCATCTAAAAATACAACTTGCCGTTCCCCGTTATCGCGGTCCTGTAAAAACATTTCCAGCATGAAGAATGCTTCCAGCCAGCTTTCAGGCCTGTGACTTCTTTTCATACCCCGAGCCAACAGAGAATAATAAAACTGATTCAGTTGTTCCTTCAGAAGGCCCTTTTTTTCTGATTCAAACGGGGATAATCCTGAATGTCGAAATGTTATTTTGTTTCGAAAGGTTTCATCTATCAAATATGTTTTTCCGACACGCCTGCGTCCGTACACTGCGACTAATTCTGCTTTTTGTCCATGATACAGACGATTGAGTTCACTGACTTCCTTTTCTCTGCCTATCATAATACCTCGCTTAATTCTGCGGTGTTTGAATTAATTCTATAAGTTTTCGCACTTTTAATAAGGTAATTATATCTTTATAATGCGGAATTGTCAATTACATTCGATCCGGAAACAAATGGTTTTCTCGTGAAATCTCAAGCTGACGCTTCAGAATAATATTGAGGATGTTTTTGTAAAATACTGCTAAAAAGACCGGCGGACGCTGGAGATTTCGGGCCCTTATAAGAAGGAAGAATAGCGTCCGCCAATGTTTGAATCATAACACTATATGGAGGAAAATGGCAAAACAAATTCTCAAAATCATTTTGTCGCTTGGCGCAGTCGCGCTGTCACTGCTTTGCGGCCTCAATGCAGAAAAACTATTTGTAAAGAATCTTGGGCTGGTTACCATTCCCGTTCCAAACAGGGAGATTGAGCCTTATGCCGTAATCACCGAAGACATGTTCACCACAACTGAATTCACCGGTTACATAAAGGACTTCGATTATGCGGTAAGCTATTCATCACTTGACGGTCGCATGACTACAGCCACGCTTGCCGCGGGACTTCCGGTTCCAATGGCATTTATTTCCCAGTCAACCGGCTTTTACATGGATGATCCGAAACTTGAAATTGTTTCAATTCCAGTTTCTCCAGGACAGATGATCGGCGGGAATATTTATCCGGATCAGTATGTCAATCTTTATATCAGGCAGAAAGCAGAGAACAGTAATTCATCCTTTTTTTCTCAGGGCTTTGCCGACAGTATTCCTTCGCAGACTACGGAAGAGATGAATTATGAGATTGTGAAGATATCGAATCTGAAAGTATCCGCTGTACTCGATGAAAACGGGAATGATATTTATGCCTCAGACAGCAAGATATCCGGAAAAACCCATGCCGAAATCCTTATACTCGCAGTAAGGCCGGATCAGGCTCAGACCATCGTGGAGGCAGCTGCGAACGCGATGATGGATAATGCTGAAACAATGCTGTGGGTCACGATTGCGAACAGCAAATAGGAAATGGATCAATGAATGAAATCAGCAATGTAAAAATGATTTGTGGGATCCTGATGGGTATGGGAATATTGGTTTTTGTGAACATGCTCACGGATCTTCTGTACAAGGGCATTTTGATCGGTGCTGACGCTTTGGATGCTGCGATCCATCAGCGTGAGAAAAAGGATCCCCGGCTGCTGTTGTATTCTGAATTATCAGGAGGAATCAATGGATTGCATGGAACCGCACTGCCGATTACAGCAGCTCTGGTAATTGGAGCCGTCTATATCCGGATGGTACCTAAAAAGGAAAGTGTGCTCCCTGTTCTGTTGATCCTGCTATGGGGAGCTGCCGCTGCCTGTTTTTCAAATATTCGTTACAGTATCAGATGCAATCTGCACACAGCTCTTTTTATTAAAAAATTTTATGCGGTCTATGTTTCTCTGCAAAACCGTGAAAAGGCTTTTGACGAAGCATGCGCTTCGATTCCGGACGGAATCGTCAAAGGCAGGGGAATATCAGCGGGAAAACATCTTGCCCGGGGGATGCAATGGAACAGTGCCGTAAATGAACTGGATGATGGAACTGCCAGCGGAAAGGGGCTTGTAATCTTTCTGAAACTCTTTGGAAAGGACCAGTCGGATCCGGACGAGAATGCAGTGAATGATTTTTTCGAGATTTTTTCAGAAAAAGCCTCTCAGATCCGAAACAGGATGTTTGCGATGAAAAATGCGGGGCTGATGCTTGTCATCGCAATTTTCGTATTTTCCGCGGTCGTTGTCTCCCTTTTGCCATCAGGTCTGGTGCCCGTATCCACAGCAGTTCTTATTTTTATTGGAATTTTACTGGCTGTTATGATCATCAGTTTCAGAAATATGTGCATTGACGGGAGAGTCCTATGACGGATAACCTTTCACAATTAAAAATGATCCTTCCAGTTCTGGCTATTGTTTTTGCCGCTTCAGTTTTAGTTTTATGCAGGCTTCTTATTCGTCTTATTACCGGAAAAGTATTCAAAAAAGCCCGGAGACTGACAGCCGAAGCGGATGATTTCCGCACGGAAAAGGAAAATGTTCTCAAATACAAAGGGATAATCCGGAAAGAGACTCTGACCCATACATGGATATTAACTGCAGTCGGAATTTTGTGCCTTGGACTGCTTACTGCGGCAGCACTTTTCCGTAAGAAGCTTATTGAAATATCCGGAATGGAAATGTATCTTTCTCTTATTCTGGCTCTTTTTGTTTCAGTCTCTTACTGTATTTTTCAGAATAAGAGGTGGAAATCCAATGCTGTAAAGAATCTGGTTATTTATTCCAACATGTTTGCCAGTGTGTTTCAAGATTTCCACCAGGGAATTCGCATGATGCTTTTTGATTCGGATACAGATTTTCCCTTGAAAAGCCTTCTTCTGGAAATTCAGAAAAATAATCCCGGAATATCCGGGAGTGAATTGATGATGACCGCAGGGCGAGCTTTAGAATCCGAATATCTGATGGATTTATTGGAATGTCAGAATTTCGAAAACCTACAGAAAAAATATGAGAAGAATATGTACAAAAAATTGGAGATATTCAATTCATTTTGTGTTATTCTCTCTTTTGCAGTCATTCTGAGCCTTTGTTTTCTTCTGTGATACCTGGGAAACAGAAAAGTTCTCTAATCAAACAGCCGCCCTGATAAGCGGCTGTTCATTTTGTTTTCAGTTTTTTTCATGTGCAGTCTTGAAAAACCGTACTTTTCGTACCTGCTCTTTTTTGAGTTCCCAGAATACAGCCTGTACCCATTTTCCCCGGGATGTCCAGCCATTATCAAGCGGGGTGATATCGAAGATCCGTTCCCAGTTCTTTTCCATGTAAGATCTTTTTTCGTTCTCCGGAAGGGTTTCGTAATAAGCATCCTGCTGTTCACTCTCTTCCTCTGTATCTGATACAAGAAACCTGTTCAAAACGCAATGCCATTCATCGAAATCCGAGAGAAGCACATCCTCATCCGGAATTTCAATTTCGATACAGGCGTAGATTTCACCGCCATTTCCATAGCACCATCGCTCGCTGCGAAGATCCTGTTTTTTGTGTTTCCCGTTCTGGATGTACCAGGCCCAAACCGGATATTCTACCCCTTCCGGCGGAGGTCCGATCTTTTCCTTCATCTTACTGATGAGCCAGTCATAGGCAGGCGCAAAATCCGCATCGATCTTTTCGGGAGCGCAGCGGTATTTGCCTTTTGTCTGAAGCATATCCCAAATTTCAGCCGGCTGAATGGTCCACAAGATCATTTTTTATTTCTCCAAGAAACAAATATACCAGGATTTCAAGTAACTTATCCTTTCAGACCGTATACCATCTCCAAAAAAGACTGTTACTGAAAAAAGTAACAGCCTTTGTCATGAAAAAGGGAAAGAGATTTACTCCTGTCCAGGCGGTTCTTCTTTCGGATCTTTCAGCGACTTTCCAAATTCATACATCTTCTGCAGTGTTTCCTCGGATTTGTTGTCTTTACCGGAAACGGTCAGGATTCCCTCATCCCTGCCTCCAAAATATTTTACGATGTGCCTGTACTGACCGATGATCCCGTCAAAAACATCCGGTGATCCTGAACTCAGAATAAGAGCGTACTTGGAAGCGGGCAGCTTGTGCCAGCAGTAGATCCTGGATAACATCGCCTGAAGCTGCGCGCTGAATCCGAAATAATGAACCGGGCTTGCGAAAACCACCATGTCTGCCTTCTTCAAACTGGGATATATAAAAATCATATCGTCGTCGATTCTGCATTTTCGGCCTTTCTGTTCGTGGCAATATTCGCAGACTTCGCAGGGTTTTACACGCACACGTCCAATAGGAATGACCTCTACAATATGGCCTCTTTCTTCTGCTCCGCGTTTGAAAGCTTCGATATGTGTTTCTGTATTCCCGTTTCGCCGAGGACTTCCGTTCAGCACCAGTATTTTCATTAGTAATCTCTCCAATCAGCCCACCTATTATAACATCCTTTGAAATTTGACCCCGGAACCGGATGAAAACATGGTTTTACGAAAGCTGGTTTGAAAATACTCTAGATAGAAATACTTATTGATATTTTTGAGAGTTGAAACAGTACCATTCAGTCTGCTTCTCTGTTTTGTATTTAACAAAAAAGAGGAGCAGAAACAGCATGAATGCATACAGACAAATGGTAAATCAGCCGGTTACAGTGGACCTCCACGTAAAGGCAATTCTGTTTCCGCATGAGGGAACAGTGCATGGCTATGCAATATTCAGCGGCGTGAACAATCAGGGAAAAAGTATCCGCTGCACAGGATACTTTCCGGGATTATCTGTTGGGGTTCCTGTCAGAGTGAACGGCACATATCAGATATATACTGACGCCACATCCGGATATGAATCACTTCAAATCAAGGCAAACGGGTTTTCCATACTGAAGTTTACAACTACGGCAGAAATCAGACAGTTTCTGCTGGGACTCAACGTACCCGGCTGCGGTCCAAAAACTATTGAAAAAATCATAGCTGCATATGGTCTTGATACTGTCAGGGAAATCACAGATGCACCTGACAGGTTTGCAGCGATCAACATACCCGGTGTCGGAATAAATATCAGAAAATCAATCCGGGATGCTGCCACTGAAGTGATTTGTGTGCATGAGGCATACTCATTCCTGATAAAAGCGGGGTTTCCCGATAAGCATGCGGCAAATCTTGCAGACATGTTTGGCCGGAAAACCGAACTGATTTATAAGTCCGATCCCTATTCCTTTACGCTTGCGTGCCCCGAAATTCCGACTGAAATGATTGACAATAATCTGGTCAGAAACGGAAGATATCAGGCTGCATCTGCGGACAGGATCGCATCTGCCATCATGTATAAACTGCGGCTGGACACAGCAGCAGGACATGTTTACTCATCAGAATCAGAAATCTTTGCCTTTATTTCCAATCTGTCGGGTCTTTCAATAAATACATCCGGTTCCCTCAGAAATACATACAGAGACGCGATCGGGAAACTGCACATCAGTCACAAGGCTGAAATCGATGGAAAAGGGCATCTGTATCAGGCAGAAATGAGGAATATCGAAAACAGCGTCAGTTCACTGCTGTATATGATCCACCGCAGCCCTGCCCAAAATCCCTTCAGTTCACCGATGCAGTTATTCCGACAGGGAGAAGAACTTTCCATGGAACAGAAGAAGGCGATATGGAATGTGTTTGATAAACCGCTGAGCATCATTACAGGAGGTCCCGGAACAGGTAAATCCTTTATTACCAAAATCATCTATGAAGCAGCGGAGAACGCCGGACTTCTATGCAAAGCAGCGGCTCCTACAGGAAGAGCGGCGCGCAGGCTTGACAATGCTATTTTCAATGGAAGATGCGTCGATGACAGTCAGCGTCCTGAAACACTGCACCGCCTTCTTAAAGCAACAGGCAGTGAAGGCAAATTCATCATAAACAGCGGGAACCGTCTTCCTTATGACCTTCTCATTATTGACGAATCCTCTATGATCGACATCAATCTCGCACACTCCTTTCTGGAAGCGGTTTCACCGAATGCACGTGTTGTATTTATCGGGGATGAAAATCAGCTGCCGCCGGTTGGACCAGGGAATTTCTTCGCTGATATGATCGCCTCAGGGTACATCCCCGTTACAAGACTTTCGAAAATTTACAGACAGGATTCCGCATCAGGGATCGTGATTAACGCCGAACGTGTCAACGCCGGTGAATTTCCCATGTGTGCCGAGAAATTCGGATTGCGAAACGATGATTTCTTTTTCTTTGAATGCGGATCTGCTCAGGAAGGTTTCAGGATGCTTCCCGGTGTCATCGAAGAACTTTCAGGACGATTCGGACTCGATCCGGTTAAGGACATCCAGATCCTGACACCAGTGAATGTCGGAAATTCCGGAACCGGAAAAATCAACGCCATGCTGCGTGAAAAACTGAATCCGAAGACCTATTCTTTCCAAAGCGACTATGCCATCGGAGCACGAACTTTCAGGCAGGGAGATAAGGTGCTGCAGACATCAAACAACTATTCTCTCATGGTGTACAACGGGGACATCGGATATATCAGCAGCATTGAGCATGACATCATCAGCGTTTATTTCCCCGATTACGGAAGGACCGCAGCCTATACGAGAAATCAGGCAAGGGATCTGACCCTGGCTTATGCTGTCACCATCCATAAAGCCCAGGGATCGGAAACAGAAGCAGTGGTTGTCGTAATGGACAAATCCAACTCGGCAAATGCGGTTCGGAAGCATCTTTATACCGCAGTAACCAGGGCCAGAAAAGCTGTTGTCCTGATCGGTGAAAGAGAAGCCTTCCGGAATGCACTCGCAAACAAAAAAGCTGTTCACAGGAATACCGAACTGGCAAATCTGCTTCGTGAAAAGTTCAAAATCTGAATTAATGTTCCATTTGTCACACGAATGATATGACATGTCATTATTTATAAACACACGCCTCCCTCTTTGTACCTTATTAAGTAAAGGGAAAGAAGGAGAAATAAAATGGAATATGCAATAGTGCCAATCAATGAAATTGTTCACAGCAGGTATTCATCTGAATACAGCCGCTCATACAGTCAGGATATGTTTCTCGAACTGACAAATTCGATACGTACCATGGGAATACATAACCCAATCTGTGTTACGAGAAAAAATGCTGAAGGAAAACATGTCATTATCGATGGCGATCATCGTTTTGATGCTGCACTTGAAATAGGTCTGGAAACGGTTCCCGTGAGAATCGATCTTTCTGTGGATCCGGATAAAGCAAGCTTCGAAGAGAATGTCCTGAACTACATCAACAATACCCAGCGTGTCAACCTGAAAACTTATGAAACAGCAACACTGTTCCGCAAGATGTTTGATGACTGCAGCTTCGCAGAGATTGAAAAAGCAAAAGCCTGTATGGGCATTTCCAACTACAAGGCGGAACTTCTCAGCAAGCTCAATGCGCTTGATGAGGAGACCGGCAAGTGGCTTGCTAAAATGGGGATGGATTCTAATCCGCGAATCATTGATGCGCTGCTGTCGATCAAGAAAAAGGAAGACAGAGAGGATACGATCAGCCGTGCGGAAAGCCTTGGCATCCGGGAGCAAAAGGAGATGGAAGACTTTCTGGAAAGTGTCGGAGCTGTTCTTGGAAATTTTCCAGACGTTATCACCATTCATTTCAACTCAAGAGAACTTCCGTTTTCTAAGACGATCGCAAAGTTCCTCTTGCTTTATCCAACGGAAGAACGGATTCTTGCTGCCATTGACAAATTGAATACTGTTCCCTCAAGAGAAAAAATCATGGCTGCCGCACAGTACATCCGGCTGTTGAAAGGGATCGATCCATCCACAGGGGAACTCAAGGCAGAACAGGCATGCCCGGAATTGCTTGATCTCGCGGTTCTTCCGGCTTTTCCGTATGACGATACCACGATCAATGCCATCATCCGCTTCAGAAATCTTTTCCCGGATTCTCCGGAGAAACGACTGCGCATTTTGACCGAACTTGTCAATCATAACCGCATGACAGAAGATGACCTGATCCGTCTCAACCATTCTATCGAAAAGATTTTTTTCGGATTTCCGGAAGAAGTCCAGAAATTTTTCTGGGATGGACGGCTTCAGTTCATTGACGCATGTTTCCGGATTCTGAATATTCTTCTTGAGAAAACCTATGACCTGCCGACAAAACTTGAGATGATTGAATCTGCCTGCTCGGGAAAGATTACCCCGGAACAGTTTGAAAATCGTCTGGCAAAAGCGATCAAGGAACGTGATGAAATGATCCGTGAGATCGCCCTCCAGACAAACACGGATCCCGCAAGCCTGAAAAACGATGAAGATATCATGCGCACAACAGGAATTCCGGAAGAAGATATCGCACGGATCCGTAACGGCAGCAGCATCGGTTCGAATAAGGACTCCGAAAAGAAAAGCCTGGATGATACCTACCTGGATTATTCCTGTGACGCTGCGGATGACCATGATGAAGATGAATCAAATGATCTTTTTGAATCCGTCTCCTATTATCTGCTTTTGGCGGATTCCATGGCCAAAAGTCAGAATACAGACAAGCACATCGAACTTGAACTTCTGGCAAAGGGTGAAAATGAGTCGATCCGCATTTCCCGGCTCTACCGTATCGCAGATCAAATCTGCAGAAAGTGTCGGAAGGAAAGGATCTTTGATTTCAAAACTGTTAATTACTGTCAGGGATGCATGCTCGCCTGCCTCATCGGAGAAGTTGAGGACTCAATAGGTGAAGAAGAATAACCGTTATTCAGACGAATCGGGAGAAGAAAAACATGGATATCAATAATTTACCTTTTGAATTAAGAGGTCGCTATTATACAACAGCGGAAAAGCAGAGCCTTGCATCCGGAAACTTTGAATTGGCATCTGAAATCTGCAGGACCAGGCATTCTTCACAGGCGATCAGCCTGGCTTTCCGACGATACAGAGATCTAAGGTTTAATGCGAACGGGATTCCCAGGACGCTGGACCGTCTCTGTCTGAAGCTCCGGATCCGGTATTTACGGGAGTCCACTCCGGTATATTCCAAAGGGACAAAATCCCGCAGACAGCAGAATGAGGTCATGAGCTTTCTGGCATCCCTGCCGAATGCTGAGAATTATATGGAAGAAACCTGGCTTGACACACCGGAACTCTGGCCGTTTGTAAATTTTGAAAAGATCCGCAGCGCAAACGGAGATAGCTGTGAAAATCTGGTAGAGGAACTGCGCCGGAGAATTGACAGCTGGTGTGACAGATGGATCCCGTATTCATCAACTTCGCTGCCGGGAATGAAAACGCCGCCGGAGAATATCTATCTTTTCCCATTTTATGATGACCTGAAATCTGACTCTCTCCCGAGAAGCAGAAAAAGATATCTGTTGAACAATACCTTCCTGGCTTATTCTCAGGCCAGAAAAAGAAAAGAACCCTTGTCGGTCAGTGAAGCGACACGGTCCAGGGTAATCGATTTGAGCAGAAAAATGAGTATCGGATATACGTCCTTCAAATGCGGAGTAACCGTGGCCGATGTAATTGAGATTCTGAATGAGAATCGGGATGAGTTTCAGGAAAATCTTGAAAAGTCGGGTTCAAAATGAAATTCCACTGGTAGGATGAAAACAACCGGAAACTGAAGATCACTGAAAACGAATGTAAAGAAGGCACGAAATGGAATCTGGTTATTTAAAAATCAATGTTGCGTCCGTAAAAGATAACCGGGCGGCGATTTATTTCAAATATAACGAAACTGCAGTCTCAATCCTGAAATCAGCGATACCCCAGACAGGAAGGCGTTTCTGCCGTGAAAACAAAACCTGGAATGTGGATATAAGGAGCTTACCATCACTTGTCAAAATGTTCGCGGAATGCAGCGTTGGGGGAATGTATTATGAATGCTCTTCTCTGATCACGATTTATCAGAAATACTGTGAAAACAACGGTATTGATAATTCCTTTTCCCGCCTGGAGGGGATGATCCCGATCCAGCCTGAACTGTTTGATTCGAAAAATACAGAAAAAAAGAAACCTTATCATATGAAAGAGGTTCTGCCCTCCGGATATAAGGATGATCCTGAAATTTCAGGTTTTATTCCTTCAATTCCGGAAGGTTCGACGTTCAAACCCTATCCTCACCAGGTATCGGGAGCTGCGATTCTCCTGAAAAACCATAAGTATATTCTTGCAGATACGATGGGGCTCGGGAAAACCTTCACTGCAATCATGGCCGCATATGGTACGGAAGGTCGGAAGCTCATTATAACGCCCGCGTCCCTGAAGCTGAACTGGCGCAATGAAATCATGAAATTCGGAATTCCGGAAGCAGATATCTGCGTGATCAGCAGCAAAACTGTCAGTGAAGACCTGAAAAATGATGCTGAATGGGTCATCGTCAATTACGACAGCCTCAGGTGTGTTCACAAAGAAGTATTCGTTTCCCAATGGGCTTCTGATTATTCTGTTGTTATATTTGACGAAGCACATTACTGCAAAGCTGTCAACGCAAAAGGAGCTCCCGGAAGCATCCGGAGCCGCCTTTCACTGGAAATTGCCAGATCCGTTCCGAATGTTTATCTGCTGACAGGCACACCGATTACCAATAAAACAAAAGACATCTTCATCCTTCTGAAGATGGTCGGCTCACCACTCTCGAAAAACTGGTTCGCATTTGCGAATCGTTACTGCGGCGCCACGAGGAATTCTTTCGGCTGGGAATATGATGGATCAACAAACCAGGAAGAACTGAACAGGAGACTGGGAAGCTGCCTGCTTCGCAGACGGATCGAGAACATCCTGGATATGCCGCAGAAACTGCGCTCATATATCCCGGTTGAAGCCGACCTTCGTGATTATGACCGTCTGCTGAATAAATACCTTACCAGCCAGGATGATGATGAGAGAACACAGGCTTTTGCAGTACTTGGAAAGATGAAGCAGGCTGCAGCACTGGGAAAGGTCGAGAAAACCTGTGCATTGATCTCCGATCTGCTTGAAAACGGGAAATCTGTGGTTGCATATACCTGTTATCTGGAATCAGCTGATAAGATCTGTGAGAAATTCGGTAATGACTGCGTAAGGATCACGGGAGATGTATCCACTGCTGAAAGACAGACGGCAGTGGAACAATTCCAAAGCGGAGAGAAAAAAGTCATCGTCTGCACGGTTGCCGCAGGAGGCGTAGGACTGACCCTGACCAAATCCGATGTAGTCGTTTTCAATGATTTCGATTATTCGGCCGCGAATATGAGACAGGCTGAAGACCGGATCTGGCGGATCGGACAACGCAATGCATGCTCGATTTTCTACATCTATGCAGACAAATGTCTTCTGGATGAGACACTCTGTTCGATGCTGGACAAAAAACTCTCCAATATGGGAAAGATCATCGACGGCAGGGAGGAAGAGCTTATCACCAAAGAAGACGCTTCAAACCAGGCAATTCTTATGAAAAAACTTATGGAAATGAAAAACTCCGCCCAAAGGAAAAAAAGGAGTAAGCGAGAACAGAAATTCGCCTGAAAATGAGGTGTAAATAATTAACATATAAGAAACAAAAATCACCCAGGTATGGTTAATTTGCATGAATTTTGTTCCAAAAAAGCCCATTCAACCGACGTCTAATCGGGTATAATATCAGTTAATAGTACTTTAATTCAGAAATTATTCGGGAGGGCTATTGTGGAACTGGACTGGTATGATATTGGGAACAAAATCAAGAACGCGAAACCTGAAGAACTGATGGACAGGATCCGGGAAAATGTTGAATTGTTTGTTCAGGATGAAAGAGAGAACGGCAAGAGCAACATGACTGCCGCACTGCATGATGCCGGTGTTGATGATGATCAGATCATTCGTCTGCTTGTAAAATATTACGACCTGACGGAAAATGAAGCCATGGAACTTCTTCGCCTTGAAAAAACGCAGGATGAACCATGCCGCCGGGTGATTGATTATCTGATCAAAAAAGAAGGATTCTCAAGATCCGACGCGGTCGACTTTATTTCTGATTTCGGTGTTTCCGAATTGCTTCGGGACACAAAAGGTTTATGGCAGAAAAGCACTGATCAAATAATCAAGCTTGCCAAACAAAACTGCAACACGGAACAGGCTGCCTGAAGACAGCCTGTTTTCTTCAAAATTCAACCTCCAAAATATCATTAAGTATTTCTATCTAGAGTATTTTCAAGAAAGTTTTGCAGAACAATCCGGGATGACCACTAATCCCGGGAATTAAAGCTTCTTTATCACGTTCCTTTATGGAATTTGGGTACTCCACTGGCAGTTACTCCCCTGGTATCTTTACCGGAAACAATCAAAGTTCAACTCCGTTAATTAATTACTCTGTTAATTACTGATATTAATTTTAATGGGGAGTATTACTGTAATTAATTACTGAGAGGGTACAAACTTTATACCAATTCAAAAACTTATTTCTATCCTATCCAATTTATCAGACCTCTTATAATGAATCCGCTTGACATATTTTGAATATTGTTCTATAATATCCGAAAAAATATAACTGAGCCTACAAACTGTTTTTTTTGGAGCCGCTATGACCAACATTTTTATTTTAATAGACAACGACTACATGATAACGAGAAGTCTTGACTGTCAACCTGAAGAAGCGATCGAAGCAATAAAGAATGGAATTATTCCACTTCCACCGGAAATAAAAACCCCTCTTTTTATAAACCATTACAACTATGTTTTTGTTGTTGGTCAGAAAAATTTTCCAAATTTGAAAGGACCTCAGGAAGAGATTCTGAAAATGCTCTGTAATGGAGCAAGTCAAAAAGAAATTGCTGATGTGATGGGATATTCGTATGAAACGATCCTGTATCACATCAATAAACTCAAAAAAATATTCAATGTAGGATCCCGGGGAGAGCTTGTCGCAACTTACCTGCGCTACAACCCGAATTTGATTTAACGAAAAAACACTGTCGGATCAATCAGCAGTTATTCCGGCAGTGTTTTCTCTTTATTATTGATTTTTAGCGAAGACCGATTTTTGGTCTTCCCCAGAGGACCAGTTCCATTCTGGTCTTTGTGATTACGCTGTTTACTTCAGATGGATTTATTCCCAGTGCCTTTGAAATCTGCCTGTTTGAATAGCAGATGTTGTTCCGGGTATATCCCAGATGCATCTCCATTACTGTACGTTGTTTCTTATCTTTCATAGAGTGAATGATCCCTCGAATCTGCTCACGTGCAACGTTTTCTTCGGCAATTTCCCTGTAATCCGTAGGATCTTTTAATTTCTCTGAGTAAGATTCCGGGACTTTCATACCCATATGTTCCTGATCGAGAGAAACAATATATGTGTTTTCAATATCCTGAAGGAATTTTACTTCATTCACATTAATACCGACCTTGTTTGAAATATCTTCCGCAGAAGTGCTGTTTCCGCATTTTCGGATCATTCGGAGCCTGCTGTGCGCGGACGCGGGCTTTCTGATCAGATCCCCTTTATCTTCGATTGCGCGGCGGATATGTTGTTCGATCCAGTAAGTTGCGTAAGTGCTGAATCTGGCTCCTTTTTCCACTGAATACAGTTCTACAGCATGCATAATGCCTAAGCAAGCTTCCTGGAAGAAATCTTCAAATGTCAGGAAAGCGCCGGGATATTTTTCAGTATATTCTGAGGCAATCTTGATCCCAAGCGGAATCATATGTTCGACAAGTGAATTCAACGCTGCTTTTCCATCCCGGATGATCTTCTGTTCGCGTTTGTCAGGCTCCCGTTTTTCCGATTCCAATTTTTTCAGGAGCTGGTTATGGCTCCAGATCTTCAATGCCAGATCCTTCTCAGCTTCCTCCGTCAGTGGTTCCCAACCGTTCTCCTTAACCCATTGCCACATCTTACTTTCCATTGTTTCTGTCTCCTTTATTTATTTGTCTAATATGATCAGTTTTTCTAACGATCCGGAAACAGGCAGCAGAATACAGAAGGCCAATGTCTTTCAATTGTCCCTGCTGCCTTCCGGGTTTGTCCTCTCTTTATCGGTAATCCCGTGTTCTATGTTCTATTTTTTTATTGTGAGATAAGTTTAGTCCAACAGGCTGAATCTGTAAATTCCCAATTGTAGTGAATTTTTCAATAAATTTATGAGTAAACTCCGGTAAAAATTTACCTATTTAAGTAGTTTTTCCGGAATTTACTCGCAACCTTAACGTTTTTCCAACCAGTACTGACCTTCACCGGATTCCGCAGTCCAGCCATAGGATCCGTTATAGCTGATGTAATACCAGTAAAGATTGTCCGCACAGACCGGTCCGTCCATCACATAAAACAAAGCTCCCGGATTCAGCATTCCGATAACCCCTCCGCTCAAGCCAGGCTTATTCCGCAGCCTGTTGGCGACAGGAGGAGTATATGTCACAGCAGCATCATCTCCGGGTTTCAGAATCGGCGGAAGTGTATTTACACATTTACCTGCTTTCGGTGCGGAAGGAGTTTTCTCCGGATCGGCAATTTCGGGAACAGGCGTGCGGTATAAATATTCAACGATTTCAGGAGTTGCGGTTGGAACGATCAGCATGGATTGCTTGAACGGGATCCGAATAAAGAGCTCTCCGGTTTTGTCTTTAATCCTGACACGCAGATACAGATTCTGCAGACGAACCGATTTCTGCTCTATAGTCCATTTCAGATAGTATTTCTGCGTTTCCTCCGGTGCGATAGCAGCGTTGTATCCCCGGTTCATCGCAAGCTCGGCAGGTAATGCCACACCGAAATCATCCACCACCGCGAAGCTGAATTCAGTTGAAACATTCAAATCAAGCATCCTGGCGGAGATATTTTTGAAAAGCATCTCCATGTAATAGCCGGTCCTGTCGTTATCCCCTGCAATCCGGTTCACATCATTGACAGCTACCGCTATATTTCCCACCGACGCGGTCCGGTTTTCAAAAAGCCGGCTTTTCTCAGGTACGCCAAGCATTACCGAAGGTGCTTCGACAAAAGTACCGGGATTTCCAAGAGGGATAAATACTTTCGATGATCCGGCTGTGGGAGTTCCTGTAACTGCATATGGAATGCTGTAGCTTACCTGAAAAGTAAATTCCAGGTTTTCTGCTGTCCGGGGAATATTTCTCGAATAAAAATAGTGGTGGCTGCCATACCCTTTATTCAGCGTGATCTCCATTCCCGGCCTGCTGATCCCCTCACTGACCGGTTCAACACACCTGCCTCTATAATCTTCAATCCTGTCTGAGGCTGTGAGAACATAATTTGTGCCTGCCGCATCTCTCAGGTAGAAACTGTTTAGTTCAACCGGTTCGTTCCCATAATGTCTGGCAAAAAATTCAACGACCACGATCTTTTCCGCTTCTTTTCTGTCTGATTCAGCAAGCGGAACGCAGTTGGAATCGAATTCCTGATATCCCAGCAGTGTGTAATATGTATCCAGGACGAGTAGGGCTTCTCCCGTCTTTCCTGTTTGGTTGATACCCGGGGTCGGTCTCGGTGTCGCTGTTGGATCAGGAGGATCAACAATGCCGACAACTGTAGTCACCAGCGGCCTGGCAATGCAGATCAGGATGATAAAAAACAGAACCGTATACCAGAATTTCGGTGGATGCTTCCGGTATATATGATTGAAAAATCTGAGTATATCGTACATTTTCGTCTTCCTTTCTCTTTCAGCTTACAAGCACGGTATTTGTACAATCCCTGATATTTTTGTTGGAGGTAAAAATGCGAAGATTACTCAAAAATTTGTCATTCCTGCTATCTGCGGCAATTCTGCTGCTGTCTCTGCAAACCGTTTGGGCGGATGAGCTGAATGTCTATGTGGACCGCTCTGATCCAATCATCGTTGTTTCCAATACACGGCTGGATGGAAATAAACTTACCGTTACCGGAACGGCATTTGACGAATACTCGGGAATTCAGACAGTGGAAGCCAGCGCTGAAGGAAAGCCGTTTGAAACCGTCGGCGTCTATCCAACCGGAGCGGGTGGAGAATGGATCTGGATATATACAGTTCCGGAAGACTGCGGTCAATACGGACATTTTGTTTTCCGTGCAGTTGACAATGCCGGAAATACTGCGGAAATTACCCGTAACGATATCGAGATCTATAATAAAAAGGCGGCGTTGATCTTTCCCGATTATGTCATCAAGAATATTGCGGTTACTCCTGAAGTTGTGGGGGAACCGGTCCGTGCCGTTGTGAATGTCAGCGGACACGGATATGACTATGAGGAATGGGAACTGACCGATCCTTCTTTCACGCTTGTGTGGGACGGGTTTATTTCAGGGATCGAAGTACCCGCGGGCAATTATCTCCTGACCATCCGGACCTACAACCAGACCGGACAGTTCACCGTCTCCAATATGCAGGCGATCGTTCCCTCTGACGGAGAGGAGAAACCAGGAGAAGAACGGTACCATGACGTTCCCATCAGCGGGACAGTAGAAGACATTGACGATGAAGACGCCGTTGTCAGTGGGCAGGATCTGGTAATCACGGATGACTCCCAAATCGACGATGATATCAAACCGGGTGACAAAGTGATTGGATTGGGAAGATACGATACCGTTACCGGAGAGATTGAGATCCGGATTCTGAAGAAGACTGATGAACCTGCCCGTTCCCTGCCGGATATCGAGGTTGAAGGGGATGAGAAAACCGGTGAAATCGAATTTGCCGGCATTATTGAAGCGGTCGGTCCGGATTATATCATCGTGGACGGCGAAGTCATATTTGTTACTGAGAATACGGAGATCAACTGCGATTTTTCAGAGCTCCGACCCGGAGATTATGTTTCAGGCCTCGCTGAGATCTTCTCGAAAAGCGGGACAAAGGCGCTGATCGTCAACAAGGCGGATACGGAAAAAGCAGATGTTGAAACGATCGTCGGCCACGTCACCGCTATGGGAGACGGCTGGGTTGAGATCGATACCGGAAACGGCAGATATATCATCACCGACAGCACGATCGTGGATGGAAATTACGAGATCGGGACGCTGATCATGCTGGAAGTACTGGTCCCGGATAATGAAGTGCTGAAGCTCAAGGTCCTGAAACACGCGGAATGCAGCGACGGACTGTCATATTACTATGGCGATATCAATGGAATATTCAAAGATACGGGAGAACTTGTTATCGGTGAGCTGATCCATAATTTTGACGGCTCACTGACAACAGATGAGATTGCGGGCCTCTTTGAGAATGATGCAATTGCGGCCGCTGTTGACTATGAGTGCCGGACTGTCGCCCTGCGTGTTGTCCAGAACGCTGGAGATCCGCGTGAACAGGACAGAATTGCCGGTAACGTTACCTCAGTCGGAAAATCTGATGTAAATGGCAATACGCCCGTTTATATTGATGGTAAATACCATTTCATCAGCAGGAATTCCGATAAGGGATCAGAGCTGAAACCAGATATGGTCGTAGCTGCCGTGCAGACAGGGGAAGAACTGATCTCGATTTCCGAGATTCCCGAAGCTTCTATCTCTGCTGATGATCTGACGGATTTTGCAGGAACTGTTGCCCGTGTTTCCGGAGAGGACAGCTATGGACGGAGATACATCCTAGTGAACGGGATCACCTATCGTCTGCTGCCGGATACAGTTATTTCTGAAACTGTCGGTAAGCTGGAGAAAGGCGCAGTTGTCGCCGGTACTGTTCTTGGAAATGATATTGTCCACGCAGCCGTCATCAAAGCAAAGGCTGAAGATGTGAATCCGGATAACGCTTTCGTTGGAACGGTCACAGCGGAAGTCAGCCGGGGCAGATCCGGATACGCTGTTATGATTGACGGACAGCGCTACACCGCGGATGAATCTTCCCTTGTATATTTCGATCTCGAACCGGAAAGTCAGGTGCTTGCTGTTCATGACGGAGGCACTCTGCTGGCCATCCGGGATTATCCGGAAAATGCCGTGAAGGATGTACCGGTTTCATTCATCGCGTCAATTGAGAATGTCTCCGCGAAAGACTACACCGGCAGCTTCACTGTTACAGCGGATGGTTATACCTATCGGATCGATGAGGACGTTTTTTATTCCGGTTACATCGCTGCCGGCATGAAATGCCTGATCACCTGCATTGAGCATGAAGATGGGGAACGTGAACTGGTTTCCCTGGTTGCGGGTAATTATCCTGAGACCATGGATAATATTCGGACGGTTTTTGGGAAAGTTGGCGCCATCAGTCTTCCTGGTGATAATGGAAATAGGATCTTGCTGATTGACGGTTTCAGCTATCAGTACACTCAGGAATCTGTCATCCAGAACCTGAACGAAGGCGATTTTGTAATCGCTGCAATCCGGGATGGCATAATCCTGTCTGCTGCTGTCCGTGAGGAAACTGTTTACGGAAAACCGGAAAGTTTTTCCGGGGTTATTGAAGCTGTAAGCGATATGCAGACCGATGGTTCCTATATTGTTACCGTGGATGGAACTGAAATCGCGCTGACAAAAGATACGCTGCTGAACGACGCAGAAGCCGATATTGAGCCGGATACCGTCCTTTCAGGTATTCGTTTCGGAAATACAGCCTGGGCCGCAGCTACATACGGCATCGGACTCATGGAAACATCCGACGCAGCCTTTTCCGGTGTGATTGAAAAGGTTGATCTGCAGAATCATACGCTGACAGTACGGGGACGTTTTCGAAATGCAGCGGGTATTGACCTTTCCGGATTCACACCCGGCATGATTGCAGCAGGTGCATTGCAGCCCGGAAAAGGTATGATCTCTGTACAAGCCATCTCCCCTGAACTGGACTTAGATGACATCGAATCCTTCAGCGGCACTGTGGAATCTATTTCAGCTACTGACATTGACGGGACGCGTAAGCTAAGCCTGAAAGGGGATGTCTATTTCATAACCGGTACAACATATGTCAGCGGAGATGTTAAGGACGGATCCCGGATCGCAGGTTTCATGAATGTCAGGACCAGCAATGTCATTGTACTGACCGTCGCGGAAGCGGAGGATCTGGGTGGTTACATGGAAGGAAAGATAGAGGAGATCACTTCAGAACAGATTCAGGTTCCTGAGAAAAGTGACTGGTATCATCTGCTCCTTGGCGGGATGTACAACCTGGTCGGAGATAAAACCGTCCTGATTTCCGAAGAGCTCAAGGCTGGAGACAAGGTAAGCGGCTATTACTTCGGACCGGAACGAAAGCTGCTTGCTGTTCTGGAAGAAGATACCTCACTCCTCGGCAGAATACGGAACGCGTCTCTCCCTGTGAAAATCGGGATGGGAGTGTTAGGTGCGGGTTTCCTTGGTTCCGGAGCGGCACTTGCGATTGGCGGAAAAAAGAAACGTTTCGCAGGCATTCTCGAACTGGAGTCAGACACCACGATTCTTGTGAAGGATCTTTCTGATCCGGAAAAAGAAAAATGCTATAAACTTCCGAAGAATTTGTATGAAACGGCATGTTTGCTGAATCATAAACGAGTGAGCGGATTTACCCGGTTCGGAAAAATCGAAAAGCTGGATATTGACGAATAGGCAAATATCGGCAAAAGGCTGTCCTCAAAAAAAGGGTGGCCTTTTTTATAATGCTACACTGATTAAACTTTTCTATTCCTGCACCGTTTAAAATAACAGATATATAAAGGAGTTGTACCTATGAAAACCGTCTCTCTACATAAAATTTACATGGTTTTATTTATTCTTGCAGGTTTTATGACGATTGCTTTTCCCGGGATGGCTGAAGGAGACTTGACGCAGAAAGTCCAAGCGGCTGTTGCCAATGCCGAATACAGATATAACGAGAAAACACACAGTGTGATCTTCCAGATCGATACAGAACTGACCAATAACAGTGACAAAAGCCTTATGGAGATAGAATACCGGATTCATTTTCTTGATGAAAACGGAGAAGAAATGGATTACGCTGAAGCAACGTTCAACGGGCAGGATACACCGCTGAAACCGGGCGACAGCACTGTTCATTATCGCGGGGGCCAATTCTATTCGGATGTAATTCCGTCAAGAATAAGCTATGAAATTCTCAATGTAACGACGGAAGAAGAGATGCCGCCGATCCATGTACCAAAAGCCGGTGAGCTGGTTTATCAGGTTCTGAACGATTCCAATCTTCAGAATATCATTGAAGAGCCGCCGGTTTCAGTAGAGCTTTGGATCGATCGCGGCGGAGCCAGGGATGAAGGCATCCTTGAAACTCCGGAAGATATCGCGGAATTTGTGAAGGCGTTTACGAAGGTCAGGATTGCTCCGGAACCAGGTGAATGGGTAACGGATAACTACAACGGTCTCTGCATGACATTCGCGAATGGAGATACTTATTGGATCAGCCTGCTCCTGTGCAGTCTGGAATACAACATTTACGGTGAATGGTATGTTTTCAAACTTTTGGATGCCGAAGACTTCTGGGAAATCATGTATGAGCGTACTTATCCAGCAAATTATTGAGATGAATACGACGGATCCTGTAAGGCAATAATAAAACAGCAAATTATTACAGAAAAGAGCGGTTCACAGTGAGCCGCCCTTTTCTGTATCTCCGATAGTCCTTTCGGTTAGAAACCATTCTGACTGGTTCTGGCATGATCCAGGTAGTCATCCTCAAATACTCCCAACCTTTCTCTTTGCAGTTTTGCTCCGTGAACAAATGCCCAGGTAAACAGGAACATTACCAGCCAAACGATGAAAATAATCAGAAATGTTTTCATTTTTCCTCCTGAAGATTAATATACAAATTCATCGGGGTCGGTAATTTTCCCGACCAGAAGGAATCTGCTGTTTTCCACATCGTAGGTACAGAGCGTAAGCACAACGAAGCGGTCATCAGCGTCATATTCGGTTATTGATTTGAAAGTTGATAAAGCTTTCCATATGTCAATCTGATGCAGAAAGGCATCATCTGTTTCATAATCAAAAGTGAAATCCCAATATTCAACGTTCTGGTACACACCTGCGACAGGGAGAATACGGTAGCTGCCGGCGGGGGTGTAAAGATCGATATATGGGTGTTCATCAAAAAATTTCTGGCTCTTATAGTTATGAATTTCCGTAAACATGGAGCCATCACCCATATAATGTCCGTAAATAACTGTCAGACGGTCTGAAAAGTCACCGTTGTTTCGGAAGTCCATAAACGGAGTTCCTACTTTGTTCCAGGTTCCGTTGACAGCATGGCTGAGGTAATAATTATTGTCCTTGCTCTGCATGACAGGATAATCGACTCTGGTTCCTTCAAGCCGAAGCCATCCTCTGATGTCAGTGGATATCTCAGTAAGGCTGTCAAAATCAATGGGGCTGCTCTTATTCTCTGCGGGTTTGGATTTTTCATCTTGGTCAGGGACATGTACAATTTCTGCTATATCAGAATTTGCGGATCCATGAGATACCGTTGGTGCTTGAATATTGGCAATTTCGGAGATTTCCTCATATATTTTCTCTCCGGCTTTATACTCATACAATGCTGAGAAAAGTTTTTTCCCCATCACCATGCTTCCGCCAATGGACACGATCAGAATTATTAAGAGCAGCAGTTTATTATTCATATGGTTTTCCGCATAAAATATTCAGTAAAATATTACAAAGTGCCTTTCAAAAGCTGCAGACTGCCGTACGATATCTTGTATGGCGGAGATGATATGAACGAAGATAATCTTTACATCAAACTTGAACAGATCCCTGGCGGGGTCAGGCTGGAAGAAAACTATTCCAGCCGCTTCGTTGAGTGCATCCAGGCAGACAATATGCACGACTCCATGCTGATTCTTCAGGGATTGATCAGTGTGATCGGAGAAATAAACCGGAGCAGTTTCTTCAAAGTACTTTATCCACTGTTCGGGTGCAGTGTAAAGACATTGAAAAAATATCTGTTCGGTATCGCTGATAATTGCGGCGAGGATCATCTTTTTGAACGGGGCGATGGACAATTCTATGATGAACTTGTCATTGAAGGTTCGCTTCCTATTCAGACTGCATTTTCCTATTCTGTTGAGATCAATCCGATAAATTCTGTAAATCTTGATCTGATAATCTACGACAACCTGTTCAAACACATAAAAGCCACCGGTTCACCCGACTTTACTGATCCGGCTGCGCTTACCGCTGCGGCTTTTGCTGAAACAATATACGGCGAACTGTACTTCCCGGCTCTGAAGCTGCTGACTGGGGATAAAACGAATGAAAAAATCAAATCTTTTGTTGGAAATCTTATCGATGAGCTGTATGTCCCCTTTGTCTGAATGTGTATGCTAATAACAGCGGAGAAAAATGCTGATGAATCTCGATTTTCTTTTACAAACTCCAAAGTCTTTTATCCTGAACAGGCGAACGCATCGCGTATCCGGATGGATGGAACTGGACCATGAGCTGCTTGAGGACCTTTTTGCTCGAGGCGACAGGGAAGGAAACAGAATTACTGATGCCATTATCCCGGAAACAGATAAGAAAATAGTCTGGAAAAATGGATATGCGGGAAAACATATATGCCTGTCGAACGGGCTGTTATTCCCATCTGATTATTCTGAGCGGGAATATGCCCTTGCGTGCCGGTCGATTTGCATAGCGTATGAAGTAACACCCTGTGATATGAGCATTGAATACGCGGATACTTCGGAACAGACACTGCCGGATGAATGTCCTGAGAAGTTTCCTCTTGAAACTGAAGTTAAGAATGAGCCGGAAATAAATACCCAAGCAGACTCCCTGCCGGATCAGAACAGCAAGTCGTTATTTTCTGATTTTGAAAGCAAACTTCAATCTGACATAATGATCGAGCCGAATCATGGCGGGTTTGATCATATGAGCAGATCCGAGGAAAAATGGCTGAAATTGATGCTGGAGAATATAGAAGCGGAAGAAACAAAACCGTCTGACCGGATCCAGCTTACTGCTTATAACGATGAACATGAAGCAATGCTTGAAAACCCGGACTGGGATACCATTATTGATCACCTGAAACATGACAGCCAGGCGCTTGCCGCCGCGAAAATGATGAAAAAAGCCGGGATCAAGCCGCCGGTAATGAATTTCCGCGGAATAAAAGAGTTCAACAAAGTCGGTGGGGAAGCTCTTTTCGTCTGGATGGATGATGGAGTCGCGTACCTTCATGGCCGGCAAAAATACAGCAGAGGATATTTTTACGAACGGAGATTC
>JAFPZX010000094.1 GCA_017417055.1 Anaerolineaceae bacterium
AATTTCACGCCGGTGAATCATACCGGAAAATTCATCAGCTATTATGTAAGTTCCGGAGATACTCCTTCTCTCGGCAGTGCAAATACAACTGCGATTCAGAATCCTTCAGCATCTTTCTCCTACGGTCCTGTCCCAGTACATACCTGTGTAACAGCCGTATTCGAATCTGAATTTGATAATCCTCCGGCTGATCATACGGAATACAAACGTTTTGAATTCAGACTTACTGCGAATAACGGGGAGCAAGTTCAGTCTACCACCGCATATGCTGATAAATACGGATGCTATTCACCTACCGGCGGAACCGGAATCAGCGCATCTGTAAAAACAGGTACATCATGTGTTTCTCCGTCAGCATCCAGTGCTTCATACGAAATCCGTATCAGTAACACAGGAAATTCAGACATCTGCAAAACATCAGTATCCGCTGATAAACCGGGGAGATTCCATCTTAAAAACAGTTCAGCTTCTTCATCTCCGTTCGTTTACAACCAAACGATCTATACAGAAGACTATATTACACTGATCTTCGAGGAGGATCTTTCCGGAGCCGGACTCACCCCCGGCGGGACTCATCGGGTAAATTTCTCAGTCAATGCTGAATCCTGCAATACCAACAGCGGTTCTGCGCAATCAAATGTATCCGGACAGATTGATGTCTGTGTTTTGCCTTCCCCGACTCCGACAAACTTTCCTTCATCTACTCCTACCCGTACGCCGGCGCCTACAAATATTCCGACATCCACTCCGACTCGTACACCCGCGCCGACATCGACTTATACACCAACAGCTACGGCAACATTTGTCCCAACAGCAACATTTACACCAACGGCAACAGCGACATTTACACCGACAGCTACCGCGACTTCAACGCCTATTCCGAATCCGGATATTTCTCTTGATATTCAGATGCCATCAGATTGTTCTGATACGAATTCCGATGAACCGGATCAGTTCACCGTAATCGTAAGAAATACAGGCGAAGAGGAATTCTGCAAGATCGTTATTTCCGGGCCGGCAGGATCGTTCTTCAGTTTCAACGGAGAAACAACAGAAGGGAATACCCTCGTTATTGACGGACTTATCCCGCGACAGTCTGCAATTATCACTGCCTATTACAAGGACAAATCCAGGATCGACTTCTACAGTGTCAGTTTTACTGCTGAGGGATATACTGCTGACGGGGAAAGCTGTTCTGACGAACCTGCTGCATCAGCTGCTGCCGACGCACTGATGCCGGTATGTACAGCAGAGACAAAAGTCAATGCCGATATCAGCACATCCGGTGAATGCCATGTTTATGATGGAGAAGATACCCCTGACCGTTTTGACTATGTTATTGAGAATCCCGGAACGATCGGATACTGCTTGCTCAGGGTGAGATTTGATGTGATTGTCAATGGTAATGTTATCAAGTCAGAAAGCCGTGATATTGATCCGGAAACTCTGCCATCGGGCGGAAGTCTGAATGGAACGTATACTGTTGTTCCTGAAGAAATTTCTCAGATCCAACCAGGCGGAACTTATTCTGTAAAGATTACAGTGTCTGCAAACGGATCGGTTGGAAACGATGACTGCTCCAGTCAGCCGGCAGTTACCGCTTCGGATATTGCTGTCAAACCGATTTGCGACGATGTCAAACCGGCCATCTCTGTTGCCAACCTGAATCCGGAATGTATTGATGCCGGAGATACACTGAAATTCAAAGGCCTGATTGATGTAGACAGCCATTCTGCAGCGAGGAAAATCAGTGTAACAACAGGGAAAATCAATTGGGGTGGGACAGCTTATGACTGTGAAATTGTCTCAGTTAAAAAATCTGTAAACACAGAATTTACGTCTCTTCCTGAAAATGAACGCGGGACTTCATACGAATTTGAAAACTTTGGGCATGGCGCAGGAGCTGCCGGATTTATCTGTGAAGCCAAGACAGCTGGGAATGATCAGAAACGAAACGGTCAGACTTTATCATTCAATGCTTCAGCGGGAGTAATCTCCGCCGGATCAGATGCCTCGTACCGAATCGAATCCAACACAGCGACCGGAACTCAGCAGTGTGTTTACACTCATACAACGCTGCTGCCGAATACAGGAGACGACACGAACATGCCTGTTCTGATCGGCTTGTTCTCGCTGTTCCTCATCTGTGGAGGGGGCAGTACCATTGTTTTACTCAGGAAAAAGAGAAATCCTGATATCCAGAATAATGTAAAAGAATAAAAAAAAAGAGAGCTGCGCATCAATTTTGTTGGGCAGCTCTTTTTCTGTCAATGAAATACTACAGCCTGTTATTCCAGTGAACGCGTTTCAGATCCGTTTGCTTCAGCATTTTTCCTTGCTTCTTCGATCTGAGCTTTAATGGACGGAGCATTTTTGGTCAGTTTTTTGATGGTAATGTCATCAATCTTTCCATTCGCAAGACGCAGCTGATTTTCTGATGCAAGCAGGTCATCTCTGATCTTGTTGAGTACATTGATTGCCTTTTCTATTCCTTCAATTGCGGAATTAAATCTCTGAGATGCCCGGTCATAGTTTTTTGCAAAATTGTCTTTGAAGGCTAACAGGTTTGCTTCAAAATTTGTCAAATCGACCTGTTGGTTCTTTAGAACCTGTAATTCCTGACGGTAACTGACTGAATTCAAAGCTGCGTTGCGAAGAAGTGTGATCAGAGGAATGAAAAACTGCGGCCGGATAACATACATTTTCTCATATCTGTATGACACATCGACAATGCCATTATTGTAATAATCATTATCGGATTCCAACAGGGAAACCAGAACTGCATATTCGCAGTTTTTTTCTTTCCGGTCTTTGTCCAGTTCTTTGAAGAAATCTTCATTTTTATGTTTTGTGGCAGTTTCATCCATTTCATTTTTCATTTCAAACATGATTGAAATAAATTCGACCCCGTCATCTGTCGATTCCCGAAATATGAAATCGCCTTTACTGCCGGTTTTGGCATCATTGTCTTTTTCGAAATATGCTTTCGGGAAAGCAGCCATTCTGATATTGTTAAACTCTATCAGACAGTGCTGTTCCAGACTCTCTCCAACCATCTTTGTCGATTGACGTGCTTTGAAATCCTTATAGAATTCAATACTTTCATCTTTCAGTTTCAGCTGCTTTTCATAGTTGTCAATGATTGATTTCTCTTTTATTTCATATTGGGAAGCCTGATTATCGATGCTGCCTTCAAGTTCAATGATTTTTTTCTCTTTTTCAGCCAGTTCCTTATCTTTTTCAGAAATGGCTTCACTGACCGCCAGATCCTTTTCCAGATTGGCTGAATCAATCTTGCTCTGAAGATCTTTGATATCCTGATTTTTCTGCATCAAGGCGATCTGCATTTCCTGCTGCTTGCTCTTTTCAATTTCCTGGAGCCGCCGATTGAGTTCTGCATCAAACTCTTTATCTCTGATCTGGCTCACAATTGACGCGTAATTTGATTCATCCACGTTGAATAATGAACCGCAATTCGGGCATTTAATTTCAGCCATGTTTACTCCTTTTTTCACTGCTTAATTCTTTATTGACGGTTGTATTCAATAAAGAGATAACTGCTCAAAACATTAATTTACCGGGAATTTCCGGTTTTTATCCGGTATACGTTTTACTGCCATCAAATTTTATCATCAAAAACCGTATGCCTCAGAACGCTGGAGATAAGAGGTTCTTTTTAAGCTTGTTTCATCCTTTTTTGAATGCATCAACAAGGCTACATCCAAAAAGAAACTTATTTGATCCTTTTTGTAAACTGTAAATATGCAGGGGAACTCATTACCAGAAAAGAAAGCTTTTGACATCAGACGAATTATTTCTATATTGCCGGATGTCATTTATGGAATTGTTTTCATAGGTGCTTTTCTCTGTATGTGCTGGTATCTGTTCGGCGTATGTGACCTTGCATATGTTAATTTTTAGTCGAGGATGTATCATGAATCATTTGTTATTTATCAAAAATTCAGTTCGTCAGAAAGACGCTATTTCCGGAGTCGTTACTGGGCTGGGTGTTTTAGCAATTGAAACTGCCTATCTTGTATTCGCAATAATTCTCGGAATAAATCTATTCAAACGGGGAACATTTTATCAGATTTTGAAGCGTGCTGGAGAAGGAGATAAAACCAGCAGCCAATCAGCAAATGTTCTGGGAACATTGATCTATACAGTTCTTGTTTTTATTCTTCTCCCGGTTGTCAAGGCAATCTCCACAAAGATTTTCGGAAGTTGACAGATGATAGAAGTGAATAATATCAACAGCCTTATTCTGCACTTTTCCGAAGCTTCGGATAAAGAAAAAAAGACAATTGAAACCAAGGTTTGCGAGACATACACACCTCTGGTGCAAAGGATTGCCTCACAATACGAAATCCCCTCATTTTGCCCTGCAGCAAATCGTGATGACCGGATCCAGGATGGTTTTCGGGGGTTGCTGAAAGCCTTGCATACATATGACCCATCTTGTAATACGAAATTTCTTACTTATGCCTACAGCTGCGTCAGAAAATATGTTTATTCAGGTGTACGGGAAATCACCGCAGCCGGGAAAAGAAATTCATATTCAAATTCAAAGCTTCAGATGTACAGAAAAATAAAAAAGGATCTTGCCCTTAAACTGGGCAGGATCCCATCTATTGGTGAATTATCCATTGAAACAGGCTGGAGAATCAATACTGTTCTTGCTTACGAGCGTCAGCTATATGATGTGGTTTCATTTGAAGATTTGGAAATGTCGGAAATCAACATCTGACATTTCCATAAAATAATTCGAGCATGGGAAAAAGGCTTTCATCCCCAGAAACTACTCATCTTTACGGTTCACTTGGCTCAGGACGAGTGTATTCATCTTTCAAGAGCGCTTGTATATATTTCAAAAGTTTTCCTTCAGCGATAGATTCGCTGATCAATGACCCTTCGCAGAAATGATCCCGCCGGAAGTGCCATGCGATACAAGCAAGCAGCTGTTTTTTATTCAGCGAGCTTAGAAATTCTTCGCTCGCATCGCTGATCAGTTGCTGATCGAGTTTAGAATCCTCAATGATTTGGCCGTAATCCTGGATAACGATGTTTGAATCGTATGCTTCCGACAATAGTTCATGCAGCATTCTTTCAAGACCTTGATGTGTAACTGTCTTTTCGTAAAATGAATATTTTCTGCACCAGTCTTTGAGTTCATCATCCCAGTCAATAGCCTGAAGCAGCTGAACATACCTCAGACAGAACAGCTTCTGGTTTTCTTCCAAGGTCGTTTCAGCAGTCTCTTTAGACTTAGGTTCATTGGAATCTGTTTTTGTAAGTTCCAACAATGTTTTTTCTCCCAACGCTTTCGCGGAATCGTCCAGAACAGCGAAATAAATATCAATATCATAATCTTCATTTTCACTGATAAAGTCCAGACACGCCTGCAACGCTTTCCTCCAGGCTTTATCTTTCGGATAACCGAATATACCGGAAGAGATTACTGGAAATGCAATGGAATGGCAGCTGTTTTCCTTTGCCAGATCCAGAGAATTTTTGTAGCAACTGTAAAGTTTCTTCGGCTCATCGGCATTTCCGCCTTTCCAGACTGGTCCTACGGCATGAATAATGTATTTCGCTTTCAGGTTGAATCCTGGAGTGATTACAGCGCTGCCTGTGTGGCAGAAACCGATCTTGTCACATGCTTTTTGAAGTTCCGAATACCCTGCATCCTGGAAAACTGCTCCGCAGACACCGCCGCCGGCTTGAAGATGCTTGTTGGCTGCATTGACAATGACATCAACGTCAAATTTTGTGATTCCTTTTTTTACAATTTCAATTTTGCTCATCGTTTCCTGCTTCTTTTTTTTCTTTATGTAATATATTACCAGGACAAATCTTTTTTACCCGCTATTTGCTTATTTTAAAACCTCTTGAATCAATATCTTTATATACGTAGTGTTTTTTACAATGTGACCTATTTTTATACAGCGGAAGAATTAAATAGCCTTCCAGATCGGAAAGTCCCTGTTTTCGAAAAAATCATTACAATCTGCTGAATTTTCCGGAAAAATGACTAAAGGCTATTGTTTTCTTTCAGGATATACTTATACTACATCTTTTATGGGCGAATGATTTTTAGTCCAGGATAGAGGGAATATGGTTTATTTCAGAGATGTTTATCACAAAATTTGTGCTTTCGAGTTTAACGACAAGCTGCGTGAATTAACAAAAGAATGCCCTGACGCCAAAGATTCTACACATGCAGTATTTTATGGTTATGTCGACAGACAAAAAGGTCTGATGTTTGAACTTCTCGGAACAGCAAAACCAGGAAAAACAAGGTTAAATGAAAAACCACCTTACCTCGGAGAAAGAATCAGTATTCCTGTTTCAAAAGTTGAAAAAGTTCCATATATACCTTATGAATTGCAAAAGAAATCGAATTATGCTCAGCGAATTGAAGCATTGGAAATCTATAATGTATCTGATGAAATAGAAAGAAGTCGTAATAATCCAGAACTCGATACCTTTCGGGATGAGCATCATCCGGATCATATAAATGTCAGATTACTGAAAGGAGATATGGATCGGGAAAAAGTTGCGGTAGAAATCACGGGCATGACAACAAACGAATTTATCGGAGTATTGATAAATACACCTAAGCAGAATTTTGGATTGAAAAAAGGGGATGAAATTCGTTTTGAATTTGAACGAGGAGATGATTATAAACCAGTTGACTGTATTTCGGATCTTGATCGCGATGAATCTGATAAGGATTATCTTTCCGAATTTCGTCGAAAATATAAGCTTCAGAATCCGATGACTGTTTATTCGGAAAAGGCAGTATTTTCAGTTGGCTCAGCGGATGTTTACAATTACGCGTTGGATAAAAACAACGTAAGTCCGATTCGGAATGTTTGCATTCGGAATATTACCTTGGATCCCTTAGAAGATATTTATATCCGGATCACTAATGAAAGTGATATATTTGATACCTATGAATTTCCCATTCCACAGATTAAAGCTAAGGATAAGTTTCCCTTTGATATTCCACTCACTGTTCATCACAACCGGTTGACCGGTTTAAAAGAAGCGGTAAAGGTAAACTTCAAGATTGAACTTTTAGATCAATATTCCGATGATCCTATTTGCCCATCGATATCATGGACAATGGATGTCTTACCGGATAATCAGTGGCCGGGATTTGACTATCTTCCGTATCTGGCAGCATTTGTAATGCCTAATCATCCCTATATCGGCGAGCTTCAAAACATTGCACTAGACTGGCTTAAGAATAAAGGACTGGAACCGGCTCTCGAAGATTACCAAAGCGGTAATCCCAATCGAGTAAAAGATCTTGCCGCTGCCTGTTATGCTGCCGTTCAAAAGAAGAATATGGCGTATATTACTCCACCTGTTTCATATGAAAAGGGACAGCGTATACGGACTGTCAGTGAAGTAATTGACGGGCGCAAGGGGACCTGCATGGATATGACTTTGCTTTATGCTTCCCTGATCGAATCCATTGGATTGCACCCGGTACTTATACTGGTTCAAGGGCACATTTTCATTGCTATATGGCTGACAGAAGACGCTGAATTGCGAAATTCTATTGAAAGAAATGGTGAGAAAATTCTGAAAGACCCACGTTTACTCTTTGTCGAGTGTACCAAGATGTGTTCTGGCTCAGAAAATGTTTTGTTTGAAAATGCTGTACAGGCTGGAATTGATAATTTGAAACATTATCTTTCATTGAATCAATTCAACTGTGCAATTGATGTTTCCAAGGCAAGAACAAAAGACCATATTCTTTCAATTGATGTATATGGACAAACCGGGATTATGCCTACTGAGAATGACCTCTCAGATGACAAACTAACAGAAGCTCCCAAACCAATCCAATACAGATTAATTGAAACCTCAGGGCCTCAAAAAGCGACAGGTCCAGCTAACAAAATTGAATTATGGGAAAGCAAGCTAATAGATCTCAGTACCGGGAATAAATTGCTGAATATTGGAAAATATCAAGGTATTAACCCTGATATTTATGAAGAACACAAAGGAAGTGACGATGCATTACGGTACTTTTCTCGGTTTTATAAGAACCTTGCAATTGCATCTGAAAGTTCAAATATTATTCCTTTGATTTCTTGCTATCTTCCTGAATTAGAGGATTCGCTTGCGGATGGAGAGGAATTTGATATTCAGAGGCAACCATCATATCAAATCAGTAAGACAGAATGGAAATTTTTTGTTCCTCTTGCCAGTCACTATAACCTTTTCGAAGAACCCGACTGGAATTCTTTCAAATTCACATCGTCCGAATTTTTCAGAGCAGAAGCTATGAGTCATCGTTTATATAGCCTTTGCAATCCTGATGATCTGAATAAAAACCTGAAAAATATTTATCGCAAGGCGAAGGACGGCGAACGGGAATATGGAATTAATTCGCTTTATCTTGTACTCGGTATGCTGCGATGGTTTGGTCCTGAAGATGAGGAATGTCGAACACCACTTTACGCCCCATTGATTTTATCTCCGGTTGAAATCGATCTAAGACCAGGCGGGTTGGGATACAGTATGCATCAGCGGACTGGAAAATCGCATATCAATTCTGCCCTGCTCGAAATGCTCCGGCAACATTATGGACTTGCCATTACTGGATTAGATCCGCTCCCAATGGATGATCATGGTTTGGATGTTGCAAAAATATTCGCAATGGTAAGAGGAGCAACACAGGAATTAAAAAGCTGGGAAGTTGTTGAAACTGCAGCCATCGGGATTTTTGACCTTTCAAAAATATCCATGTGGAATGATATCCATAATGCCCGTGATATTCTGGAGAATAATAAAGTGATCCGGTCGTTGATAAAACAGCGGGTTGACTGGGATACAGAAGAGGTGCCGGAGGTTTCCGAAGATTATCGGACCTTTGTAACGCTCCCGGTTGACGCAACTCAATTAGAAGCGATCGATTATGCCGGCCGCGGCAATACTTTTGTTCTCCATGGTCCTCCAGGAACAGGGAAATCCCAGACAATTGCAGGCATGATCGGCAACGCTCTGGCTAATCACAAGACAGTACTTTTTGTCGCACAAAAGAAGACAGCACTGGATGTAGTCCAACGCCGGCTAATCGCTGATCTTGGCATCGGAGATTATTGCCTGGCTCTGCATTCGGATTCAAAAATAACTTCAGTTCTTGAACAGTTTGAACAAACGATCGGAAAGAAAGGTCTTCCGAGTTTCAGCCATTTCCAGCGAGATGCTGAAAAAACAGAAAATCAAAGGGAAAAACTGGATATATACAGGGAACATCTGCATAAGAAGCAGCATTGCGGATTGAGCCTGCATCAATTAATTGACCTGTATTGCCGAGAAGATAAAAAAGCTCCATATATAACATTCCATAGAAGTGACACAGAAAATCTCGATCAGGAAACGCTGCAGCAGCAGATTCCACTGATCGATCAAATGATTTCCGTAAAAGACGGTCTCGATGAGACTGCCCTGGCATTATTATCTGAGATCGGTATTTCGAATTATGACGGAACAGTTCGGTCCGAAGTCAATCGTGTGACAGAGCAATACGAGTCAGCATTGGAAGAGATGCTTGAAACCGGAAAACAAACTGCGGAATTTCTCCATCAGAAAGCTCCTGAAACTCCAACAGATCTGATTCTGCTCTCCACAACAATCGGCGAAATAGCTCAGCTGGAAAACAGGGAAGATAAATTCCCGGATGTTTCTGCGGTTGACCATGAATCAGCAATCAAATATTACTCTGCCAAGGAAAACCTGGAAAAACGGCGCGGAGAATTGCTGAAAATTTGGACGCCTGATTTTCTGAAGAAAAAGCCTTCTGTATTTCGCGAAAAAATAGCTTCAGCTCAAAAAGGATTTTTTGGAAAATTAACCGGGAACAATGTCAAGAAAGTTATAAAAGAACTCGAAGCTTATTCACACAGACAATTTACTGAATCCGAAGTCCTGTCATTCCTCGATCAGGTAGAGGCTTTTCAGAAGGAAGAAACCCGCTTCGAAAATAATAAACGGCAATTATCAAAAAATACGCTGGATCTTATCAGCCAATTTGATAACGCGTCTGCATTTGAACAGGTGTATCAACAGGCATGTGCATATCAACAGCGGGAAAAGGAACTTACCGGCGGACGAAACCTTGCAGATCTGAGAAATGATCAGCAAGCTGCTGAAGCCTTTCAGTCATTTATTCAGGCTTACGAGCACTATCTCGTGGCAAGGCAGGCATTCAATGAAACGCTTGGGCGTCCGGAGGCAAAAAGGAATACCGGCTCCCTTTCTGAGGAGATATCCTTATGCAATATGATCTTACGCAATCGGAATGCATTCAGAAAAGCAGCTTTATACAATCAATACAGATCTGCCTGTATTGATGCCGGGTTGGAACCGGTTGTTGAAGCATATGAAAACGGCATGGATGATCCGGATGTTCTGAAAACTGCATACCGGAAGGGGCTGTATTATTCTCTGATTCAGGGGATCATCAATTCGGACACAGTGATGAACCAGTTTATGGGCTCGAAATTCAACAATGATATCGAGCGGTATAAAGAAATTGATGCAGATTTTTGTAAGAAGAGCATCAAAGAGCTGCATCGTCGTCTGGCTGAAAATTTACCTTCACCGTTTGAATCACATGAGATAGCAATGCAGATGACAACGCTGCAAAAGGCGATTAAGCGCGGCAGCAGAGGAGTTGCCCTTCGGGAACTGTTTGAACAGATACCGGATATTCTTTTCCGCATTTTCCCCTGTATGCTGATGTGTCCGGAAACTGTCGCTCAATTCATGCCACAGAAAAATGATCTGTTTGATCTGGTTATTTTTGATGAAGCCTCACAAATGGAAACCTGCGATGCAATCGGTGCGCTTTACCGCGGTAAAGACGCTGTAATCGTTGGTGATCCGGAACAGATGGCCCCGACAAGATTCTTTGCAGGAAGCGGATCGCAGGTGGTCAATCCGGATATTGAAGATTTGGGCAGCATTCTTGATGAAGTATTGGCCATCAGCGTTCCATCTCGTTTCCTGAAATGGCATTATCGAAGCGCACATGAAAGCCTGATCGCATTCTCAAATCAAAACTTCTATAAAAACGGGATGTTCACTTTCCCATCAGCTGATGACCGTGTACGGAAAATCCGTCTGGTTCCGGTGAAAAGCAACTATAAAGAGTCGGTCAATAAAAACGAGGCGATCGAGATTGTAAAAGAGATCATTCATCGTTTCAATGATCCTGCTACACCTTCTGATCACATGTTTGGTGTTATTGCATTCAATGAAAAACAACAGAAACAAATTGAGGAACTGCTTCAGAAACAGTGTGACGAAAACAGAGCTCTTCATGAATGGGTACACAGCATGCCGGATGGTAAACATGAGCGGGTTGAAATAAAACCGTTGGAAAAGGTGCAGGGAGATGAATGGGATACAGTGATCTTCTCTATCACATTTGGCCCTGATGAGAAGGGCGTTGTCCGACAGAATTTCGGTCCGATCAACAAGGATGGCGGTGGAAAACGTCTGAATGTAGCTTTTTCCAGAGCCAGACAAGAAATGCAGATCTATACAGGCATGCGCTCAAGCGATATCAAGACTGATAAAGCTCCTGACGGTGTTCAGGCATTCCATGCCTTCCTTGAATTTGTGGAAAATCTTAATCTGGATCAATCGGATAAAGATACTGTCAGTTTAAAGAACAAAAACAAATCCGAAACATCCGGTATCGTAAAACAGTTATGTAATGTTCTGGAATCAAACGGCTATGACTATGTTTCCCACATTGGTTCCTCTGATTTCCAGATCGATATCGGTATTCTGAATCCTTATGATCCCTCAAGATATCTCCTCGGCATAATGCTTGATGGTGAGACATATCGGATGACAGAAAATACCAAAGATAGGGAAATTTCACAGAAAAACCTGCTGGAAAAATTCCGCGGATGGAAGATTTTCCGTATCTGGGCATTGGATTGGTGGGATGATCGTGAGTTTGTAATTGAACAGTTGCTGACAGAGCTTGAAAAATTGAAAGATGCTGCTGAAAAGGCGTCTCTTACTCAGCCTGCTCAGGAAGAAATATCATCGGATAATGAACAGCTGAATGCAGAACTCGAACGACAGTCAGAAGAGATTAAGGCTGAACTGGATGCCGAAGAAGAGCAGAGCAGAACAGAAAATCCGGAGACGAAAGATACTGCTTCTGAACTGGAAAAGAAGCCGGAGGAACAGACTACTTCCGAGCCAGAATCTGAAGCAGAACCTTTTGTGCCTAGTACGGAGCCGAAGTCAGAGCCAGAAGAAGCTGTTTATCAGCAGCCGGAAGAAGAATCTGTTCCTGAGCTGACACAAGAGATGGAGCCTGAACTTTCCGGAGACACAAAATCTTCCGATGCAGGAGAGACTCAGACAGAACCAATATCAGGAGAACCGGATTTGGAAACTGTGCCTGACCAGTCAGCAGACGAGCCTGTCTCCGAACCGGACCCAGAACAGGCTTCCGTACATGAACCGGAGCAAAAACAGCAGAATGAGCCGATTTCAGCTCCTCAGCCTGTAGGTGATAAACCGATGCCTAAACCTGAACCGGAGCAGGTGGACATTCCGAAGAATGAACCGGAATTTGAAACCATTACGCTCATGGGCCTGCTGAAAGAAGCCGGAGTGGAAGTTATTGATAAACGCCAAAATGGCGGCTCACTTTGGATTATTGGCGGTAAAAATCTCAAATCGCTGGTAGAACGCTGCCAAAAGATCGGTGTGAATTTCCATTATAAAGCTGGCGGTGGTAAGGCGACTAAAGGCCAAGATGCCTGGTGGACAAGTGATAAAGATCCAGCACCTATTAAAGTGAAATCTGCCTCGGAAGAAACGGATTATGAGAATGTGTTTAAGCCGGCAGAGCACATAAACACTGTTCCTGAACAGACTGTTATTCCTGATACGACAATGCCGGAGAGCACTGATACAGTGCCTGAGGAGGCTTCGACTGATAAACCATCGGAAACCGAGGATCTATTGCCTTCTTCACTTGAAGAAGATGCAGATAGCAACCCTGAAGAACAGTCGACAGATCATGCTGATGAAGCTACTAAAGAATCGGGCACCGATCAGCTAAACAACGCCGATGAGGAGGCACCCCAAAGCTCCGAAGAGTCTGTTGAGGAGCCATACACCGGTAAGCTTTATGTCTGGACGGATTATCCGGTGACTCAGGTGGGCTGGCAGGAGTATTGTCAGCCTTCCAACAAGGCGGAGATTGCACGACGGGCAGTACTGATCGTAGAAGGTGAAGGCGTGATCGATCGTGATTTGCTCATCTCCAAGCTGTACTTCTCTTTCGGTGTCAGAAGCGGTGATAAGGTCGCTGAGGCTACGGAAAAGGCACTGAGGTCTGCCAAAATAAAGACAACAAAGGTAAAGGGTATTCCTTACTGTTGGGCATCTGATATTGATCCGAAGACTTATACCGGATTCCGCTATCACGAAGATCTCAAGCGTAGGGATTCCGAACTGCCCTTGCCGGAAATGCGCAACGCGGTCGTCCGTACGCTGATGGATCATGGCCCGCTGAATGAGGATGATCTGCTGTTCTGGACGTCTCGAACCTTCGGTTATCAGCGACTGGGTACGAATCTGAAAGCCCGTTTGCTCGAAGGGATTGCGTATGCTGTGTCAGACCGTCTAATCAGACTGAATAAGCAGAAGAAATACGAATTGCGCGAAGGATAGAAAACAATATAAATGACTTTAGGCTAAAGTACTTTTTGTTATATCAGTACAAGATAATTTGTTAGGTGGGGCAATGGGTAACTGGACAGATGCGCAAAGGACAGTTCGGCAATTGGCAGACATTATCAATGATAAATGTTTGATATCGTTCCGAACGCCGGAAGATAATCAGGAAAACAGCACAAAAGTGACCAGTATTTATGTTTCACTGATTCCTTTGGAAGGTTATATTCCGGCGTTGAAGTGGATGCCCAATCTTATGGCAATGATATTCAATCATCTGACAGCGGACCGAAAATTGATTTATCAGCAATTCACTGATAATCACTCTTTTTTCACCATTCATCCATGTGACTGGAAAAAAGATTCTGAAAAGTTATTCTCTGATCCCGAGACAGACTATGCTTTTGATCAGGCAATTATAGCCCATCAGATCATTGATATTTTCAATGAAATATGTGCCATTCAGTTCCCGGAAATATCCAGAAAACCGGTATTTGAGGTATTTATAGGCATGGCGACGGGCTCATATGATTATGCGGAGCCTCTTCCTCAAGATAAAAAAACTCTAATGGAAATGAAATTCAAAAGGGATGCCGGAGAATTGGTTATAACACATGAACGTAAGCGTCAAATAGCGGACGCTATGCAGGGACATTTCCAGAACGGCAATCTGCCGAAGCATTGGCGGGAAGAAGGGTATCAACGTCAGATGGTGTAGACATATTGAGATATGGTGCCTTTTTCAGAACCCAAGTCAGGT
>JAFPZX010000095.1 GCA_017417055.1 Anaerolineaceae bacterium
TCCAACGCTGTCATTTCATCTGCTGCATACAGCTGCGTGTATTCCATCAGTTTCTCCCTTCTGTTAGTGTGAAGTGTTCAGTAGCCAGCAGTCAGTGGTAAGTGATCAGTGAAGTGTCAAGTGTCCGGTGGACTGGAAACTCCTCACTCCTCACTCCTAACTCCTAACTGATAACCAGAGTTTACAACAGAATTTCAAAAAAGAAAACGGGCAATGTTGTCCGTTGACTTTTTTTGAAAAATGTGGTAGGGATATAGAACATAGTGTATGAACCCCTTTTTTTTGTTTTGTCATACATTCTTTACGGAAATTTGAAATAAGCGTATAATTCTTAAGGTTTTTTGAGCCGGACAAAAGGATTGTTTATGTTTGAAGGTCTTTCTGAACGATTTGATAAAATATTCTCATCCCTGAAACGGAAAGGAAAACTTACCGAACAGGATGTAGATTTAGCCATGCGGGAAGTGCGTATCGCGCTTTTGGAAGCGGATGTACATTATTCCGTTGTGAAAAAGTTCGTTGCTGATGTCCGTGAACGCGCCATCGGTATCGAAGTATCCGAAGCGCTCAACCCAGGGCAGCAGGTCATTAAGATCGTCAATGAAGAACTGAAAAAAACACTGGGAGAACCGGAAAAGCTGAACCTGAGCGGAGAAAAACCTCGGGTGATCATGTTTGTTGGTCTTCAGGGTTCCGGTAAAACCACTCACTCCGCAAAAGTAGCCAAAATGCTCCGCCATCATGGGGAGCGTGTTCTGCTTGTGGCGGCTGATCCTTACCGACCAGCTGCTGTAAAACAGCTGCAAACCCTTGGTGAAAAAATCGGGGTCGAGGTCTTTTATAAAGAAGGCGTCAAACCGCCTGATCTCGCTAAACAGGCTTATGATTATGCCAAACGTGCCGGATTTTCAGTAATGATCGTCGATACGGCCGGACGTTCCCAACTCGACCAGGCTCTGATGGATGAGCTGCAGGCAATCCAGCGGAATATCCCCATCAATGAAATTTTGCTCGTAGTCGATTCCATGATCGGTCAGGAAGCGCTGAATGTAGCGGAAGGTTTCCGCGATAATGTTTCCATTACCGGTCTGGTTCTTTCCAAGATGGATGGTGACTCACGCGGTGGCGCAGCGATTTCAATTCGCAGTGTGACCGGTGTGCCAATCAAATTTATCGGTACCGGTGAAGGAATTGACGCAATTGAAGCGTACGATCCGTCACGATTATCCTCCCGCATTTTGGGAATGGGTGATATCATTGGTCTGATTGAAAGAGCTGAAGCCGCTTTTGATGCCAATTCGGCAAAACAGGCCAAACGCATGATCAATGGCCAGTTTACATTGGAAGATTTTTCCGATCAGCTCAAAAGCATGCGGAAGATGGGTCCTCTTTCCAAATTGCTGGACATGCTTCCGGGTGATTTAGGTAAAGCCGCCCGGCAAGTCGACCCGAAAGAGGCAGAAAAATCAATTAAAACTACTGAAGCGATTCTGAGTTCCATGACACCTTATGAAAGACGTCATCCGGATGTTTTGAACGCAAGCCGAAAACGCAGGATCGCAGCGGGTGCCGGTGTGGATGTTCCCGCAGTCAACAGACTGCTGAAACAATTCCGGGATTCGCAGAAAATGATGAAAATGGTAAAAAAGACAGGCGGAAAGGGTCTTTCCGGTCTGTTTCACTGAGCCTAAGACCAAACCACATTGACCCGGGCACATCCCTTCAGTGCCAACCCTCGGTGAATTTGGCGTCAGGCAGCCGATTAATAAAAATATAGGAGAAACCTTAGAATGGTTAAAATTCGTTTACGTCGTCAAGGCTTGAAAAAGCAAGCTTCTTTCCGTCTCGTTGCCGCTGACAAAGAAAGTCCGCGTGATGGACGTTTTCTGGAAATTCTTGGCAGCTATAATCCCCGCACAGAACCTTTCACCTTTGATGTGAAAGAAGACCGCATTTACTATTGGCTTTCTGTCGGTGCACAGCCGAGTGAATCCGTCGCAAAACTGTTCAAATCTGTTGGTTTGGATGAACGCTGGGCACGTGTCAAAGCCGGTGAAGATTGCGAAAAGGTTTTGGAAGAAGCAAAAGCCTACTACGCCAACCGCCCGGTCGAAAAGAGAACCCGCGTTGCTGCTGCTCACAAATAATTAACCACGAAAGAGTGTACCAGTGCAGAGAAATAATTCCGCGAAAGTTGATTACGCTAAGGACCTTGTGGAATATATTGCACTTTCACTGGTGGATGATCCGAGCAGTGTGCAAGTTTCACAGGAAAGAAATGGTGGACGCGTTCGCTTAGAACTTCATGTTGCAAAGGAAGACATGGGAAGAATTATCGGAAAGAATGGACGTGTGGCCAATTCAATTCGAACTCTTCTGCGTGTCACTTCTGCCAGAGACGGAAGACAAGTCACTTTAGATGTGATGGAGCCTGAAGCATAATATGGCAATAACTTCCGGTGCAGAACGAGGTAACGCAAATCAAAACAATAATGAAGGCTCGCTGCAAGTCAGCGGGCCTGAATTTATTTGTATCGGAAAGATCCATAGAACACATGGCATCAAAGGCGATGTGATTTTGGATCCTATGACTGATTTTCCCGAACGAATTCGAAGAGGAAGATCAGTTTATGCCGGGGATGAGCATCGTCCCCTGACGATTGCGAGAGCAAGACAAAAACCACCTTACTTGTTGGTAGGTTTTAAAGAAATTGAGGATGAGACAGCGGCAGCAGAGTTTCGGAATAAATTCCTTTATGTCAAAACATCCGATCTTCCGGAACTACCGGAAGGTGAATATTATTATCACCAGTTGATTGGATTGGATGCGGTTGACCAAAATGGGCAAAGAGTTGGTACTCTCAGCGAGGTTCTGGAAACAGGCGCGAATGACGTTTATGTCATAAAAAAGGATGATGGTGCGGAAGAGCTGGTTCCGGACGTGCCGCAATTCATTCAAAAAATTAATATTCCCGGACATAAAATAGAAATTATATTTCCTGAATGGATATGACAACAGATTCTGATAAGCCCTATTGGGTTGCCTTTAATCATGTCAACGGAGTCGGCGCGGTTCGTGCCGGACAGCTGTTGAAACGGTTCGGGAATCTTCAGGATGCCTGGACTGCTTCCAGAAATGACCTGCTTTTTGCCGGAATTTCAGATAAAGTAGCTGATCAAATCATTTATTCCCGTTCTAAAATCAATCCAATTGAGCTTACAGAATCAATCGAAAAAAGAAATATTCACATTTGTATCCGCACCGAAACGGAATATCCCAAACTTCTCAAAGAAATAGACAATCCTCCAACAGTCCTGTATTATGTTGGCAGGCTGCCTGAAAATGACATGAGCTTGATGGGTGTTGTGGGAACCCGGCGGATGACATCCTATGGACAGAATGTCGCGGAAGAATTGGGAAAATTCCTCGCATTGAACGGTATCGGTGTTGTCAGCGGATTGGCACGCGGCGTTGATGGTGCTGCGCAAACTTCTGTAGTCAATTCCGGCGGAATGACTTATGCCGTTCTTGGCTGTGGTGTTGATCACATCTATCCGCCGGAACACAGAAACTTGGCACGGGCAATTGTCAAAAATGGTGCTGTTATCAGTGAATACGCGCCCGGGACGCATCCGGATAAATCAAATTTTCCCCAGCGGAATCGCATTATATCCGGAATGAGCAACGGGGTTATAATCGTGGAAGCCGGTGAAAAATCCGGATCTTTGATTACGGCCCGTTTTGCAGTCGAACAGGGACGGGAAGTGTTTGTCGTTCCGGGAAAAGTAACGGATGTTCAATCCCGTGGAACCAATCGCCTTATCCGTGACGGCGCCAGACCTTTTTATGAAAAAAAAGAAATCCTTGAATTTCTAAACACCTGGCAGGCTGCTGAACCACAGAAATTAAACAAGCCCTTGCAGCAGGCATTCAGCACACCTGAAGAAAAGACCATTTTGTCTTTAATCACAAACGAGCCGCTGCATATTGATGAAATCGTAAGGAAAAGCGGCATTCCGCTTAGTAAAGTTTCGTCTTCTATTGTATTATTGGAGCTGAAAGGGCTGGTTCTGGAAACAGCTCCGCAAACTTACCAGAAAACCAGAGAATTATTTTAGGAGAAAAACGAAATGGCTGGAAATCTTCTTTCGGAACAGGATCAAAATCGATATTACGCGGTCATCATGGCAGGCGGAGGCGGAACGCGTTTGTGGCCATGGTCCAGAAAAGGCAATACAAAACAAATGCTTCGCATCGTTGATAGCCGTTCGATGTTCCAAATTACAGTAGACAGAATCAAAGATCTGATCAACACCGATAACATGCTGGTGATCACAACCGCTGAACAGGCTGAAAAACTTGAGAGCCAGTCGGATGAAGTTTTGCATAAAAATTATATTCTGGAACCGATGCCAAAGGGTACCGCCTCTGTAGTAGGTATGGCTGCTATTCAATTGCTTGCGCGGAACAGGGACGCGGTTATGGCTATTCTGACCGCGGATCATTATATCCGCAATGAACAGTATTTCCGCAGTCTGTTGGAAAGCGCGTTTGTGGAAGCTGAAAAAGGTCATCTGGTGACGCTTGGTATTCAGCCGACTTTCCCCTCAACCGGTATGGGATATATTGAACAGGGTGAATTTCTGGAAAAGGAAGCAGGCAATGATGTCTACAAGGTCAATACGTTCCGGGAAAAACCGGATCATGATACAGCTGTGGAATTTTTGAAATCCGGTAAATTTTCCTGGAATTCCGGAATGTTCATCTGGCGGGCTGACAGAATTCTTGATGAAATACAAAAAGATCTTCCTGATCTTTATAAAAAACTGATGGAAATCTATCCTTCCATAGGTACGGATGATTATGACAGGAAAGTTGCCGAGATTTGGCCGACAATTCAGCCGACAACAATTGATTATGGCGTGATGGAAAAAGCCGATGATGTTGTGGTACTGCCGGCAGTTGAACTTGGATGGAATGATATCGGTTCATGGGAATCAATATACGATGTCATCGATGGAGACGAAAACGGTAATATCTACATTAATTGCAGAACTTTAAATATTGATTCGAAAGGAATCTTGTCTTGTTCTGAAAACAAGGATAAAATGATTATCGCAGTAGGAATGAAAGATGTTGTGGTCGTTGAGACGGATAAAGCTGTCATGGTCTGTCCCAAACAGGATACACAGCGGGTGAAAGAAATAGTTCAGTATTTGAAAGATCACAACCTGGACTTTTACCTGTAGAGGAGAGGAGAACAATTCATTGGAAGCATATTGTATGAAATGCAAAGAAAAGCGGGAAATGCTGAACCCTGTCCCGACTTTTACCGCAACCGGTACTCCGATGACAAGAGGTGTCTGCCCGGTTTGCGGAACAAATATTATTAAAATGGGGAAAACACCGGAGCATGAAGGACTGGAAAAACCGATAATTGAAAAGAAACCTGAAAAAAAAGCTGTAAAAAAAACATCTGCAGCGGCAAAAAAAACAACGAAAAGCCAAAAATCAAGCGCGAATAGTACCGGAACGAAAAAAACTTCTGCTGCGCATATCAGAAAGGACCAGAGCCTGGTAATTGTTGAATCTCCGGCAAAAGCCAAAACCGTCGGGAGATTTTTGGGAAATAATTATGTCGTTCGTGCGTCTGTAGGACATGTCCGTGATCTGAACAAATACTCCATGTCCATTGACCTGCAAAATGATTTTGCGCCAAAATACTACGTTCCCAAGGAAAAAAAAGAACTGGTTCAGGAATTGACCGATCTTTCAGCCGGGGCAAAAAAAGTGTATCTGGCAACAGACCCTGACCGCGAAGGTGAAGCTATTGCATGGCATCTGTTGGAATCAGCGAAAATTGATCCGGCTAAGGCTGAACGTGTGGTTTTTCATGAGATTACGGAACCCGCAATTAACGCCGCGTTTTCCCATCCGGGTAAAGTTAATATGGATCTGGTTGACGCTCAGCAGGCTCGGCGGGTTTTGGATCGTCTTGTCGGTTACAGTCTGAGTCCGCTGTTGATCAAAAAGGTTCATCAACGCAACCTTTCCGCAGGACGTGTACAATCTGTCGCATTGAAGCTGGTTGTTGACCGCGAGCGGGAAATTCAAAATTTTGTTCCTCGGGAATATTGGACGATAAAAGCGGAATTGACACCTGAAAATAGCAAGGAATCTTATGTTGCCCAGCTGGCGAAAATCAACAAAAAAGATCCTGAACTTTCCAATGAAAAACAGGTGAACGAGCATCTTGAAAACCTGAAATCTGCTGTTTATAAGATTTCTTCTTTGAAGGAAGGTGAAAAGAAACGTCATCCTTTCCCTCCATTCACAACATCTACGCTGCAGCAGGAAGCTTCCCACAGACTGGGTTTTTCTTCGAAAAAGACCATGATGCTCGCGCAGCAGCTTTATGAAGGTTTGCCGATTGGGGAAGAAGGAAGTGTTGGTTTGATTACCTACATGCGTACTGATTCTACTAACATATCCCCTGTTGCTCAGGATGAGGCACGAAAATACATTACGGCTGTTCATGGTAATTCGTTTGTTCCGGAAAAACCGCCTGTTTACACAAAAAAGGCGAAAGGGGCACAGGAAGCTCATGAGGCAGTGCGTCCGACTTCTGTAATGCGGGTTCCGGATAAGCTGAAAGCCTATCTTGATAAAGACCAGTTACGCCTCTATCAGTTGATCTGGCAGCGTTTTGTTGCTTCACAGATGGCTGATGCCCGTTATAAGACGGAAACAGTTGAAGTGGAGGCAAACAAAACGAATCTTTACTTGTTCCGTGCATCCGGTCAAAAAGTGATCTTCCCCGGATTCCTGACCGTCTATGCTGATGTAAAAGATGAAGACAGCAAAGAAGAAGAGGAAAATACGATTTTCCCAAATTGTCTGGCACAGGGACAAACACAAAACCTGAAGAAACTTATCCCGGATCAGCATTTTACCCAGCCGCCTGCCCGCTATACCGAAGCTACGCTGGTTCGTGCTATGGAAGAAAACGGCATCGGACGTCCTTCAACGTACGCCTCCATCATTTCAACCATCGAGGGTCGGAATTATGTGAATGTTGAAAAGCGTCATCTGGTACCGACGCAAATCGGCTTTACGGTGAATGACCTGTTGAACGCTCATTTTGATGAAATCATGGATATCAGTTTTACTTCTCAAATGGAAAATGAGCTGGATCAAATCGCTGATGGCGAAAAGGGCTGGGTGGACGTGATCCGCCAGTTTTATGAGACCTTTGAACCGGAACTGGAAAAAGCAAAGGAAAATATGCCGGAGCTTCCAAAGGCTGAACCCGAACCGGTCGGCAGAGATTGTCCGGATTGCGGAAAGCCGCTCGTATATCGTGAAGGCAGGTTCGGTAAATTTATTTCCTGCAGCGGTTATCCCAGCTGCCATTATACGGAAAAACTGCAAAAACCGGTTGAAAAAATCGGGGTTTCCTGTCCGAAGTGCGGCGGAGATCTGATCGTAAAACGGACACGCCGGGGAAAGATCTTTTATGGTTGTGTGAATTATCCGACCTGTGATTTCGCGGAATGGAACCGTCCGATCAGTCAGCCTTGTCCGGTATGCGGCAGTTTGATGGTGATGAACGGGAAGGATTCCGCACAATGCACGAATGATAACTGCAAGACCCGTATTCACATTGAAGACCCGGTAACGGCCGATGCAGAAAACTAAGAATGCACTGATAAATTGAATTTCGGGGACGGTTTTGCGCGAAGCACAGAACTGTCCCCTCGTATTTATGGAATATTTCGACATTTTCCAGGTGAGAATTACTGAAATAAGTCAGGTCAGGTATTATTTTCGTCCTGATTTATGATATAACAGAATGAAATTTCGTATATATGTTTGATACTCATTGTCACATTGACCTTCCGGATTTCGATGAAGACCGTGAAGAAGTTATTTCCCGTGCAAAAAAAGCCGGCTTCAGCCATTTTATGATTCCCGGAATCGAATTGGATTGTATGGATAAAATTATTCAAATTACTGAATCCAATTCAAATATCTATTTCGCATCCGGAATTCATCCGAATAACGCTGCTGAGCTTGTACCGGATTGGGCAGAGCATGTTCGGAAAAATGCTTCACACCCAAAATGTAAGGCTATCGGAGAAATCGGAATCGATTATTATCGGGAATATTGTCCCCATGATATTCAGCGAAAAGTATTTTCACAGCAGCTGGAACTGGCGTCTGATCTCGGTCTGCCAATCATCATTCACTGCCGGACTGCTTATGAAGATTTATGGCCGCTGCTGTCTGACTGGATGAAACAGGGACATGGCAGGAAAGCAGTCTTACATGCCTTTGATGAAGATGCTGAAAAGGCCTTGCTTGCTGTTGAATTGGGTATTATGATCGGTATGGGCGGTCCATATACTTATAAGAAAAAAAACGAGCGCAGAATCGAAATCGTGCAGGTTGTCCCGATGGAATCTATACTGCTCGAAACAGATTGTCCATATCTCAGCCCGATCCCGCATCGCGGAGAACGTAATGAACCCGCCTATGCCGCGCTGACACTTGCTAAAATTGCAGAAATCAAAGGCGTTTCCGTTGAAGAGGCAGATGCACAAACCACCGCAAACGGTCTGGATTTTTTCAGTATTGATAAACATTCTATATAAAGTACATCGGATCTGATTTTTGGTTGTCGCGCAGCCAACACAAAAGACTGCACTGTATGTTGCGGCACAGCAATACCGGTTTCTGTATAACGTATAGTTTATAACAGAAATTTCAATAAAATTCATTTCAAAAATTAAAATTATGTTATGCTTTAAATCGGAGAGAGAATATTTTTGGAGTACACATGAAAAAATATTCTTTGGTTTTAATTGCTTTCTTCTGCCTTTTTTCCAATATTTTCGTCTGTTCTGCAGAAAAGGATATTTGGGACGATACTACTGTAGAAAAAATGCATGAAGTTGATTCCATTATGGCGGAGATCAAAGGACTTCCTGCTGCGATCGATGAAGATCTTTGCAGTAATGACTTGTCCTTATATAAGCAGCATATGACTTTGCTGGCACAAAAAATTATCGATGCCAATACACTGATGCAGGATGTAAAAACAGTATATCCCATTGACCTGTGGAGCGTTTATAATACAATCAGTTCCAATCCGGTCTGCGGAATCGGTAAACAAGCCGCTTCAGTTTTCGGTGTGGCTGATGTTAGCCGGTATTCTAATGAAGAGCGTATGGGCATGCTCGAAAACGATGATCTGTGCCCGTGCTGGAACATCATCACAGGACGGGAAGAACTAACCGGTTATTATAAAGACGGCGCCTGCCGCTGCATTTACGGAAAAAGCAATCACAACCCAAATATCGGGATCGTTGATATCCCCTGATGTTAGGGAAACACTGATTAATTGAGGAGCGGGGACGGTTCTCCCGAGGAACGAGGGGAACTGTCCTCCCGCCTTCACCGGAATTAATCAGCGGTTCCTTAGTTATAGCGGAATGTGGTCTGCTCTGATGTTGAGACGAAGCCAACAAAGCAGACTGTATTTTGAGTGCGAGCTCCTAATTTATTTATCGTGGCGCCTGTGATGTCATGTTGGATTAATCAGTGCTTCCCTAAATAATTTTGCATACTGAAAAAAGTGAATCTGTCACATGATAAATGTGATTTTTTTCAGCCTTTAAAACATTGTCAGACAGGAGATGAATTGATAAAATAGAAATACGGAGGTCGGCAGTTTTTCTGTCGGCGTTGGCAATATCCATCGAAAAGTGCCGCCGTTGGGGGTATTGGACAGATGGCAAAATTATTACAAATTCAGGAAACTCAAATAAACCTCAACGGTTTGATTGAGTTTTTTTGTTATCAGGAAGAGCTATGACCACTTTAAAAGTAAACGGACAAATCTATCAATGCAATGAAACCAAAACGCTGATCCGTTTTTTGCGTGATGATTTGCGCCTGACATCTGTTAAAGATGGCTGCAGTGAAGGCGCATGCGGAACATGTACGGTGCTGATCAACGGAAAACCGACCAAATGCTGCGTTCAGCAGATAGCAAAAATGGATGGAAAAGAAATCATTACAGTTGAAGGCCTTTCTGACAGAGAAAAAGAAGTGTATTCCTATGCATTCGCTTCCTGCGGCGCTGTTCAATGTGGTTTCTGTATTCCCGGTATGGTGATTTCCGCTAAAGCACTGATCGATCAAAACCCGGATCCCACTCGTACTGAAGCGGCTTTTGCGATCCGCAACAATATCTGCCGCTGTACCGGTTACCGGAAAATCATCGATGGAATATTGCTAAGCGCGAAAATGCTCCGTGAAAATTTGCCTGTCCCGGATGATGACCCGGAAGGGAAAATGGGCGACAGGATCAAACGGATCGACGCGAGAGATAAAGTTCTTGGAAGAGCTCAATTCACCGATGATATTTATCTTGACGGCATGATATACGGGAAGGCGGTACGCTCTGCCTATCCCCGTGCACGTGTACTTTCTATTAATACAGAAAAAGCCAAAGCTTTGCCCGGTGTGATTGCGGTATTTACGGCAGATGACATTCCCGGCGTAAATCAAATCGGTCACATCAAACATGACTGGTACACAATGATACCGGTTGGGGAAATCACTCGTTACCTCGGTGACGCCATTGCTCTGGTGGCCGCGGAAACACAGGCTTTGGCGGATCAGGCAGTTAAACTGGTTGAAGTTGAATATGAAGAGCTTCCTTTTATTGATTCTCCTCAAAAGGGCCTTGAAGAAGGGGCTCCGTTTGTTCACATAGATGACAATATCCAGGCGCATGAACACCTGATCCGCGGGGATGCTGATGCTGCGATTGCTGCCTCCAAATATAAAGTGACTCGACATTACGAAACACCATTTACGGAACACGCGTTTCTGGAACCGGAGACGGCTGTTGCTTTCCCGTTTGACGGTGATGGGGTTTTTATCTACTCCAGCGACCAGTCAACCCATTCCACCTCTCATGAATGTTCAATGATGCTCGGCCTTCCACCGGAAAAGGTTGTTGTGGAAAACAAGTTCGTCGGTGGTGGATTCGGCGGAAAAGAAGATATGACTGTGCAGCATCATGCTGCCTTGATCGCATACCTCACAAAACGTCCGGTGAAGGTAAAACTGACCCGCAAAGAAAGTTTGCTGATCCATCCAAAGCGGCATCCTATGTCTATTGACATGACCACAGCCTGTGATGAGAACGGTATTCTGACCGCAGTCAAAGCGAAAGTAATTTCCGATACCGGAGCGTATGCTTCCCTGGGAGGCCCGGTGCTGCAGCGTGCCTGTACACATGCTGCGGGGCCTTATAACTATCAAATTATCGATATCGAAGGAATTGCCGTTTATACCAACAATCCGCCTTCCGGTGCGTTTCGCGGTTTTGGCGTTACTCAGACCTGTTTCGCGACCGAAAGAAATCTGGATTTATTGGCGGAAATGGTTGGAATATCGCCATGGGAAATTCGCTATCGCAATGCTATCAGACCGGGACAGGTCCTTCCGAACGGACAAATCGCGGATGATTCGACCTCTCTTGTGGAAACGTTGGAAGCGGTAAAGGATATTTACGAAAATAATAAATACGCCGGCATAGCCTGTGCGATGAAAAACGCGGGTGTGGGTGTAGGATTGCCTGACTGGGGACGGGTGAAACTGGTCATACAGGATGGAAATGTTCATTTTTATTCCGGAGCAACTTGTATGGGACAGGGACTTGCGACAACGATGCTGCAAATCCTTGAAGAAACGCTTCATGTTGGAATGGATCATCTTGTTTACCATTTTCCGAATTCTCTCAACAGTCCGGATTCGGGCGTTAGCTCCGGTTCCCGCCAAACGCTGGTCACCGGTGAAGCTGCAAAACAGGCTGCGGAATTACTTGCGGAAGATTTGAAAAATCACCCATTGAAGGAACTTGAAGGAAAAGAGTACAATGGGGCTTATCTGGCAAAAACGGATCGGATGGGATCACCAAAACCGAATCCCGTTTCCCATGTCGCCTATGGATATGCCACGCAGGTCTGCATCCTGAACGATGATGGTACGGTCAAAGAGCTTGTCGGCGCACATGGAGTTGGAAAAGCCGTAAACCCGATCAATGTCGAAGGTCAGATTGAGGGCGGACTGGTGATGGGCATGGGGTATGCGCTTACTGAAAATTTCAAGGTTCAGAATTGTGAAGTTCTGAGTAAATTCGGAACGCTGGGATTGTTGAAAGCCGATAAAATTCCGGTACTTCGTCCGATCATTGTTGAGAAAAAAGGAACGGATATGGCTTATGGCGCTATCGGGATCGGTGAGATCACTTGTATTCCCACTGCGCCTGCCATTGCGAATGCGTATTATAAGTGGGACGGCGAATTCCGTACGGAGCTGCCGCTTCCTCATACGCCTTATCGAAAATAAAAAACTCATAGAAACAGGAGGAGAAATGATCATTTATAATGCTCGGGTTATTACTTGGGAGGATGAGAATCGTGTTCTGGAAAATCACGCAGTGTTTATACAGGGCAAGCTCATCAAAGATTTGGGACCATCTGATGAGATGGTGAAAAAATATCCTGATGAAGAGAAGATCGATGCCGGCGGGAAGATCCTGATGCCGGGACAAATCTGCTCTCACACGCATTTTTATGGCGCGTATTCCAGAGGGTTGAGCAATAATTTGCCTCCTGCAAAGGATTTTCCGGAGATTTTGAATAATCTATGGTACAAACTGGATCGTGCACTGGATGAAGAAAGCGTTAGACTTTCCGGTGAAATTTTCATGATCGACGCTATCAAAAACGGCTGTACGAGCTTTTTCGACCATCACGCCTCCCCGAATTTCATCGACGGCTCGCTGGATGTTCTGGAAGATGTTGTCGACAAAAGCGGCTTGCGTGCCTCGCTCTGTTACGAGGTGACCGACCGCAACGGAAAAGACGGAACCAAAGCCGGTATCGCGGAAAATGTCCGCTTTCTCAAGAAAATCGCGAAGGACAATCTGGGCGGACGGATCGGTGGGGCTTTCGGCATTCATGCCTGCCTGACGGTTGATGAAGATACTCTCGAACAGTGTGCAGCTGCAAAGCCGGATGGATTCGGTTTCCATATCCATGTGGCGGAATCCCAGGAAGATGAATGGGACAGCCTCTATAAATACGGACAGCGCTGCGCTGAACGGCTTTACAAACATGGCATTTTGGGCGATCGAACGATTGCTGCTCATTGTGTCCATGTCAACAAGCGGGAAATGGATTATCTAAAGGAAACCAACACCTGGATCTCGCACCAGCCGCGTTCCAATATGAATAACGCAGTAGGCGCTGCTCAGATCGAATCCATGCTGGATGACGGCATGAAAGTCTGTTTGGGAAATGACGGATTCAATTTTGACATGTGGACCGAGTGGAAATTTGCTTATTATCTCCACAAAGTTATCAATCGCGATCCGCGCCGCGGGAACGGCTATGATATCCAGAAAATGGCGGTTTATAATAACGCTGCTCTGGCCGGTCAGGCCTTCGGCTACGGGGATAAATTCGGCAAGATCGTAGTCGATGCGCCGGCAGATTTGATCCTGGTTGATTTCCAGCCGTTTACCCAGTTTACTGCCGGCAATCTGCCCTGGCAGATCATCTTTGGGTGGAGTGAAAGAATGATCACGGATACGATCTGCGACGGAAAATTCCTGATGCGCAACCGTGTTCTGACTACAATTGATGAAGCTGCAGTTACTGCTCATTCCCTGGAAGTTTATCCGCGTGTCTGGGCAAAATATCATGAATTATGCGATAAAGAAGGCTAAAGGAGGTTCATAATGGGCGATCGAATGCACCCGATGTCATTTGGTGAATTAGTCACACGTATCTGTAAGCAATATGCGAAAACCGGTCAGCTCTTAGGCGTTGACCCTGTGAGCCTCAAAGGTCGTCAGGCGATCCCGCTTTTCGGCGGAAAGATCGAAACACCCTTCGGACCGGCCGCCGGTCCGAACACACAGCTGGCGGGGAATCTTGTGGCTGCTTACGCTGCCGGTGCGCGTTTCTTTGAATTGAAAACTGTTCAGAAGATGGACGGGGAGGAATTGGCGGTCTGTGTTCCGCGTCCCTGTATTCTGGCTTATGATGAAGGGTACAACGTTGAGTGGTCTACGGAACTGACCATTACCGATGCAGCTTCGGAATATATCCGCGGCTGGTGGGCCATCAAGCTGCTGGCAAAAGAACTGGATCTTGGGGATCCGGATGGATTTATCTTCAACATGAGCGTTGGTTATGACCTTGCAGGCATCAAACTGCCGAAAGTTGATAACTTCATCAATTCGCTGATCGATGCATCCGGAACAGATACCTGGAAGGAATGTCTGGATTGGACACTGGCTCATCTGGATCAGTTCAAGAAGGTCGATGAAGCCTACGTTCGCGGCATCACACCTCATGTGTCCAACAATGTGACCATTTCCACACTGCATGGCTGTCCGCCGGATGAAATTGAACGCATTGCTGTTCATTTGATCACAGAAAAGAAGCTGAATACCTACGTAAAGTGCAATCCGACACTTTTGGGATATGACTTCGTACGGAAAACACTGGACGGATTGGGATTCACCAATGTTCAGTTCCCGGACCTGCATTACCGCGAAGATCTGCAGTGGGAAGATGCCGTACCGATGTTCCATCGCCTCAAGAAACTGGCAGCGGAAACCGGTGTGGCTTTTGGTCTGAAGCTGACCAACACAAAACCGGTCGATATCACCGGCGGTTTCCTGCCCGGTCAGGAAGCTTATATGTCCGGACGTGCGCTGTTCCCGCTTTCCATCAACCTGGCGGCGAAGATCTCACGTGAATTTAATGGAGAATTACCGCTTTCTTTCGCCGGTGGAGCGGATGTTTATAACATTGGTGAAATTTACGGATCAGGCATTTACCCAATCACGATGGCAACCAACATCCTGAAGCCGGGCGGTTATCAGCGTATGACACAGCTGATCGACAGCGTTGGTACTGAAATGCCCGCGGACAAGATCGATGTGGAACGGTTGAGCGCATTGGCGGAAGATGCCAAGTCTAACAAACATTATCAGGGGTTGATCAAACAGACACCGCGCAGAAAAATATCCGGTAAACCGCCTGTTTTCGACTGCTTCACACCTCCGTGCAGCTATATTTGTCCCATCCATCAGGATATTCCGGCATACCTGCGGGCACTGGAGCATGGTGATGCCAAGAAGGCCGCGGAAATCATAATCGAAAAGAATCCGCTGCCGAACATTACCGGTACGATTTGTCCGCATACCTGCATGGATTCCTGCAACCGCAAACAGTATGAAGGTGCGGTCGATATTCGCGCCTGCAAGCTTGCAGCAGCTGAACAGGGTCTGGATGCGGCAATCGCGGATTTGAAAGCTGCTCCGAAGGTCGGAAAATCCGCTGCAATTGTCGGCGGCGGACCTGCCGGTATGGCTGCAGCTTACTTCCTGGCGAAAAACGGATGGGATGTGGATCTTTATGAACAGGAAAAGGTACTGGGCGGTATTGTCCGCAACGTAATTCCGGGATTCCGAATCTCAGACGAGGCGATTGAGAAGGATGCCGATCTGATCCGTAAGCTTGGTGTGAATATCCACCTGGGAACAAGAGTGGATGACATCAAGGCACTTTGTGCGGAAAAGGATGCCGTGTTGCTGGCAGTTGGTGCTAACAAGAGCACAAAACTGGAACTGGAACAGGGTGACAGCCTGAATGCGATAAAGTTCATGTATGATTTGAAGGCCGGGAAGAAAATGGATCTCGGCAAACATGTGGCAGTTGTCGGAGCCGGAAATACCGCTATGGATGCGGCACGGGCCGCAAAACGCGTGGAAGGTGTTGAGAATGTCTCAATCGTCTACAGACGCGATATCGCCAATATGCCTGCAGACCTGATTGAATTACAGGAAGCTATGGAAGACGGTGTGATTTTCCGCCCGCTGCTTGCACCTGTGTCACTGGAAAACGGTAATTTGATCTGTGAAATCATGAAACTGGGCGAAGCAGATGCATCCGGACGCAGAAAACCTGTACCGACCGGTGAAAAATGTGAAATTCCATGCGATACTGTCATTGCTTCACTTGGCGAAAAGGTTGATGGTGATTTTTACAAGAGTCTCGGTCTTGAACTCGATGAAAGAGGTCTGCCGATTGAAAAGGATAATATCCAGATCATCGGCGATGGCTTAAGCGGCCCGAAGACCGTTGTGCTGGCGATCGCCTCCGCCGCAAAAGCCGTATATGATATTTGTGGACCGGATTACTGGAAATATACACCATTGAACTTTGAATACGCCGGCATGAGTAAACGAGGTGTCCTGAAACCAAACTTTGAAAATCGTGATGCTTCCCGCTGTCTGGAATGCGGCGGACTCTGTGGCTTGTGTGTGGAATCCTGTCCGAACCGCTGCAATGAGTATCTGGAAGTCAACGGGAAAAAGCAGGTTATTCACATTGATTGTATCTGCAACGAGTGCGGCAATTGTGCTGTCTTCTGTCCGTATGAAGGACATCCGTTCCGCGATAAGATCACAGTCTTTTCTGACAGGGCATCACTGGATGACAGCACGAATCAGGGCTTTGTCAATCTCGGCGGCGGCAGATATGCCATCCGCTGGAATAACGAGGTCTGCGAGTGCACGCTCGATGAAGTTCCTGCTGAACTGAAAGAGGTTATCAAAGCTTACGAAGCATAAAAAAGAAGCACGTGTGGGACTGACACCGAGTGTTGCGAAGCCAACATGAGCCCCGCTCTGTAAGGTATCGACTTTGTCTCGTAAATCAGAGCGGGAGCTTCGTCTGTCCCCATGTGCGTCATCGCAATTTTGGCGAACGTATGAATTGTAAAGCTGGTTTCGATGAAACGTCGCTAATTATTTGTTTACTTTCTAAGAATGTTATAATCGGGTTTATAATAAACAGCGCCATTTGTTTGGAGCTGTTTTATTTTGAGGTGAACCGGTGCGAACTGCCGCTGTAATTCAAGCTGCCGGGAAGGGCAGTCGATTCCATTCAGATCAATATAAATTATTGACGGAAATTGACGGAAAACCTATGATCGTTCATACCATTGAATCTGTTCTTCGTTCCGGATTCGATGAAATTGTTGTTATTATTGGCTGTCATGCGAATGAAATGCGGAAAACATTAGTGAATTATCCGGTGAATATCATTCGTAATGAAGATTGGGAAAAGGGACAGTCAACTTCTTTGCGGCTAGGTGTACAGGCAGTGACCGGATCATCCGAAAGAGCCTGTCTGATGCTGGGCGATCAGCCTTTTTTAAAAACAGAAACCCTTTTTGCACTGCTTGCGGAATCAGACGCTCATCCGGATGAGATCATTGTTCCTTTTTATAACGGAAAACGCGGCAATCCTATTATCGTTCCTTCATCCCGTTACACTCAGCTATTGGAACTCACAAAAGGCGACCAGGGTGGAAAACAGCTGTTGACAGCAGTTGGTTACCGTAAGCTTTCGGTGAAAGATATTGGAATTCTAAAAGATATTGACACAGTTGAGGAGTTGAAACAATATGAGTGAAATATTCTGGCAGTCAGATACAAATTTCTGGACCATCTTCAACGGGAAAATTGATACCATCGAATTAGGGACAAAAACGATTGCGGAAACGGAAAAATGCACCCCAATCGGCGCTTATACATCCTTCCGCACCTATAACAGTTTTGGTGTTTTGAGGCTCGAACAGCATTTTGACCGACTGGAGGAGACCGCTCGTTTGGCCGGATTTGATATCCAGCTGGATCGTGAAGACCTGAGAAACACGCTGGTAACCTTGATTGCAGGCACACCCAACAGTTCAGAGCCGACTCCTGAAAGACGCATACGGATCACGATTGACCTGGAAAGACACATCGGACGGCTTTATTTTGCCATGGAACCGCTGAAAGTTCCTGCCCCGGAGAAATATGAACTGGGGATTATCTGCCAGACAACTCAAGCCCATCGCGAGAATCCCAAGGCTAAACTCAGTAATTTTCTCTCTCGCGCAGCAGACATTCGGGATCAGGAAAAGGATGAATTTGATGAGATCCTGATGGTTTCTCCTCATGGTGATCTGTTGGAAGGCTTGAGTTCCAATTTCTTCGGCATCAAAGGCAATACGGTTTATACGGCGGAAGAGGGCGTCCTTTCCGGCACTACACGTGATTTCATCCTGCATCTTGCGGAAGAGCTGGAAATTCCGGTGGTTTTCAAAGCGATCAAAAAAGATGAAATCGCTGATTTGGATGAAGCGTTTATCTCCAGTACCAGCCGTGCGATCCTTCCGATCCGGTCCATTGATGGGATCCCCATGAAAGGATCAATGCCCGGTTCCGTGACGAAGCGCCTGATGGAAAAGTTTGATGAAGAACTTTCGTCCGGAATTGAATCGCTTTTCGTTGACTAATCGAGATACAGGAAAAATCTGTAAAAAAATAAAGAAAGAGTGAATGCATGGCGGAAAACATAAGTGGGAAAACATTGATGATCGATTCCGGTGTGGGGGGAATTTCCGTTCTCGCGCTGGCTCATCAAAAACTTCCAAACGAGGACTTTTGTTTTTATGCCGATGCGGCTTATGCTCCTTACGGCGACAAAACCCCGGCAGAGATTCGAGATCGACTCCATGCGATACTGAAAGAACATGAAAATGAGGATCTGAAAGCTATCCTGCTGGCCTGTAATACGGCAACTTCAGCTACCGCGGCAATCTTGCGTCAGGAGCTGAATATCCCTGTGATTGGTATGGAACCGGCATTGAAGCCTGCTGTGCTCAACAGTGAAGGACAGATTATTGTGATGGCAACAGCTCTGACGATTCGGGAAGAGAAGTTTCAGAAACTGTTGGCTCAATACGGAGTGGGACGGAATATCGTTCCCATGCCCTGTCCGGGTTTGATGGAACTTGTTGAAAAAGACCCTGTAGGAGCGGAAACCGAAGCTTTTCTGCGAAATGCTCTGGCTCCTTATGAAAGCTCAATGTCTTCTCTTGTTCTCGGCTGCACGCATTATGTTTTCTTGCGGCCGCTTTTACAAAAAATATATCCGCATGCTGCACTTTTTGACGGCAACGATGGCGTCGTCCGTCACCTGGAAGCGATTCTGCGGGAACGGAATGCTTTGGGGGGCAGCGGCGAGATTTTGATGCGGTCGTCGCTCAAAAATCCTGAAACATGTAATAATTATCATGAAAAATGCGTGAAAATGTTCAATTTCTGTACAAACATGTATCTCGAAAATAAAAACTCTTAATCAGCGTAATCCCTTCGACCTTTAGCTTACAGAGTATAATTCAACACGATTAAAGGATTGGTAAACATGGCACGAAAAACTGTCTTTGAAATGAACGCACGCTCTGTCTATGAGATGCTGGTGCAGAAAGCTGAACGAAAAAACCGGAAACAAGAGGAAGTTGATGCTGTTTATTGCTGGCTTCTGGGATATTCCGCGGATCAGCTCAAAGATCTTTTGGTAACAGAAATCACATATGGTGAGCTTTTCCGAAACGCCCCTTCTGTAAACCGGAAATATACGGCTGTGACCGGAGTTATCTGCGGTATTCGTGTAGAAGAAATTGAAGATGTTCAAATGCGCCTGGTCCGCTGTGTTGACAAAATGGTGGATGAACTGGCAAAAGGAAAGAAATTGGAAAAGGTGCTGCGGTCAGACAGTGAGCCTGCCGATGTTGATGAATACATCGCTTTACAGGGTGAAACAGAGCAGAAATGTCTGACTGCAATTCGCAAAACGATAAGGGAAGCATTGCCGGACGCTAAGGAAATTCTTTCTTACGGAATGCCTACCTATTGGAGGGACCGGAACCTGATCCATTTTGCTGCTCAAAAAAAGCACATCGGCATTTATCCGGGCGGTGAGGCTGCAGAGGTTTTTGCGGAACAATTGAAAAATTACGATGTAAGCAAAGGAACGATCCGGATCCCCTATTCCGCGGATTTGCCTTTGGATCTGATCTCTGAAATCGCCGGATGGTGCGGAAAGAATAATTGATTTTATAACAGGATTTATAGATGATAGGTTTGGGTACATTAATCAATACCTGTGCAATTGCTGCCGGTGGATTTGCTGGACATTTTTTCGGAAAAATCTTCAAGGAAGACCAGCAGGATGCCATTACAAAAGCCAATGGTGTCGCGGTGTTATTTATCGCGATTTCCGGAGCGATGGAAGGCATGCTGAAGATTGAGGACAATTCGCTTGTCAGCGGAAAGGCTATGCTGATTACGATCTGCATAGCGCTGGGAACTATTATCGGTGAACTGATCGGTATAGAAAACGTGTTTGAACGATTTGGAGAATGGCTGAAGATTAAAACCGGAAACGCCAAAGATGCCGGATTCGTAGACGCTTTTGTTACCGCATCTTTGACAGTTTCGATCGGAGCAATGGCCATTGTTGGTTCCATTGAGGATGGCGTGATGGGTGATTATTCTGTGTTGGCTGTGAAATCCGTGCTGGACTTTATTATCATTATCATGATGACCGCATCCATGGGAAAAGGTGCGGGATTTTCCGCCATTCCGGTTTTTGTTTTTGAAGGCTGCATGACGCTGCTTGCCCGGCTGATCGCACCGCTGATGACCGACCTCGCAATCAATTATTTATCGCTGGTGGGATCTATATTGATTTTCTGCGTAGGTGTTAATCTGGTATGGGGAAAGAAACTGCGGGTTGCCAACATGCTGCCTGCAGTAGTTCTGGCTGTGATTACCGCGTATCTGCCGACAAACTGGTAAGTGAAAGGTTTTATGTGTTGGGTTTTAGATGTCAGACACAATGATATGTACTGAAATAAAAAATACTGTAATTAATGATAAATAATACAATAAAACAATGGACGTTATTGATGAATCGTCAGATAAATACTGCAGTCAGGACATATCCGTTTGGATCTTTGGAATCGTATGATTATGTTGTTATGCTCAGCAGGTATGATGGAAAATATTTACTGAGTCGTCATAAAGGACGAACAACATGGGAACTGCAGGGCGGGCATATTGAGCATGGTGAATCTCCGGATAAAGCCGCGAAACGGGAGCTTTATGAAGAGTCAGGTGCTGATTCGTTTGATATCAGACCTCTTTGTGATTACTGTGGAGAGGAACCCGGCAGAAACAATTTTGGACGAGGAAAAGTATACACGGTTGAAATCAAACACATTAGCAATCTGCCAGAGAGTGAAATGGCAGAAATAAGATTGTTTGATACCGTGCCGGATGAACTGACATACCCGGAAATTACCCATGCAATCCTTTCCTATAAGAGATAAGTAGAACTATTTATTGCCGCATTTTTTATTTCCTGGAATAAAATAAACTATACACGATAAAAAATATCGGATTCATCAGCTTCATTACAAAATTTTTCATTTTTTCCTTTATGCATTTATAATACTTATATTGGAGTAACTACCGGAATGTCAATAACTTTACGGAAAAACAATCATATCGATATATGTTTACGGAAAGATATACGTTCAAAACAGTCAAATGGTTTTGAACACTATCATTTACTCCATAATGCCCTTCCCGAAGCTGATTTTGAAAAGTTTTCAACTGAATGCCAATTTCTTGGAAAAAATATTTCTGTCCCGATCCTGATATCTTCCATGACGGGAGGAACAGAAGAAGGAGAACAGATCAACCGCAGATTGGTTGAGGCGGCGGCTGAATTGAAGGTGCCGTTTGCAATCGGTTCACAGCGGATTTATATAACCGAAAAACGGAAACCGATTTTTCCATATCGTACGATTGCACCGAACATACCGATTTTGGCGAATTTAGGCGCGGTTCAGATGAATTACGGGTTTACGCGCGATGATTATTTACGGGCAGTTGAAATGATTCGTGCGGACGCGTTGATAGTACATCTGAATCCGCTTCAGGAATTGATCCAGAAGAACGGAGATACGAATTTTTCCGGTTTACTGAAAAAGATCGAAAAACTATGCCACGATTTTCCTGTTCCTGTAATTGCGAAGGAAGTTGGCTGGGGAATACAGGCTGAGACCGCAAAAAGATTGATCGATGCAGGTGTTTCCATCATCGATGTTGCTGGAGCCGGCGGAACTTCCTGGTCCCGGGTGGAAAGCTTGATTCATGACGATGATATCATTCAAAAAATCGCTGAACCGTTTGATGATTGGGGAATCCCAACGGCTGAATGTATTGCCATGATCCATAGACAGTATCCGGATATTGAACTGATTGCTTCCGGAGGTATTCAAAACGGCGTAGAAGCCGCAAAAGCGATCCGGCTTGGCGCCAACCTTGCGGGATTTGCGGCCCGACTTCTGCCGGCAGCTGCAAAAAATACAGAAGCTGTAACGGAAGAATTGAAAATTATCATGCATCAATATAGAATTGCTATGTTTTTATCATCCGGAATTCAAAAAACAGAAAAAGAACAGGAGCGGATATGAATCAGGAAATAATTGAAAACACCAATAAAACAATTTACCGATATTTGACCGATAATGCTGTTTTGAAAAGCGATGAGACCTTACAGGAAATGCTGCTTTATGCATTAGGTTTCAATACGGATGGCAGTTTATTGAGCGGAGGAAAACGGCTGCGTCCATTGTTCTGCTGCCTGACCTGCGGAATTGTATCTGGGCACTACGAACCTGCTGTTCTATATGGATCTGCGCTTGAATTGCTGCACAATTACACTCTGGTTCATGATGACATCGAAGACAAAAGCGATACCCGGCATAATCGTCCTGCTTTATGGAAAAAATATGGATTAGCACTGGCCATCAATGCCGGAGATTTGCTGTATGAAATCGCACTTTCTGCGGGAGCTGAAGCGGACGTCATCAGCAAAAAAAATGGACTTCGAAAAATCATGCAAATGTCTGAACAACTTTTTCTCGGACAGCATCGTGATATCATGCTTGAAACAAAGTTGTATATACAACAATCAGAATATTTGCAAATGGTAAGGGGAAAAACTTCTGCTTTGATCGGCTGCTCTTTCGCCTTGGGCGCCTTAGCAGGCGGTGCAGATGAGGAAACTGCGGTCAAGTTTGAATATGCCGGACAGCGACTGGGTATTGCTTTCCAGATTCGGGATGATTATCTGGGTACCTGGGGTGATTCCTCGAATCTCGGGAAATCAGTTTCTGCTGATATTATGGATAAGAAAAATACTCTTGCAGTTGTCTATACAGCAAATAAAAATCCTGAATTTCTTGCAAAATGGGAAAAATATGATGGCAATCCCGGACAGGTCTCCGAATTTGCAGCTATGATGACGGAAGCCGGGGCTGATGATTATTTGAACCAGCAATGTACAAAATATACGGATGAAGCGCTTGAAACACTCAAAGAATTTCGTTCTCATGGTGAATACAGCACTGTTTTGGAAGAATTGATTTCTTCCCTGATTAATCGAAAAAGGTAAAAAATGAAAAATAAAATAAAAGTGCAAAATGCAGTTCGAACGATATTAACCGGAATCGGAGAAGATCCGGAAAGAGAAGGGCTGAAAGCCACTCCGGAACGCGTACAGCGGATGTACGGGGAGCTTTGTGCCGGTTATCAAATGGATCTCGATACAGTTGTTAACGGCGCAATTTTTGAGGAACCGTGTGAAAGTATGGTCGTTGTAAGAAACATATCGTTTTACAGCATGTGTGAACACCATATGCTGCCGTTTTACGGAAAAATCCACGTGGCCTATTACCCGGACGGGAAAATCATCGGTCTTTCCAAGATCCCGCGTATTGTGGAGATGTATGCCCGCCGGCTTCAAGTGCAGGAACGTCTTACCGAACAGATCTGTGACGCAATTGAAAAAGCTCTTGCTCCCAAAGGAATCGCGATTTTGACAAGCGGGATCCACATGTGTTCTGTTATGAGAGGCGTGAAAAAGGAAAGCGCAGAGTTGGTAACTACACGTTTTACCGGCGTATTTAATGAAAATTCAGAATTGAAAAATGAATTTTACCGTCAGATCCGCTTATGAGTCCCAATGGAAAAATAAATGAATCAGCGAAAATTATTATTGATTTTGGATATTGACGGTGTTTTACTGGAAGCGGAAGGATATCGTGCTGCCTGTGTCGACACTATCAATCATTTTATTCAATTGATGGGACAGGAAAATCTTTCCATTACGCGGGAAATAGCCGATGTCTTTGAGGTTTCCAGGATCGCGTGCGAATGGGATATGGTGCCGTTGTCATTGGCTGCATTCGTGAACTGGTATTGCGAAAAAACAGGTGAATTTTTTACAGATAATTCCTTCCCGCCCAAGTGTGAGAAACCTTTGAACTGTGATAATGTTGAATTCCGTGCTATGCTGCTTGATAAAATCCGGGAGTACGCATCCTTTTTGAATGACTCTGAAACCACTATCAATTCAGTTTATCATGGATATCAAAGGAAAAGCGGCGAGGGAATGGATGCATTATGGGAACAGCCATTTCGTGACCGTTTTTTCGTTGATACATTGAACCCGTGGAAAAGCCCTTTTTTTGCGGAACTGATGACCAGATTGCTGGGAAAGAGCACTTTTGAAAATTTTTACGGAATTCCTGCCCCATTGGATTGTGAATCTTATCTTGAAACGAAAGATCATTTGCTGATATCTGAATATTACCGGAAGCTCCTACCAAATTTATCAGATAGAAGTATTTATCCGGCAGTGATGACCTACAGGCCGTCATTGCTTCCCGAAAAGGGGAACAAAAAGAGCTCGTATTTCGTTAATACACCGGAAGCTGAATGTGCGCTCCATTTACTGGGGTGGTCAGAAGGAAAAGTGCCGATGATCGGAGGCGGAAGTATATGTTATATCGAAGAAAAATATAATCTTCGCAGAGAACATTATGTCAAACCACATCCTTTCCATGCACTGGCTTCTGCGTTGATCGCTATTTGCAAAGACGATATACAGTCTTTAGAACTTGCAAGACAGCTGTGTGAATTTGATCCTGAAACGCAAGAAAATCCGATAAAGGATTTGCTTTCACAAGAAGATCATATCGAACTTGCGGTTTTTGAAGATTCAATTTCCGGTATAGAGAGCGTACGGAATGCAGCAAAAATATTAAAAAAATGGAAGTATAATGCTGAAGTTGTTTGCTGCGGAATCAAGACGACTGATGCGAAAAATGAAAAACTGAAAAATAACGGTGTTATGGTTTATAATAATGTCAATACAGCCTTTGATTCTATTATAGGTAAATTTTGAAAGAAAGGAAATTCGTAAAAGAGATGAGAAAAATGTTGATATCAGTCATGGCAATTCTGTATGTCATGTGTGTTATGGCATCTGTTGCTGCGCAGGATGTCATTATACGGCCAACAGCTGCTCCCCAGGAAACGATTACTATTGTAAATTCCCATCTAAATGTAATTAGTGGTGACAATATTATTTCCGGTGTAGGGAATAATACTATTACACTTTGGGATCGTTCTAAATATGTCAATCAGCCGAAAAGTGTGGTGCTGCCAAATGCGGTTGAAGTGTTTGCTGATGGCATGGAAGTTCCGAAACCAAGTCTGGACCGTCCCATCACCGATCCATGGGACGATCTAAAAGATGGATATGCCTGTCAGGCAATCCTGAACAGTCCATACTATTTTCAAAAACTGGCTTTTGGTGAACCATTTGAATTGGATATTACCTTCCGTAATGTAGGTACGCAAACCTGGGATTTCAATATTGATTTCATGATGTATACCGGTGACCAGCTGCAGCAGGACACGAGCAGAATCGTTTTTGATTTGTGGCAGACCATTGATCCTAACAGCGAAAATAAACGAACCCATATTGTGAAACCCGGTGAGTCGATCCGCGTAAAACTTCCTATGATCGCGCCAAGAGAAAAGTATCATGATGACAACAAATATTATGCAGCTTACACATTGGTTCGCAACTGGAATTTGTATGGCATGGATGCACTTCATGATGGACATTGGGACCGCATGGAAGGAAATGCTCTTTTTTGTCCGGTATATTTTTATATCTACGTGCCGTAAAAAAAGCACTGAGCTGTGTTATGAATACGAAAATTGAAGAAATAATTTCAAAATTTGATTTCGGAAGCCCGGTAATCGCTTACAATCAATTTGGAAACGGTCATATCAATTGGACGTATCGGGTCGAAACGGAAAACGGCGGATTATTCGTCCTGCAGCGGATCAATACTTATGTGTTCCGTGATCCTGTTGGTTTGATGAGGAACATTGAACTGCTGACAAACTTTATGCGGAAGAAGGAAAAAGACCCGCGGAAAGTTCTTGAACTGGTACCGGCTAAAGACGGAAAAACATTTATCGTTACAGATGATGATGAATATTGGCGAGTGTATGTGTTTGTAAAGGACAGTGTCTGTTATGACCAGGCGGAAACACCGGAATTGTTCAAAGAAAGCGGAAGAGCATTTGGAAATTTTCAAAATATGCTTGCTGATTTCCCTGTAAGCGAATTAATAGAAACCATTCCGAATTTTCACAATACACCTGCCAGGTATGCCGCATTTGAACAGGCTGTTTCAGAAGATTCTGCAAAACGGGTGTCCGGTGTTACCGTGGATATCGAAAATTACCTTTCTGAAAAGGGTTTCGCTTCATTCCTTCTGGATAAAGCGGCAGCGGGTGAAATTCCGTTGCGTGTGACGCATAATGACACAAAAATCAACAATGTGTTATTTGACTGTAAGACAAATAAAGCCCTTTGTGTTGTTGACCTGGATACGACGATGCCGGGGTTCGCTGCGATGGATTTTGGTGACTGCATCCGTTATGCAGGAAACAATGCTGCTGAGGACGAAAAGGATCTTGATAAAGTATTTGTGCGGATGGATTTGTTCCGGACCTTTGCCGAAGGGTTTTGCGGTATCTGCGGAAAAAATCTAAGCCGTGCTGAGCTTATTCTCTGTCCGGAAGCCGCAAAATTGATAACACTTGAAACAGGACTGCGGTTTTTGATGGATTATCTCCAGGGGGACGTGTATTTTCATACCGCCTACCCTGAACATAACCTGGTCCGTGCGCGAACGCAGTTTAAACTTGTCCGGGATATGGATGTACGGATGAATGAAATGCGGCAGATCATCATTTCTATTTTGGATAAATAATATAAAAGTGAATTTAATTAAAAAATTAACGGACTTCGATGAAAAAATCTCTTCCTCCCTGCGGATCATACCGCAGGAAGGTTTTTTATTTAATATCGCGGCATTGATTGCTCATTCAGGAGATTCCTGGATTTGGTGCGGCGTTTTGTTTGTTTTATGGCTGTTTTCATCGGGAGAGAGGGAACGAACCATTGCCTACTGGGGTGGGACAATCGCACTGACTGCCTGCTTTGTTTTTGTATTAAAACGGATCATTGCGAGAACCCGACCGGAGGGGAATTGGGGGAATGTTTACAGAAAAACTGATCCATATTCTTTCCCATCAGGGCATTCTGTGCGAGGTGGATTGATTTTGATGCTTGCCATCCATACATTCAGCCAAAAATGGATCATTCTGATTTTCGCAGTCTGGGCGATATTGATGATTCTTTCCCGAGTAGCAACAGGGGTGCATTATTTTCTTGATGTAATTGCCGGTTTTTTGCTTGGTATTCTGATTGGCCGGTTTTGGATCTTGCTGCAGCCCTGGATATACAGTAAATTTTACTTCTTATTCAATAAATCTCTATGGTTCTGAAAAGCAACATAATTGCACAATCATAAGCGATATATCTTTGTAATAAAATAATACAGAAAATTATCGTTTTGTTTTCCAATACGGATAATCAGAGCGAGGAGAAAAATATTCCAATCCGACTGTCCAGCGATTCCGATCCTGTGTCATGGCGAAATCTGTGTTATGAAGAACCCACTGATTGAATTTATAATCACTCGGGAAAAAAATCTGCGTGATATAAGAAGGCGCAACCGGGAAAAAGGAAAGAATTTCACTGGTGGGATCTGTCGGAAAATCAGACGATATTTCCAGATCTTTTCTTTTCACATCTTCCCTGTCATCAAAAAGAGCTTTGAAATCTGACGAACTTTGGTAGTCTGTCAGAAATTGTCCGGGAATAGATGCCTGTTCAATGAAAATCGATGCACGACCCGGAAAAAAATAGCAGGGAAAATCGAGCAGCACACGGAGATCGATCAACAGAACTACCCAGTCGCTTGGTTCATATTTTTGCAGCTGGTTAAAAAGCTTGTAATCCGGGAAAGAGAGATTCATGGAAACAAAGCCGCTCCATTCCGGCGGCAGTGTTACGGAATTCCGCTGGACGGAGGAAAAAATTCTATTGCTGCTAAGGATAGAGGAAGGAAGAATTCCGGTCTGCAAGATAGATTTCAGATTATCTGCCCTGGTAAAGTGAGTTAAACAGTTCAGTTTATTTTTTTTTATGAACTGTTTGAGCGATTTGATTTTCTTTTCACTTTGTGTTGTGTTGATCTGCGGCAGATATCTATACATGACGAATTCCTGAAACTGCTCAATAAAAATGAGTCATCAATAGGTTTTATTCCTGATTTTTGCATGAATCAGGCCAAAACCATATTAATGACTCATAAATTTATTTTATACTGATATAAATGACTATTCCTATATTCTTATTCAAAAGATTAGAACGCCTTTACCAGCTTCCCCATGCTGTTGGTGTAATACGGTTCCCAGAGAATACCGAAAGCATCAACATAGATATCTTTTTTGGCAACTGAGACCTTGATCTGTTTGTTCAGGTCAAGAATCTCATCCCATTTATCGCGAATCTCATCCAACTTGGCTTCGTAGTCGTCAATAGCGGTTTGGATCTGTTCGGTTACAGCTTCAATATCAACTTCCACTTTCTCCTGAGCCTTTTTTGCGTTAGAAGTCTGTGTAACTTTATTCAAAGAAGTTGAAACGGATTTGCGGCGTTTCTGGAACAGGGAAAGGATCAGTTCACCTGCAGCGGCCGCAGTCTGAACACCACGCTGTTTGACCTGGCTCTGTTTTTCTTCCAATTGAACATTTAGTTTTTTCAATTTTGCTTCCAGTTTATCCAGCTGTGCTTCATGCGTTTTCTTGACCTTTTCGATTTCAGCGGCACTCTTTTCTTCGATTTTGGCGCGGCATTTTTCGAGAAAATCGTCTTCCGTATCGTCCTCATCAGCATAAACACCAAGCTTCTCATTTGCCCATATCGTAATACTTGCATCACGATAAATATAATTGACAAAATCGGTTTCGTAGGTACGGGCAGCTTTGGCATCCATCATCCAGGCCGGCGGCGTCTGGAAATAAACGTCATTGAATTCCGGGCGGGTGAACATGTTTTTATGGTCGAACGGTTCGCAGAGATAGTCACCCCATCGGATGGTTGTCCCACGCATATCATCTTCGTCGATCTTTGCAGCCTTAACTGTCCGAAGAGAGAAGTTGTATTTTTCTTTCTCCGCCAGGGTTTCTGCCTGGGCGATCCAGACCGGACGATAGGTTACCAGTTTCCCATCGGAATCACAATCCGCAGGACGTTTTTCCGCGGGCAGGAAATATTCATTGATCGTAGCCGGGACTGCCGGTCGCTGCCCGTCTTTTACTTCTTCTACTGCCATAGTTTCATTCTCCTTCAGGCTATTGCTGATTTCTTCAGGCTCTCCTGTGATAAGATTGAGTTCTGAATCATCATCAGCTTCATCGTTTTTATTAACCGCAGATTGTTTAGCGGCTTTTGCGTCTTCTTCAGTATACGGTACACACAATCCCTCATTGTAGAGCTTGGGTACCTGGGTTTTGGTAAGCGGGCCGGCAAGATAGTTCATCGTCCAGCGGGTTGTCATCACCTTCAGCCCTTTTTCATGCACGTTCATATAAAGGAAGGCTCGTTTTTTCAGGTCCGAGATCAGTTTATCCGCATCAGAACGATTGATATTGCCATCGGTAGTCGTCAGACCGTCCAATAGTCTGTTTTTATCCTGTTCGGTTTGAAGCCGTCCGACAAACCATGTTCCGGCATTGGAAAGCCCTTTGTAGTCGATATCAACAGGGTTTTGGGTGGCAAAGATAAGCCCGACACCGAATGCTCGTGCTTGTTTCATCATGCGCATAATAACTGATTTGGATGAGGGATTCGCGGTTGGGGGAACATATCCGGCCATTTCGTCAAAGTAAACAGCCAGGCGAAGGTTTCCTGTGCCGGTCTGGTTCCGCATCCATGCTTCGATTTGGGAATACAGCATGGTGACGAAGAACATTTTTTCCTGATCGCTGAGATGCTGAATATAAAAGATGTTGAACCGGGGTTTGTCGTCTTTGCTGCGGATCAGGCTGCCAATGTCAAGGCCGGGACCTTCATTCCAGGCTTTGAAAGTCGGAGAAGCAAGAAAATTATTGATCTGAAGCGCCAGATTGAAGCGCTCTTTTGGCGGATAGATTTTGTCAATGGGAAGTGCTCCCAGCGTATTAAAAGGAGGATCATTAACAGCGTTGATGAGATCTACCAGTGTTACATCTTTCCCGAGTGTCCAGTAAAATTCAATAATATTGGAAAGCAGGATGTGTTCCTTGCTCTTGAGTGGATCGATGTTGTTGTATCCGATCAGCCCTAACAGAGCGGTTACCGACGTCGCAATCTCTTCCCGAGTAGCTTCTTCATCGTAAATTGTCGAACCGTCAGGTGCGGCAAAACTGGCCATGATATTGATTGGATTCCCGATGGAGGATCCCGGTGTGAAAATGGTGTAATCGACACCGGAAAGAGCCTCAATATCTTCCGGAGTGTAACCCCAATCTTCCTGACCTTTTTTCCATGCGGCTGCTTTTTCATTGGCGTATTCGTACAGCTCTTTTCCTTCACGGATCGGAGCTTCCTGATCCAGCCATGGTGCGATATCTTTTCCGGTTATATTGGGAAAGTGCAGCAGCAGATTTGTCAGATCGCCTTTTGGGTCAATGATGATAGCCGGTATTCCTTTTAGAGCAATTTCTTCCAGCATCAAGATCCCTAAACCGGTTTTTCCGGATCCGGTCATTCCTGTGATGACACAGTGCGTATTAAGATCTGCCGGGTCGTAATACATTTTTTCATCGGTAACCTGGTTTTGGTTGTTGTAAAGCTTTCCAAGAAATAATTTATTCGGATCGGTTTCGGCCATATTTTTCCCTCCAGCGGAATTTTGTATGTGTTTATGAAGATTCAGGACGATGCAATACAACTTTTATTCGCATTTTTAATGATATAAAAAATGAGCCGCAGTTTCTATTACAGGGTTCTGATTCATAACTGTTTAAAATAATTATACCAAGAGAAAAGCACTATGCAAAATTTTTTTTAAATTCCTGCAAAATTGATTTATTCGAAATACTGTGAGATTTTTGATTTTAAACTATAATATATATAGTATGAATATATGCTGCGATTCAAAACGGAATATATCGGCTTTTTGAGCTAATTAAAAGACACCTAACGGATTATTTTATGGAAGTCACGGAACTGAACTATTGCTACAATTGCATGGAACCTTTGCCGTCCGGGCAAAAGGTTTGTTCCGTTTGCGGCCATGACAACAGTATACGTGAGAACCCAGAAAATGTGCTTTCCGAAGGATCAATTCTTGCCGGCAAATATATTGTCGGTAAGGTGTTGGGACAGGGTGGATTTGGTGTAACCTATCTTGGATTTGATCTTTCACTGGAAATTCGTGTAGCTATAAAAGAGTATTTCCCGATTGGGTTGGGATCGCGAGCTTCAAATTCACTTACTGTTATACCTATTGTTTCCAAATCAAACGAAAAGGGCTTCGAAAAAGGGTGTGATGAGTTCCAATCAGAAGCAAAAGTTTTAGCCCAATTCAACAGCTTGAATATTGTTCATGTTCGTGATTATTTCCGTGAAAATGGTACAGCTTACATCGTAATGGACTATATAACCGGGAACAGTTTATCAAAAGAAATTCACGAAAACGGTAAAATTGAATGGGAACGGGTTGTTTCCCTTTTTAGCCCGCTGATTCTTGAACTGGATAAATTACACAAGAAAAAACTGATCCATCGGGATATCAAGCCTGATAATATAAAAATTGCAGCAGATGAAGATAATTTTGAGCATCTCGTGTTATTGGATTTCGGAGCAGCGCGGCGGTTTATTTCAGAAAAAATCACAAAAACTTACACCGCTTTAGTCACTCCCGGATATGCTCCTTTTGAACAGTACACACAAAAAAGTCACCAGGGACCCTTTACGGATGTTTATGCGCTTTGTGCGACAATGTATGCCGCATTGACAGGCAAAACACCGATTGCCGCTCCTGACCGTGTGACAGGAGACGCTGACCTGGAACCGCTTCAAACTTTTGTCCCGGATATTCCTGATTCCATCAATGACGCGCTCATGCATGGCCTGAGCATCAGAAGTGCTGAGCGTACTCCGACAATGAGCAAATTGTATGAAGAACTGAACGGAATGGACTCAACGATTCAAAATAAAACCCGGATGGACAGCATTACGAGTGGAATGGAGAATCCGGAGAAAAACTTTACCAATCACATAGCGACGGAACCTGATCAGGCAAACTCACTTGTAAATAATGCCGAACATAAGAAATTCTATCAAAAAGAAAAATACACTGTTCAACCGGAAAATAAAGCATTAGAACCGGAACAAGTAAGCCTTACGCAAATGCTTTTAGCCGATCAGGAAAATAATGAAATACCAAAAGCAGAATCGGTAAAGAAAGAAAAAAACAATAAAACTTCTCGTAAAAAAGAATCCGGGAAAAAGATTCCGTGGGCTGTTGTGATTGCTGTAATTTTCGTTTTAATTGCGGGCATATTCCTGGTTGTTCGGAATTCCGGAAAAAAGGTCGATAATAGCAATACTATCATTGTTACTGATACGTCCGACCTGACATTTTATGATCAGCAAACAGAAACTGCTGAGATGCTCGAACAATACGTGGTTCAGACTGTTCAGGTGCAGGTGGTTCAAACTGCCACGCAATCAGAGCTTTATGCCCGTCAGACCGGTACAGCGGAGGCGATAGCGGCACAGCGGGCAACACAGATCGCTGAGATGCAGATGGCTCAGACTGCCACACAGTCAGATCTTTATACCCGCCAGACCGGGACAGCGGAAGCGATAGCGGCACAGCGGGCAACACAGACCGCTGAGATGCGGGTGGAACAGACTGCTGCACAATCAGAGCTTTATACACAGCAGACCGGTACAGCGGAGGCGATAGCGGCACAGCGGGCAACACAGACCGCTGAGATGCAGATGGCTCAGACTGCCACACAGTCAGAGCTTTATACCCGCCAGACCGGAACAGTGGAAGCAATAGCAGCGCATCAGGCAACACAGACCGCTGATATGCAGATGGCTCAGACTGCCACACAGTCAGATCTTTATACCCGCCAGACCGGAACAGCGGAAGCGATAGCGGCACAGCAGGCAACACAGACCGCCGATATCCAGATAGTTCAAACCGCCACACAGTCAGAGCTTTATACCCGCCAGACCGGAACAGCGGAAGCAATAGCAGCGCATCAGGCAACACAGACTGCTCAGACGCAGATGGAACAGGATGCTACGCAGGCAGTACTTTTCCTACATATGCTGCAAACTGAAAACGCCATCAAAGAATCCTCTTTACCATCTATTGATTATATGTTCCTTTCCCCTGAATCCGGATACCCGGGTGAGGCAGCAAGCTTATATTGGCAAGTTTCAAATGCAAAATCTGTTTTAATTATTGTTGACGGAAACGTAATTGAAGAGAATTACAACGACCCAGTGGGATACACTCCATTAAAAAATGCCGTCATAAGTATTGGAACTCATGAAATAAAAATTATTGTACGATCAGACTCAGAGGAAACTGCAAAAACTATATATTATACAACACTGCAAAATGAAGAATTATTAGCACAGCAGGCGACAAAAACTGCAGAGATGTATATAGCTCAAACCGCCACACAGGCAGAGTTTTATGCTAAGCAGACCGGGACAGCGGAAGCAATGGCCGTTATTCAAGCAACGCAGACAAAAGCAGATGAACCTACAGCAACAGTACCGGTTCCAACGAATACCTCTACAATTCAGCCCACGCCGGTTCCGACTTCAGCAGCACAGTCTACACTTGCTCAGCTTCCGTTTGATCCCGAAACGCTGAAAGTCGGTGATACTGTGACTTTCGGACATTACGAACAGGACAATGACATCGTAAATGGTTCTGAACCAATCGAATGGCTGGTTCTTTCTGTTGAAAATAATAAGGCACTTCTTATCAGCAAATACGGTCTGGACGGAAGAGCTTATGACAACGGCAAAGATGAGGAAAAAGCGACCTGGGAAAAGAGCGAATTGAGAAAATGGTTAAATAGTGATTTTTATAACCGTGCCTTTTATAGAGATGAAAAGAACAGAATTTCTCTGGTTACCAACGAGAATCCCGATAATGCTATCTACAATACATCGGGAGGAAAAGATACTGAAGACAGAATTTTTATTTTGAATATAGATGAGGCACGGAAATATTTCACTTCTGATCCTCTACGGCAATCCATGCCCACCAGATATGCCATTACAAAATGGCCGGATGTTTATCAGATTTCCAAACCGATGTGGTGGTGGCTGCGTTCTCCGGGCGGGTGGTCCGGAACCGAAATCGCAGTGGTCAAAACAAGCGGACAAATCGATCACTTTGGTATAGCGGCAGATAAACCGGTTGGTGTGCGGCCTGCCTTCTGGCTTGATATGAGTGATGAACAGGAAGTGACAGGATATACTGAAATGAATGCGTATCAGGCACATTCAGATAACCTGAATACGGGTGATATTATCTACTTTGGTCATTATGAGCAGGACAATGACCTTCAAAACGGCGCGGAACCAATTCGATGGCAGATATTGGATATCACGGACGGAAAAATGCTGATAATCAGTCAATATGGTTTAGATGCAAAGCAGTTTCATGAAGATTTATCCGGTTCGGGTTATCAGGAAAGTACATTGCGGAAATGGCTGAACACAGATTTCTATGAAAATGCCTTTCAATTACGGGAGAAAAACAATATTATCCTGACAAATATTGACAATTCTTCAGGCATTCAGACGAAAGATAAAGTATTTCTGCTGAGTCATGATGAAGTTGAGCGATATTTCCCCAGTGATGAAGAAAGGAAATGCACTGCAACCGAATACGCGACAGCAAACGGAGTCAGTACAAATCAGTCTTCAAAATCCGTATGGTGGTGGCTGCGAACTCAGCCTAAAAATAAATTCAGCGTTGAAGTTATTTCAAATTACGGTTGGTTTAATGAATACGGGATTTATGTGGATGCAAAATATACAGCTGTCCGTCCGGCATTATGGTTAAGTATGTCAGCACCATTTAAAAAGGTTGCTGAAGATACAGCAGCTGAATCAAATACAAATTCCGTGAATGAAACCCGTGAAATATTTTCCGTTTTTTTATCTGAACCGAAAATCGGTGAACTTGTCTCTTTTGGACAATATGAACAGGATAATAATGTGAACAATGGGAAAGAACCGATCGTATGGAAAATTCTGTCAATAGAAGAAAACAGGGCATTGCTGCTGAGTGCTTATGGATTAGATGCAAAAATGTACAATGACTCCGATGCAGATGTGACCTGGGAAACCTCTGCGCTCAGGTCATGGATGAACGGCGAATTTTTTGAAAACGCGTTTACTCAAAGTGAACAGGAACAGATCATTCAGGTAGAAAACCTGAATTACGTTAACCTGCTTTACAAAACCCCTGGCGGTGAGCGAACATTGGATAAAGTTTTTCTTCTCAGTATCAATGAAGCAAGAAATTATTTCGAATCAGCGGAAAACCGCCAATGTGAAGGAACAGTTTTCGCAAAACACAGCCACTTATGGATAGATGAAAACAATGGATATTCGTGGTGGTGGCTGCGATCTCCGGGAGAGGAAAAAAACTTTGGGGCCATCGTTGATTCCGATGGAAATATAATTAATTCCGGAACTCAGGTAGACAATAACGAAGGACTCGTCCGCCCGGCATTATGGATTTCATTTTGACTGTCAGTCAATTTGATCCAAATCAACTCCCTATCAACTTCATTTCCTATTCCCTATATTCTGTTTAAGTGGAATTATTCATGTATAATTGATAAATAAAATCGGAAACAGCGAATAAGGTGGACTATGAGCAGTATCGTTAAGAAAATAAACAACTGGAAAATCTTTCGGGATTTGAATGAACAGGAATTATCCTGGGTTTTGTATGATGTAGGTAACTCAGCCTATACGATGCTGGCATGTTCTCTGATTCCGATCTGGTTCAAAAACATCGCTATCGGCGATACGGTGGGGAAACTTACGGGTGATAAAGCCACCGCGTATTATTCTTTAGCTATTTCCATCACCACAATTCTGGTCGCACTTATCGGACCGATTATCGGAACCATTGCCGATCATAAAGACCGCAGAAAAGTTATGTTTAATACGGTAGTTGCCGTTGGGGTTTGTCTGTGTATTCTCAATGGCTTCATCAATGCCTGGCTGCCATTCCTGATCATTTTTGTTTTGACCCGATTGTTTTATACGTCGGCCAATACGATTTATGACTCCATGCTGAATGATGTCACCACAGAGGAGCGTGCCGACCAGGTTTCTTCCTATGGGTTTGCCTGGGGGTATATCGGTTCCTGCATACCTTTCCTAATTGCTTTGATTGCATATGTAATGGGACCGGACATGCTCGGAAAAATATCTGAAAGTCTTTCCAAAATCATCGGCTTCAGTGTGACCGCGATTTGGTGGGCTTTAGTGACGATGCCGCTGCTGAAAAACTACAAACAGAAGAATTATATAGTCGGCGAGGCCGGTTCAGTGGGCGCTGTGTTCAGGAAAATTTTTAAAACCTTTGGAAATATATTCAGAAAAGACAAAAAGGTTCTCTTCTTCCTGATAGCATTTTTCCTTTATATTGACGGTGTCGGTACCATCATTGACAACTGTATTAATATCGGTACCGATCTCGGCCTGCCGACTGTCGGACAAGTTGTTTTTCTCCTCGCGACTCAGGTCGTTGCCTGGATTGGTTCACTCGTTTTCGCAAAGCTTTCCAAAAAGTATGACACTGTCCGTTTAATCCTGGTTTGTATTGTCGGTTATTTTTGTGTTTGTTTGTACGCACTGACGCTGAAGTCACTGCTGCATTTCGGCATTCTCGCCTTCGGCGTCGGCTGTTTCCAGGGGTCTATCCAGTCCCTGAGCCGTTCCTATTACGCCAAGATCATCCCCGCAGAAAATTCTTCCGAATATTTTGGTATTTACGATATTTTCAGCAAGGGCGCGTCATTTCTTGGTTCAGCTCTGATTGCAGCGGTAAAACTGGCAGGCGGAACGATCAATGTTGCAGTGGCTTCACTGGCGGTCTTCTTTGCTCTCGGGTTTGTTTTCCTCGTAATTGCCGATAAACAACCGATTTTGCACCGCAAAGCATAATTCTTATAAATAGATAGTTAGGTACAAAAACAGGGCTGGAATTGTTTCCAGCCCTGTTTTTATAATAGATATCAGTATCTTCTTAGCTGAATTATTTTATATATTTCACTGTTTACTTTCTAAAAAAAAGGACGATTCTGCGCTTCATGCAAAACCGTCCCTGACAATTATTGAGAAGAAACTATCCTAATTTAGCTCTTTCGGTTTCAACAATGGAATGATCCAGTTTCTTGAACAGCGGGCTGATTTGACCGAATTTCTGACCTGCTTTCAGTTCAGATTTCTGCCATTTACCTTCCGCATCCTTAGGATCGTAGCGGTTCACGCGATGCTCTCCGAGAGAATCCGTTACAGATTGGATATATTGATTTCCAAAAATCTGATGATCATAACCGAGAATTTTATTCAGACGTTCCGAGGTGAAAGGCAAAACCGGCGCGAAGAGGATTTTGAGGTTGTCAATGGCGCGGAGAGCTGTATAGATCTTTCGTCCGGCTGCTTCTTTGTCAGTTTTGACCAGCTGCCAGGGGGCCGCGACATCAAGATATTTATTGACTTCCGTTGCCAACCGCATTGTTTCGCCTAAAGCAGCGCGAAGATGAACAGCCTCGTATTCCTTTGCGACAGTCTGGAAACCGGCTTCAATGGTGTTGATCAATTCTTTGTCCATATCATCCAATTCGCCCGGTTCCGGAACTTCTCCCCAATGTTTGTTGGCAAAGGAGATAACGCGGTTGCAGAGATTCCCCCAGGTGGCGACGAGCTCATCATTGTTGCGCTTGTAGAAATCTTCCCAGTCCCAATCGGTATCTTTGGATTCGGGCATGTTGACGGTCAGGTAATAACGCAGCGGGTCCGGATCATAATCGGCAAGGAAGTCATTTACCCAGACAGCCCAGTTCCTGGAACCGGAGATTTTCTGTCCTTCCAGATTCATGAATTCGTTCGCGGGAACATCATAAGGCAGGTTGAGCGGTTTTCCTTCTTCGCCGTTGAAAATGACATCGAATTTTGTTCCCATGCCGGCAAGCTGTGCGGGCCAGATGACAGCATGGAAGGGAATGTTGTCTTTCCCGATGAAGTAGTAAGTTTTGCTTTCCGGATCTTCCCACCATTTTTTCCATTCGTCCGGTGTGCCGTTCAGTTTGCACCATTCAATCGCTGCGGAAAGGTAACCGACCACCGCTTCAAACCAGACATACAGGCATTTTCCAGCGGCATCCTGTACAGGAACAGGGATACCCCAGTCCAGGTCACGGGTAATGGCACGGCCGTGAAGCTCGTTGGCAAGGATTTGACCGAGAGACTGTCTGACTACATTGGGACGCCAGTAATCTTCCCTTGCTTTCAGGAAATCGACGACATTCTGCTGCAATTTTCCTAAATCGAGGTAATAATGTTCGGTATCGCGAAGTTCCGGTGTGGATCCATCGATCTTTGATTTTGGTTCAAGAAGTTTTTCCGGATCAAGCAGGCTGCCGCATTTGTCGCATTGATCAGAGCGGGCGCCTTCGTATCCGCAAATGTAGCATTTTCCCTCAACGTAGCGGTCGGGGAGGAACTTTCCCTGCGATGGGGCATACCATTGTTTTTCAGTGTGTTTATAAAGATAGCCATTTTCCATCAGGGAAAGGAAAACATCCTGAGAAACTTTGAAATGGTTTTCTGTGTGTGTGCTGGTGAACAAATCATAGCTGATGCCGACCTTTGTCTGCATTTCAAGAAATGATTCATGAAATCTTTTGTAAACTTCTTCCGGTGTGGTTTTTTCAGCATCAGCGCGGACGGTGATTGGAGTACCGTGGGCATCAGAGCCGGAAACGAACAGAACATCACGGCCTGATAAACGCTGATAGCGCGCAAAAATATCGGCAGGTAAATAGGAACCTGTAAGGTTGCCAACATGAATATAAGCATTTGCATAAGGCCAGGCGGCTGTAACAAGAACGGGTTTTGTCATTGTATCCTCTTATCAATTCCTTCGTCTTTCATAATGATACGAATTGATTTTATCACAAGATGATTATGAATCCTAATAATTAAGCCATGTCAAGACAAGAATTACGAAATAAATGATTGATAATCTTGGTGTTAATTATAGGGACAGTCCCATAAAGGGACAGTCCCTTGCTGCCAGCAGAATAATAGATTACAGATTTGTTCCGTTTTCTATCAGCTTAAGCATATTTTGTGTATCAAAATTATCCGGCAGGATCATCCAATACAGAATATCGCCTTTGCGGATCAGGTGAGCGGTGGATTGCTCATCAGTATTCCAGATTTTATCATCTTCCGATACACCGAACCGCTTGTCCATATAGACCCCAAACAGCGTTTGGGCTTCTTTAGCTTCATTTTCATCATCCCAAACGATTTTGGCAAAGAACAATGGTTTATCATCTTTTTTCGCAAAAATGAAAGACCCACCGCCCCAACCATCGGCGCCTACAGCAGCTTGTCTGTCACTTAGCTGCCAGGATGCATCATAGCCGCAGGAGAGCAGCATCAGGATATCAGCTTCGTTCATCACGTCTTCGTTGACAATGTCAAATTCTTTGGCTATCATCGACCGGAACGGTTCCGTTGTCACATTCACAGGTTTGTCAATCAGATATTTTTCCGGGTGCATGATTTGTTCAACGCTCTGTGGAAGGTTGATATACATTTTATTGACAGCATCAAATCCGCCTTTCATATAATGATAGGCCACAAAATCATATCCATAAACATAAGGGAACACCAGAGAATCCTGGAAAAACCGCGGTGAATTGTCAAATATTGTGCTTGAAGCTCCGCTGCTGCCCGAATTATCGTTGTAGCTCCCGATAATCGCATCCGGATCGATCAGGCTTTCCGTCAAAGAAGCATCCCCTTCAATGAGCGCGTCAATGACCATACATTCCTCTCCATGATCTTCGCAATAATCGTCATTGTGAATCAGCGCTTTGGAGAAATCAGGGGTGTTATATTGAAGGAAATGCGTATATTCATGTGCCAGTGTCAATGCGTTTTCATAAGGAGAATCATCTTCAATCAAATACATTTGATTATCTTCCGGATCATAAAAACCGGCAATTTGTTCGGTATAAAGATCAACATAAAATTGACGCAGGTCAAATTCCTCGGGAGTGAATCCAAGAATCGTGTATAGGCCAAGCTCATCTTCAAATTCTTCATCGGTCACTTCATCAAGCTGGCTGACCATATATTCCCTCAGTTCTTCTTCCGTTTGATAAACAGGAGCCAATTTTTCATCAGCTTTCAGACCTCGGATTTTTTCCGTTTCTGCAATGATCAAGCGTTCAGCCTGTGATAATCCTTCACTGTCGAGGTCGTCATTCTCGAATGAAGCACTGGGCGAATTGTTCTGTGTGTTGTTATCAGTCTGGATGAAGGCGTTAGACGATCCGGATAAAATTTCCCGTATCGTATCACGGTCAGCATGGGAAAACGCAAACATACTTGCCGCGCAGCATGACATAATCAAACAACCGAACAAGGCTACGAACGCCAGAATCACTATTATTATTGTTTTATCTTTTTCGCTCATAATATGGGTCTCCTTACTAATTTAGCATGGTATCTTTGTATCTTAGTGCATAACGGACAGATTCGCTATGCGGATTGATTTTTTCCGCTTTTTCGAAAAAAGAAATGCCTTCCTTGTAATTATTTCTCAAAATTTCAGCCCATCCAAGGTAGAGTGTCAATATTTCATCGTTATTATTCCGATCCCAAAGTGGTTTGACAAAATCTGTCAGATCATCGGCAAAACCAAGTTCCAAAGCTGTTTGAAGCATATCCGTTTGCAAATTGAAATATCTTTGCGGAAGGGAAAGTTCCTGTGCTTTTTGGAAAGAATCCCAGGCACCGCCATTGTCGTTATCTTTGTGCAGCATAGCGGCATAATTGTATTGCGCATAGGGATTCTCCGGAAGCATTTCGCTGTCGTTTTTAAATTTTGCCAGGGCCCGTTGTGTGTTTAATTCCTCAAAATAATTTTCTTTCAATGCTTCTTTTACATCCTCATCTTTTTCCGCAGGATAAATCACAAGATATTCACGCTGGTATGGATACCAGGCGGAAAGCAATTCGCTTTCGGATATCTTCATCGTATTTCCTCTGATTGTATCCTGAAATGAGAATTCTGATTTTTGACTGTCATAACCTAACAGGAGAACATACTGGCAGCCGATGTGATCATCCTGCAGCCAAAATGCGTATGGAAGATGAAATTGTATCAAAAGGATTACCGGGATTCCACGCTGGAGCAGCCCGACCATATCATCTGTGGTCCCATTCAGCCTGGTGATACTCAGAAGATTTTCATAGCTTTGCGAAATGTAATTCTGGATATCAGAAAAGGATGTAAACGGATCAAATTGATTCGGATGGATCATCTGCGCTATGTGGTATTGATTTTCGGTGATGCCCCAATAGCGCAAATCCGCGCTGAGAATTGCCGGACCGTCATTGAACAAATCAGCATGTTCAAAAACCGGCGGAATGAGCTGAATAGATACCGTTTCTTCTTTTGGCAGCCCGCCTGAGCTGATGGCGTAGTTCAAATTTGGATCGAGATATTCCCATGCAGCGACTTTGGAATATTCAGATGGCGTGGGAGTCTGTCTTAAATCCGCGAGAGGATCTTCTTGTGAGATAGCCGATAAATTTTCAAGACTCTCTGCAAAAAGAACCTGTGAATCCGGGAACTCCAGCGGTTCATAAACATTCTTTTCGCTTTTCTCTTCATGATACATTCTTGTCATATTGAACAGATCCCTGGCTGAATTTACCAAAAAAGAAGCAGCTGCATAAATCGGCTCAACGATTCTCTGCCGGACTGTCGGAATCTGCAAACCGATAATGATCAAAACAGCCGCGATACAAAGAAAAATCAACAGCCATTTCCATAACGGTGTTTCCTTTTTTTCATAGAAAAAAGGTCGGTTTTTATTTTTCATTATTCCGTATCGAAATAAGGACACCGATCAAAATAATCAACACAAGAACGACACTTCCTGCGAGAAGTCCGTTGGTCATATTTTGGTTTTCAAAATAATCCTGGATCACATTCGGAAAATTTGTTGGAAGTTCAGTGGGTGTTGGTGTAATTGTCGGTGTATATAATGGCGTTTTTTGAGGAATCATTGGGCTGATTACAGACGGCCATAACATGATACCGGTAAATGCCAAAACTACGAAAAGAGCCAGGAGAAGGAGAACCATAAAATAGCGTTTATCAGTTATGTATTTTCCCATTAACACTCCATTCCTAATTGAAACTTGCTATGGCTTCTTTTGCCGCATCTTCAGGTACAGCCTGGTTTTTGATAACCTGCAGCACAGCCGAATTAATAACGGGGATAACTTTATTAACGATTTGATTGTTCGGGACTAACGTGGAATTTTCGCTCATAACTTTTATCATATTATATTCAGGTTCATCGAGCCAGCTTTCATGTATTCCATATCGTACAGGCAGATATCCCGCTGCATACGACAATTTTTCATTCACTACCGGGTCGCATAGATATTCCGCAAATTTTGTAACTTCCTGCTGCATCACAGGATCATCTTCTATCATAACCAGGTTCCAGGTGCTGATTAATGGGTATTCCGTAACATTTTCCAATAATGGAAGGAGGTGTGAGGCAATTTCATTTGTCCGATAATGGCGGTAGCTTGACAGTTGAGAAACGATTATGGACATCGTACCCTCATTGAAACGCTGCCATACCTGTGTTTGATCAACCAATTGTGCGAGGGAAGGGGGAAAGGCTCCGTTTTGCCCGCCGGTAAGGAAAAAATTCAATGTTTCGATCAGTTTTTGCTGATCGAGATATGGCTGTCCCTGGTCATTGACCAGTTTTCCGCCTCTGCTGAGGTAAATAAATGTACCAAAAAAGGATTGTGAGGAAGACGGAGCAAATCCAATCGGCAGGCCGCGTGTAAGGATATCCTGCCAGTCCGTAAGTTCTGCTCCTGTTTTCGCCGGTTTGTATGTTAAAATCCAGCCATCCCCAAAAATCGGGAGACCGTAAATCGAGCTGTCGATAAATGCAGATTGCCGGGCAAATCCATTCCATGTACTGGTATCGGAAAATACATTTGTTGTAATAGGTTTCAACAGACCGCGTTGAAGTGCCAGTTCCATATCGCTGCGGGAAATCAATGCCAGGGATGGCAGAACATCCTTGGCAATATGGTTTGCTGATGTTAATGTGTTCAGTATGCTGCTGTCTCCGGAAGTCGCCTTTACCCGAAGTGTAATATTCACATTTTGATGCTGACTGGTATAGTCTGAAATGGCTGCGGCAAGTGCTTTCCCGGCTGGAGTGTCCTGTTCAATATCAAATTGAGGAGGAACCCACAATTGGATTGTATAAACAGCCGGAGTCGGTTCCGGGGTAGGAGCTGAATTTTTTACTTCTGATAATTCAGAAACGGATGACGTTTCATTTGGCGTAACAAGAAGAGTGGAAGAATCGGAAGCCGCATTTCCGATAATTCCATCAGATTGTGAAACAGGTTCAGGCGTCTGATTCCCTGCCAGGTTCAATGCAGTTTTTACATCATCAATTACAGTGCATCCGGAAAGAATCACTGTCAGAATAATAACCGCGAATAATGAGGTAATTTTCAAACGATTCATACAGCTTCCTGTTACAAATATATCAGTCTATACAATTATAAACTGTTTATACCGCCTTTTCTTTCGGTGTCTTTTTCCTCACCGGAGAGGATTTCATTTTCGGTTCTTTTCCGTCAAAAATATGAGGAATTACATCATCCATGGTTTTGATAGGAATAATGATCAGGTCATTTTTTGCCTGAGCTGGGAGTTCTTCGAGATCCCGCATGTTCTTTTCCGGGATCAAAACCTTTTTAATGCCAAGTCTGTGAGCGGCAAGCAGTTTTTCACGGATCCCACCAACCGGCAGTACATTCCCGCGCAGGGTAATTTCTCCCGTCATGGCGGTGTTCTTTTTGGCTTCCGTGTTTGTTATGGCGGAAATAATGGCAGAAGCCAGCGTCACACCGGCACTTGGACCGTCTTTCGGAACAGCGCCTTCCGGGACATGGATATGGATATCATATTTTTCAAACCAGGCGGGTTTGATATTGAACTGTTTTGCATGAGACCGCACATAGGAAAATGCGGCCTGAGCGGATTCCTGCATCACATCCCCGATTTGACCGGTTATCTGCAGTGATCCCTTTCCTTCAAAAACAGCCGCTTCCACTTTCAGCGTATCCCCACCGTTGGATGTCCAGGCCAGGCCGTTGACAACTCCGATTTCATCGTTGGTTTCTTTGTCTGTCTGGAAATAATAAGCGGGACCCATAAATTCGGCCAGGTTTTCATCGGTGACCGTGTAAGACTCTCCCTCTTTTCCGGCAACACGTCTCGCAACCTTGCGGCAGACTTTTCCAAGCTCCCGTTCGAGGTTTCTCACGCCGGATTCATAGGTGTATTCCCGGATAAGCTTGATGATACCCTCATCGGTGATATGGAATTGTTCGTTTGTCAGGCCGTTTTCTTCAATTTGGCGGACAAGCAGGTAGTCTTTGGCGATTTGCAGCTTTTCCTCTTCCACGTACCCGCTGAATTCAATCACTTCCATGCGGTCCAGAAGGGCTTCCGGAATCGTTGAAGTGGTATTGGCGGTCGTGATAAACATAACTTTGGACAGATCATAATCCACTTCCAGATAATGATCCGCGAATTTATTGTTCTGTTCCGGGTCAAGGACTTCCAACAGCGCAGATGACGGATCACCGCGGTAATCACTGCCGAGCTTGTCAATTTCATCCAGCATAAAAACCGGGTTGATGGTTCCGGCGCGTTTCATTGTCTGAATGATCCGGCCGGGCAATGCCCCGATGTAGGTTCTGCGGTGACCGCGGATTTCTGCTTCATCCGTTACGCCGCCGAGTGAAATGCGGACAAACTTCCTGCCCAATGCTTCAGCTATGGATTTCCCGATAGAAGTTTTTCCTGTCCCCGGAGGACCAACGAAGCAGAGAATCGGCTGACGTTCTTTTTTCGGTTTGAGGGAGCGGACCGCGATGTATTCGATGATCCTGTCTTTGGTCTTTTTCAGACCGTAATGATCCCGGTCGAGGATATCTTCAGCATTTTTGATTTCGAGATTATCTTCCGTGGCCTTTTTCCATGGCAGGTCCAGCAGCCAGTCGATATACGTCCGGGAAATACCGACTTCCGGAGACATCGGCGCCATCATCGCGACCCGTTCAAGTTCCTTCATGGCGACCTGACGGACATCGTCGTTAAACTCGGCCTCTTCGATGCGTGTCCTGAGCTCATTGAGTTCACGGTTGAAGATATCACCCTCGCCCAGCTCGTCCTGAATCGCCTTTGCCTGTTCCCTCAGGTAATATTCCCGCTGCGTCCTGTCCACCTCATTCTGAACCTTTTTGCTGATTTTTGATTCCAATTCCAGCACTTCCGCCTCTTCCGCAAGGTAGCGGTTCAGCAGGTTCAGACGCTTCATCGGATCCAGTGTGAGAAGGATGTTGCGGCGCTTTTCAGAGGAAATATTGACCGTTGTGGCGATCATATCCGCGATCCAGGATGGGTCATTGATCGACGTAACGAACGGCAGTGCTTCTTCCGGCAGTTTTTTATCCAAAACCGCACAGCGCTCAAACAGGTTCCTGGTTGTCCGCAAAGTCGCGGTCAGGCGCTTTGATTCATCTACTTCTTCGTCGTTGACAACAAATTTCCCGATAAGGACCGGACTTTTACTGACGATTTTTTGCAGGATCACCCTCCGGCGTCCCTGAATGAGCGTTGAATAATTATTTTCCGGCAGGGAAATGAGCCTTCCTACAGCGATTTCCATACCGACATGGTAATAATCGCGGATTTTTGTGGGCATCAACTGGTCCGGATTTTTCGGCATCATGATTACCGCTGTTTTGCTGTTTTCCAGAGCATATTGAATTGCGTAAAAATTCTCCTGCTGTTCAATAAACACAGGGGAAATCATGCGCGGGAAGATAATACTGTTTCGCAGGATGATTATAGAAGCGAGAAAAGTTCCGTCCTCATCAACTTCAGCATCAGGGATCCGGAACAGTTCTTCTGTCCGCTGGCTCAGGCTGGATACGAGATCCTGATAGCTGTCCTTTTCTTCATTATAATCTTGTTCTGACATCTTTTCTCCGTAATAATTTATGGTGTTTAGTCGAAATATTTGATTGAATGATCTTTCATGTAAAGTTCCCGGATGCCGCCCGCCACGAACAGACTCCCGGTAACAATATAGCAGATGTTTTCCCTTGAATCAGCACTATAAAGCGCATAGGCGTCCTCAAGTGAATCGGCGGTTCTGTTTTCCCTGCCGATTTTTGAGGAAATTTCGGATAAAACTTTTGGCTTCGCCGCACGGGGATGTGTAGAGCGGGTCATAATAAAGCGATCCACATGCGGCGCAAGCTCGGAAATCATGGCTGCCAGTTCTTTATCTTCCGATGCGCCGAAGATGCAGGTGATCTCCTTTGTTCCGTAATAACGATCGATCGTCTGGCATAGTTTCCGGATGGAGTCCATGTTATGAGCGCCATCGGCAACAAGAGGCTTGTTTTCGTCAAGCAGCTCAAACCTGCAGGGCCAGAAAGTATTTCCGATGCCCGCGATAGCTTTTTCAATGTCCAGGTAGGGAAAAACAGATTTGACTTTGCAAATCGCGGCATAAACAGCGGCTGAATTTTGAATCTGATGCAGACCGCGAAGTGGTAACGGAATAGTGACAGGCTGCCATGTGGAACTGATTTTATTTCCGCACCAGTTTTCCATGAGCTCCTGATCTTCAACACGCCAGATCAGCATGCTTTCATGGGATTTTTCCCATTTGTTGATGAAATGATAGCGGTCCGGTACATTGATCCAGGGACTGTTTTTCTTTTGTGCGTTTTGTTTGATTATTTTAACCGCTTCCGGATAAGGCTGGCATCCGCAGATAACCGGAATACCGGGTTTGATAATACCTGCCTTTTCGCCGGCGATTGCTACGATCGTATTTCCAAGGAATCCGGTATGGTCATAAGATATTGATGTTATGACGGAAAGGATCGGAGTCACGATGTTCGTTGCGTCCAATCTGCCGCCGAGACCTGTTTCCACCACAGCGATATCGACTTTTTGATCGCGGAAATATTCAAACGCCATTGCGGTCATAATCTCAAAGCTGCTTACATGACCGACAGCGTTTATCGGCTCGATAAAACGATTCGTCAGGTCAATGATCTCCTGATCGGTGATCATTTTCCCATCCACCATGATCCGTTCATTGAAGCGAATCAGGTGTGGTGATGTGTAAAGCCCTGTTTTGAAGCCGGCTGCCTGAAGCGCGGAAGCGAGCATGGAACAAACAGAGCCCTTCCCCTTAGTGCCTGCCACATGAATAATCGAAAATCTGTCCTGTGGATTACCGAGTTTTTCCGTTAATGCCTGAATTGCGTTCAGCGAAAAAACATCAGCCGAGATGTCTTTTGCGTGAGTCATGCTGTAATCAATATGTGAATATATATAGTCAAGTGCTTCGTCTATTGTATTAACCATAAGAAACAATTCTAATCTGTTTTTTTTCAAATTGATTTATTATCCTTACAAAGGATGTAATTATTTAAATATCAATTACATTATCATCATCTTTTTGATGATTTGCTGATTTTTCTTCTTTCACTTTATCGTAAATGATCTTTCCGCCCAGACCGATCAGGGCAGCCGCCACGATCGTATCATCAACGATGCCGAGCGGCAGACCAATATCGGGAATAATATCGGTCGGCAGAATAAAATAAGCGATTGCGATCCCTAAAAGAACTTTTACGGATGTCGGCAGGTTGTTTTGTTTGATTGATTGAAAAAGCATCGATACATAATCCTTGTACATAATGCCCTCCATATTCATGCGTTAGCATTTTTTTTTGTCGGGGACTGTCCCTTTATGGGACTGTCCCCAATATACATCGCAATTAGTTATTGCTGTTCAAATTTCTTTTGAATGCCCTTTGCGACCAGAACCACGAAATCCTGGGCATTGGTGACGATGCCGGTGGCGGTCAGGCTGCCTCTGTCGACGAGTTTGTTGATGGCAAATTCAGAAACATCGACGGTATAGATGAACAGCGGACGCACCTTTCCGTCAACGACACGATAGCAGGGTGTCATATTGCAGGCAGCGATCGTATGCAGTTGTGTCGCCAGACAAATGACAGTGGTCGCTTTGCGGATCAGGTTCCGCATTTTGTCTTGAGCCTGATAGACATCGGAACAGACTTCCGGCAGCGGTCCGTCATCGCGGATTGATCCCGCCAGGACGTAGGGAATATTGTTGTGAACGATACTCTCGATAATCCCGTCTTCGATCCGGTACTTGTCGATGAATTTTTCGATGGAGCCTTCTCTCCGGACACGGTTGATGATTTCAATGTGATTATAATGTCCGTTGTGCTGCGGCTTTTGCGAGTAAATGTTTTGTCCGAGAGCTGTTCCGAACAGGCCCGCTTCCAGATCATGCGTAGCCAGTGCATTGCCGGCCATGAGTCCCTGTACGAATCCATTTTCGATCAGGTAGCGCATGGAGGCTCGGGCATCGGCATCAAATGCGCAGGCCGGGCCCATGACCCACAAAACGTTCCCGTGGTTTTCCCGTTCATACATCAGCAGGTTATACAGCGTGTCATAATCCTGGGAGAACGGTGTTTCCCGGGAGCGGCCGGTGCGGAATTGGAAACTGTCACCGGGAATATATTGCTCATGGAATCCGTTGCTGTGAAGATAAATACCGTCAGTTCCGTTTTCGGTGCGGCCAAGGATCACACGGTCTCCCTTTTTGAGATTGCGGAATTCAACAACGTCCAGATTTCCGTTGTCACGGACAACAACACAGCAGTCCATCCTGCTTTCTTCAGCAAGTTTCCACTCCCCATTGACCTTGAAATATTCCGGGTACATGGAAGTCCCATGAAATTGTTCCGGAGCGACGCCATCAGCCTGTACGATGGCTGTTGTGACATCGGGAGCATCTGCCAGTTCATCCTGAGTGAAATCAGGTTCTTCATAAACAGGTAGTTTAAATTCCATCAAGCCTCCATCAAAAAACGATTAATCAAACGAAACGAAGTGTGCAGTCTTTTCATGCCGCCTGTGCGGCAGCAAAAAGGCCAAACCACGGTGTGCTTTCAATCCGCTTTATTTTATGCGGCATCAAATGTTTCACGCACTTTTTCAAGAAAAGCGGTCGTTGTGAGCGCTGTCGGTTCTGTTCCTTCATATAGCGCAGACAGGTCTTTAGTGCAGAATCCGTTTTCAAGGGTCGTCAGGACTGCCTTTTCCAGCTTTTCGCTGAATTGGATCAATTCCTGATTGTGATCCTTTTCTCCGTTTTTCTTCAGTGCACCGGTCCAGGCAAAAATCGTCGCGACCGGATTTGTTGAAGTTTCTTCACCCTTCAAATAGCGGTAATAATGACGTGTGACGGTACCGTGGGCGGCTTCATATTCATAATTTCCATCCGGGCTGACAAGCACAGAGGTCATCATCGCGAGAGACCCAAAGGCTGTGGAAATCATATCGCTCATCACGTCTCCGTCATAATTTTTGCAGGCCCAAATAAAACCGCCTTTGGAACGGATCACGCGGGCGACCGCGTCATCAATGAGCGTATAGAAATAGGTGATGCCGGCTTTTTCAAAAGAATCCTTATAGGTTTCATTATAGATTCTTTCAAAAATGGCTTTGAATTCCCCATCGTAAGTCTTGGAAATGGTATCTTTTGTGGAAAACCACAGGTCCTGTTTGGCACTCAGCGCATATTGGAAGCAGGAGTGGGCAAAGGATTCAATGGATTTATCCTTGTTGTGCATTCCCTGCAGAACGCCCGGGCCTTCAAAATCATAAATCAGAGCCCGCTGGGTCGTTCCGTCTTTGGCAGTGAAAAGCAGTTCGGCCTTTCCTTCCCCTTCGATGCGCATTTCCACATCCCGATAAACATCCCCGTAGGCGTGACGGGCAATGGTGATCGGCTTCTCCCAGTTCTTGACGACCGGTTTGATTTTGTCGATAAGGATCGGGCTTCGGAAAACAGTTCCGTCAAGGACCGCGCGGATGGTTCCATTCGGACTTTTCCACATCTTTTTAAGATGATATTCATCCATACGCTGGGCATTCGGGGTGATGGTGGCACATTTTACACCCACACCGTATTTTTTGATCGCATTCGCGGCGTCAACTGTCACCTGATCATCAGTCTGATCCCGGTTCAGCAATCCCAGGTCATAATATTCCGTATTCAGTTCAACAAAAGGCTCCAGCAGGATCTGTTTGATCTGAGCCCAGATAATGCGGGTCATTTCATCTCCGTCAATTTCTACTAACGGAGTAATCATCTTGATTTTATCCATAAAATTCAATCTCTTTTCATTTGGGCCGCGTAATAATTCATCAGGCAGCCGTCGAGGATAATCTGTTTTTCTTTATCACTGAGGTTTTCACAATTCAGTGTAATTTGCGTTGTTTTCTTTCCGCTGATAACCACCGCGGGGATGGCTGTCTGCCCGCTTTCGATCGCTTCGCGGATCCCAGGGACGAATACATAATCACCCGGTTCATAATCAAACGGTGTTTCAGCGCTGATGGTAAAGGGAAGGATTCCCCAGTTGATGCAATTGGAGCGGTAACGCTTGGTAGCGTAATCTCTCACAATGTTGGCACGGCCGCCGAGAACACGCTGGCAGGAGGCTGCCTGTTCCCGTGCGGAACCGTCTCCCGGTTTTTCCGCAAAAATGGCGGAGCCGTATTCTGTGGTTTCAAGGATGGATTTGTCCATGCCGCATTGTTCCAGCACCGCTTCCAATTCCGGCAGCGATTTCCCTACTCTGCGTTCACTTTCATCCTTCATGACCGCTTTGCTGCGTCCGACATATTCCGGAACGCGGCGGGAAAGGGCGAATTCTGAAAGCTTGAGCGGGTTGGAACGGTAGGATGAGGTTTCTCCCGAGGGAATCAGCTCATCCGTTGTCGTTACCGGGTCATGGATCACCGCGGCAAGCTTCAGCAGCATGTTTTCTGCCAGCGGATTGAATTTCGGCCAATCGGTGATGTTGGGGCCGAAGTGAAGCTCTTTTTCCGCTTCCGCGTGCCGGTAACCGTTATAGATGCGTTTTTCATACATTTCCTGTGAGAAGGTATAGGCGTGCGGGGTGGTAGTAAATTCAATATCGGTTGCGGCGGTCAGTTTTCCGCCGTTAGCGGCTGTTGCGGCGATTGACCGCGCGTCCATCAGCGCCACGAAGGAAATCTGTCCCTGATCCGGTTTGGAACCTTCGCGGTTCGGGAAGTTGCGGGTGGTGTGACGGATTGAAAATTCATTGTTCGCCGGGACGTCTCCGGCGCCAAAGCATGGTCCGCAGAAGGCGGAGCGGAGAATTGCTCCGTCAGAAAGCAGCCGGGCAGATACGCCGTTTTCCAGCAAAGCTTTCTGGATCGGCGTGCTGGAGGGGTAAACGCTGAGACCGAAGTGACCGTCACCGATCGATCCGTTTTCGAGAATATCGGCGGCGATGCAGATGTTGTCGAACATACCACCGGAACAACCGGCGATGACGCCCTGATCGGCATAAAAGGCGCCGTCATGGAATTTGCTGCGCAGGTCCGGTTTGACTTTGCTGCCGAATTGTTTGATGGTGTCTTCTTCCACTGCCGCGAGCAGTTCATCCGCGTTTTCCAGAAATTCATGGATGGTGTAGGCATTGGATGGATGGAACGGCAGTGCGATCATGGATTCGATTTGAGAAAGATCCAGCTCGATCGCTCCGTCATAGTACGCGCCCTCCTCCGATTCCAGATGTTGATACGCGTCCGGTCTGCCGTGATTGCGGAAGAATTCCTCTGTAACCTTGTCAGTGATCCAAATGGAGGAAAGACAGGCAGTTTCCGTGGTCATTACGTCAATACCGGTGCGGAAATCCATGTGTAATTCCGCCACGCCCGGTCCGGCGAATTCCAGGATCTTGTTTTTGACAAAACCGGATTTGAAAACCTCGCGGATCAATGCCAGTGCCACGTCGTGCGGGCCGATCCCTTTGCGCGGGGAACCGGTCAGATGCACCAGGATCACCTGTGGATCTTTGAGGTCGTAGGTGTTTTTCAGTAGCTGTTTGACAAGCTCAGGGCCACCTTCCCCAAAACCCATGGTGCCGAAGCATCCGTAGCGGGTATGGCTGTCGGAGCCGAGGATCATCTTTCCGCATCCGCTGAGCATCTCCCGGGCATATTGATGGATGACTGCCTGATGTGCGGGCACGAAAATGCCGCCGTATTTTTTCGCGGCGGAAAGCCCGAAAAGATGGTCGTCTTCATTGATGGTGCCGCCTATCGCGCAAAGGCTGTTGTGGCAGTTGGTGAGCGCATAGGGCAGCGGAAATTCTTTCATTCCGCTGCCGCGTGCGGTCTGTATAATTCCTACATAGGTAATGTCATGTGAAACCATCGCATCAAAGCGGATTCGGAACGTTCCATCCTCTGATTTACTGCTGTGGCTCCCCATGATTTTGTAAGCCATTGTTTTGTTTTTTGCTTCTCTGATGTCAGCAGGAATTTGTTCGAGGATTTTCCCCCCGGAATAAATAACGCCATGATCGATCAATTTCATATTTTTTTACCTCGTTTTCAGTGACCGGTTGTCAGTGGCCGGTGGCTAGTGGTCAGTGGACAGTTGCCAGCGGACGGTGGCCGGTAGTCAGTTGCCAGTGTCCACTGGCCGGTAGTCAGTAGCCAGTGTCCGGTGGTCGGTAGTCAGTGACCGGTAGTCAGTCGTCAGTGGCTAGCCACCTGACACCTGACACCTAAAACCTAAAACCTGACACCTAAAACCTAAATTACGGCTTTTCATAATGAATATCAGGCCGAACGTACGTCTGGGAGCTGATTTCAGGAATACGATTATAAGTGCGGTTCAGGTCCAGGATGCGGAAGGCAAGTTCCGGTGTTAAATCGGAATTGATATAACGGAAGCCCCAATTTCCAAACATTCTCCCCGGAAAGTTCATTCTGGCTTCGTCACCTAATTCCAAAAAGTCCTGCAGCGGAGCAATGGAATAAACAGCAACCGACTGCCAAATCGCGCGGATGGCATCCCAGGAAATGTGTTCGCCGTTTGAATTCAAATAGCGTCTGGCAAAATCCTGTGACTTTTTATCCGCGTTTTCATACCAGCCCCTGAAGGTTTCATTGTCGTGGGTGCCGGTATAAGCTACGAAATTCTTTTCGTAGTTGCAGGGGAGGAAGCCATCATTGGCCGCACCGCCGAAGCCGAATTGCAGGATCTTCATACCCGGAAGACCATATTTCAGGCGCAGGTCATTCACATCCTGTGTGATCTCGCCAAGATCTTCCGCGATGATCGGCAGATCACCGAAGGTTTCCTGCATCTTCTGCAAAAAGGCATCGCCCGGACATTCAACCCAACGACCGAATTCCGCGGTGGGATTGCCGGCAGGGACTTCCCAATAACCGCAGAACCCGCGGAAGTGGTCTAAGCGGATTAAATCGCACACTTTGAGCGTCGCGCGGATGCGATCCATCCACCAGGAGAAACCCTCTTCCTGATGTTTCGGCCAGCGGTAAAGCGGGTTCCCCCACAATTGACCGGTGGGTGAGAAATAATCTGGTGGTACGCCGGCAACAACGGTCGGATTGCCTTCACCATCAAGATAAAACAGATCCGGGTTGCTCCACACATCGGAGCTGTCCATGGAAACGAAAATCGGAATATCCCCAATGATCTTGATGCCTTTTTCATGGGCATAATTCATCAGGTTGTTCCATTGCTTGAAGAAATAAAACTGAAGGAACTTATAGAAGTTTATTTCAGCTGAATTTGCAACGGAAAATGCATTGATGGCTTCTTTGTCGCGTTTCTTCAGACCTTCCGGCCAGTACTGCCATGCGACACCGCCATTGTCATTTTTAATAGCCATGAACAATGCGAAATCATTCAGCCAGCGCGCGTTTTCTTCACAGAATGTTATATATTCTGGGGTTTGTAGACCACCCTTTGCAGTGAAATTTTGATACGCACGGGACATGATCTTCTGTTTCCACTCAATGGCTGGGCCGAAATCAACCTGATGGAGCGGGAATGCCGGGCGATCATAAAAATCTTCCGGGCTCAAATAGCCCTCATCAAGCAGCAAGGTGGGACTGACCAGCAGAGGATTTCCGGCACAAGCCGAAAAACACTGGTAAGGAGAATCCCCATATCCGGTTGGACCCAAGGGCAGTGTCTGCCAGATAGTGCAGCCGGAAGATTCCAAAAAGTCGATCCAGGCGTAAGCCTGCGGTCCCAAATCACCAATCCCGTCCGGACCCGGGAAGCTGGTCGGGTGCAATAAAATTCCGGAAGTTCGTATTTGTTTCATAATTCGAATCCTGTTGCTTTTTCGGTTTACAAGGATTTATAAAGGTCATAGTACTTTTTCGCGGATTTTTCCCACGTAAAGTCCTGAACCATACAACGCTTTTGAAGGGTTTCCCAGCTTTTCCTGTCATTCCAGGCTGTCAGCGCACGGGAGACAGCTTCCGAACAGGCTTCAGCTGTCGGTGTATCAAACAGGAAGCCGGTGTACTGACTGCTGTTTTTCGGGTCGGCGATGGTGTCTTTCAAACCGCCGGTGGAATGGGCAATCGGAATGCAGCCGTACAGCATGGCGATCATCTGTGCGATCCCGCAGGGTTCATAACGGGAAGGCATCAGCAGCATGTCGCCGCCGGCATACATTTTTCGGGAAAATGCCGCGTCATAACGGATCTCAGCCCGGACACGGTCGGGGTAAGCGGCAGCCAACGCCAAACAATCATTCTGAATTTTGGGGTTGCCGGATCCAAGGATCAGCGCCTGCCAGTTTTGTCCCAGAACTTTCCGCAGCGCGGCAAACGCCAGATCGAAGCCCTTTTGGACATCCAGACGACCGATCATGATGATGAGGGGAATATCGTCCCGCTGGGGCAGACCGACTTCCGCCTGCAGCATCCGTTTGTTTTCCGCCTTCTTTTCCAGGCTGTTGACGTCAAAATTCTGATACAGCACGCGGTCGATCGCCGGATTCCACTGGTCCGGAATGATGCCGTTGACAATACCGGTAACTTTTTCTTTATGGGCTTGCAGAAAATACTGATAGCCATGACCGAATTCATCTGTCAGAATTTCTTTCGCATAGGTTTCTGATACGGTAGAAATCATATCCGCCGCGCTGAGACCCAGCGACATGGGACATCCGCGTGAACCGGAAGGAATTTCTTCCGCATAGGCTTCTTCAATTCCGTATTTTTCAAGAATATCGGGGCTGTTGGGCCCGGCATAAGGCAGGTTGTGGATGGTGTACAGCATGCGTACATTGTGGAATTTGGGATCATATGCCCGCATCTGCTTCATTTTCATCACAGAGGAAGCGGCGTGCCAGTCATGCGCGTGCAGCACGTCCGGGATCCAATCAATGTGGCGGAACAATTCGTCAGCTGCCGCGGAGAAAAAGATGTATTTATAAGCATCATCGATCGGATTGGAGCTGTAAACGCCCTTGCCGCGGATGGGGGCGCCGTCAATGAGGTAAATCGGCACTTCCATTCCTTCCGCCTGGGAGACGTAAACATCCTGGAATAATCCGTTTTCATAGGGAATTTTGTAGTTGCAAATCCATCTTGTCGGGATTTGTTTTTGTTTCAAGACATCGTGAAACGGGATGACAACACGTACATCAACAGCTCTTCCATCAGTCATTTCCCGCGGCAGGGCGGTCAGTGCGCCGGGAAGCGTCCCGCCCACATCACCCAGTCCGCCGACTTTGATCAATGGTTCAGCTTCTGAAATCACAAAACAAACTTTAAATGAGGGTTCCGTCATAAAATCAACCTTTCATCAATTGGTTCTTACGATGCGACATCCCAAAAACCGATTCCCGGGGAAGCACTGATTAATTGTGCGGTTCGGGGACGGTTCTCCCGAGGAACGAGGGGAACTGTCCTCAAGCTTTCACGCGGCTTAATCAGCGTTTTCCTAATTCTCCAATTAATTATTATAAATGCAAGATTGCAAAAAAGGGGAAAACTGGTCCTGAAAAAATCAGAAAAATGACGCTTTCCCTTTCCCGAAGCACATGCGGGTCTCATCCAGCGTGCGACCCTCACCCCCATGTACGTCTCTTCATCCTACGAAGTTCCGCTCATCAGGACAGCATTCTTCCTTCGCTCATTTCCGCACATAGGGACAGGCACGCTCGCGTCGGCTAACGCGGCACTTGGTACCAGTCCCGTATGTACTCCGTGAAAAGCAGCCGGAAATGATGCCAATTGTGCCATCTGACTTCTTATAAGAAAAAAATAAACACTGGACAAACGTGTTATAATATAAGAAATCCGAGGTGATTTGCAGGAAGGTGGGCTGTATTGTATCCGGAAAACGGCAGAGAAAAAAGCCGAACAGACCATAAGCAAAAATCACAAGTCCATTTTGGTTCAGGGAGATGGCTATAAGGAAACAAAACATGATTATCCGGGCGGTCCATTTCCCATCAGAATGAGAATGAGGTGCAGACGAATGAGTTACACATACGCACAGCAGAAAAAACATGGTTCCCAAAAACACGGAGCGGAGCCGCACGCCGGCGGGGAGACCGAATTCTCCCTCCCCAACAGCGCTATGGTAGAGAACCTGGGGCATCAGGTCGATATGCCCGTGGTGATGCGCGAGAAGATGGAAGGTGCCTTCGGCATGGATCTCTCTGCCGTGAAGCTCTATGAGAACAAGGCCGTAGGTGAGGCCGGAGCAGAAGCCGTCACGCAGGGCAGCAATATCGCCTTCGCACCGGGCAAGCTGGACTTTTCCTCAACACACGGTCAAGCGCTTCTGGGGCACGAGATCTCCCACGCCGCATCCCAGGCAAAGGGGGAAGTGAAGGGCAGCGGGCTTGTGAACGATTCCGCTCTCGAAGCCCGTGCCGACCGGGAAGGCCTGATGGCAGCCCGCGGGGAAAGCGTCGCAGATGGCTACGGCGGTGCCTCTGCGCCGCTCTCAAGCGCCTCTGCCGTCTCCGCTGCAGGCCCGATGCAGGCTAAATCCGGAAAGAAAGAGGCGGAGGAGCCGAAGTCTAAATTGCAGCCAGAATTAATCACTGAAGCTGAGATAGAGAAGACAGAGAATGGAGAGAAAAAATCCCGTGTGCCATATACCGCTCCGAGTCTGGGAACAAGGCTAAAGAACTATTTTAAAAATGTCCTGTTTCAGCCGCACCCAATAGCGTTTTTTGAAGAGCCATTAAGCGTGCGTGAGAGGATGAGTTATGAAAATAAACACATGTGGGACACATACGACGCGGATGAAGATGCCAAGATAGATAATTATAAAGAAACAGATAACGTGTTCAAGAAAAACGCCGGATTAGAGCATGTTTATAATTTGGGAAGACATGATCCTGATACCGGTAATAGTTTGATCTATCCGGAAAACCATAAGCGCTATGTGAATCCGTATAAACAAATAGGAGATATCGACGATATTGATACACAACTTGAAGTAATCGAGGATCCAGATGAGAATGAGGAAGAAAATGGAGAGAATTTAATTCAGATTCCGTCACATAATAAGAAGTTGGGAGATTTTAAGAAATTCGAAGAGGAAGTAGAGAATTTAATTTAAGTATGACGAAATGCCAAGAAAAAGCAAAAAAGCGCCAAGACTAAGACTTTTGTTACTATACATGGTTTTGTGGGTTTCTGGCTAAGCTTATGCTGATGCTGTTCAATCAAGGCAGAACTGAGGACGCCAACCGGGCCGCAGCGGACCCGGAATATCGGAATAAACTTTATCAGGAATTCCAAATCGCCTGATTGAACCCAAGAGAGGATTTGCGGGGACTGTCCCTTCACGGGACTGTCCCCGCAAAAATGAATAGCAATGAGATGGGGACAGTCCCATGAAGGGACAGTCCCCGACAGGATTCTTTACACCATTTGATGATGGGGACGGACCTGAAGGACAGCCCCGTTGGCTGGCGTATGAATAATAGTCCCCCGACAATGCGTGAGGACAGTTCCCCTCGGCTGACGCCTCGGGCGAACCGTCCCCGATTACCCGCCGTCCCCTCGGAATTATATGTCAGATATCAAAACGGGATATGAAAAATACGGAAACTATGCTAAAATAAAATATCCGGGTAAAATTACAGTGAGCGCAATATGATAACATCGTAAGCGCAGACCAGTATTATCTATTGGGTACAGGCCCGCAAGCAGTCCGGTTCATGGAAAATAAATATGAGGTGTTAAATGAGTTACACTTACGCACAAGCGAAAAAGAAGAACATCCAAAAAAAAGGCACGGAGACGTTCAGCGGCGGGGAGATGAAATCCACCCTTCCCAACAGCGCAATGGTGGAAAATCTTGGCCATCAGGTCGATATGCCCTCCGTGATGCGGGAGAAGATGGAAGGGGCCTTCGGCATGGACCTCTCTGCCGTGAAGCTCTATGAGAACAAAGCGGTGGGCAAGGCCGGGGCAGAAGCCGTCACGCAGGGCAGCAACATCGCCTTCGCGCCGGGCAAGATGGACTTTACCAGCACCCACGGACAGGCGTTGCTGGGCCATGAGATCTCACACGTCGCATCCCAGGCAAAGGGCGAGGTGAAGGGCAGCGGTCTGGTGAACGATTCTGCTCTGGAAGCCCGTGCCGATCGCGAAGGCCTGATAGCAGCCCGAGGGGAAAGCGTCACATCAGGCTATGACGGCGCGTCTGCGGCGCTCTCGAACGCTTCCGCCGCCTCCGCGGCCGGCCCGATGCAGGCAAAAAGCGGGAAGAAGAATAGAGTACATGAAGATCGTATGAGACAAATACACGAAGATAGCCTGAATGATATGAAGGCTGCAAATTACTGGTCTACCAGTGATGCGGACTTTGAAGATGAACTGGACAAAGTAGATCCGAAGATATATAAAAAACAAGAAGAACCGAAGAATATAGAAGAACCGAAGAATATAGAAGTACCGAAAAATATAGAAGTACCGAAAAATATAGAAGTACCGAAAATAATAGATGAACCGGAAATAATAGAAGAACCGGAAAATCAAAAGGAAAACGAATATACCGGAATGAAAGGTGGTTTCGGGTACTATGGGGATGAAGACTCTATCGACATGGATGAAGACCTGGAAAACGATATTAGAGAGAGAGAAAATAGGATCAAACAAGCAAACAATGACAAACAAGAAGAACAGGAAATAATAGAAGAACTGGAAGACAATAATTTAGGAGGAAATAGAGCTGAAACTGGGTACGGGTATAATGACGATGCAAACTCTTTCATAGATGAAGACTTACCAGTACCAGAGGAAGAACAACCGATTAAATATTTCCCTATGCCTCCGGGTTCTGTTTACCGACATAAAGATGGGTCGCCGATCGAGCTAATTTATTTAGAAGAACCGGAAAAGAGTTTTGGACAAAAGATAAAGGATTGGTTTAAGAGCCTATTCTCGAGCAAGAGTCCCTATCCGAGTCCTGGCTCCAACAAACCCGAAGACGTGAGGAATAGAATGAATGCGGAAATGAATTCCTTGTATTCAGGATATGAAGGACAGGCAGATGAAATCCTTGATAAGATAAATGAAACCGATGATACTGAGTCAAAAGAAAAATTGTCAAACTATTATGAGAAAATAAAAGATGAAAAAAAGAAGAATGTTCTTTATAAATATGATCCGGAAGAAATTGACGACGACGAGTCCCCGTACGAATGGGATCCTGAAGAAATAAAAAGAAGAGAAGAAGAGATGAGGATTTTGATTGATAATAAAGATGAATAAAAAAATATCATAGAGAATCTAATTAAAAATTTGATAGATGATGAAGAAAATGGTTGAGAGAGTGGAAAAAACCAGAAAAGACCAAAACCACGAAATAATAGATCAGGGAGAATTGGAAGACGAAGTGCTGGAAGAGGCACCGTCTCATATAAAGAAAGAATGAACCCTATTAATGACGGATACTCCCGATGCGCGTCACAGCAAATCCCGCAGTGTCATTAACAGTATCAGTTAATCGAGTTTGTATGCCGGGCGTACGACCACGGGGACTGTCCCTTCATGGGACTGTCCCCACGAAAATGAGCAGCAATGAGATGGGGACAGTCCCCGAAAAAATGAGCAGTAATGAGATGGGGACTGTCCCTTCACGAGACTGTCCCCAATAGGATAAAAAGGGAGGTAAGATATGAGTTACACTTACTCGCAATTGAAAAAGAAAAGCAGTAAAAAGGCGGATGCAGATTCAAACGCCCGCGGGAAGCAGGAAACCTCCCTCCCCAACAGCGCAATGGTGGAAAACCTGGGGCATCAGGTCGATATGCCCACGGTGATGCGCGAGAAGATGGAAGATTCTTTCGGCATGGACCTGACGGCCGTAAAGCTTTATGAGAACAAAGCGGTGGGCGAGGCCGGAGCCGAAGCCGTCGCGCAGGGCAGCAACATTGCCTTTGCCCCGGGCAAACTGGACTTTTCCAGCACCCACGGACAGGAGCTGCTCGGTCATGAGATCTCCCACGTCGCCTCCCAGGCAAAGGGGGA
>JAFPZX010000096.1 GCA_017417055.1 Anaerolineaceae bacterium
CGTGGTCGAGATGGACTGCGAAGATGGCATCCGGGTACATCTGGTCAGCGCTGCGGATCAGACCTTCGAGCATGATGGTGCTGGTGTATTTGCGGGCACCCTTGGAGATCTGGATGATGAACGGGGCTTTGGACTGCATGTTGCCTTCGAACAGACCGATGATCTGTTCGGCATTGTTGATGTTATATGCGCCGATTGCGTATTTGCCGTAAGCAGCTTTGAACAAATCTTTTGTAGTAACGATCATTTGTATAAACTCCTTTTTGAAGGGATCGTCCCTTGTATGGGATTGTCCCCATTTGTTGTGAAACATTATTTCGGGACAGTCCCGTGAAGGGACAGTCCCTGATTTACGAATTAATAGATTCAGATACGCACAAGGAGTGCAGTCCTGCTGTGCGGACTTCGCCGCAGCATCAGGGCAGACCTCGGTGTGCTTTAACCCCGCAGCATTTAGCTGAGGAACATCGGGACGCCGAGGAAGTCCTTGATCTTCGGGCGGTACTTTTCGATATCGTAGTAAGCAGCGATGTCGACGATCTTCTTGCCGGAAAGGATCATGGTGACCGGGACGGTGGTGTATTTACCGCCATGCAGCGCGACCATACGGCCGGTGTCGCCGCGTTCAACACATTGCCAGGCCAGGTTACCGAAGGAAGAGGCAACCATGCGGTCCAGGGAGTCCGGTGCGCCGGAGCGCATCATGTAGCCAACCTGCTGGTACATCACGTTGGAGCCGGTGCGCTTCTTGACAGCTTCCGCAACGATCATGCCGATACCGCCGAGCTTGCGGTGGCCGTAGGCATCCATTTCTCCGGTTTCGATCACGTCGCCGCCTTCCATAATGGCGCCTTCGGAAACGGTCATCACGGAGTAGTGGGACGGGTTGTTGCGCTTGTCAGCGAGCAGGAATTCGGAAAGTTTATCAATATTGAAGTGAACTTCAGGAATAACAGCACGATCTGTGGAGGCAAGGTAGGAAGCGATCAAACTGGTTTCGCCGGAGTTGCGGCCGAACAGTTCGATGATACCGATACGTTCATGGGAGCCCAGGGAGGTGCGCATGTTGGTGATGACTTCGACAGAGCGGGTCATGGCGGTGGAGAAGCCGATGCAGTAGTCGGTGCCGAACACGTCGTTGTCCATGGTCTTCGGGATGGCGACCACCGGGATGCCTTCGTTGTGCATGCGGACAGTGTAGCTCAGGGTATCATCGCCGCCGACGGTGACGAGGTAGTTGATGCCCAGGTTTTCCAGATTGCGCAGCACGTGCGGGGTGAAGTCCCAGGTCGTTTCATTCTTCTGGACGCCGAGCGGGGAATCCTTCAGAAAATCGGGGATAACGTCTTTCTTCACATTCTGCGGATTGGTCCGGGAAGAGTGAAGGAAGGTACCACCGGAGCGGTCGATCTTGCGAACGTCGTTGTAGGTCAGTTCACGGATATAGGTCGTTTTCGTTTCCGGATCTTCAGGGTTGTAGTTCAGCAGACCGCCCCAACCGCGTCGGATACCCAAAACACGATAGCCGGCTTCCAGAGCATTCACGATCGTGGCTTTCATCGCTACGTTCAGCCCGGGGACGTCGCCTCCGCCGGTCAGGATTGCAAGTGTTTTTGTCATATTTGCCTCCGCAAAAATAATGTACGTATTTTATATGGTAATCATCAAAAATTATCCGAAACCATTATATCACATGTCTGCCCTTTGGCGTGAGATTGTGTTATTTTCAGTAGTCAGTGGATAGTGGTCAGTGGGCAGCGGACAGTGGGCAGTGGACAGCAGCCAGCAGTCAGTGGATAGAAACTACCAGCCATCAGTCATTACCCACCAAATATTGACCACAGGTAACTGACTACTGATCACTGGCAACTGTCCACTGGCAGCTGTTCACTTATAGTGTATAATTGCGGCAGGGACAAAAACGATGAACCATTTTCGCATTTCAGATTTTACGGATGACAGCAAACCGCGGGAAAAGCTGCTGAATTTTGGCGCAGGAGCGCTTTCCGATGCGGAGCTCCTGGCGATTTTGCTGGGCAGCGGCACGAAGGAAATGAATGTACTGGAACTTGCCAACTTTATTTTGAAAGAGTATGGCGGGCTTGCGGGACTGCGGAAAATCAGCAAAGAGAAATTGTTTGAAATTGGCGGCATCGGGCCGGCAAAGGCAGCCTCGATTTTGGCAACGATCGAACTGGGACGCCGGTTTTCAAAGGCTGTCAATAAAAATGGCGAGCGTCCGCGTCTCAGATGTGCGGAGGATATCTACGAGTATATTCATTATCAAATGGAGCACCTGGACCATGAGGAACTGCATGTTATCAGTCTGGACACCAAGAATTACGTCATCGGTGAGGAAATGGTTTACCGGGGTACCATCAATTCTTCGAATATTCGTGTAGCTGAAATCTTCAAAAGGCCGATGCTGCTGAATGCTGCCAGTTTTGTTATGGTTCATAATCATCCCTCCGGTGACCCGACGCCCAGCGCGGCCGATATCGTCACCACCAGAAATGTGATCACCGCCGGAAAAACTCTGGACCTTCCGCTGCTGGATCACCTCATCATCGGCGCGGGTACCTATGCCTCGATCAAGAGTTATCTGGATTAATCACGAATTTTCACGAACTTTATTGACAAATCAAAAAGATTCAGGTAATATATAACACGTTGAACGGCGGGGTAGCTCAGTGGCCAGAGCAGGGGACTCATAAGCCCTTTGTCGAGGGTTCGACTCCCTCCCCCGCCACTTTTTTTATTTAATTCCAAGTTGGGTTTGTTTTTATACGGAATACTTCATATTATGATGGAGTAATAAATTTGCTTCTTTGTAGAGGTGAGAATAATCAGAAAGGCAGGGAGATGATTATATACTTCATCTGTCCCTGCTTTGTTCTAAGGAAACGTTGATATGGGGTCAGTTCCGGGGGTACTATTCAGGGGACAGACAGATTTGCTGTGACGCACATGGGGACAGACACACCAATCCGCCCAGAGTGGTACGAGCTTTGCTCGATTTGATTCTGAAAGGGAGCTTCGCCCGCTTGTGAGTATCATGTATCAGGATACGCTGATGAATCTTAATGCGGGCGTAGTGAGCGCGATTGACCGGGAAGTTCCTGCCATTTCCGCAGACGCTGACATAAATCTATTGATTTTGACTCCTTTTTAAGGTATGATTGTTATGAAGTAGTACATAAAAGGAGAGAGCAAATGAAGAAATCAATCATTTTCATTATAATCATGCTGCTCTGTGCCGTGATTCCCGTGAGTGCGCAGGAAGCGGAGCCGGAGATACTGACCTCGGGGGATTGGCAGTACCAGGCCAATGAGACCGGCTGGACGATCACAGAATACACCGGAACGGCAAAGAATATCACTATTCCGAGTGAATTTGACGGCACGCCGGTCACAACGCTGGCGGAGAGCCTTTTCCAGAATTACATGAACCTTGAAAAAGTTGTGATCCCCAACAGCGTGACTACACTCGGAAAATTCGTCTTCCAGGGTTGTGGAAATCTGAAAGAGGCGACCCTTTCGCTCAATCTCAAAGCCGTTCCCGAAAGCACCTTTGAATACTGCGCCGCGCTGGAAAATATCGCGTTTCCCGCTTCAGTGCGAACCATTGGCAACTCTGCTTTTAAGGACTGCACTTCGCTTTCAGACATCAACTTGCCCGGAAATCTTTCGACCGTCGGCGAATCCGCTTTTGAGAACTGCTCATCCCTGCGCACGATCAATGTGTCACGGAGCCTTTCGACTGTGGGTGCTGACGCCTTCAAAGGTACGCTCTGGTTGGAAAGACAGACTGATGAATTCGTTTATATCGGCCGCGGGATCCTGCTGCGTTATAACGGCGAGTCCGCCCATGTTGAACTCCCCTACGGGACTGTCGCTATCGCCAATGCCTTTGATGGCAATACGAAAGTCGAAAGCGTTTTCCTACCCGATACCGTTCGGCGCCTTATGACTTATGCATTTCGGGACGCGGTGAACCTGACAGAGATCAATTTCCCGCAGTATCTCACGACCATCGCTGGAGGCGCTTTCTGGGGATGCCGTCGGCTGGAGACTGTGGAACTCCCCGAAAGTCTGACCACGATTGGTTCGAATGCTTTCCGTGACTGCGAACGGCTGACAAATCTCGCAATTCCCTCGAATGTAAAAAGAATTGAGTCTTACGTGGGCGGTAACTGTGCATCACTGACCGATGTGTGGATTCCGGCAGATGCCACATACTTCCATAAAAACGCCTTTGCCAAATCTCCCAATGTGAACATCCAAATCGCCGCGGGATCCGAAGTGGAAAAGATCCTGATTGATAATAAAATTGCGTATAGTTATTATAATCAGAAAAACGAAGATTTTATCTATAATTCCGACGGTGAAAACATAAACATTGTGAAATATGTCGGAAACCTCTACGATGTTGAAGTTCCTGCGGAACTGGACGGCATGCCCGTGACAGCCATCGGTGTTGCCGCTTTCCAGAACAATCCATCCGTCCGCCGTGTGAAGCTGCCGCTGACAATTCGTTCCATCGGCGATTGGGCTTTCTCTTATATGGACGACTTGCAGGTCGTTGCCCTGCAGTCCGGCATTGAATCCATCGGTGCCAATGCCTTTACCGGTGATACCAAATTAGCCGAACTCAAACTGCCGGAAAGTCTGACGAGTGTCGGCATCAATATCTTTGACAAAGATGCCATGACGAAAATCTGCGCTGTTGAAGGCAGTATGAGCTATGATCAGCTGACCAATGACGGCTATGAGGTCCAAACCTCCGCGCAGTGCAGTGAGGATGACGTTCTGTTAGACCAGTGGGCAATTGCCAACCTGACCGTTGGCATGACCATTGATCCTGATCTGGCCGGATCGCTCAACACTCCATCAACCGCGCTTACCTCCCGCTATGGTGAGGATATCAACATCTTCCGTATTCCCGATGGGACAACCACTGTCACAGCCGGAATGCTTACCGGAGCCGCTTCCAACCTGATTCTTGCCGTTCCCAACAGCGTCACCGCCATCGACACGGAGATCCTCAATGACCGTATTCTCACGCTCGTTGGCAATACCGGTACTTTCGCCGAGCAGTTCGCAAGAGACAACAATCTCAAATTCATCGTTCGCGTGAACAGCTGGCTCGGAAATTGATCAAAAATTGCAGCGATTTAATCTGCAGCGCATGATGTTTTTGATTTGTTGACAAAAAAATGCGGAGCGTTTGATCCATTACCGGATACCGAACAGTTTCCTATCCACTGTATTTTCAAGAACCCACGGTTGAAAAATCGTGGGTTCTTTAGCAGCCGGGATACCCTCTGGATATGCATCAGTGATTACCCGGATGCTAAAAATGGTCAGCAATAGTTTTGTAAACGATTACAAAAAGGGATTTATGTCATATGATTTTTCATGACATTTGATAATGACATTTTTTATCAAAATTTTTTATAATTCAAGACCTCTGAAGATATTTTTAATTCAGAGGTTATTTGTTTTAGAGCCTTACTGGGAGGATAAATGAGAGTTTCAACCGGAAGAAAGATATTTAATGTCGTTGTGAGTGCTATTTTACTGATCATTGCCCTATTCCCGATTTACTGGCTCATTTCATTAGCCTTTCGTGATACAGCCGAACTATCCGGTAATATTTCGATCATTCCCAAAACCTTTACTTTTGAACATTTCGGAAAACTCTTTACTGAAAGAGGTTACGTCAATATTATCAAAAACAGTTTGATCGCGACTGTCATTTCCACCATCTTTTCGCTGGCATTTGGTCTGGCAGCCGCTTATGTGATGGTGCGCAGCCGGTTTCGCCTGTGGATAAAAGCTCCTTTGACGGTATGGGTGCTGCTGATCCGCATTCTGCCGCCGGTTGCCTTCATTATCCCGTTGTATACGACATTCAGCAATGCCGGTATGCTGGGAACCAGGGTCCCGATCATTATGGCTTGTATTTTGATCAATCTGCCGCTTATCATCTGGTTCATGATGACCTTCTTCCGTGATTTGCCGGAAGAGGTTGAGCAGAGTGCGAAAATCGATGGTGCGACCGAATTCCAGTTGTTCTGGAAAATCGTTCTGCCGCTGGTAGCTCCTGGTATCGCGGCTATTTCCATGCTTTCCTTTATGTATGCCTGGAATGAATATACCTATTCCGTGATCTTTATCCAGAAATCATCCTCTTATACCATTCCGATTTCATTGGCTCTGCTGAACACGGAAGATAACCTCACCCAGTTCGGTCTGGTTGCCGCGGGCGGCGTGATTTCTGTGATCCCGATCACACTCTTCGTGATCTTTGCCCAGCAGTATCTGATCGCCGGTTTGTCCTCCGGTGCGGTGAAAGAGTAGAAAGTAAGGAGTAAGAAGTAAGGAATGGTGATATAGAGATTAGTGGTCAGTGGCCAGTGAGCAGGTGGCGAAAATATATTCCAACAGCACGGAATTGAAATGGACTTTTGGGAAATGTAAGTTGGAAACCTAAAACCTGACACCTGACACCTGAAAAGTGAATAACCCTGCTTTTGCAGGGATAACAGTGCGGAGCTCCGCACGGAAAGAAAGGAAAAATATGAAGAAAATTGCTGTCGTTTTGTCATTACTGCTGGCGCTGTGCCTTTGCAGTGCGGTTCTTGCTGATGATCCGGAAACCCTCACGCTCATCCTGCGTGCCGGTACCTATGCCGATGTTCTGAAAGAAGCTATCCCGGCTTTTGAAGAAGCAAATAACTGCAAAATCGAATTTTCTGAAGAAACCTTCGATGATCTTCACACCAAGATCGCTCTTGATGCAGTCAACGCTGAAGGTGCTTACGATGTCCTGATGCTGGATGGTACCTGGATGACCGAATTCACTGAAAACGGCGTTCTTGCCAACCTGAGCGATATGGGCTACAAGTTCGATGAAGATATCATTCCCGCCACCACCGCTGCCGGTGTTGACGCTGATGGCAACATCTACATGCTGCCTTACTACGGCAATGTCACCATCTTCATGTACAACAAAGACCTCATTGACAAATACAATGAAGGTGTTGTTCCTTCCACCTGGAACGGCGTTCTGGAACTTTCCCAGAAGATGAAGGCTGATGGTGTTGATGGTTACATTCTCCGCCAGGGCGCCGGCGACCCGAACGTCACCGATTTCCTCCCTGTCCTCAAAGCCTTCGGCGGCTGGGTTCTCAATGAAGACTTCTCCGAAGTTACCTTGAACACCCCCGAAGCCAAAGCTGCTCTGGAATTCTACATCGACCTGTACAAAGCCGGTAACCTGCTCGACAAAGATAACATGGTCGCTGCTGTCAACAATGGTTCCGCTGCTATGGCAGTCGGCTGGCCGGGCTGGGGCGCTTCCAATTACACCGTCATCCCGACAAAGGTCTCCGATGATTCCGCAGAACAGTACACATCCATTTATGGCTGCTGGTTCCTTGGTATGGCTGAAAATTCCGCCAAGAAAGATCTTGCTCTGAAGTTCCTGGAATATGCAATGGATCCGGAAGTCCAGCTCGCCACTGTTTCCAAGGGCGGCGTTCCGTGCCGTGAAAGCTCCCTGCTGAACAAAGACGTTCTGGCCGAAAAACCGAACCTCGAAGTTGTCTACGGTGCTCTTTCTACCGGTACCTACCGCCCGGCAGTCGGTTTCTACACCGACCTGGTCAACACCTTCGGTCCGTATCTGGACAGCGCTGTCATGGGCACCATGAGTGTCGATGATGCACTGGCTCAGGGTCAGGCTGCCTGCGAAGCTTTGCTTCCGTAATTTAGATTTTCGGAAAGGAGGCTCGGACCTCTGAGCCTCCTTTCTTTCAGCCCATAAGATTGTAATAAACGATAAACCACGGAGAAAAAATTATGAACGCGAGTATCACCAAAAATAAAAAACGAGAGTTCGATCAGGATCGGGCATTTCCCCATATATTGATGTCTCCGACCATTATCGTCATGCTGGCGCTGACGGTTTATCCGCTGCTGTTTACAGTTTATTACAGTTTTACGGATTACAACCTGTTGAAAAGCCGCAAGAACGGCGTGAATTTCATCGGTTTGCAGAATTATGTGAAGCTGTTTGAGAACCCCATTTTCCGGACCGCAATTCTGAACACAGTGAAGTTCACGATTTGCGCGGTTATTCTGGAAACGATCATCGGACTTTTGATCGCTCTGTTTGTCAACAGCCTGCATCGCGGACAGAAGGTGATGCGTACGCTTTTGCTGCTGCCCTATCTGCTCCCGACCGTAACAGTCGCGCTTGCCTGGCGTATGCTGCTTTCCAGCAATTACGGGCCGGTGATGCAATGGCTGGTGAACATGGGGTTTAAAAATCTTCAGAATTATAATGTATTCTTCCATGTGGAAACGGCATTCTGGGCTGTGTTGGCAATCGATGTCTGGCAAAGTTCTCCATTCGTGTTCCTGCTGTGTTATGCGTCGCTGCAGGGTGTTCCGACCCAGCAGTATGAGGCCGCGGAACTGGATGGAGCCAATATCTTCCAAAAGTTCTGGTATGTGACGGTTCCCAATATCAAGAGCGGTATTTTCCTCTGCCTGCTGCTCCGTACCATCGACTCGTTCCGTTTGTTCGATAAGGTCAACATTCTTACAGGAGGCGGTCCGGCGAATTCAACAACGACGATCACGCAGTATTTGTACACTTTCGGGATCAAAAACCTGAATTTCGGGTTTGGTTCCGCAGGCGCGTTGATCATGACCGTGATTGTGATGGTTCTGGCGATTCCGTATATCCGCAATGCCATCAGCAGTCAGCGTTGATATCGTTCACTTAATATATCTGAATTTTGTCCCGCAGGAATAACACACTGCGGGATTTTCCTTTTTTGAAAAGATGAAATGGGGCTGTCGCACATCTTTTTATGTTTACGACAGTCTTTTTTGAACTGCCATCAAGAGCATATGCTTCGCCGCGTCCCTGCGAAGCATTCCCTCCCGCAGGCTTTCCTATATGATTATTTGCGACAGCCCCGTATTGAATGGGCCTTGCAAGGTAAATGAGGCAGATTCTGTGAATTATTGGCTAAAACTCCTTGATGTGCTGAAACAAACACGGGACGGTTGACGGTTCCGGGGTAACCGTCCCAAACTGAGATATGGAGCCCAAAACAGAAAAGCCCGGGGTGTCCGGACTTCCTGTGAGAAGAAATGTACTTTTGTTATTGAAAAGAAGAATGTGCTTTATGTTTTAGAAGGTACCTCCGTATTCGGTTTGTGCCTTATTCCCCGATTGACCATAACGAGGAAGTTGATATATGTGAAGGTTAGTTTATTCTAACAGTTATTAGTATAAAGTAACATTTCTGCTTTGTCAATTATTTTCCCAAAATTAGTGATTTTGCCTTGTTCCCTCGTAAGTATGATTCACGCGTCTGCCAATATTGCTGTGACGTACAGAGTATCCGTTCTGCATGTGCTCTGTGAATCGCAGCCCATCGTAGGTTGACCAAATATCAGTCACGGGAAGGCAGGTAGACAAAGTCGAGATCCTTGTACATCGCATCAGGGGTATCATCTTTCCAATAGCGGTGCAGCGTTTCGGTTTCTGCGTCATATTCAAATATCATCTCAAAGCCATCGGATAATGTCAATGTGACCTGATCGGTGTGGCAGCGCCAGCTTCCGGATTCCTCCGCGCCTTCCGGCAGAGAGACGGATGCAGTCCCGTCCGCAAAGAGATAATAAACGTTGCTGCTTTCGGAATAAAGCGACGCGGCTGACTCCGGATCCAGCACTTTCGGTTCGTTTCCGGGTTCTGTGGAAATTACCTGTGTCATTTTCCAGCTGCCGGCGGGAACTTTCGTGTAGACGAAGTCAAGATCGTGATAGGTGGAATCGGCTGCGGACTCCTTCCAGTACCGGTGCAGCGATTTGCCGTCTTCTGACGGGAACAATTCCATTACGGGATCGGATTCGTCCATGCTCACGCGGAGCATACCGGAACTGTTTTCCCATGTTCCCCGTTGGAACAGTTTCTCTCCGCCATCATTCATCACCATTTCGGCAGAGCCGTCCGGGGAAAAGGTGTAAATATTTGAGGATTCCGCATAAAGAGAAGCGGCGTTTTCGGGCTGGAGTTCCAGTGGGTTTTCGCTTGAAGCAAATTCGTAAACTCGGTCAAGCATCCATGAACCGATCCAAACCGGCTGGGCATCTTCCGTGTCTGCAAACGCAGCCGGAGAGATCGAAATGCAGGTTAACAGAATTGCAAACAGTATCAAAAATTTCTTCATAACTTTTCTCCATTGTGAAATAGGGCAGGCACCTGTGCCTGTCTTGACAAGCGCTGATCAGCATTGATATGTAAAATTACTCAAATGGGTACTTCAAGCCCCATTGTTTGCGAATCTCGTCACATCCGGAAAGCACCGCTTCCGTGACGGCGTGTGGGAGGAGCGGGGATTCTTTCAGATCCTTCCAGAGACAATCCTGGACATGGCGGATCTCAAACTGGTATCCCTCGTCTGTGATCCCTTCAACCATCTGCGGAACAGGACTGGAAAAGACTTCGGATTTTTCCTGCGTAATGAGTTTAAATTCCTCTGCTTTCCAATACATAGGAATTTCAATGTAGCCTTTTGTCCCAAAAATTTGGGCAGTGTTCGGTATTTCGGTTCTGATCGCGCTGGTGAGGATGGCAAAAGCGCCGTTGTCGTATTCTCCGACATAGCATGCCTGCTCGTCTACGTTCAGTTTCATTTCATCGTTTCCGATAGAAGCGAGTGATACCCAGTGGAGAGGTGACCGTCCGAAAATCATGTGAGCGAGGTGCAGATTGTAAACACCCACGTCCAGCAGAGAACCGCCGGCTGCCATCGGATCGGTAATACGCCCCTGATAATCATCCGCAATTCGATAGGCAAAGGCAGCCTGAAGGCAGCGGATATCGCCGATTTCTCCGGACCTGATCACACTCAGAACCTTTTTGATTGTCGGAAAAAAACGTGTCCAGACTGCTTCCATTAGAAAAACGTTATTTTTGCGGGCACATTCGACCATCTCGCGCCAGTCTGCTGCGGTAACAGCTGCCGGTTTTTCCACCAGCACCGGGAACCCCGCATCCATCGCCCGTATTGCCAGTTCTTTGTGTGCTGTGTGAGGAACGTCAATATACATGACGTCGATATCGGTACGCTTGAGTAATTCGTCATAAGTCATAGCATCCGCAATATCGAATCGCGCGGCCTGTTTTTTTGCTGTTTCGATTGTTCGTGACGCGATACCGGCAATTTCGGCATCATCCATTTGTTCAAATCCCTTCAGCCAGCGGTTGAGCAGTGCGCCTGCACCTAAAAGGCCCCATCTGATTTTTTCCATGAATACGCTCTCCTGTTCAAGAATAACTTATATTCTGATTTTTGTTTTCCATATGATTCTGATTACATCTGTGATCTGTTGTTTGCGCGGGGAAAGCCGAACAAAGAAAAATCTCCGCACTGTACGTCACCTAAGTGCTGAATCGTAAATCTTTTTTTTAATTATATCATCTGCCAAACAAAAAAAGTTGGTATTGACAAAATCTGTTCGGTTGGGTCTACTTCAAATAGACATATTCTGGCATTTCGTGCACCGATTGGCAGAGCCGGACCCGATCCTTCTGATGGAAGGGGGACGCTCTATTCCCTCACAAAAGCCGGTGAGACATTTATTCAGGAGCACATTTCACTCAGTAATGCACATTTTCTTCAGTTTCTTGATTCTTTGGATGAGCGGAATCGTGTAAAACTGATAAATGCGCTGAACGATCTTGATGAAGTGTTTTGCGATTCCAAAAATGTATGATTTGAAGACAATCCGTCTTGTTACGTCTTATTCAATCCAGTCTGGCGAAGACATGATTTTTTGTTTCAAGATGGATGAATAAATACTTTCCTTTTGCATTTCCTGTTATTTCCGTGCTGTCAGATGCATACGGAATTTTTTCTGTTTTTCCAGTTTTTCCACTTTCAGTCCGGCTTTATGGCAGAATTCACGAACCTGGTCCCGTGTATAAGCACGGACGTCGCCATGTCCGATAAGGTTGACAAGGGGCATTTCCACGTGGTTCATCAGCCAGACGAGCCAGTCAAAGGAAGTGTAATCACGCAGGATCAGCCGGCCGCCCGGTTTCAGAACCCGCTGCACACCGTCGAAAAATTTCTGCGGGTTGGGGTAGTGATGGAAGCTGTTGGCACAGATGACCGCATCGAAGCTTTCCGGATCAAATGGCAGGTTTTCGCTGTCCCCTACCTGAAAAACGGTATTCGGAAGATGCTTTGCGTTTGCAATTTCAATCATTTTCGGTGTTAAGTCCAATCCGGTGTAGTGCTTTTCAGGATATTTTGCGGAAAGCAGCTCAATCATCGGCCCTGTCCCGCAGCCCACATCCAGAAGTGTATCGAATGGTTCTGTCTCCAATTCTTCAAGAATCGGCGGATAATCATCCTTGCATAATTCATAAATTCCGGCATGTCCGGAGTCATATATCTCCGCTGCCTTTGTGAACTCTTTAATACTCAGTGCTTTATATTGTGCTGTATCCATTATCTTTATTGTCTCCATTAAGACCATTTGAAAAGGAACCGGTCTGTCAGCCATTCCATATCTTCATAAACCATGTGTCTTCCGTCAAACGTCTTGCATCATTCCTTATCCATCTTACGTCAAACGTCATCCGTCATCCATCTTACGTCATACATCATTCCTCGTCCATCATCCGTCATTCTTCATATGTCATCCGTCATCCGTCATACGTCTTACGTCACTCCTCACTCCTCACTCCTAACTCCTAACTCTCTCCCCTGCTCCCATACGCTTTCCCGAGCCGGATAGTGCGGGCTTTTTCCTCCGTATCATCGGACTCATCGTAGCCGTTGTATGGGGCAGTCGGATCGACCGGTTTCTGGGTCCTTTTGAGTGAATTGCAGACCTGATCAATATGTGCGAAGGAGAAATCAAAATCCTTACTCCACCCGGTATGTCCGGTGATTACCATCGGACGCAAATTATCCCTTTGCAGTTTGTTGTACAGTTTTGCGAGAGACTTTTTGGAAAGCTCGTTATCCTCTGCCAGGACATTGATGAAACTGTAACCGCCGTCAGCGCCGAACCAGAGCGTGTCCCCGGTGAAGAGGTAGCTGTCGTCGATCAGATAAACCATATGTCCCCAGGTATGTCCCGGGACAAGCAGACACTCCACTTTGATCCCGTTGAAATCAAGCACATCACCATCTTTCAGCAGAACCCGTTCATTGTCCGTTTTCACCATCGGGAGTTTGTACATGTGGAACATCACCTTGCGGCGGACCTCGCCTGTGAGGTAGCGGTTTTCGATCTCACTGAGGTAAAGTTTTGCATGGCGGAAAAGCTGGTCACTGTCCGTTTCAACGGCTCCCACGTGATCTGTGTCCTGATGGGTGAGCAGGATGTGTTTGACAGAAGCCGGATCGATTCCCAGCCAGCTCATTTTTTCCCGGAGCCGTTCGTAGTTATATCCCGCGTCGATCATGATGGTGGTATTGTTTTTTGTGTAGAAATAAATGTTGGCAATATATTCGCGGATGCATCCGACATGTTCATCGATCCATCCGGTGTTGAGCGGTTTGAAGATCCCTTTGCCCCGGTAGATGATGGGCATTATTTTTTCCTGAAATTGTGACGCCTGTTTTGACATATTTCCGCTTCCTGTTTCACATAAGTTAGTTAATTATAACTATTGTACTCCTGAATAAGAAAATTCTTTATGATTCTCGGATAAATTGTGAACGATCGGGGGCTGTCCCTTTATGGGACTGTCCCCACTGAAGTTGCATCCAGGCTGCTGTTATTCAGGGGTAAGTCAGATTTGCTGTGACGCGCATGGGGACAGACACACCCGTGTCGGCTTGCGCGACACAGGGTATCAGTCCCGCATGTGCTCCGTGAATAGTAGTGTCCCCGGTCAAAGAAGATTGTTACAAAATTCACAAAAAGAATTGACAAAGAATTTGTTTCGTATATAATGAATTGTGAAATAAATAACAAACAGTTTGCAATGAAAAGGAACTTTTTGTTATTTACACCAAAAACAGCCCGGCTGGTGCACAGCCGGAATATACAGGAGATGAATTATGGCACGTTTTACTTTACCCCGCGATTTGTATCATGGCAAGGGTTCATTGGAAGCATTAAAGACCTTCAAAGGCCATAAGGCGATGATTTGTGTCGGCGGCGGCTCCATGAAGCGTTTCGGCTTTCTTGACCGCGCTGAAGCTTATCTGAAGGAAGCCGGCATGGAAGTTCAGATTTTTGACGGTATCGAATCTGATCCGTCTGTCGAAACCGTAATGCGCGGTGCAGCTGCGATGCAGGAATTCCAGCCGGACTGGATCGTTGCCATTGGCGGCGGTTCCCCGATCGATGCCGCGAAGGCAATGTGGATCAAATATGAATATCCGGACTGCACCTTTGAAGATATGTGCAAGGTTTTTGGTATTCCCGAACTCCGCAAAAAGGCTCATTTTTGCGCAGTTTCCTCCACTTCCGGCACTGCTACCGAAGTGACCGCTTTCTCCATCATCACCGACTACAGCAAAGGCATCAAATACCCGATCGCTGACTTCGAAATCACCCCGGATGTCGCCATTGTTGATCCTGAACTGGCAGAAACCATGCCGAAGAAGCTGGTTGCCCATACCGGTATGGACGCTATGACGCATGCAATTGAAGCCTACGTTTCTACTGCCAACTGCGATTACACCGATCCACTCGCGATCCATGCCATTGAAATGATCATGAACGACCTGGTCCCGTCCTATAACGGCGATATGGCTGCCCGTGACCGCATGCACAATGCGCAGTGCCTGGCCGGTATGGCTTTCTCTAACGCATTGCTGGGTATCGTCCACTCCATGGCTCACAAGACCGGTGCGATCTTCGCTGATTACGGCGCTCACATCATCCATGGCGCAGCCAATGCCATGTACCTGCCGAAGGTTATTGCCTTCAACGCCAAAGATGAAACCGCAAAGAAACGCTATGGCGTGATCGTCGATTACATGGGCATTGCTGACAAGAACGCTTCCGATGATGATAAGGTTGCTGCCCTCATCGCCTATCTGCGCAAGATGAACGACGATCTGAACATCCCGCACTGCATCGGACACTATGGCGCCGATTCCTATCCGACCGAAAAAGGTTTCGTTCCGGAAGAAGTCTTCCTTGAAAGACTGCACGACATCGCAGTCAATGCCATTGCCGATGCCTGCACCGGTTCCAACCCGCGTCAGCCATCCGTTGAAGAGATGGAAAAACTGCTGAAGTGCTGCTACTACGACACCGAAGTTGATTTCTAAGGAAGCACTGATTAATTGGAGAGCGGGGACGGTTCTCCCGGGGAACGGAGGGAACTGTCCTCCAGCTTTCACAGGAGTTAATCAGTGTTTTCCTAAAGTTAATGATTACATCGGGGGCAGGCACCTTGCTGGTGCCAAGCAGACACAAGGGTGCCTGTCCTCATGTGCGCCGCTTGATCTTTGAATAGCAGCAGAAATATAATTTAAAACCCAAAACGGCTCTGTATGGTTCCCCGTACAAAGCCGTTTTGGGTTTATTCTCAGATTCGTCATTGGGGACTGTCCCGTAACGGGACAGTCCCCGCAAAGATATCTGCTGAAATTCGGATCAGACGCAGGTGTAACCGCCATCGACCGCGATAGCCTGACCGGTTACATAGCTGGATTCTTCAGCACCCAAAAAGACCGCGACGGAATTCAGTTCACCCGGCTGGCCGTACCGCTTCATCGGAACGGACTGATTGGCGAAAGTCTGGAAATATTCGCTGTCCAAAGTCTGCGTGGTCAGTTCTGTGTAGAAATACCCCGGGCAGATCGTGTTGACAGTAATATTGGAAGTGGCCAATTCAGCCGCAGCACCTCTGGAGAAGTTGACAACTGCACCCTTGGTGGTGTGGTAGGCGATTGTCGGAATGGCTGTATTGCCGACCAGTCCGTAAATGGAAGCGATATTAATCACACGGCCGTATGTCTGTTTGCCTGCTGCCATGGCTTCTTTCATAAAGTTCACGAACGCCTGTGTTACAGCAAAGACAGAGGTTAAGTCAAGGTTCAGTGTGAAATCCCAGTCTTCCTTTTTATAGTCAACCAACGGTGTGCCGGTACCTTTTTCACCGCCGGCATCGTTGACGATCACTTCACAATGACCGAAATGCTCTTTGACAGCTTTTACGGCATTGGCGATGGATTCCGCGCTGGTAACATCGCATGCCACGGGAAGGACATCAACGCCATACTTTTCAGCCCATTCTTTTGCACTGGCTTCGAGTCTTTCAACTCTTCTTGCCAGCAGAACCAGATTCGCATGCTGTTGCGCATAGCCTTCAGCCATCTGCTTTCCCAAACCACTGGATGCGCCGGTAATGGCTACGACTTTTCCTGTGTAATCGAACATTCTTTTCCCTCCATGTAAAAAAGAATTGAAAATTATACATAACTAATTATAGTGATAATTTGAAAAAAGTCAACATAACATTCTTCCTTTTTTCGTTTTCAAAAATTTTGAATGGTTACTATTCAGTGGTTCGCCAAAATTGCTGTGACGCATCACGAAGTGCAGTCCTGCTGTGCCGGCTTCGCGTCAACATCAGGGCAGACCTTGTGTGCTCCGTGAACAGTAATGATATGACTGAAATAGACATATAAACTGCGGAATTTATCACTTGTTCCCATAGAATTGGGTTTATAATTAGTCTGATATTACTTATCATTCTGATTCTGGAATGCTGTTATGGAATTGCGTGACAACAAAGGTCTGACAGAAAAAGAATTTCTGGCAATATATGCAAAAAAGAATTATCCACGGCCTTATCTGACCGCGGACGTTGTATTTCATAATTATAAATTTAGCATTTACATTGACCCATGGCGAAATCGGCCTGACGGGAAATGAAGAAAAATCGGATCTGGCGTTTGACCACAACCGGATCCTGATCAAAGCGATAAAAAAGTTTTCCAAATAAAAGGGAAGGAATTGTTGTAATATGTATAAGATCGTACGGAAACGGGAGCTGAATCCCACCGTTACCCAGATGGAGATCGAAGCTCCGCTGGTGGCCAGAAAAGCGAAACCCGGCCAGTTCATTATCCTTCGCGTGGATGAAGAAGGCGAACGTATTCCTCTGACAGTTGCCGGAACCAATCCGGAAGAAGGTACTGTGAAGATCATCTTCCAGATCGTCGGTGCCACAACTGAAATCCTCAATCATAAAAATGAAGGGGAATATCTCCAGGACTTCGTCGGCCCGCTGGGTGTGGCAACACATACCGAAGGGATCAAAAAAGTCTGTATCGTCGGCGGCGGTGTGGGCTGCGCGATTGCCATGCCCGTTGCTCAGGAATTCCATCGCCTGGGCGCTGACGTCACTTCCATCATCGGTTTCCGCTCCAAAGATCTGCTGATCCTCGAAGATGAATTCAAAGCCTGTTCCGACAAACTGGTTGTCATGACCGATGACGGTTCCTATGCCCGCCACGGCAACGTGACTGTTCCTCTCAAGGAAATGTTGGAAGCCGGTGAAAAATTTGATATGGTCATCGCCATTGGCCCCGGCATCATGATGAAATTCGTGGTTGCCACCTGCAAGCCTTTCGGCGTTCCGGTGACAGTTTCCATGAACCCGATCATGATCGACGGTACCGGCATGTGCGGCGGCTGCCGTCTGACACTGAACCAGGATGGCAAGCGTGTTACAAAATTCGCCTGTGTTGACGGTCCTGATTTCAACGGTTACGAAGTGGACTTTGACGAAGCTATGTCCCGCGGACGCATGTATTTCGATTACGAACGTCACGCTTATGAAGAAGCCTGTAATCTTTTCAAGAACGCATAAGGAGTGTAACAATGGCTATTGATCCGAAAAAACATGAAATGCCGACCCAGGCTCCCGAGGTGCGTGCACATAATTTCAGCGAAGTTGCGCTCGGTTATGATCAGGAGACTGCTCTCGCGGAAGCGAACCGTTGCCTGAACTGCAAAAACCGCCCCTGTGTTTCCGGCTGTCCGGTGAACATCCATATTCCGGAATTCATCGCGAAAGTCAAGGAAGGGGACTTTGAAGCTGCTTATCAGATCATCAATCAGACATCCTCTCTGCCGGCTGTCTGCGGACGTGTGTGCCCGCAGGAAAATCAGTGCGAAAAGTACTGCACACTGGCGAAGAAATTTGAAGCGGTCGGTATCGGCCGTCTGGAACGCTTTGTCGCGGACTGGCACAATGCTCACGCCACAGAAAAAGCTCAGGCGCCTGAATCCAACGGGCACAAAGTTGCCATCGTCGGTTCCGGCCCGTCCGGCCTGACCTGTGCCGGTGACCTGGCCAAGAAGGGCTACAAAGTGAGCGTATTCGAAGCGCTGCACACTGCCGGCGGCGTGCTGGTCTACGGTATTCCGGAATTCCGTCTGCCGAAGTCCATCGTTGCCAAGGAAGTTGAAACCCTCAAGGATTTGGGCGTGGATGTGGAAACCAACGTCATTATCGGTAAGACACTGACCATCGATGAGCTGTTTGAAATGGGCTATGAAGCTGTGTTCATCGGTTCCGGCGCCGGTCTCCCGAACTTCATGAACATCCCGGGCGAATCCCTGAAGGGTGTATATTCCGCCAACGAATTCCTGACCCGTTCCAACCTGATGAAGGCTTATAACGAAGACCCGAAGACCCCGATCATGAAGGGTGGAAAAGTCGCTGTTGTTGGCGGCGGCAACGTGGCAATGGATGCGGCCCGTACCGCGCTGCGTCTGGGCGCTGAGAAGGTTTATATTGTCTACCGCCGTTCCATGGAAGAACTCCCTGCCCGCCGTGAAGAAGTTGAACACGCTCAGGAAGAAGGAATCGACTTCCGTCTGCTTCACAACCCGGTCGAGATCCTGGGCTACAACAACCCGGACGATCCCCGCGACCCTAAGAACGGTTTCGTTTCCGGTATCCGCTGCGTAAAGATGGAACTCGGTGAACCGGATGCCTCCGGCCGCCGCCGCCCTGTTGCCATTCCGGGCAGCGAATTTGATCTGGACGTGACCGCTGTCGTTATCGCCATTGGTACCAGCCCGAACCCGCTCATCAAGTCCACGACCAAGGGTCTGGAAGTCAACTCCCATGGCGGTATTATCGTCAATGAAAATGGCCTGACTTCCCGTGAAGCTGTCTACGCCGGCGGCGATGCGGTGACTGGCGCCGCGACCGTTATTTCCGCGATGGGTGCCGGGAAAGTTGCCGCGAAGGCGATCGACGAATATCTTTCTGCAAAATAAGTTTTGAATCTTTCCGGGATGTTTCCGCTCAGAGGATCTTTCCCGGATAAATCATAAAATCAAAAAAGAGGGTGGTAAGCAATATCATCCTCTTTTTATACGAAAAATGTAATTGTTCAGTAGAGAGTCAAAGTGACCTGTTTTCGGTGACTCAGAACTGAGTCATCAGAACAGGCTGCTTTGACACTTTCGGAATAAATACAAAATCAGAAATGGGATAAGGAGGACTGATGAGCAATTGTTTGCGATTGAAAAAATCAAATTGTAAGAACTGTTATAAATGCATCCGGCACTGTCCGGTGAAATCGATCCGCTTTTCCGCCGGACAGGCACATATCATCGGCGATGACTGCATTCTGTGCGGACACTGCTTTGTGGTCTGTCCGCAGAATGCCAAAGAAATCGTCAACGATACGGAAAAAGTCCGCGTTATGCTGAACGGTGACGCTCCGGTTTATGCCAGTCTTGCTCCCTCCTTTATCGCGAATTACGAGGGTGTGGGCATTGAATCCATGCGGAAGGCACTGCAGCAGCTTGGATTTGCCGACGTTGAGGAGACTGCCATCGGCGCGACCATGGTCAAGCGGGAATATGAACGCATGCTGAAAACGGAAGAGCACGATCTCATCATCTCCTCCTGCTGCCATTCCGTGAACCTGCTGATCCGCAAATATTACCCCTCTCTGCTCAAATATCTTGCTGATGTGGTCACCCCGATGCACGCCCATTGCAAGGATATCAAGCGCAGGCATCCGGAAGCGAAAACGGTCTTTATCGGACCATGCGTGGCAAAAAAGGACGAAGCGGAAGAAAGCCACGGCATGATTGACGCGGCACTGACCTTTGAAGAACTTACGGAATGGCTGAAGGCGGAAAACATTACACTTGAAAAAGAAATCATCCCGAATGACGAAAGCCGTGCCAGGTTCTTTCCGACAGTGGGCGGCATCCTGAAAACCATGACTTTGGATGCGCCGGGGTATCAATATATGGCGGTGGACGGCGCGGAAAACTGCATCACGGTATTGGATGACCTGATGAAAAACAAAAAACCGCCCCGCTGTTTTATTGAAATGTCCATGTGCGCGGGCAGCTGCGTCGGCGGACCGGTGATGGAAAAATATCACAAAACACCGATCCGGGATTACATCGCGGTTTCTGAATATGCCGGGACAAAAGATTTCCCGGTGGAGCAGCCCGAAGTGGTCGAAATGAAGCATGACTATCTGCAGATCAAACGGGAGAAACTGGTCCCCATGGAATATGAGATCACAGAGATTCTTCGCGACATGGGAAAATTCAAACCGGAAGATGAACTGAACTGTGGGTCCTGCGGCTATAACACCTGCCGGGAAAAGGCGATCGCCATTTTCCAGGGCAAGGCGGATAAATTCATGTGTCTGCCCTTCCTGAAGGAAAAGGCGGAAAACTTCTCTGACAGTATCGTCAAAAATACTCCGAACGCGGTATTTGTCGTCAATGATCAGATGGAAGTTCAGCAGGTCAACAGCGCAGCGGTGCGGCTGGTGAACCTGCGCGGGGAAGGAGATATCCTTGGTGAAAATATCGTCCGTGTTCTGGATCCGCTGCCTTTCCTGAAGGTCCAGCAGACCGGAAAAGCGATCATGAACCAGCGGGAATACCTGGCCGAGTATGACAAATATGTGGAACAGACCATTGTCCCGGTGGAAAGCGGACGCTCCATGCTCTGCCTGATGCATGACGTGACAGAAGAGGAAGAAGAACGCAGCCGGAAGGAAGAAATCAGCCGTCAGACCGCGGAAGTAGCGGACCAGGTGGTTGAAAAACAGATGCGGATCGTGCAGGAAATCGCCTCTCTGCTCGGTGAAACGGCTGCCGAAACAAAGGTCGCTCTCACAAAACTGAAGGAGTTCGTCCATGAGGAATGAGTTATGCGCTGAAATCGGGTACCGGAGCATTTATCACGCGGGGGAACAACTGTGCGGGGATCACGTCGATATCGCCGAACAGGAAGACGGATCTCTGGTGATCGTGCTCGCGGACGGACTGGGCAGCGGCGTGAAAGCCAGCATCCTTTCCACGCTTACGTCAAAGATCATTTCCACCATGATGGCTGCCGGTTTGTCGATTGAAGAATGTGTCTCCACGATCGCGGCGACTCTGCCGGTTTGTTCTGAACGCGGCGTGGCCTATTCCACGTTCACTATCATCCATCTGATCCGCAATCAGGTCGCGGAAGTGATCCAGTATGATAACCCGATGATGATCATGATCCGGGATGGGGAAATTTTTGATTATCCCAAAAAGGAGCACATGATCGAAGATAAAAAGATCATCTCCAGTACCATCCGGCTGCAGGAGAACGATATTTTTATCGCCATGAGCGACGGCTGTCCCTATGCCGGTTCCGAAGCTGAATTAAATTACGACTGGAAGCTGGAAGATATCGCGGAGTTCATGGCACAGATGTCCATGGTGGGGTATACGGCGAAGGGGCTCTGTTCGCTGCTGATCGATGAGTGTGACCGTCTTTATAACGGCGAACCGGGGGATGACGCGACGGCCTGTGTGGTGAAGATGCGGGAACGGGTTCCGATGAACCTGCTGTTCGGTCCTCCCTCCGACCGGGATGACTGCAACCGGATGATGCGGCTGTTTTTCTCCAAACGCGGGAAACACATCATCAGCGGCGGCACGACCGCTTCCATTGCGGCGGATTGGCTGCACAAGCCGCTTGTTCAGGACAACGATATTCCCCGTGGTGCGGATATCCCGCCGATCGCTTCCCTGGAAGGGGTAGACCTGGTGACGGAAGGCGTGCTGACCATGAGCCGCGTGCTGACCAACGCTCAGGACTATCTGGATAAAAACGAGCTTTATGACAGCTGGAACCTGGGACATGACGGCGCTTCGCTGATTTGTCAGATGCTCTTCCAGGAAGCTACGGATATTGATTTCTTTGTGGGCCGGGCGATGAACCCCGCGCATCAGAACCCGGACCTGCCGCTGAATTATAATATTAAAATGACTATCGCCAAAGACCTGGCGGAGTGCCTGAAAAAGATGGGTAAACAGGTCCGGGTCAATTATTTCTGAATTCATCACGGAGCACATGGGGGCGGAGCAGGAGCTGCGCCCCCATGTGCTCTGTACGAAAGGTTTATTTGTGATACAGGCGGTTCACCTCATAGCGCGGTTCACAGGTGACGCTGATGCCGAGCCGTTTGAGGAGCTTTTCGTCTTCATCGCTGATGATTACGGAAAAATGAGCTTCGGAATCGCTCAGCCGGCTGAGCTGTTCTTTAGCGACCTGTGCCATGGGATTGGTCAATGCGCAGATCGTCAGCGCCAGCAGCACCTCATCCGTGTGCAGACGTGGATTTTTATGCTGCAGGTAGCGGGTTTTGAGGTCACAGACCGGTTTGAGAACCTCGGTTGAAATCAGGTCGAAATGGTCATCAATTTTTCCCATAGCTTTGAGCGCATTCAGCAGCAGCGCGGCGGCAGCTCCCAGGATGTCGGATGTTTTCCCGGTAACAACTCGTCCGTCCGGCAGCTGCATGGCGCCGGCCGGTCCACCGGTCATTTCCGCTTTCTGCAATGCTGCGGAAATCTCCGGACGGATTTCTGCTGTTATTGAGGCCTGCTTCATCAGCAGGTCCAGTTTCCGGACGACTTCATCACTGCATTTCCCCTGTATGTTTTGGACGGACGCGATGTAATACCGGCGCAGGATTTCTTTGTAAGAAGCTTCCTTACAGACTTCATCGTCCACAATGCAGGAACCGATCATATTGACACCCATGTCTGTTGGGGACTTATAGGGGCAGGAACCCTGGATCAGTTTGAAAATGGATTCCAGAACCGGGAATATTTCCACATCCCGGTTATAATTTACCGCCAGTTCTCCGTATGCTTCCAGGTGATAAGGATCGATCATGTTGACGTCGTTTAAATCAGCTGTGGCTGCTTCATAAGCCAGGTTGACCGGGTGTTTCAGCGGCAGGGACCAGACCGGAAACGTCTCAAATTTCGCGTAGCCTGCTTTGATTCCTCTTTTGTTTTCGTGATACAACTGTGAAAGGCATGTTGCCATTTTTCCGGAACCCGGACCGGGTGCGGTAATGACCACCAGTGGACGGCTTGTTTCGATGTAATCATTCTTGCCAAGGCCATCTTCGGAAACGACATGATCCACTTTGGATGGATACCCTTCGATGGGGTAGTGACGGTAACTGCGGATACCCAGTGCAGTCAGACGGTTCAGAAAAGCATCTGCCGTTGTCTGCCCGCTGTAGTGGGTCAGAACCACAGAACCTACATAAAGATCCATGCTGCGGAATCCATCGATCAGACGAAGTACGTCATCTTCATAGGTGATTCCCAGATCGCCGCGCATTTTGTTCTGTTCAATTGCTTCCGCGTTAATGGCGATAACGATTTCTACGTCATCTTTGAATTGCTGAAGCATAAGAATCTTGCTGTCCGGTTGGAATCCGGGCAGAACGCGGGAGGCATGGTAATCATCAAACAGCTTTCCTCCGAATTCCATATAAAGCTTCCCTCCGAACTGGTCGATCCGTTCACGAATATGTTCTGATTGGATTTTCACGTATTTTTCATTATCAAAACCGATCTTTTTCATAACGTAACTCCCCATCCACAGCCTAATGAACAAAATTACTGCAATTTTACCAATTATGCCCCCAAAAGGAGGCATAACAATTATATTCCTGAGGTTCAAATCACGCTTGTGTGTCCCTGCTGCTGCAAAGCCGGCACTGTGGGAACATCGCTCGTGCTGCTGTTTTGTATAACAATGATTTTTAATTTATAACATAAAAAAAAATTTAAAAAAAAATAAGGGACAATGAATTTGCCGGGGGTTCCAGGATGTTTCTGTTCATGAGTTGCAGTGCGCGGGTCACCTCATATCCCTTATCTTTTTCATTTCATACTCCGGGATAAAAGGTTCATTTTCACGGGGTAATTCGGCATAGGGGATAATGAAGAAGAAAGTCCGCCGCAGAACATCTTTTTCATCATTCAGATAATTCAGCGACCAGATGCCGTCGAAACTGTCATAAGAAAATTCGATGAGTCCGGTGGATTCCCATGGGTCCAGAATGCGGATGACATCCCGTGCCGGGTCATAGCCGATAATGACAGCCATATGGTTGCCGCCTTTGGGTGTCCAGTTGACTTTTGTCAGCACCAGCAGCGGACCGTAGCGTTCCAGAGCTTCCAGCAGTTCCTTCCGGTTGCTGTCCATGCGGGTCCCGAGATAATAATTCATTTTGTTCAGGTCATCTTCCGTGTTCATGATGTTCAGACCTGTGCCGGGGTTGAAGGCGTTCTGATCGATATTGAGGTTGAGAAGCTGCTGCGCTTTGATCGTTGGATACTCTTCTTTGTAATTATGCCAAAAATCCAGCAGCATCTGAACAGAAGCTGCGGTGCAGCCGGTGTTGATCTTTGTGCCTTTATATTTCAGCCCTACCTGCGTAACGAATTCCGGTTCATACCATATGGATCCGTGAAAATATTCCGGTCCCAGCGTCGGTGTGGGAGAAGGTCCATATGTGGGCGTGAGTGTTGGACTGGGGATAATCGTGGGTGTGTCGGAAGGGACAGGTGTCTGTGTTGGGGTATTGGTTATGGTCGGAACCAATTCGGTCTGGATAACAGCGGCTATCTGCGTATTTATCTGGTGCGATTGAACTTGAGCCAGATGATTCTCAGGCATGTTGCATCCTCCTGACAGGATGCAGAGCAACAGCAAAAGGGGAAAGATGGAAGTAAACTTCTTCATTAATTCTCAATTATAGTGCAGTTTTATTTTTGTACCGGAAGAATTCCGTTTATCACGTGGCATGCTAATTGCAAGATTCTTTATTGGGAGATGTAATAATAATGCATCTGAATCAACACCAGAAATGAGGGATATCGTTCAGAGCCGATATTCAGTGTTCTGAATTTGAGGAGGAAAAATGAATCGAAAAGTTAAAATCATCCTCTGTCTTCTGATTTTTACATTAATCGCTGCGGGATGTTCTTCCAACAACAGCGGGCGCAGCTCTGTGCTGGAATTCTTTGGATTCAATCAGCCGGCGAAGCCTGAAACCAATGGGCAGACTGCGCAAAATGTTCAGGAAAAGTCAAATGAAAATAAAGAATCTCAATCCTACAGCAGTATGGCTGATTTGGATTGGGATGATCTTGATCCTGCGCTAATCGAACCAGATGATTCTGAGGTAAAAGAAAAAGGCAATGGTGACGCACAAACAGCCTGGGAAGATGATCCTTTTGCCAATTCTTCCAGCCCCAGCCGTTTTGAGAATGTACCGCTGGATACGGAACAGAAACAGCCCGGCGGACCTCAGCCGGTCGGGCCGGCTCCGATGAATCCCGTTCCCGGGCCGGTGAATCCACCTTCAAACCAGTCCCGTATGGATGACAATGACCGGCTGACGTGGTATTATATCGACAACAGCCCGGTTTTCCGCCCGATGCGGGAACTTCCCAGGACCGGTATCACTTCCAGACAGCCTGTCAATCTCGAGGCATCCGTGAGTTATGCGGCAACAAACATGTCTCTGTCAATTCCGACTTTAAACGTAACGGAAGATATTGTCGTTGTTCCGCTGGTTGAGGATAATTTCCCTGTGGAAGGGCTGGGTGAGAAAATCGGTCTGCTGGAAGGCAGCGGGCCCGGACCGGAAGATTTGTTTGTTCTTGCCGGACATAACCATATTAATAAAGAGGAACAGGGACCGTTCCTGAAGCTGAGCGCATTGCAGGAAAGCGACCTGATTTTTGTGCGAGGCGCAAAGGATGCCTCCCGGACGTTTGTGGTTTACGCCAATGAAAAATTTGCAGCAGATGATATTCAAGGATTGCTCTCTTATGCCCGCCCGGGCTGCATGATCCTGATCACCTGCGAAGATGAGTCGATCGAAGGCGGATATCTCAACCGCCGTGTGATTTTTGCGGAAGCAAAAGCAGAATAAGTCAAGTTTGTTTCGGAAACTTTCATGGTTTCCTTCCTTTCCAAGATCCTCCTGTTTGTGAAAACCCCGCGGATGAACAAAACTCTCCGCGGGGTCTTTCTTTGGCATGTCAGCACAAATGTCATATCTCGAACGGGATTGCACTTTTCATAATAAGCTGCATATTCTTCTAAGTGAAAAAAAAACACTGTAAAGTCATATAGAGACGGTGCTTTTTTTCATTATTGACATTAATTATCCTGAATGTTAAAATGTTTGTATGTGTTTATCACAAATCATTTCAGGAGGTTGATTATGAAAAAAATCATCATGTTGTGTATGGCATTGATCCTTGCTTTGGGATTTGCCAACGGCGTAATGGCTCAGGACAAAGTCACACTGACTTTTGCGGAAACCATGACGTCACCGGAACGAACGCTTGTTCTTCAGAACGCCATTGACGCATTTGTTGCGGATCATCCGAACATCAATGTTGAACTGGTTTCCCCTCCGTATGAGTCCGCGGAAACGAAAGTCGCTTCCATGCTCGCTGCCGGGCAGGAAGTGGATATCGTCGAAATCCGTGACAACTCTGTCGGTGCCTGGATCAATAACGGTTTCCTTTACGGACTTGATGATCTCGTTGCTGATTGGGACGGAAAAGATCAGCTCGTTGATGCCGCACTGCTTGCCGGCGCTTCCATGGGCGATGCGACTTACTTTATCCCGCAGTATCTGTATGTCAAAGCACTGATGGTCAGGACCGACATCCTGGAAAAATTGGGCGTAACTGAAATGCCGAAGACCACGGATGAATTCCTTGCTGTCTGTAAGCAGATCACTGATCCTGCGAAAGGACAGTATGCCTTCGCACTCCGCGGCATCGGCTCTCCCTGCAAGACTACCGATATCATGTGGGCAACTGAAGTTTCCAACCTGCGTCTGGATAACTTTTATCTGACCGAAGACGGTACTTTCTTTATGGATACCGACGGCGGACGCAAAGCTGTCAATGATTATCTCGAACTCTTCAAAGAAGCCTGCCCTCCGGACTCTGTCAACTGGGGGTACAATGATCAGATCAACGGCTTCGTTTCCGGTATTACCCCGTTCCTGGTCCAGGACCCGGATGCTGTCGGTTCCGTTATGGGTTCCCTTTCCCCGGATCAGTACACTGCTATTCCGATGCCCGTTGGTGCTTCCGGAACCCGCTATCTGGATTACGGTTATGCCGGTCTGGCAGTTACTGCCAACTCCGAACACCCTGCTGAAGCCTTTGAATTCATCAAATACATGATCTCTGCTGAAGTCAATGCTTCCATCTGCGAATTCTATGGTGCACTGCCGGTGAACAAGGGCGCTTATGAATCCAGTGAAATGTTTGAACTTCCGGTCTACAAGGCCTGGGCTGATGAAATGGCTGACGAAGCCACTGTCTTCACCAAGTTCCCGCTGGAAGATCCCCGCTTTACCGAATATTCATCTACCGTCCATCTTGCAGCGATCCAGAGTTATCTGCTCGGTCAATCTACTGCGGAAGAATTCATCCAGACCTGCAAGGATTTCTGGGGCTACTAAAATTAAGTGGTCAGTGGTTCGTGACCATTTGTCAGCATAAATTAATAAGCTGATTAATCATGTATGAGCATACCCACTGATTCATTGATGGTATATATCCAAGGGGGCTGCGGCAAACCCGCGGCTCCCTTTTTACAAAAGGGGATTTCATGAAAACAGACAAATGGTATCTCTTGATGATCCTGCCCGCACTGGCATTTATCTGCTTTTTTATCTTCTATCCGCTTCTTCAGGGCGGTGTGATGGCTTTTCAGAATTACAGCCTTTTCAATTTGAAAGATATCCACTTCATCGGGCTGGAAAACTTCAAAACGATCATAAACAGCAAAAGTGTAAACTTTTGGCAGATTATGTTCAACACGCTGAAGTGGACAGTGCTTTCTCTTGTTTTTCAGTTTTTACTGGGCTTTCTGTTAGCCATGATGCTCCGTAAGCCCTTCCCGGGACGCAGTTTATACTGTGGTTTTGTGTTTTATCCCTGGGCACTGTGCGGGTTTGCCATTGGGCTCATCTGGTCCTGGCTTTTCAATGGACAATTTGGGGTCATTAATGATTTGCTGATGAAAGCCGGTATCATCAAGGAGAATATAGGCTGGCTGTCCAATCCCAAAATTGCCATGTACAGTGTAGTCATTTCTAATGTTTGGTACGGGATCCCTTACTTCGGCATCATGCTGCTGGCTGCGCTGCAGTCTGTCCCGAATGATTTGTATGAGGCAGCCAAGCTGGACGGCGCGAACGGGATCCAGCAGTTGTTTCATGTGACGATTCCTTACATCAAGCCGACGATTATCAGTACGGTGCTGCTGCGCAGTATGTGGATCGTGAACTTCCCGGACCTGATTTATGCTATGACGAACGGTGGGCCGGTGAACAGCACGCACATTCTCGGGACGATGATGATCAACAAGGTTTACAAGGAATTTGATTACGGACAGGGTTCAGCCTATGGGGTCATGATCATGGTGCTGCTGCTGGCTTATGCGGTCATCTATCTTAAAGCTGCAAAAAGGAAAGGAGACGACTAACCATGAATGTGCGCAAAGTCAAACAATTTATCGGTACGCTGATCAGGATCCTTATTCTTGTTTGTTTTTTCCTTTCCGCAACACTGCCGCTGTTCTGGATTTTTGTCACCAGTATCAAAAGCGGAACCGAACTGTATGCCATCCCGCTGGTTTACTGGCCGAAGGAACCAACGATAGCCGCTTACCAGCGATTGTTTTCGTATAGTAATTTCGGGCAGTATTTCAAAAATTCTCTGTTTGTTACGCTTAGCTCCTCGATTGTGGCGATGGTACTCTCTGTCATGGGCGGTTTTGCGCTTTCCCGCTTCCGTCATAAAAGGATGAAGGGAATACTGGAACTCCTGATGTATTTCACGCAGACGATTCCTTCTTTTATGATCATGCTGCCGCTGTTCATGTTTTTCTCCAAGCTGAAACTGGTTGACAACTTGCCGATCCTAGCGGTGATTTATGTTGCTACTGTTATTGCTTTCAGTACACTCATGTCCCGGAGCTTTTTTGACCGCATCCCTGTGGACCTGGAAGAAGCCGCAAAGATCGATGGCTGCAACCTGGCGCAGTCTATCATTCATGTTGTTCTGCCGCTCACGCTGCCCGGTATTGCTGCTATATTCTGCTTTGCTTTTGTGAACATCTGGAATGAGCTTTTTATCGCTGTGATGATGATCAATAAGGCGGCGAAATATACAGTTCCGGTTGCGTTGAATTCTTTTATTTCAAAAGCCGGTGTCAGCTGGGACCTGATGAGCGCGGGAATCGTGGTATCTTTATTACCGACGATGATTGTTTTCGGTATCGGTCAGAAATATATCGTGGCCGGGCTTACTGAAGGCGGTGTAAAAGGATAAATAAGAAATAAGAAATAAGAAATTTGAATGAAGAATGACGTGTGACGTAAGACGTATGGGGAATGACGTAAGACGTATGAAGTATGAAGATGTAAAGGAAATACAAATACAGGAGTATTTATGGATCAAACGATGAGTCAGATGAATATTACCGATATCCTCCACCACATGGGTGAGTATAATTTGCCGGGCCACGCGGTAGCACCGCCGTTGTTTCAAAACTCGATTTTCTGCTTCGATTCCTACGAAGACTTTCATGAAGCTCTTGCGAATGAGGCGGAGCATTACATCTACTCCCGCGGCAATAACCCGACTGTAAACCTGTGTGAGGAAAAAATTGCCGCGTTGGAGCATACGGAACGGGCAAAACTGGTTGCCTCCGGCGTAGCTGCCATTTCCTGCGCTGTGATGGCTTTTATGAAACAGGGTGACCATGCCATCTGCATACGCAGCGCCTACAGCTGGGCAAATTACCTCTTCCGGACTTACCTGAAGCGCTTCGGTATAGAAACCACCTTTGTGGAAGGAAATACGATCGAGGAGTTTGAACAGGCCCTTCAGCCAAACACAAAAGTGATTTATTTAGAAAGCCCTGCGACCTTCACTTTTACGCTGCAGCCGCTGGAGGAGGTCGCAAAACTGGCGAAAAAACACGGTATCAAAACCGTTATCGACAACACCTGGGCTACCCCGCTGTTTCAAAATCCCGCTGATTTGGGGATCGACCTGGTGGTACACTCCGCTTCCAAATATCTCGGCGGTAATTCCGATATTGTCGGCGGTGTAGTCTGCGGAAATAAAGAAGATATCACGAGGATCTTCAATACGGAATTTATGATGCAGGGCCAGGTGCCGGATCCCTTTATGGCATGGCTGATCCTGCGCAACCTCCGCACCCTTCATCTGCGGATGCCTGTTCATTACCGCAACGCGCTGGGGCTGTCCGAATTCCTGGAAGCCCGGGATGATGTAGAAACGGTCAATTATCCGCTGCTGCCATCCTTCCCACAGTATGAACTGGCGAAAAAACAGATGCGGGGCGGCAGCGGTCTGTTTTCTTTCCGGCTGAAAACAAGAGACCTGAGCAAGGTTATCGCCATCACCAACCATGTCAGATACTTCAAGCTGGCTGTCAGTTGGGGCGGATATGAGAGCCTGTTTGAACCAACCGCACTTGTATTCAAAGAGGGAGAAGCTATTCCGGACGACCGTGTTTCCCTGATCCGGGTCCATGCAGGTCTCGAGGATCTTGACCTTCTCAAAGAAGATCTGGCTCAGGCATTGGACAGTGTCAGATAATTCGTTAGCAGTTAGAAGTTATCAGTTATCAAAAAAATACGCTGTCTCATAGTATCTCTTTTGATTGGAGAGCATCAAAAAATTGATTATGAACAGTTACACTTTTTATACTGAGAAATAAATCTTATTGAGAAGGATTCGTTTATGCACAAAAAAATTTCACTCGTTATCATCGGACTTGGCAGCCGGGGTAAAAATGCTTATGGAACGGAACTGTTGAATCTGCGGGATCGTGCGGAGGTCGTTGCTGTGGCGGACCCCAATGAAGAGCGTTTGGCGATTGGTGGAAATGAACATAACATTCCGCCTGAAAGGAGATATCATACCGCGGAAGAGCTGCTCGCTCAACCGAAACTGGCAGATGCCGCGCTCATCTGTACGCAGGACCGGCAGCATGTTGGTCATGCTGTCGCGGCTCTTCGTAAAGGTTATGACGTGCTGTTGGAAAAACCTGTTTCACCTGATCTTTCTGAATTACAGAAAATCGTCCGTGTGGCGCGGGAAGAAAACCGCAGTGTTGTGGTATGCCATGTGCTGCGATATACGCCCTTTTTCCAACTCATCAAGGAAACGATTGACAGCGGCAGACTGGGACGGGTCGTCAACATTCAGGCGCTGGAAAATGTCCGCTATTGGCATCAGGCGCACAGTTTTGTCCGCGGCAACTGGCGGCGTTCGGAAGAGACCAGCCCTATGATTCTGGCGAAATGCTGTCATGACCTGGATTATCTGATATGGCTGTGCGGCAGCCGCTGTGAAAAGGTCTCTTCTTTTGGTTCTCTCATCCATTTTAAACCGGAAAACGCTCCGGAAGGTGCCGCTGCCCGCTGTCTTGACGGCTGCCGGGCGAAAGAGAATTGCCCGTATGACGCGGAAAAGATTTATCTTTATAATAAAGATACGGGCGTTTTGGAAGGAAACACGGAGTGGCCGGTGGATATTCTGTCTGAAAATCCGACGGAAGAAACGATCCGGGAAGCGATTCAAAATGGTCCTTACGGCCGCTGCGTATATGCTTGCGACAATGACGTTGTGGACAACCAAATCGTCAATATGCAGATGGAAAACGGGGCGGCATTGTCATTGATGATGAGTGCATTTACCAGCATCGGCGGACGGACGATCAAGGTGATGGGAACCATGGGTGATCTTTGGGGCGATATGAACCGCAACATCATCCGAATCTGTGAATTTGGGAAGGAACCGGAAATCATCGATTTTGGAAAGCCGAAAAATGATTTTAATGACCATGGCGGCGGTGACAGAGGGCTGATTCTCTCTTTCCTGGATTATCTGGAAGGAAAAAAGACAGATAACACGATTACGACGCTGGAGACATCGATCGAAAGCCACCTGGCAGCTCTGGCTGCGGAAGAGTCCCGTTTGAAAGGCGGCATGCCGATCGATATCGCTCCGCTGCGGGGATAAGAGAATTTATTTGTATTGAGTGATGCACATGGGGGCGGACCTTTTTTATCGTACAATCGGCACAAAAGGACTGTCCCCATGTGCTCTGCCATTTAGAAAACGCTGTTTAATTCCTGTGAAAACGGGAGGACAGTTCTGCGCTTTGCGCAAAACCGTCCCCAACCATTTTATCAGTAATTATTTTTACAAACTGGCTTTTTCCCGGAGGATACCCTTGGGTTCCGGGCTGCGCTGCCGGTCATTGTCCCCGATATATTCCTTTTTGAAATTGCGGATCACAAAGGCTGCTGCAATTGCGGCCATGACGGTGGAAGCGATGTTGCTGACCATCATCACGATGCCTACGCTGGCTTCGCCGTAGTTTGTGTAATTCTGCAGATACCAGAACACCGGAATGCGAAAGACAAAAACCCTCGAAAAATTCAGCACCAGTGTCAGTTTGGTTTTCCCGAGCCCGTAAAGCAGTGCCAGAACAGCCGCGTTCACACCCAGCGGAACAGCGCCCAGCGCTTCATAGCGGTAAACCAGTTTGATCATCTCGTGAAACTCACGGCTTCCTGAGTCAAACAGTCCGGCGAAGAAATCCATCTGCCAAATCTCAATTCCGGAAATGATGATCCCGATGATGACATTGACCGCGAGAGCGGCATAAAATGCCTCCAGGACTCTTTTATATTTCCCGGCACCGTAATTTTGACTGATGATAGAGGCTGTCCCTTCCTGATATCCGTTCTGCGGATTGGTGGTAATGCCACCCAGGTTGTTGGAAACGCCCATGGCGCCGACCATCAGGTCTCCGTAGACGGTGCACATGGAATTGACGATAGTTTTCCCGAAGGCGAACAGAGCTTTTTCCACGATGACCGGAATGGAGCGGGTAATCATCGGGGCGGTGACTTCACCTTTCATGGAGACTGCTTTCAGTGAAAAGGTGAATGCGCCGTCGCCATCCAGACTGTTTTTGATCGCGAACACAAACAGCAGTGCCTGAGATGCCAGTGATGCGACCGCGATCATGACCAGAGTGCCGTTCAGAATATAAACGAACAGTGCGGTAAGGGAGAGCTTCACCACAATAATCAGCAGGTTCAGCCGGAAAATACGTCCCGTGTTTCCTCTTGCCCGTTCCACAGCGATATAAACGTTGTTCAGGAAGGTAATGACCAGGGTGAAGAGCTGTACGATAAAATACTGCGTCCCGACGGTGATCAGCGTTTCCGGTGTCCCTGCCATGCGCAGAAATTGATTCGTGAAGGGAAGAATGCCCAGTAAAATCGCGAGCCCTGCGGCAAAGGCAATTGCATACAGGCTGCTGACGCGTTTCCGCACCAGGGTGAAATTGCCTTCTCCGTAAGCGCGGCTGATCAGGATCCCTGCTCCGACTGCCAGACCGCCGCCGACTGCTGAAAGTATATGGTTCAACTGGGCCAGATAGGCGACTGCGGAAACGGATTCCTTGCTGATATGCGCTGCCATCATGGTGTCGAGGATAACAAAAAGCTGGCTGAGCGCTTGATAGAGCGCCAGCGGAGTGCCGACTTTGAGAATGACCTTCCACATCGGGGCATTCAGGCTCTGTTCGAGAAATTTTTCATCTTTTTTCGTAAGTGTTGCTTTGACTTCCATTTTTGTCAGGCCTTTAATCTTCATTTAATCTGTATATAGAATACACTGAAATTCAATAATAAACCATGGAAAATCGACAAAGTTGAGGAAATAATACAGATTAATCAACAGTGTTTTGGAAAACGGATTCTGTAAGCATAATAACATGCAGTGCAGTCTTTTTGTGCCGGCGGAGCGGCAGCAAAAAGGCAGACCTGGTGCGGCGGAACGGGCAGCAAAAAGGCAGACCTGGTGCGGCGGAACGGGCAGCAAAAAGGCAGACCTGGTGCGGCAGAACGGCGCAAAAAGACTGCACTGTGTGCTGCATCCATAAACAGCTGCAAATTAATGGGTTTTCCGGTATTCTCTCGGGGCGAGTCCGTATGCTTTTTTGAAGGCGTCTTTGAAGTAATTGCTGTCCGAAAACCCGCAGCGGAAGGCGATTTCCGTGATCGGGTCGTTTGTGGAGATCAGTTCCTCCGCCGCATGCTTTAGCCGGATAAAAGAAAGATATTGATGCACACCGATCCCGGCAGCTTCCCGGAATTTTTTGCTCAGATAATTCGGACTGAAGCCAACCGCCGCAGCAATCTCCGCGGTTGTGATTGGCTCGGTGTATTTTTCACTGATATATTTGGCGGCGGTAAGGATTTGCCGGTCGGTTGTGTGAATTTCCGCGGGTATGTCCTGAAAAAAATTGCAGACCCTTCCGCATAACAGGAACATCGTCTGCAGGATCATTTCCAGAATTGGAGAGGAGAAATTATCGGAGATTTTTCCCTCCGTGATCATCTGTGAAAATAACAGCGAAATCTGCTTTCGGTAGGCTTCCGGGACATGGAAGATTCGCATTTCGTCAAAGAAACTGCCTTCCCCCGGAAGCAGTTTTTTTACATTTTCGCTGATGTCCTGCCCGTTGAAAAAGATCGTGTTTCGTTTGCAGGAACCGAACAGGTACCGGGTGTAGTGAAGCACATACGGCGGGATCAGGATAAAATCTCCGGGGTGCAGGTCGTACATGTTGTTTTCGATCGTAAACCTGCATCCTCCGGTTTCCACATAAAAAAGCTCGTAATACGGATGGCAGTGGTGAGCTGCCATCACAAATCCTGCTTCCCTTACTTTGCTGTCTGCGTGTATGGTTCTGTTCATTTACAGTTTGTTTGTTAGGCAAATGCGGATTAATTCCCGCGAAGGCGAGAGGACAGTTCTGCGCTCCGCGCAAAACCGTCCCCGAATCTCAATTAATGTCTTCTGGATTTACAAATCCCAGATCACGGAATCATTGATTTGATCCGTGGTTTCGAAGCCGGTGCGTCCCATGTATGAGACAAGTTCACCGGTCATGGCTCTGATTTCCTTTTCGATCCCGTCCGCGCCGGTTGAATAGGTCTTATCCAGAATATGTCTGCTGACGCTGACCGCCTTCGCACCGAGTGCAAGCGCTTTGAACACATCCAGTCCTGTTTCGAACCCGCAGTCGACAAAAACTTCCAGCTCATCCCCGACTGTTTCCAGAATATCGGGCAGGATGAGGAGCGGCGGAACTGCTCCGTCAAAAATCCCATGATGATGAGAAACGATGATGGCACGGGCGCCTGCTTCAGCACATTTTTCCGCGTCTGATTCGCTCAGAACACCTTTGACGACAAAAGGCAGGTCTCCTGCTGCATTGATGTAGCGGGTCAGTTGGATCAGGCTTTTCGGTTCCATTTTGAACCCGGCAACGTCATCATATGTGCCGTACTTGCCGAAAGCATGATCGATGTCCATGCCGACCGCGAACGCTCCGTGCGCCTTTGCGAATTCTATGCGGTGGAAGATCAGAGCCTCGTCTGTATACGGTTTGATGATTTCGATGGTATCAGCTCCGGTTGCGTATATATTGTTCATCTCCTCGTCAGTGCTCATGCCCCACATGTTGAGCGCACCGGCCTGTTGGAAGCCTTTCGCCATTTCAACCGGATACCCCGGATGAGCTTTTTCCAGATGGGAAAAGGCGGCATTCATGATGGGCGTGGAAAACTTTTTCCCGAGGATCGTGGTTTCGGCAGAGGGAAGGACGGAATCGATCAGCCTTTGTTCGATCATCAGGCTGTCCAGAAATTTTCTGGTGATTACATTGGAATTATAGTTTTTTTCAGCTGTCATATTTACCTCATTTCTTAGAAAACGCTGATTAATGGTGATTTCACGTTGAAGAGTCAATGCAACCTGTTTTGTTGACTCAAGTCTGAGTCAACGAAAACAGGTCACTTTTGACTCAGTTGAATAAATCATCGCTTTTTTATGACTTATTTCAAGCTGTTCATCCTTCCGATGCCTGTTTTCATCAAAAGAATAAAACTGACGATAAGAACAGCAGCGGCGATCCCGATATTGAGTCCGCTGCTGCCAAACAATCCGACGATCCCGCTGAGCAGCGGTGCGCACGCGGTTAGAAAAAGAACATTGGAAAACTCCTTTGCATATGCTTTTTTATCCTTTGGATTGGCCGCCCAATTTTTGGGGATCAGGTCATATCCGTCGGCTCTGACCAGTGCGGCATAGATGGCCATTCCTGCTGCCAGGAGAAACATAAGATAAGAATATCCGTGTTCCATATGCTGTGAATCCTTATATGTGTCCAAACCTGAGGCCGGGGACTGTCCCTTTATGGGACTGTCCCCGGCAGTTCCATGAAAAGTAACACTCAGTGCTTTCCTTAGTTCTGAATACTTACCATAATGGTATGAATATGATTATAATAGAGAAATCAAATCTTTTGTTTAAGGAAACGCTGATTAATTCCGATAAAGGCGTGAGGACAGTTCTCCTCGTTCCTCGTGAGAACCGTCCCCGAACCTCAATTAATCAGTGCTTCCTTAAATCAAATCTGAAAATAAGGAGTTTAAAAATGGAAGGTATTGAAAAAGTTTGTAATTTTCTGGATGAAGCGCAAACCTATTATCTCGCGACGGTTGAAGGCGACCAGCCCAGAGTCCGTCCTTTCGGAACGGTTCTCCTCTATGACGGAAAGCTTTACATCCAGACCGGAAAGGTGAAGCCTGTTTCCAAACAGCTTGCCGCGAATCCGAAAGCCGAAATCTGCGCATTCAAAGGCGGAAAATGGCTGCGTGTGTCGGGTGAGCTTGTGAACGATGACAATCATGATATCAAAGTTGCCATGCTGGAAAAGATGCCGAGTCTGAAGGGTATGTACAGTGCGGATGATGACAACATGCAGATGCTGTACTTCAAAAACGCTGTGGCGACCTTCAGCTCTTTCACTGAAGCGCCTGAAACTTTCACATTTTGAGAGATAAACGTCTGTTGATTTGTTGAAAATCAGCAGACGTTTTTGTTTGGAACAAAGAATTATTAAAAAGTGGGCAGCCTGCCCACCTATTTTTGTATCTCCCTTTTTATAATTATTGTAATTATTCAGAGCTTGAACAACGTACATGGGGACTGGCACGCTTGTTTGGGCTGCGTTGTACAAGGTGCCAATCCCTATGTGCTCCCTTCTGAATAGATATGTTTCTTGTTACAAATCCGACAGGGAGGCGCATATATGGAAATCAGTAAAAGTGTTCAGGAAGTATTGACACAGGCGCAGATGCTGAAGCTGAATACAAACAGCGGCACGTTATGTGTGGAGCATTTTTTATATGCTCTGCTGCTCATGGCAAAGTATCTGGATGAACCGATGAACAAAAAGGAATACCTTACTGAGGCAAAGAAGCTGCGGAAGATGCTGGAAAAGCAGATCAACAGTATCGCCATGGCGGAACAGGAGCTGAGAGTAAAGGCATATCAGGACCCGGCTGCTTTCCATAATGATCCATCTGTACTCGGCAGGGCTGTCGAAATCGCCGGTGCGAAGGCTGTGAGTACCCTGGATTTGGCGAATGCAGTCCTGGAAAAATCAGAGCCCACGGTCAGCTGGCTCAACAGTCTGGATATCTCACCCGCTGCTGCGGAAGACGATGCCAGATATGGAACAAAAAAGCCGGCAAAACAAAAACCGCCTCAGCACAAGCCACTCCCCTCTCAAAACAGCGATACCCTGTTTTCCATCAGTGGAACTGATCAAGATCCCAATCAGACGATTGTTGAATCTGAGCTTAATCAGACGATTGCCGAATCTGAGCCTAATCAGACGATTGACGAACCGGAGCCGAACCTTGATGAATTACGGAAACTTCTTAATGAAGAACGGAAACGTTTTGAGAAAGAAAAAAAGCAGTTTGAAGCAGAACGGAAACAGTTTAGCGAAGAGAAAAAGCAATTTGAGGTAGAGCGGAAAATTCTTGAAGAAGAGCAGGAAGTATTCTTTGACAGGCAGGAGCGGCTAAACATTGACCGGGAACAACTTAAAAATGATAGGGATCGTTTTGAAAAAGATCGGAAAGCTCTGGATGAACGGGAGAACCATCTCGATGACTATCGCATTCATCTGGAACGGGAAAAAGCGAAACTGAACGAACTGCAGGCACAGCCTCAAAAACAGGCACCAAAAAAACAAAAAGATTTATGGACCTTTATCGGACCGTTTCAGTTTCGGGGTTCGGCTTTTTGGGGATTTCTGCAATATTTTTTGTTGGGTGCGGTGGTTTTCTGCGGTGCGCTCTTCGCGCTGGAGCATTTCACCCATTATGTCACCAAACCGCCGACGGCCTGGTGGTCTTTCGGCATCAATGCTTTCATTGTTGTGAGTGTTTATTACCATCTGCGAGGCATTACTTATCTGATGGAGCGCAAGTGGCCTGCCTGGGCGCTGTTCACACGGCAGATATTCGATATCCTGCTGATCCTCTCTCTGATGTCGGTTTATCTCTTTGAATTCTGTGTACCTGGTTATTTCCCGAAATGGCGGGAATATGTTATGGGGCGGTTCCTGACCTTCAAACCCAGTCCGCTGCCTTATGTGCCGCGCTGGCTGAAATATGTGGGTGGCGTGTTTTGTGTGCTGGTGTTTTCTGTTGGGTCGATCATCTATAACAGCTTGCACTACGGTCCGGAAGACGAGAAGAAAAAAATCAAATATGGGAGCAATGAAGGACCGGTCGGGAAAGTTATATTCCAGTCTGTTTCCGGAAATCTGGCATTTCCGGTGGCGCTGCTGTTTGCCATCTGGGCTTATGATAAACCATTCAAACCCTGGCATATCAAGGTTTTCTGGTGCTATGGATTTTTGACTCTCTGGACAATGTTTTTCACCATTTTCAGCTGTTGGCACCAGGCGGTCCATGCAAAATGGTACCGCGGAAAGATGTTCAATATCGTCCGGTTTATATTCCGTCTGCATATTTCGCTTTTCATCCCGGAGCTTGTGCTCTTCCTGCACTGGCTGTTTGGCTGGTCCCCGATGCAGCTGTGGGTGAAGATCATTCTGTGCGTTTATACCGTGATCGCGGTCATCATGTCAGCTGTTGGCGCCTGGCTGCTTGTCAGAAAGTAGGGAGGTTCGTTTATGTCTTCAAAAGTGATTTTAACTATTACCAAAGGTGAAAATGAAGGAAAAACCTATGAGTTTTCGGAAGTCAGCCGGGCAGTGATCGGACGGCAGGAAGATTGTGCGATCGTTGTTCCGGAAAAAACAGTTTCCCGCTATCACTGCCTGCTGGAGATCACACCTCCGAAGGTTGTCCTGCAGGATTTCGGCTCGTTGAATGGCACATTCCTGAATGGAGAAAAGATCGGTCAGCGGGACCGTGACCAGTCTCTGGAAGAGGCTCAGAAAGAGGCCCATGATTCTTTTGAGATGAAAGATGGCGATGTGTTGGGACTGGGGAGACAGTGTGAGATTTCTTTGAAAGTGGAAACAAGTGAGAACTGTGCGCGCTGCGGTGCGGAATTGCCGGTTTTGCCTCCGCATAGTAAAGGCCTGGTCTGGACGAATGATGAAGGTCAGCGCATTTGTGAGAAATGTTGGAAGGCTGTTCAGAAGGAAAAAGAGGAAGAGGAACGCAGGCGGAAAGAAGAAGAGAAAAAACGACTGGATGAGGAAAAAAGGCGGAAAGAAGAAGAGCTGAAACTTCAGCAGCAGGCGCAGAAAACGAAACAGAAAAAATGTAAGAACTGCGGAAAGCTGTTCACGCCTGCAGCTCCGGACAATGCCCTTTGTCCCAAATGCCTCGCGGAGGAAGCAGAGATATTGAATGCCGCGCTGGCGGGGATCATTTTGAAAAACAATCAACCGGCGCAAAAGCCGGAGAAGCCCAGCGGACCTTCAATCATTCCGGGATACGACAATGTCAAAAAGCTCGGTGAAGGCGGCATGGGTACGGTCTGGAAAGTCCGGAACCGCAAAACCGGCAAAGACTTTGCGCTCAAAACCATCCTGCCGAAGGTAGGTATGGATGAAAACGCGCGGAAACTTTTTATGCGTGAGGCGGATATCTGCAAATGTCTGGATCATAAGAATGTGGTGAAAGGCTATGAAACCGGTGATGCGAACGGAACGCTTTACATCCTCATGGACCTCTGTGAGGGCGGCAGTGTGGATGACCTGATCGAGCAGAAAGGCGGTAAGCTGAGCATTGAGCTGGCGACCTGGATCATGCTGCAGGTGCTTTCCGGCCTGGATTATGTTCACAACATGGATATCGATGTGCTGGTGAAGGCAGGACTGTTCCGTGGTATGAAAGAGGTCAACACAATCGGGGTGGTTCATCGTGATTTCAAACCCGGCAACGTTTTTCTTTCCGATACAAGTGATCATCCGGTGGCAAAGGTCGCAGATTTTGGTCTGGCGAAGGCCTTCAATACCGCCGGAAAATCCCAGGTATCCAAAACCGGTTCCATTAAAGGGACTCCGGTCTTTATGCCGAAGCAGCAGGCGATGAACTGTAAATACGCCAAACCGGAAGTGGATGTCTGGGCAGCTGCGGCTTCTTTTTATTATATGCTTACCGGAAAATTTCCAAAAGATTTCTACAGTGGGAAAAACCCTTGGCAGGTTATTATTCTGGAAAAAGCGATCCCGATCCGCAAACGGAATTCAGCGATTCCGGAAAAAATGGCAGCGGTAATTGATAAAGCACTTGTGGAAGACCCCTCTATCGGATACAAATCCGCCGCAGCGCTGCGCAGGGATCTGGTTGCTGCGCTGCCTTCAAATGTGAGAGAGTATTGTAAAGGAATTTTGTGATGAGCAAAGAGAAGTTTTCACATGTTTATACCTATGCGGGTTTGTGTGATATCGGATCGCTGCGTCAAACCAATCAGGATCGCATCATCCTGCATCCCGAACAGGATTTCTTTGCTGTTTCTGATGGCATGGGCGGTTTACTGTATGGAGAAGATTCGGCAATTTACGTCAGTGAAACCATGCCGAAGCTGGTGGATATCAGCGCACGGAACTGCTCAAAAAATACATCAGCGGAGGACGCGGCGGAGATGCTGGCGTCTTCAGCCAGGATGCTGAGTGACGCACTGTATCAAAAGGGCAATTCTCCGAAACGATTTGATTACGGTGCGACGCTGGCTGGTGTCTGGCTGTTTGCAGATGAGGCCATATATATCGGTCTGGGAGACAGCCGCGGTTATCTGCAGCGGGACGGCGAGCTGAAGCAGGTAAGTGAAGATATGAATATCGCCGGGCTGATGGTCCGCAGTGGATTGATGACTCGGGAAGAAGCGGCGGAGAGTCCCGCGAACTCCCGTTTGACAGCTTTTGTAGGCATGGAAGCGCCTGCCGAACCAATCACCTGGCGGGTCAGGGTTCAGCCCGGGGATGTTATTTTGCTGTGCAGCGACGGTCTCTACGGCATGGTGCCGGAACCGGAGATCACGGAGGTCCTGAAGTCAGATGGATCATTGGATGGTATCTGTCAAAAACTCATCGGCAGTGCTAATGCGCATGGCGGGCGGGACAACATCTCAGCGGTGGTGATTCGTATCAACAAGTAGCGGTTTACGGATGGATGAAAACTTGAAAAGAGAGAAAAATGGCGATGACAGACGATAACACGCAGCTCAGCAGTTTTGGAAATTCAGGTGATGATCAGGATTTTTGGGCTCAGCTGCTGGCTGCTGCTCAAACAGAGGCGGCCCGGAGAATAAACCTCAGTGATGCGGTTGATAACTCAGACAATCTTACAGCGAACGGTCCACGGCAATTTGTCAGGGGAGAATTGCTGATGAATACCTACCGGATCGATTCAAACCAAATTGATGGCGGGATGGGTTCGGTTTGGAAGGTTCATCATATCGGATGGAATGTGGACCTGGCGATGAAGCGTCCACAGCCGCAGCTGTTTTCAGATGAGAGGTCGAAGGATAATTTTATCAAAGAATGCCAAACCTGGATCGATCTGGGACTGCATCCGAACATTGTTTCCTGTTATTATGTCCGTGAAATCGAGGGCGTTCCGACCATTTTCTCAGAATGGATGGAGAACGGCAGTCTGGAAAACCGTATTCAGGACGGATCACTTTATGAAGGGGCCGAAGCTGATGTGAATGCGCGGCTGCTGGATATCGCCATTCAGTATGCACGGGGACTGCATTACGCTCATGAGAAAGGCCTGATTCATCAGGATGTGAAACCGGACAATCTGCTGCTCACCGGGGACTGGAAAGCGAAAGCCGCGGATTTCGGGCTGGCGAAAGCTCGGGCGCAACTGACTGTTCTGGAAGGTGATGCGACACTGTATGATGATGCCGGTGCGACGCATATGGCACCATCCGGCGGCTATACCCCTGCTTACTGTTCAATGGAGCAAATGGATGGCAAATTGCTGACCCGTCGTACGGATATCTATTCCTGGGCAGTTTCCGTGATGGAAATGTACCTCGGCAGCCGTCCCTGGTCCAATGGGGTCGTAGCCGGCATGGGCTGCCAAAGCTATTTCAGTGCTGTGGATGCAAAGGTCGTTATGCCGCTGCCGCTTCAGAAACTTCTTGCAAGATGTATGGCTGCGGATCCCGATGACCGTCCTCATGATTTTGCTGTGATTGAAAAAGAGCTCCTCAATATTTACAAGAATTTCACCGGAAAGACTTATCCTCGTCCGGAGACGAAAGCCGCGTCAGATACAGCGGATTCATTCAATAACCGTGCTCTTTCTTATCTGGATATGGGACAGCCTGAAAAAGCCGAAGAATATTGGAATTTGGCACATAATAAAGAGCCGGATCATGCGGAAACGATTTACAATCAAAGCCTTTATTTGTGGCGGAGAGGGAAGATCAATGGCACGGACTTGATTCGGCGCTGTGCTTCTCTGACTGCCGGTAAAGATAGCGGAAGTGAATGGCAGGAGAAGGTCCGGCAGATCTATGCTGAGCGAAAAAACTCTGAACCTCGTTCTTTCAATTGTCAAAGCAGGACAGTTAGCAATTTCGGAATTAACTTGCATCACCCACAGGTTTGTTTAAGCTCTGATGGGAAGAAGATTTATACAGGTTTCGACAGTATCTCCTGTTATGATGCGGTAACACTGAAAGAAGTTTTCAACCGGCCGGATCTGGTCGGTGAAACGCTGGTGGATATGCTGAAGCTGTCTTCTGACGGCAAATATCTGCTTTATCACAAAATGGAATCTTATCACCATCCGACCCTGCTTAAAGATGTGCTTGTTAATCCCGGAGAAGCAGAAACCTTGTTCATTGCTGACGCGAAAACGGGAAAGCATCTGCGTATGTTAACTGCTTCCGGGAGTTATGGACATCAAAAACCTGTCACTGCATTTTGTATTCACCCGGACAGCACCTTTTGTTATACCTCAGGACCAGACAAGATCCTGAAATGGAACTTTATCTCCGGTGAGCTTATTGCAGAATATGAATTGAAAAAGTCCGCTCCGGGAACTAAAATGGGACGAAATGTTTTCAGTTATGGAACGGTTTGTTCGATCGATATCAGTCCTGACGGGAAGTTATTGTGTGCTGTTATTTTAGGCAGTTCCTCCAGTATGATTGCTGTATGGGATGAAGAAAGTTATCATCTGCTTGATCTGAATGAAGCAGATCACAGAATATCAGATATCAGTTTTTCAGCGGATGGCAGTGTTATCTATACTTGCGGAGAGGATGGCTTTGGCGTATGGGATCCGAAATCGTTGAACTGTGAGAAATACAAAACACTGGTGCCGCTTGAAAAAATGTGGGTGTGTCCGGATGGATCAACGATCCTGGTCTCAGATTCACTGCATAATGTAAACCTGTGGAAGGCCGGAACCTGGGAATGTGAGCGTGTTTTCCATACATCTGAAGTCAGGATTGAAAGTCTTGATGCGTCATCCGATCTTACCATGGTGGCGGCCTGTGACTGGGACAAGAATGTGATGGTCTGGGATGTCAATGCGGAGATTCCCCGTGCACAGTGGGAATTGAGCCGTATCAAGGATTACGACGTGGCGATCAGTATGGAGCGGTCGGTGGAGCACTTGCGGAATGAGATAACAACTGCACTTGAACAGGGAGACATCAGTAAAAGCCTTGTGCTTTTGGAAGAAGCAGAAAAAAAATTTGATCCGCATGCCTTTTTCCCGCTGAGAAGAAAGATCATGGCGTATTGCTTCAGAAACGAACTGACAAATGTCTATGAAATTTCTTCGTTTAATATTCTTGATGACTTCTTTGAGCTCCCTACCATGCTCAGGCACGGTTCAATCTGCCCGAATCCGCAGGAAAATACGGCTGCGGTCAGGTTTTCGCGGGAGAATGTCATCCAGATTCGGGATGATCTGGGTTCCCGGGTTAAAGATTTTCGTATGCCGGAAGACTTCGATGGTGCGAATATCCTTTCCAGCCTGGCTTATTCTCGTTCAGGAAAAAAACTTGCTGTCGGTGGATATGATTCTGTTCTGGTGCTGGATGCGCAGCAGGGGGATGTTCTCAGGGAGCTCCGGGGGAATGAAGAAGCTTTCTGTTTTTCCGGTCTGAGTTTCAGTCCGGATGAAAAACTGCTGGCGGCCGGAACCGGAGATGATCATACGCTTTGCCTGTGGAATGTTGACACCGGACATCTGGTTTGTGAGTGGAAGGAAGATATACTATGCTCCAAGCGGATCCGGTTCATGCCCTCCGGGGATCGGATGATCGTTTCGACGCCATCAAACCTTCTCCTTTATGATGTAAAAAAAGGAATGTTGATCAAAACCATTCCTGTTTATGAGGGCTGTCTCGATTTTGATTTGTCTCCGGATGGTAAGAATCTATATCTCTTCACGGAAGAGGGATTCATACAAATGGATACCGTTTCGTGGCGCACCGATTACAGCTTCCGGCCTCATGAGCGAAACAAGTTTTCTGCGTCGGATCAGTATCGGGTCAGCCCGGATGGAACGTTATTGGCAACAATCAATGTCGGAAATATTCAGCTTTGGTCACTTGAGGATCGGTCGCTGATCCGTGAAATTCATTTGTATGAGACGGTATATCAGCTTGAATTTTCACCGGACAGCAGTATGCTTTATGCAGTCTGCGGGAATGTGGTTCGTGTGTACGCCCTGTTGAGAGAATTGGAATTTTCCGGTTGGTCAGAAAATACTGCCCCGGTTGACACTGTCATCGACACATTCAAAGCTGCTATCGGGCAGCCTGACTCGGAACAGGTGCATCTGCTCCTGTGTGAATTCCGAAATCGTGGTTTTGGCTTTATCAGACCGGAGGTTATCAAAGCAAAATTCAGAAAATAATCAGCTGCTTATTAATGCATATAAAACGATGATTGGATTATCTTATTCCGGAAGGCTCGTTTCGGGAGAAAAGAAAACGTTTGAGAAAGATGAATGAAGGGAAAGCACGTAAGTCGTTTGAGGCATGCCGGAAGGGGAATGATCGAAAAATAAAAAGGAAGCGGGTGAATGGATAGTAATAATTTGTCTTTATCAATGAAATATGTGGCGCTGCGGGCCAAGGCAGAAGCCGGTAACATGCGGAAATTCGAGTTCGGGGTTGAATATATGTTCCTCGGACTGCTTAAGTTAGCGGAGATCAGGTCGGAAGATGGGTTCAGGGAGAAGATACAGGAAGTGGATAACGACATCGCGGAAGTCAAGGCGATGTTCGTCAAGCATGGAGTTGATACCAGCAAAGCCCGCCCTGAACTGCGGCATGTGCTGAAACATGGCGGCAGCAGCGACCCGGACAAACTGGAAGCTTACCTTGATGATTCGCTGGAGATCGCGCGGAAAAACAAGCGGACTGAAGCGCACGCACAAGATTTGCTGACAGCCATCATCAAAAAACCGACAGATACGATCCTGCAGGTGTGTAATTTCAAATCCGCTGAAAATAAAAATGTGAAACCGAATGAGGCAGCGGACGCTCCGGTAGATGAGATGTCGCTGGCGTTTTTGCCCGAGCTGACCAATCGGGTCCGTAAGCTGCGGGCGGAGCTGCTGAATGTGGTGCAGGGACAGGATCACGTGGTGCATGCCTTTGCGGAAGGAATTTTTGCTGCCGAGGTGCTTGCCGCCAGTGATATTGACCGCAAGCGTCCCAAGGCGATCTTCGTTTTTGCCGGCCCTCCCGGGGTGGGCAAGACCTTCCTTTCCGAGCAGGCTGCCCAGGCAATCAATATGCCATTCAAGCGTTTCGATATGTCCTCTTTTGCTGACCGTGATTCCCAAACAGAACTCATCGGCTGGGAAAAGAGCTATCGCGGAGCGAAAGAAGGTGCGCTGACCGGGTTTGTAGCGGAAAATCCCTCTTGCATGCTGCTGTTTGACGAAATCGAAAAGGCGCATCTGGATGTGATCCAGATCTTTTTACAGATCCTGGATGCCGGACGGCTGAGCGACCGCTATACCGGCGATACGGTTTCTTTCAAAGATACCATCATTATCTTTACGACGAACGCCTGTAAATCACTGTATGAGGGCGATTCCCGTCAGAACGCTGCTGGTGTTCCCCGTCAGACCATTCTGAACGCGCTGGAGACGGAAAAAGACCCGCGCACCGGTGTCCCGTTTTTTCCTGCCGCAATCACCAGCCGTCTGGGTACGGGGTGGCCGCTGCTTTTCAATCATCTGAAGGCACATGACCTGGAAAAAGTAGCCGGACGGGAACTGGAACGTTTCTGTGCTTTGTTTGAGAAACAATACGGCATTCGGGTTTCCTTTGATGAAATGGTCCCGACTGCGCTGATGTTTCGGGAAGGTGCCGCGGATGCGCGGACAGTACGCGCGCAAACCGAGCTGTTTTTCAAAAACGAGATTTACAAACTCTGCAGACTGTGGGATCAGGATCACATCCCTTCCGCCCTGAAAAAGCTGAATGGAATCACGTTTATGGCTGAAACCGAATCAACAGAGGCCGAGATCCGATCCCTGTTTTATCCGCAGGAAAAGGCGGAGGTCCTGATTTACGGTGACGAAGATTTTGCTGAGCATTGTCGGGAAAACCTGCCGGACTTTACTTTTTACGGTACGCAGAATGTCGATGAAGCGTTGGCGCTTGCCGGTGAAAAAGATATTCAGCTGGTTCTGCTGGACGTGACGGAGAAAAGCGTTAGCCCGGAATTATGGCTGGCCACCATCATGGGCGAATTGAACAATGCCGATCCGTTTTCAACGAATGTGGGCTTCAATTACTCTCCCATGGCCGCGAAATCGCTGAAGGATGGAAACCGGCTGCTGCGCATGCTGACGGAACGGCTGCCGGAGATTCCGGTGTATCTGCTGGAAACACCCTCCTTTGACCTGGACGAGGAACTGACCATGAACTTTGTGCGGGCAGGGGCACGGGGGAAGATCACCATGCCTGATGAGGATTTTACAGTGTTTGAGGAAACGCTGGAGGATATCTGCGGAAAGCTTTATCTGCAGCATTCCGCGGCCCGCATCGCAGGAGAACATAAGATTCTTTTCTTTGAAACAGCACCTGCGCTTTCCAAAGATCAAACACAGGTTGTGATCCGTCTGCGGGATTTTATGCTCAAGCGGGCTGCAGAAGCGGATGATTCCGGAGCGGTGCTGGATGATGTGGAAAAACCGAACATCCATTTTTCCGACGTGATCGGGGCGTCAGATGCCAAGCAGGAGCTGAAATTCTTTGTCGAATACCTGAAAAATCCGAAAAAATTCTGTGCCCAAGGCATCAAGCCCCCAAAGGGTGTTCTGCTCTATGGACCTCCGGGAACCGGGAAAACCATGCTGGCGAAGGCATTGGCAGGAGAAACGGATGTGGCGTTCCTGCCGGCAGCTGCCAGTTCCTTTGTAAATATTTATATAGGATCCGGTCCGAGAGCTGTGAGAGATTTGTTTAAACGGGCGCGGCGCTATGCCCCATCCATCATTTTTATCGACGAAATCGACACAATTGGGCGAAAGAGGACTTCGGGTGTGGGTACGCATGCTGAGGAGACAACGCTGAACGCGCTGCTGACGGAGATGGATGGCTTTGCTGTGGACCCGCGCAAACCGGTTTTTGTAATGGCAGCTACGAATTTTGATGTGGAAGAGGGCAAAGGCGGCATGGGTGTTATTGATCCTGCGCTTGCCAGACGTTTTGACCGGCAGATCCTGGTGGACCTGCCCAATGAAGAGGAACGGGAACAGCTGCTGAGAGCTTTACTTAAAAAGCATCCCGGAAACAGCGTGAGCGAAGAAATGATTCAACGTACCGCACAGCGTTCCACAGGTATGAGTCCTGCCGCTTTGACCGGAGTGATCGACCAGGCGAACCGTATGGCAGTCAAAGACGGAAAAGCAATGGATGACGCGATTCTCGATGAGGCTTATGAGCTCGTTCGTCATGGCGCGAAAAAGGATTGGGGGTATGATTATCTGGAACGGGTCGCCCGGCATGAGAGCGGTCATGCTTTTATGTGCTTTCTGAATGGGAATACGCCGGCTTACCTGACAATCGTTGCACGGGGAGATCATGGCGGATACATGGAACATTCCGCAAAGGAGATGGCGCCGCTTTCTACCAAAGAGGAACTTCTCGGCCGTATCCGTGTCAGCCTTGGCGGACGGGCTGCGGAGATTGTTTATTACGGGAAACAGGCCGGGATTTCCACCGGTCCTTCCGGTGATCTGGAACAGGCTGCTCGGCTGGCGACGGCCATGCTGTGTGCTTACGGCATGGATGAGAATTTCGGAATGGCACCTATGGATATGAATGACGCACTGCGGGACCCGGGTGTCCGGGAACGGGTCAATGAAATGCTAAGGAAGGAGATGAATGCCTCGATTGACATTATCAAATCCAATAAGCACCGCATTGACCGTCTGGTGAAGGAATTGATGAAAAAGAACAAACTCACCGGTTCGGAGATAGAGGAGCTTCTTCAAGAATAATCAATTTAGGGGACTGTCTTTTGTGGGACAGTCCCTGAAATTTTTTACGAAAGACTCGAGTGCTGAAGGTCCAGCCAGAAAGCAGGCCGTACGACGTCCACGGTATCCACGACGCCGTATCCCGGATAAGTGATATATCCATCGTTGAGAACCATTGCAGCGGTTTGTCCGATCCGACCCGGGGAACGCAGCCACCACCAGGAGTTGCCGTTTTCAGCAACATATGCTCCGTTGGCTTTCGCATAGGCAGTCGCCTCGCACTGCCGGGCTGTGTCATTGGTGAAGTATTTGTCTGCCTCATCGATGCTCAGCAGAAAGATTCTGTCTTTTGTTGAAAATCCGCCTCTTGCCCGGGAACAGCTGTTGCTCGGGTTGCTGTTTTTCACTTCCATAATGCCTGTTTTTTCCTCAGGACTGAAGGCACTGTGGTAGAACTCTTCATTGAGCCATTTCCGCAGTGTGCTTCGGAACCAGGTTACGTTGATGTAGGTCTTGTTGTATTGCTTCGCGTCAAGGGCATATCGGCTGATCAGCAGCGCGCGGTTGTTTTCGATTGCCAGAACCTGCCATTCGATGGGTTCGGTTCCGTTGTTCAGATCGTTGTCCTGCTCGTAGCTTCCGAAAGTGAAGCTGTCTCCCACTTTCAACCCGGAGTTGTTGAACGAAGCTTTATTTTCCTGTGAAGGTGATTGTGTCGTTTTCCCGGTGCAGCCGCAGATCACCAGTGTTGTCAGCAGCAGCCACAGGAAAATATATTTGCGTTTGTTATTATGTGTCTTTATAATCACAGATTTTTCCCTTTCTGTATTGAGCCGGTATGGATTTGATTCTTCATAAATACTCTTCGTTTCTTTTTGATATTCATTATAAACGAAAAAAGGCTTTTCACAGACTTCAATCAGGCTTTATAATTTAGTAGATAGTAACTGTTCAGAGCATTCCCGATGTTCCTGCTGAACAGCTTTCAAAAAATTGAGAAAGGAGCAAGAAAAAATGAAATGTGAATTAATGCACCGACAAATATCCGCTGCTGAAATCGAAATTGACAGCGACAGCGGATTTATCACGAAAATATACAGCGTTTCTGCTCCTGAACATCTTCCGCTTGCTGTAACTGATAAAGGCGGCAAATTGGACCGTTCCGCTCTGAACCGTTGGTGGCTGGAAAGATCAATTCCTGCCACGCGCTCGGGATTGCGGGACGCGTTGAATCTTATGGACATCGATGATTCAAAACAATTGCTTGCCCGGTGTTACGGGCTCAGCCTTTCCGATCAGTATTGGGTCAAACCCGAAAGCAGCGGATTGTCCTGGAAAACGATCAATTTTTTTGAAAATCCGTTTTCGGAAGATATCGGTGATGCTTTGTTCGGGAAAAAGAAGCATGATGTTTTCAGTTACAATTCGCCGGACAGTACCTCGGATGGAAATCTGAAAAAGCGCTGGAAGATCATCAACGGAAAACGTTTCCTGCTGAAAGGCGGAACTGATCCGTTTCGGCAGCAGCCTTTTAATGAGGTTGTTGCATCTGAAATTATGGACCGTCTGGAGATTCCTCATGTTCCTTATACTGTGACGCAAATCGATGGTCAGCCTTACAGTCTCTGTGAGGATTTCATTGCTCCGGAAACAGAGCTGGTTCCGGCTGCCCGGATCATTCAGGTGAAAAAGAAACGGAACGAAGTTTCCGCATGGCAGCATTTTGTGGATTGCTGTGAAATGCTGGGGATTCCAAATGTCGTATCTTTTTTGGATCAAATGGTTATGCTGGATTTTATTATCGCCAATGAAGATCGTCATTATAATAATTTCGGCGCTGTCCGGAATGCGATAACCCTTGAATGGATCGGGATGGCTCCAATTTTTGACTGCGGCTCGTCGCTGGGTTACAATAAAGTCGAAAGAAGAATCGCGGCCGGGACTGATATTATCTGCAAACCGTTTAAACAAAGTCATGAAGAACAATTGGAGCTTGTTACGGATTTCAACCGGCTCAATTTTGACCGGCTGTCGGATGTTCGCGAAATGATTTCCGGCATATTGTCCACTGAGCTCGCCGCGGAAACGATCGATGAAAAACGGATCAAAACGATCGTGGATGCTGTAGAAAAACGTATCGAGATTGTAAAGATGAGGCAGCGATGAATCAGGATGAAAAAAGAATCTATCTGATCCGGGAGCTTCTGGCGGAAAACCCGGAACTGCGGAATGTGGAAATTCCGGAGGACAGGACGGAACAATGGTATTTGCTGCGCAGCCTGTTCAACATCCGCATGCCCGGCCCTATTTCTGAAGAAATTTTGAAAATACAGGACGAATTCCTGCAGGAAGAGATCCGGAAAAAGGGAATCACGGATATTTCCGAGATCCCGGAAATTGAGCCGGAACTTTGCCTGTGGCAGGGCGATATCACGACGCTGCGCTGTGACGCGATCGTCAATGCCGCCAATTCCGGGATGACCGGCTGCTATCAGCCATGCCATAATTGCATTGATAACTGCATCCATACTTACGCAGGCATTCAGCTGCGGAACACCTGTGCTGCGATTATGGAGGCTCAGGGATATGAGGAGCCGACCGGTCAGGCCAAAGTCACAGACGCCTTTAATTTACCTGCACGGTATGTGCTGCATACAGTCGGTCCGATCGTGCAGGGACAGCTGACCGGGCTTCATGAGGAACAGCTTGCTTCCTGTTACCGTTCCTGCCTGGAGCAGGCGGAGCTGTTTGATTGCAGCAGTCTTGCCTTCTGCTGCATTTCAACGGGCGTATTCGGTTTCCCAAACCAGCGGGCAGCAGAAATCGCGGTGAAAACAGTGCAAGCGTATAAAGCGGAAACAAAAAATCACATCAAGGTGGTGTTCAATGTCTTCAAGGATATCGATTACGGGATCTACCGGGACTTACTCGGATAATCTCGCGAGGTTAAAAATGGCTCTTGATGAAGCCGACGCTGTTGTGATCGGTGCGGGAGCGGGACTTTCCACTTCTGCTGGGTTTGTCTACTGCGGAGCACGGTTTGAGACGTATTTTTCTGACTTTGAACAAAAATACGGGTTCAAAGATATGTATTCCGGTGGGTTTTATCCCTATTCCGCACCGGAGGCGTTCTGGGGCTTCTGGTGCCGGAATATCTGGGTGAATCGGTATATGAAGGCTCCGAAACCTGTTTATGAGACCCTGCTGAAGCTTGTTTCGGACAAGGATTATTTTGTGCTCACAACCAATGTGGACCACTGCTTTCAGAAGGCCGGTTTTGATAAGAAGCGGTTGTTTTATACGCAGGGAGATTATGGCTTGTTTCAGTGCTCTGTGCCATGTCATCAGAAAACTTATGACAATCAGGATATGGTCCGGAGAATGATCGAATCCGAGGGGTGGCTGATTGGCCGGGTCAACGAAATAACGCCCTCTGAGGGAAAGCAGCCTCTGATGATGATTCCGACAGATCTGCTTCCTGTCTGCCCGGTCTGCGGAAAGCCGCTGACGCTGAACCTGCGGTCTGATGACACATTTGTTGAAGATGAGGGCTGGCATAAAGCATCGGAGCGGTACCGGAATTTTCTGGAAACGCATGACGGAAGGATCCTTTTCCTGGAACTTGGGGTCGGGTTCAATACGCCGGTCATCATCAAATATCCCTTCTGGAACATGACGATGGAGAATCCGGACGCTTTTTATGCCTGTCTGAACTATGGTGAGGCGTTCTGTCCGGAACAGATCAGCGGGCGTTCGATTTGCATCGATGGGGATATTGGAAAAACGCTGAACGATTTGGAAAAGTGTTGATGTCTTGTAAAGCACACTGGGGACTGTCCCCGATGGCGAACCCATGATTACAAAAAAATTGCACCCTGTGTGCGAAATGTGGTGATTATCTTTCCCTCTTGATAAGATTTTGATTATAATTTTCTTACCGGAAGGATATAAAAAAAATAAAGGAGATAAAAATGGATAAAATCATTTCAGCAGTTTTTAAAGTGGAAAGCGAAGGTTATCAGGCGATGACGGAGCTCAAAAAGAATCCGGAGAACGATGCTTATACCGTCCCGCAGGCAGTGCTGATCAAAAAAGAAAACAACGGAATTGTCACACTTGACTCTTACGACACCGGGTTGGAGACAGCCGATGATACCCTGCTCGGCGGATTGGTCGGCGGAGTAGTCGGGATCCTGGGCGGACCGATCGGCATGCTCCTGGGCGGAAGCATTGGGCTTTTGACCGGCGGCGCGATTGATGCCGATGATGCTTTTGATAATGCTTCCATGATCGAAATGGTGACCAACATGGTTATGGATGGTGAAGTTGCACTGATCGCTCTGGCACAGGAAACCGAGGCCGGGACAGTCAGAAATTTGTTTTCCAAATACGATGTATCTGTGATTGAAAATGATGCAAAGGAAGTCGCGGAAGAGATCGAGCTTGCCGCCAAGGCGCAGAAGGAACTGGAACGCGAAGCCCGTGCGAAATTGCGCGAGAGCAAAAAGGAAGAGCTGAAAAAAGGCGCAGAGGAAGTGCGTGCCAAACTTACCGAAGGTGTTGAATCATTAAAAGAAAATTTCAAAAAGAAGTAGTCTTTATCATTCCTGCGGAACTCATAGTATTATGCCTTTTTGCTGCCGTTTCTTCGGCGCAAAAAGGCAGCATTGCGTGGTTTCCTGCCATGTTCAAGACAGACATAACCGGAGCATTATAATGGCGCAGATCAAAGTTGAGTATAACATCGATGGAATCGAAGGACTGTGTGTCATCACACCGAAAGTTCACATGGACAACCGCGGCTATTTTATGGAGATCTTCAATGAGAACGATATAAAAGAGGTCGGATTGGACTTCAGATTTGTCCAGGATAATCAGAGCGGCAGCATGAAAGGCGTACTGCGAGGTCTGCATTATCAAAATAAATATCCTCAGGCAAAACTGGTTCGGGTCATAAAAGGTGTGGTTTATGATGTGGCAGTGGATCTTCGGCCCGGCTCTCCGACTTTTGGAAAATACCATGGGGAGCTGCTGACGGATCAGAATAATCGGCAGTTTCTCATTCCGCGTGGATTTGCGCATGGATTTCTGGTGCTGACGAATTTTGCGGAATTCCACTATAAATGCGATGACTTTTATCATCCAAACGATGAAGGCGGTATCGCCTGGAATGACCCGACGATTGGTATTGCATGGGAAGATGTTGTGGGGGAATATCCCGGCAGTGCTGATCCCTCAGGATATCAGCTGTCGGACGGAACGCCGTTGCTTTTGTCTGAACGGGACAGAAGTCTGCCTGGTTTGGATGCTTTTCTCAAAAAGTAGCTGTTCACAAATTGTATGAGTTTAAAAGGTCCCGGCGGTCTGTGCTGTGATATTGACAAGGGCTGCCGGGACCTTTTTTACTGTTAGAAATATGCTGATTAATTCCCGTGAATGTGGGAGGACAGTTCTGTGGTTCGCACAAAACCGTCCCCGATTCTCAATTACCTATTAATCAATGCTTACAAGGTTGTAGGTTCTGCTGCCGAGACCGATTTCTTCCGCATGTTCCAGTGTGTGGATCCCGTGAAGTGATTCAATCCTTCTGACCAGGGACTCATTTCCTTCAGCCTGCCATACCAGATCGACACAGGCCTGGTCAAGTGCGACCGGGTCGATTGAGGCGAGTATTCCGATGTCATGGATATCCGGTTCAGCGGGATTCCCGTCGCAGTCGCAATCAACAGAAAGGCGGTTCATCACGTTGATGTAAATAATATGCTCCGCACCTACATGGTCCCGGACGCCGCTCACCATTTCGCCCATAGCTTCCAGCCAGGCGTCCTGGTCGCTGTACCAGATGCCGCCGCTGGTTCTTGTTCCGGCAGTATGAACATAAACTTTCCCGCTGGCAGATGACATGCCGATTGCAACATTCTTGATTGCCCCGCCGAATCCGGCCATAGCATGACCCTTGAAGTGGGAAAGGATCACCCAGTCTGTGTAGTTTTCTGCATGGCTGCCGACGATAGCTCTGTTGATACGTCTTCCGCCGCTTACCGGCCATTCCACTTCGCCTTCTTCGTCCATCAGGTCAAAATCCGCGAATGATGTAAAGCCATGATCCGCGGCTACCTGTTTGTGCATGGCTGAATTTGAGCGGGAACCTCCGTAAGCGGTGTTGCATTCAACAATGGTCCCGTTCAGTCCTTTGACAAATTCTCCGATGAGTTCGGGCCGGAGATAGTTGCTGTTTGGCGGTTCTCCGGTGGACACTTTAACAGCGACGCTGCTGCCGGGCGTCCAGTTCAATGCTTCATAGACTTTTTGCAGACCTTCCGGTGAGATGTCTGATGTGAAAAAGACGGTGGGATTGTCTGCATCCTGTGCGAAGCCGGTGATCGTGTGGAGCAGCACAGCTGTCAACAGAACCAATAACAGTATAGAATATTTGTTTCTCAATGTTCATTCTCCTTGTTAGCTTCTAAAATTTTGACTGGTATACATGGACAGACTTGACGTGCTTCGTTATTTTCCCGCTTTATCCTACCTGTGCAGAAAATTCAGATGGATTCTAAGGATAAACTTCTTGAGAAAGCAAGTCATTGCTAACTCTAATTATACATGTTTAACCGAGCCCGGTGCATGTTTGTCTGATAAATTGCCGCGATTGTGACATTTGAATAGATATATTTGATAGTAATTTTCTGTACCAAGTCAAAGCAGCCTGTTTTTGTTGACTCGCCCTGAATAACTGACATTCGATATGATATTTGATTTATAAAAGGGAGATTTATGAAAACGAATTATAATTAGGAAAGGAAAAGCGGAAAGAGATACTTTTCTTCAAATCAACAAGATTTTCAGGAGTACTTATGATTGATTTTGATAACCGTCCCTGGGGCCGCTGGGAAGAATATATTTTTGAGCCAACTTACCGTGTTAAAAGAATTTTCGTATTTCCCGGGAAACGTTTGAGCCTTCAGCGTCACAAGCTTCGCGCGGAGACCTGGGTGATCGTGGAGGGCAGCGGTATTATGACCCTCGGTGAGGAAAGTTTCCCTGTGAAGAAAGGCGACGTTCTGAACATTCCCAAATACACCATTCACCGCATCGAAAACAATACCGAATCCGAACCGCTGGTTTTTATTGAAACGCAGATGGGCATCTGCCCGGAAGACGATATAGAACGGCTGGAAGACGATTTCGGCAGAGCTTAGAGCGGCATACAATACCTCCTTTCGTCTGTTCCAAATCTGCAGTGACGCACATAGGGACTGGCACGCTCGTGTCAGCTTCGCGGCACATGATGCCAGTCCCCATGTACTTCAGCCATGATTAAATACAAGAAAATGACGATTTATGGCAAGTTTTTCAGTGGAGTATCAGGAGTATCAGATTGAAAATCGCGATTGTTGATGATATCGAGGCGGAAGTCCGAAAGATTGATGATCTTTTAAATGAATACTCAGGATTAAAAGAACTGGAGATTCAGACGGAAACTTATTGTTCTGCAGAAAGTTTTTTGTCTGATTTCAATACCAAAGCTTTCAACCTGGTATTTATGGACATTTATATGGACGGGATAACCGGGGTTGAAGCCGCACAGGAAATCAGCCGGAAAAACAGTGATGTGCTGATTGTTTTTCTGACAACCAGTCAGGACCATATGCAGGAAGCTTTCCGTATCCATGCCTTCGACTATATCGCAAAGCCTGTCGAAAAGGATCGCTTTTTTGGAGTGATGAATGATGTTCAGGCCCGTCTCGCAAAAAAACAGCCTGATCCTGTGCTGACATTCATCAGCCAGCGAAATGAGATCAGCCTGTATTATTCCGAGATCGCAGCGATCACGAGTCTCGGAAATTATCTGGAAATCAGCATGAAATCGGGCAAAGTGTACAAAACCCGCATGACATTTTCGGTGATCAGTGAACAGCTTTTGCAGGATCCCCGTTTTCTCATAATTAACCGCGGTGTTCTGGTCAACATGGATTTTGTTATCGATATCAGCGAAAAGAGCTGTGCGATTATGAATGGAATTCAGTTCCCGGTCAACACAAGAGAACACAAAAAAATGCGGCAGACCTGGCTGAACTATTCAATCGCGCAGATCCGGAAGGAGTCGCTGGAAAGAGGGAGCCGCTGATGGCTGCTTCACTGCTGTCTTATCTGATCTTTATACCGACTATAGTTATCAGCTGTTATCCGATGAAAAACAGCTTTCGCTATCATCCCCGCAGAATCCTCATGAATCTGGGAATCTCTTCGCTGATCCTGATCCTGACAGCTGCGTTTGTGCGGTTTCGTTTTGGTTTTGATACGAATCTGGTTCTTCTCATCGGGTTAGCTGTGCTTTATTTCGCTTATCACAGGAATTTCACCGTTCCCGTGTGTAAATCGCTTTCAGTTTTTTTATGGTGTGCGGCGCTAATAGGGATTATTTCAAATATCTCCTGCGGTTTTGACGCGATCCGCAATCCGACACTGGGAATCGAAAGCGACACGTTGGATTATGCTGTTTTTCAGCTCGCACTCGGGATCGCCGCAGCATTTATCCTGTTTCATCCTGTAACAAAATATGGAAGCGTTCTGATCGATCACCTGAATCTGACAAAAATCTGGTATATGACCATGCCGTTTTCGGTTATTATTCTTGCTGCGAACTATTTGCTGCGGCCGCGGCATTATGTGACACTTTATACCAATAATGTGTTTCTTGCTTTTTGGTCAATTCTTTCCGCCACGCTGCTGATTTGGTGCCTGCTGAGTGTTTTTTTTTATTTCATCGTTACCGGGATCCTGAACGCGGCGAAGACAGAAGAACGAAACCGATTTCTGGAAATGCAGGAATCACAATTCCTTTCCCAGCAAAAGTATCTGGAAGAATCTGCCCGTGTGAGGCATGATTTCAAACAAGTGATCCACACACTGCAGGAACTTGTACAAAACGAAAATTATGAAGAGCTCAGAGCCTACCTTGATAAATTCGCAAAGTCGCTTCCGGAAAACGAATTCATTCGGTATTGCGGTAATACTGCGTTGAATGCTTTGTTGAATTATTATAAAAATTATGCCGATCGATGGCATATCCGGCTGGATCTGAAAATCGATTTGCCGGATCAGATGCCTGTCAGCGATGTGGATCTTTGCGGTATGATCGGGAATATTCTTGAAAACGCATCTTCCGCCTGTCTCAAACTTCCACCCGGGCAGCGCTGGATACAATTGACTGCATTGACGAAAAATAACGCTCAGCTTTTTATTATCGCCACCAATAGTTTCAATGGAAAAGTGAAGCAAAAGGACGGGCGGTATTTTTCAACCAGCCGCAACGGCACGGGGCTTGGCCTGGCTTCTATCCGTACGACCGCGGAGAATTATAATGGCACCGCTGAATTTTCTCATCAGGATGGGGAATTTTATACCGACGTTGTCGTTCCGCTCTGATTCTAAGATGAAACAAATGAGTGTACCGGTTCCAGGATAAGTCAAAATGGCCTGTTTTCGCTGACTCAAGACTGAGTCAGCGAAAACAGGTCATTTTGACTTAGGAAACCGCTGATTAAGCCGCGTGAAGGCGGAAGGACAGTTCCCCTCGTTCCTCGGGAGAACCGTCCCCGAACCTCAATTAATCTGTTTTTCTTTAGCGAGTGTTTTACTCCTGCGGGCCGAGGTATTTTGATTTATCCATTCCCAGAATCAGCATGAAGATCGGGAACAGGAAGAATAGCCCGAGAACGAAGAAGAAGTTTTTGCCAAAAGCTTTTGCCAGCTGATAGCAGTCGATCACCATAATAATTACCACGGTAATCAGGACGACGATCATCAGCGCGTCATGAATATAGGGCTTGAAATGAAATATCGCGTTTATGACGCCGGTCAAAAACAGGCAGCTGAGCGCGACAAGACCAACCCACAGCCATGCGATCATTCTGTTCCAGGACAGGTCCAGCTGATGCCAGTCGCTGAGAATCGGAATAAAACCGTGCCAGGGCGTTTTGCCGGCTTTTTTGAAGACGAAAAACTTACCAATGGCCTGTAATATGTAGCAGAAGGCTGCTACGACGATGACCAGCGTTAATTCGTAGGTCGCGGTAAGCCAGTTGAAAAAAGTTGAAATATAACTGTATTCCATAAATGCAAACCTCTTTTCTGCAATTGATTTCCTGCTTAAATTTTCACAGGTTTTCTGTCAGCCCGATTCGTTCCGCCCGGGAACCGGAACAGGGGCTTTTTTTAATTAAATTTCCCCGGTCTTGTGAGTAAAAGCAGCCTGTTTTTTTATCCAAAGTCCTGGTCAATAAAAACCGGTCACATTTGACTCAAGCTATAGGAAGATCACTTCCGCGGTCATTCCTGTTTCCCCAATAATAATTTCAGCTGCAGTGGAGATCCGGTTTGCTTTCGCGCGCCATTTTCCATCGGCTGAATTTTCAACTGATGCAAAGTATCTCTTTTATCACGGCCTCCTCTGATCTGTGGAAAGAATGTATTCCAGATATTCACAACATTCCTGAATTCTCGGTGTATTTGCGATGATTCCCATATAGACTGTTTCCGGGAAACACGCATCCCTGAATATGGAAATGCCGGAAAGATCGATCCCATTCAGTTTTTCTTTTGTCACTGCCTGATATGTATCCGCTTCACTGAGGTTGTATTCAATAGCGTTATCCTCAATGATCACGCTGTTTTCAGTCAGGTATGGCTTCAGGTTCCTGAACAAATCTTCATCCTGCCCGGACAATTCGGTAAGGTCGAGCAGGTAATCGCTTTGAGAAAGAATATCGTATGCTTCTTTGTTCATCAGGGCAAAATCAAGTTTTTTCCCGTTGATGACGGCAAACATTTTCAGTTTGGAGGCATAGGCCATTTCATGGTTTTGTGCGCTCGGGTCGTTGGAAAGATACAGATTCCGGTAGAACAATATCTCGTTTTTTTGAGGGTTGATCTGCCTCGAAAGCAGATAATCCTCATGCAGTGTCTTTTCCAGTTCGTCTCCAATGACGACATTTAGCAAAGCGGTATAAAGAATCTGATCCTTTTTCGTGAAGTGCCGATGCAGCGAGGTGATGAGAATGACAAGAGCGATCACGCCCAGCAGAATCGGACCCCAATAGTAAGTCCGGATGTAGTCCAACTTTTCTGCTGGACTCATCTGACGGAAGGCTTGTTTGTTTGCGGCTTTTTCTTTCGGGTTCATGGCTAATCCTGACTGGAATCCACAGGTGGATTCGGATCGTAAGTAACAGATTTGAGAATGTTCTTGATCAGCCAGGAACAAATCATTGCGCATAGTCCTTCGCCCAACACGAACATCGGGGTGAACACCGCCACGATAATATAAAACATGGCGAAATGGACTAAAAACATCAGAATAGTGGAAAACAGATAATGCGTCCCGATGAGGAAGGCATTTTTCAGCATGGCAAAGGTTGTGTTTTCGACACTGGCCAGCAGCGGAAATACATAAAGCAGGACGATCACATAAATCACCGCCGCGGCGATGATAATTGCCAGCAGAAGTGTCCACAGCACAGCCATTGCCCCGGTGGAATTGCTGCGGAGGTGGTAAAGAATATACCCGTCCCCGCCGAGAAAAATACCGGCTGCCAGCATGATCAGCCAGATGACGGTGGCTTGTTTGAAGTTTTGTTTGAATGAATGGAAAAACATTCTGCCCGCGTCAAAATCCTCATCGCGTACGATTTTCAGGCAGGCATAATACAGTGCGGTGGTGGAAGCGCCGATAGTGATGATCGGAAGAGAACAAATCATCCAGAGCAGGTTCAGAAAGCAGGCATAGCACAGCTTGATCATCGTTTGACTGAATTTGCTGTCATAGTTTAAAAACTTCATGATCTGTCCTTCTCCATTCTTACATCTTCATTCCTGCGTCATAAATCATACGTCATACGTCATAAGTTATTCTCAAAGAAACGCTGTTTCTCTGTAAATCAGTTCGGTTTCCGTATAAACGGAGCGGAAATCCAGACGTGGTTCCTCGATGCGGGCAATCAGCAGCTGTGTGGCGGAGTAAGCCATGATTTGGGAGTGAATGTGAACTGTGGTCATCTGAGGAGTGATCATGCGTGATTCAGCTGAGTCATCAAATCCGGCAATCATCACATCCTCCGGAACTGTTTTCCCGATATCCCGCAGCGCATGCATGACATCCACCGCGACAAAATCATTGGCGCAGATGAAAAGGTCCGGGAGTTCTTTCATTCTTCTAAAAGAATCAAGCATAAATTCTTCATGGTTTTCTTTGACGATCCATTCGTCATTGACGGGAACGCCGTTTAGCATCATCGTTCCCTGAAACGCCATGTAGCGCTCAAAGAAAGATTCACAATGTTCGTAATTTCCAACAAAACCGATGCGTTTTTTTCCGGCGTTCAGCATATCTATGACCAGTTTTGAAATGCCTGTTGTGTTATCCATATAAAGCTGATCAGATGGGAGAGCTTTTCCGAATTTTTTACAGGGACCGTCAACAAAAAGAGTCGGTAAGCCCAGGTCGCAGAGCATCTCGTCATAGTCCCAGTCAAACATCTCCAGACAGATGATTGCGCTGGCTCGTTCTTTGATGAATGTTATCGGCAGTGTTTTGTTTTTCAGATTCTCAGGGGCAACACGGTGCGTATTGAGCGTGTACCCAAAATGAAGTAATTCACGCTGGAAGCGGTCCAGAAAAAGGGATGCAAAATGGGATGGATTGATGAAAATTGTTGTGAAAAGGGCAATCTCACCTTTAAAACCTGTCTCCGAATCAGTTCCGCTGATCCCGGACATGCCCACTGATTCCACAATTTTACTCACATAGGAGAACTGCTTATATCCCATTTCGACAGCTTTTTGCAATATTTTTTCTCTCGTTTCATCTGCAAGCCCGTCGGAGTTATTGATGGCTTTGGAAACGGTGTTTCTGGAGATGCCAAGGGCATCTGCAATGTCTTGTATTCTGACTTTCTTTTTCATGTAAAATGCCCTCCTGATCGGTGAATTGTTTATATTATATTAGCACAATAGAATGCAAATGTCAAATACTATTTTACACTGAATTTTGCATTTGCATATCAAAACCGCTCTAAAATGAGATTGAAAAAATATGCCGTGATATGTGAATTATTGCACAAATTACCGAATAAATTGACCGTGAAAATGAATTGAAAAATGATGTAATAAATTGTGCAAATAACCAATTATTAATGGGTTGACATTTTTAAAATACGGTGATATTATGAATGGACAACACTATATTCTATTGTGCATATGCACAATACAAAAGCTTCCGGAATAAGGGGAGCGATGTATAAAAGGAGGTACTATGAGTAATGCTTCGGCAAAGACAAAGCGAAAGACTGATTTTGGACAATCGCTCCATAATACAATGATCTACCTGAAGCAGCACTGGCAGCTATATGTGTTCTTTATGCTGCCGGCTTTTGCTTTAACGGTCATTTTCCGTTATGTCCCGATGGGCGGTATTGCGATTGCATTTACGGAATACAATCCGATTCGTGGTATTTTCGCAAGTGAGTGGGTAGGGTTTGCGCATTTCCAGCGTTTCCTCTCTTCTCCTGACTTTATGAGATACCTGATGAATACGCTGAAGCTTAGCGTTTACGGACTTCTGTGGGGGTTCCCGGCACCGATTTTGCTGGCGTTTCTGCTCAATCGTATTCTCAGTCAGAGAACAAAGCAGAACATCCAGCTCGTGCTTTATATGCCGAACTTCATTTCTGTCATTGTGCTTTGCGGTATCGTACGTATCATCCTTTCCCCGACCGGCATGATCAATTCCCTGTTGGGAACACGGACGAACTTCATGACAATGCCGTCAGCCTTCCGAACCATTTACATTGCTTCTGGTATCTGGCAGGGCGCCGGTTGGGCCTCCATCATTTATACAGCTGCCCTTTCCAATGCCAGTAAAGATCAGAAAGAAGCCGCGGTTATTGACGGTGCGAACATTATCCAGCAGATCAAAGCCGTTGAATGGCCGGCAATCAAAGATACTGTTCTCATTCAGTTCATCATGGCTGTCGGTAACATCATGAGCGTTGGTTTCGAAAAGGCTTATGCGCTGCAAACGGATCTGAACCTCGGTACCTCTGAAATTATTTCCACCTACGTTTATAAAAAAGGTCTTCTGGATGGGGACTATGGCTTCTCAACCGCGGTGGGGCTTTTCAATACAGTGATTAATGTTGTCCTGTTGGTCTCCATGAACGCCATCGTTAAGAAGATGAATGAAGGAAGGGGGATCTAAGCCATGGCTGCTAAGACTACTCAACCGAAGAAAAAAAGTGAGTTTTCAAAGAACACACCGGGCGATAAGGTATTGCTGATCATTGCGTTTACCATTTTGGGACTGTTTGTTCTCGCGATCGTCCTGCCTGTTGTGTACATCATTCTGGCGTCTTTTATCGACCCGATCACATTACAGAATAAAGGCCTGACATTTGATTTCAGTAAATGGACGACGATGGCTTATGAGCGTGTTTTGTCCAACAGTCAGATTTGGATCGGCTTCGGAAACGCACTGCTTTACTCTGTCCTTTTTACGATTATTTCAGTCGTGGTGACGCTGCTTGCGGCTTATCCGATGTCACGGGCGGATTTCAAAGGCAGAGGATTTTTCCATACCATTTTCATGATCACCATGTTTTTTGGCGGCGGCCTGATCCCTACCTATTTGCTGATCAGCGATCTTGGAATGCTGGATACCATCTGGGCAATCCTGATTCCCCCCGCCTTCAGTGTATGGAACATGATCATCGCCCGTACCTATTATCAGGGTATTCCAAAGGATCTTCAGGAAGCTGCTGATATCGACGGCGCTAATGAAATGACCTATTTCTTCCGAATCCTGCTGCCGGTTTGTTCCCCGATTATCGCGACCATTTCCATGTGGCAGTTCGTCGGAATGTGGAACAGCTACTTTGATGCCATGATCTATCTCAACAGCGCATCCAAGCAGCCGCTGCAGCTGGTCCTGCGCTCCATCCTGATTCAAAGTCAGCCGGAACCGGGTATGGTTTCCGATATGCAGTCTACCGCGGAACGTGCTCAGCTGGCAGAACTGCTGAAATACGCAACCATCATCATCTCCAGCTTACCGCTGCTGCTGATGTACCCCTTCTTCCAGAAGTATTTTGACAACGGTATTATGGCCGGTGCCGTAAAGGGGTAATGTAATATCAGAAATAAGAAATCGGAAATAAGAAAGTTGTTATGAAAAAATTTCGTTTTCTTATTCGGTTTCAGGTTTCAAAAAAATAAAGGAGATACATATGAGTAAGTTTTATAAAAGTTTGTTGGTGATCCTTGCTGTCATTATGATCGCGGGAGCACTCGCCGGCTGCGGTAAAAAAGATGCCGCTCCGAAGGCTGATACCAGCGCTCCTGCCAATACGGAAGTGGATCCGGCTTCCCTCGCTTTCCCGTTGAAGGAAAAGGCTACCATTACCGCGCTGACCAACTATCCTGCCGGTACTGAATCCGATCCGAACAAACGCACCATCTTCAAGCGCCTTGAAGAAAAGACCAATGTTCATGTCGATTGGAAGACCATCCAGGGCGACCAGTGGGGCGACAAGATTTCCCTCGAAATGTCCAACATCAAGACCCTTCCGGAACTCGTCTTCAATGCCGGTTTCGGCGACACTGACCTGCTCAAATATGCAAGCCAGGGTGTCATTATCCCGTTGGAAGATTATATCGCGAAGTATATGCCGAACCTGAACAAGGTTTTTGAACAGGCTCCGGAATACAAAGCCATGGTCACCGATGAAAACGGTCACATCTGGGCTTTCCCGTGGATTGAACAGCTCGGTTATGAAAAGACCGCTATTCAGACCATCGGCAACATGCCTTTTATCAATACCGCATGGCTGGACTTCCTCGGTCTTGAAATGCCGAAGACCGTTGATGAATTCGAAGAAGTTCTGATCGCCTTCCGTGATCATGCTGATGAACTGAAAGCTGAATTCAACATTGATGGTACCATCATCCCGATGTCCTGCATCCTGAACGATGGCGACCAGGATCCTTATATCCTGATCAACGGTTTTGGTGAAGGTTACGGCGACCCGGACCGCGGCACTCACCTTGCTCTGACTGATGACAAGAAAGTCATCAGCGTTGCTACCACCGAAGGTTTCCGCAAGGGTACCGAATGGCTGCACAAGCTTTATGCTGAAAACCTGATCGATCCTGAAGCTTTCACTCAGGAATGGTCCACCTACGTTGCAAAGGGGAAATCCGGCCGCTATGGTGTCCTGTTCTCCTGGGACGTTGCCAACATCGCGACCCTCGAAGGCTGGGCTCCGCTGCCGGCACTCCAGGCTGACACCAAAAACATCACCCCGCAAACCGGTTCCTTCACTTCCGGTTTCCAGCGCGGCCGCTGTGTTATTACCGCCAATGCCAAGAACCCGGCACTGATCGCTGCCTGGATCGACCAGATGTATGATCCGATGCAGTCTCCTCAGAATAACTGGGGTACCTATGGCGAAGACGATGGATTCGATATCTTCGTGATGGGCAAGAATGCTGACGGTGAAGATATGCTCCAGCACGCTCCTCTGGGCGACAAATCCCCTGTGGAAGTCCGCGAAGCTGAATCTGTCAATGGTCCTCTGGCCATTCTGGACAGCTACTATGGCAAGTATGTCACCCTCCCGGATGATGCAGCTTATCGTCTGAACTGGATCAAAGATATCTATACTCCGGACATGAACTTCAAGTACGCAATGCCGAACGTGTTCATGAGCGCTGAAGATACCAAGACAGTCTCCAACCTCCTGGCTGACATCCAGAAATGCATCAACACCGCCAAATCCGACTGGGTAATGAACGGCTTTGGTGACGCTGAATGGGATAAACTGCAGAGTGACCTGAAGGCCTACAAACTGGATGATATGATCGCTATCTACCAGAAGTATGTCGACAAGTATTTTGCTGAATAATCTGTAATTCATAATTCCGCCTTCCTTTTCAATAAGGAAGGCGGAATTTATTAATAGTCATTAGTCGGCAGTTCGTAGTTGATATTTTTATCTGTTGTAACTATTCAGAATGAGTTAATGCAGCCTGTTCTGTAGAGCCTGCTCTGTAAGGTACGGGCTTCGCCCGATTTTGATTCAGAGCAGGAGCTTCGCTCAATACTGAGTCAACGAAAACAGGTCACCTGACTCGGTAGTGAACTGTTACATTCTGTCAATAATAACTGATCCACTAATAACTGCCAACTACTAACTACTAACTATTATTAATCGGAGAAGCCATGATCAGTGAAACATTGCGTGAAGCACGAAGATATGAAGAAGTTGCGGAACAATACATTCAGAAATCAGACAAACCGGCATTTCACCTTGCTGCCCGCGTCGGCTGGATGAATGATCCGAATGGGTTCAGTTATTACAAGGGTCAGTATCACCTTTTTTATCAATATTATCCTTATAAAGCAAAATGGGGCCCGATGCATTGGGCACACGCGGTGAGCGATGATCTTCTCCATTGGACGCATCTGCCCTGTGCGCTGGCGCCGGATTCACTGGCTGATCATGACGGATGTTTTTCGGGAAGTGCTGTGGAGCTTCCCGATGGACGTCAGCTTCTGGTTTATACCGGTGTGGTTAACCTTGGTAATCGCATGGGAGAAGGTGAAAATATCATACAGCATCAATGCCTTGCTGTCGGTGATGGCATTGATTATGAAAAATATGAAGGGAATCCGGTTCTGGAACATAAAGATGTACCGGAAGGCTGCAGTAAGGAAGACTTCCGTGATCCAAAGGCCTGGCGTGAGAAAGATGGAACATATCGCTGTGTTGTTTCGGTGCGTCCGCCCGATGGCAGCGGTATGATCCTGCTTTATTCCAGTGAGGATGGATTCCATTGGAAGTTTGAAAGCATTCTTGCTGAAAACCGGGACCGATTCGGGAAAATGTGGGAATGTCCGGATTTCTTTGAGCTTGACGGAAAATATGTTTTGCTGACCAGTCCGCAGGATATGCTCCCGGAAGGGTTTGAATATCATAACGGCAATGGTACTTTATGCCTGATCGGCTCCTTTGACGAGGAAACAAAGAAATTCCGCGAAGAATATAATCAATCCATTGATTATGGCATTGATTTTTATGCCTCACAGACTCTGGTAGCTCCGGATGGCCGTCGGATCATGATTGGATGGATGCAGAACTGGGACACAACGGCTATTATCCGGAATAAAGCGCTGTGGTTTGGACAGATGACAATTCCGCGGGAGATATCGATTAAGAATAATCGCCTGTATCAGTGGCCGATTCGGGAAATCGAGAGTCTGCGGCAAAATAAGGTTGAATATCATGATGTTTTGGTCAACGGAGAGCTTCGTCTGGATGGTGTTCAGGGCCGGCAGGTAGATTTGACAGTCACAGTCCGTCCGGCAGATGGTGAGGATCTTTACAATAAATTTGCTGTCTGGTTCGCTGAAGATGATATGTATCATACATCACTCAGTTTTCATCCGTCCGATTCGATCATGAAAATCGACCGGAAATTCTCCGGTTCCCGGAGGGCGGTGATCCATCAGCGCAGAAGCAAGGTGAATCATAATAACGGAAGGATAACTTTCAGAATGATTCTGGACCGGTACAGCGCTGAGATTTTTGTAAACAATGGCGAGCATACGATTACAGCCACGATCTATACGGATCTTGCTGCCGATGGAATCAAATTTATTTCCGACAGCAACGTTATTATTGATGTCGAAAAATACGATCTGCTGACAGAATAGTTCAATAAAATATGATTGGTAAAAAATGAGCGGTGTAAAACCGTTCATTGATTTATAAAACAGCAACAGCCTTTTTTATTAGGTCCTTCCAGGACAGTAAAAAGGCTGTTGTTTATATGTAAAAATCGGTTATTATCAATTTATCTCAATCCCTTTTATTACAATCACATATCAAACATGACGAATGTTATTATTTGTTAGAAAATTATTCTAATATCCTTGACAAAATAATACGTTTGATTAATATAATAGATAATAAATGCTAAAACATTTGAGATTCAGAAATTGAGTTTCGGAAAGGAGGGAGCATGGCAATCGAACAGGACGCGGCAGTATTGACCGAACTGCATGAAACACTGCAAGACGCAAAAGATGATAAAAACACATCGGAAAGCTCTGTGTATTTCAAAGAACAGCTGAAAACCTTCAGCACGGCTTCCATGCCGTTTGGTGCGGTCACCGCTGCTTTAGTCGAACAGACTGAAGATCTTTTCGCGCTGACGCGAACCTGTGACCGTTTCTCTCCCGAATACCGGAAATTATGCAAAGTTTTAGTCAAAACCGTAAGCCATCTCGGCAGATCTTATCTGACGAAAACGGGACTTGCACAGAAAAAACTGGATATCACCGGATTGGAAAATCTTTCAGCGGA
>JAFPZX010000097.1 GCA_017417055.1 Anaerolineaceae bacterium
CGATCAGCAGGATCAGGGTTCCTCTGCCGGAAGTCCCTTCCCGCTCCGGACGTTCCGGCAGCGCATCCTGCTCTCGCCGGGGGATGTTCGGGACCGCCCTGGGACGCGGTGCCTCCTGCTGTGTCTCGCCGGACGTTCCGGCACCGCAATTCGGACAAACCTGCAAATCATCAGCCATCTGCCGGCCGCATTTCGGACAAGTCTTCATCATTCCACCTCACCATTTAATAAATCAACGTCAAAAGTACCTGATATAAGGAAACACTTTAAAATTACCGGTAAATAAATTCAGCCCGAATTATTCATGAACCCAAAAGGAGCTTCAAAAATAACATGAATGAGGCGACAGTTGAAGTGTAAAGCCATTTCCAGAGCAGGTGTTAGAATTCACGATAGATAAACAGGCACAATACTCCCTTGGTCTGGTAAAGTGGCTATTCAACTGTCAAGGTTCATCTATTTTTTCTAATTCGTTATTGGCTGTAACTGTCTGATATTGTGCAGCGTCTCGAAAAACTCATGTTGAAATGGACAGCTGCTGCACAATTTGAATATGACGTATCTGGCGCTTCGGACGATCCTTGCAGCGATTTTTATCAGTTTCAACCTCACTGTATCTATCCGGTCTTTCTGTAGTTTGGCAGGTAATACCAATCTTCGGAACCAATTGAACAAATTGAATGCCAGAGCATGGATTTGAACTCGATTGTCATTGACAATTTGTGATGAACTGCTGACATAGTCCATATCAAAGCCGGACTTACATTCCTTGATGAAATTTTCCATTTGTCCGCGTTTGCAATAAAAGCCGATCAATTCCTCGGGTGTTGAATCCATATTGGTAACTACAAAGGTGTTCATGTGGATCAACTGGCCCAAAGGTTTCTCGATTTTGCATACAACCCGTCTTGGGTAATCCCATGAATTTGCCTTATACTCAAACTCGCCATAAACAGCAGCATAAGATACGGCATCTTCTTGTGTACTCGTCAGGTAATATAGCTCGTCATCCAGTTCTTTTGCCAGTTTTCTCAATACTTCGTTCTCTTTTAGCCGGATCACATAAGATGTCCCGTAATCTTCGCATACCCTGTACAACTCATCAGTGGCGAATCCGCTGTCACCGCGAAGAAACAAGGCTATATTTGGATAGCGTTCCTGGTATTCCTTCAGCAGCGATTTCATAAACTCCGCAGCGCCATTGCAGCAGTATTTAGCCCCGGATCTGAGTTCTATTTTCAGCAAATCTCCGGTCATTCCGTCAAAGCAGAGCAGGGGGTGATATCCATTTGCCTGGTAATGGAAGTTGAACGCTCCGCCTTCCTGTTTGCCGAACGTTGAAAACAGTGTGGTATCCAGATCAAACAGGACATGCTCCGGCATCTTGACAGAATAGGCTCTTTCACGCAGCTTCTTCACAATTTCTTCCAACTGGGTAAGCGTATTCTCATCCAACCGATTATGAAACCGGGATAATGTCGGCTGAGAGGCCAGTGACTCTTTCCCTACAGCGGCGGTAATCGCCGGATCGTTTCTTAATTCATCCGCATGATCGTCCTGGAAATACGCAGCCATAATCAGATACACCATTTGCAGAAGATTCTCATAATCCTTGTGGTGTCTCTTGTGTCCGGGATCAGTTGTGTGAAATAGTTCTTTTATCAGGCGGTCTACGCCAAACTTACTGATAAAATCCATCATCAGAAGCAACCCACCGTCGGATGTGAGGTCTCCACCATCGAAATTTACATGTATATTTTTGTTGCTTTCCAATGAAATTTCGCTTATAATAGACATAGACTTCCCTTTGGATGTGTTTTACTTGATATAAATATTATACCAAAGCAGAAGTCTTTTTTGCTCTGATAGTTTCACTGATTGGATGAGAGAAGTTTCTTTAATTTTCATGGAATTTACTCGGCTCTTTGCAGCAAAATCATAATTTCGTGAATATTTCAGGTTACAAAAGCTCTGATTTTTTCAGACTCTGAAAATAGCGTTGACCTTCCTCTCGGGATTCCTGTTCCCGTGCGGCATCAATTTGTTCATAATGATCAACCAGAAGGTCTACAATTTTGCCGCAGATTGCACCGTTTTCCACATCTTCCCGCAATATTTTGATCGCCTGATCTTTTGTCATGCCTTTTCGATAGGGCCTTACCTCGGTTATGGCTGAAAAAATATCCGCAACGGCCATGATCCGCGAGCCGGTATCCAGAAAACTTCCGTCAAAATGAAAAGGATAGCCATTCCCGTTCAATTTTTCATGATGAAATCCAGCCCAGTTGGCGATCTCATCAAATCCGTCAATGTTCATCAGGATCAACCGTGTATGATAGGGATGCTCTTTAACGACGTTAAATTCCTCTGCTGTGAGTTTTCCCGGCTTTTCCAGAATCCGGCGCGGAACCACCAGCTTCCCGACATCATGCAGATATCCGGCCATTTTCATCTTCAAACAATCATCTTCTGACATTCCGGAAAGCTTTGCCAGTTCTACCGCAGAAGCGGCAACACCGGCAGAATGCATGGCTGTAAAGGACGAACGAAAGTCGATGATTCGCGACATCAGCTTCGTGAGAGACGCGGTTTTTTCCAGAGAAACCCAATGCATATCGCCTGTGAAATAAATCAAAAATGATGGGTTTTCCATGGCATCCAGCCAGATGACCTCACGAGATTTCAGTTTCAAAAAGGCATTTACGGCGTCCGGCATAAATGCTCTGCCCGAGCCTGCCTCTGCAACGTGGCAAATGTCGTCGACCTGGTTGAGAATATTCCCGTTTCGTTTCATACACAGCGACATCACATCAGCCAGATGGATGATCGATGCCAGGCGTGCAGCTTTGAAATTTTGATCATCCCGCGGGATTTCTTTGCAGATTTCATTCCAGTCGGTCTGGCAGTATTCAACCACTGAGGCGATCGATTGAAAATCAGGCAGGTCTCTCAGCATATCAGCGCCGGTTTTGGCATATTCCTTCGCGTTGCTTTCGATCTCTTTGATGGATAAAGGCTCGTCGAACAAAGCGCCGCCAACATCATGCAGAGACGCAGCATAGATCACGGTGTGTTTGTCCTCTTCATCAAGCTGCATTTGATCAGCAATATGATAGGCAAAATACGCGGTTTGCTCATGATGGTGCTCAACATCGGGATTGATGAGATTCATTGCCCGGGCCAAAGCGGTAAGCAGTGAACGAATGTTTGTAAAATTACTGACAGACATAACTATTGTTCCTGAATCAAATTATACATGACAATCCTGGTATTGACTTCAAATTTCTAACGCCGGGTTTATGCCTTCTGACGGTTGACCAGCAATTCCAGCGCATCGATATAGGAACCGAAGCCCCTGCCCATGAAAGTGGCGATGCAGGCTTGACGGATATAGGATACCTGCCGAAAC
>JAFPZX010000006.1 GCA_017417055.1 Anaerolineaceae bacterium
GGCTGCCAGTCCCCTGAAAACCCGGGCCAGGCTGTCACGATCCTCCTGCGTAAAAACGTGATCGGACCAGAGCTTTTCATTCTTCTTTCCGCAGCGTTCACATTTATAAACGCCTTCTTTATGGCCTTTGATCGAGCAAATTAGTCCCATTTTCTTTCTCCTTTCCAGCTTTCATCAAGAGTCCGAATAGATTACTGTATATTGCAGCAGAAATCATGATATATAAATGTTTATCATATTAAATGCAAAAATAGGTGGGCAGGCTGCCCACTTTTCCGAAATCTGTACAGTTGATTGGATTATTGCAAGTATACTGAAAAACTCATCTAAAACGATGAATTCTGTGTTTGTTGCATGGATTCGGGAAATCCTTGTTCTTTATAAAGCAATCAGGAAAAAAACCGTGCTTGTGAAGCTTATTTTCATCGCTGGAATATTTTATTTTAAAATATTATCGCTTTATTTGTTTGCCTTACGGGCACGGATGAGCAGGAAAGCAGCAGTAAGAATGCTGATAACAGAACCGATCAGGAGACCGGTGGTATAGGGTTGATCCAGGTGATTGGCGACTACTTTAATGCTCAGGTCTGTGTAGGTGTACGGGAATCCTTTGACGGCTTCGGTCACTTTCCAGGTATTCTGATGCCTCCACAGCTCCAGACAGGCAGGGAGCAGACCAATTGATAAGCACAAATATCCCCACTTCGCATGCGGTTTATCCTTCAGCCGTCTCTGCAGCGCAGCAATACCGGCAGTCATAACGAAGATGAAAGGCAAAAGCAGAAAGCGGGAGCTGACCCTTTCCCCGGAGAACAGCGGAATGCGGAAGAAGCGCATGATCATGTAAAGATTTCTGAAAGAAAACAGCGTCAAAACAGCCACAGGACAGATCAATGACGGAAATCCGAATTCGCGGTTCCGGATGAGCAGCCAGGCCGCCAGTGCCAGCCCGATCAGTACCAGACCGGTCATCCCGATATAAATGTCAAACTCCCACCAGCCAAGGACAGCTCCGGTTTTCGCCTGATCCAGTGAATCTTCCGGCCGGATGATCTTGATAAAGGCATTGAGGATCTGGACCGGTGTCCGGTATCCGCCGAGAAAATCATCGTCGAAGGCACCCATCTGCATGGCCGGCGGGATGATCCGTACCGCGGAAAGCAGCCCGGCAGCGATCCCGGACCGCAGGATGGGGAAGAACAGTTTCCAATTGGAGATGGCGGTAAATCCCAGAAAGATCACGCACCACACAAATTGATGGAACGAACCCTGGAGGAAGATAAAAAACAGCAGAAATGCCATTTTTGTCTCCCAGACAACGCTCTTTTCTCCATCAATCAGCCCAAAGACCAGTTCCGCGAACCAGCTGAGCAGAAAAGCACCGCCCCAGGTGACATGTCCCACCGCATAATGGGAGAGCATATGCCCGTTGAAGAAATAAAGCAAGGCGATCCAGGTGAAAGATAGCAGTGAAAGGGAAAAGCGTCTTTTCAGCCGCAGCAGTCCCCAAAAGCCCAAAGCGATCATCAACCAGGTGTGCACGAGGATGAAGGTGCCGACAGACATCCAGCGCAGCAGCAGGACCTGCGGACTGAGGATCACATCCGGTAATGCCATATAACGATCGGTGACACCGCGCAGTGCAGAGGAATCCGGCATGTGAAGCGGCAGCCTTCCTTTGGTGATCGCATCCTTCAAAAATGCCAGTCTCGGTGCATTGACTTCCGCCCAGTCATGAAAATCAAAAGGAATGTTTCCCCAGTTCAGAAAAAAACCCCAGCTGACAAGAATAATGACCAACAGCAGGATGAGGAAAAAAATATAAAGGCCTTTCTCATCTTTTTCTGATGCGGGATTTGTAAAAACGTTGATTGCTTTCTTCATACTGCTGCCTGTCTTTTTAAGGAAACATTGATTTATTCAGACCGAGTCAAAAGTGACCTGTTTTCGTTGACTCAGACTTGAGTCAGCAGAACAGGTTGCATTGACTCTTCGACGCGAAACTGCTAATAATCAGCGTTCCTTAACTATTTAGAATTTGACTGTGCAGCACACAGTGCAGTCTTTTTATGCCGGCTGTGCGGCAGCAAAAAGGCAGACCGGGTGTGCTTCCTGCTAATAAAGTCTATTGTACCAAGAAATCATCATGAATCCGTTCAGACCTCGTCAAAAATCAAAAGTTCCTTTATACTAAAATAATGGAAAAAAAGGGGTAAAGAACATGAATGTATATCAGGATCTTCTGAATGGAACAAGCAAACTGGCTCTGGTAGGGCTCGGATATGTCGGCATGCCGATCGCGGTTGCTTTCGCGAAAAAAGTGCCGGTGATCGGGTTTGACCTGAACCGGGAAAAAATCGCAAAATATCGTGAAGGTCATGATCCCACCGGTGAAGTGGGTGATGAAGAAATCCGGAATACAGCTGTTGATTTTACTTCGGATGAGACTCGCCTGAAGGAAGCTTCTTTTATCATTGTTGCTGTTCCCACTCCGATCAATTCCGACAAAACACCGGATCTGGCCCCCGTAGAAGGTGCCAGCGTTATTGTCGGACGCAATCTGGCAAAAGGTTCCATTGTGGTTTATGAGTCAACGGTTTATCCCGGCGTAACGGAAGATATCTGCATCCCGATTTTGGAAAAAGAATCCGGATTGAAATGTGGTGTCGATTTCTATGTCGGTTATTCTCCGGAACGGATCAATCCGGGTGACAAAGCCCATCGTTTGGAAAATATCAAAAAGATTGTTTCCGGCATGAATTCGGAAACGCTGGAGGAAATCGCAAAGGTTTACGAACTGGTCATCAAAGCCGGAGTTCACCGCGCCTCGTCTATTAAAGTTGCCGAAGCGGCAAAAGTGGTGGAAAACAGCCAGCGGGATATCAATATCGCTTTTATGAATGAGCTCGCTATGGTATTTGACCGCATGGATATCGATACGCAGGAAGTCATTGAGGCGATGAACACCAAATGGAATGCGCTTGGTTTTTATCCCGGACTGGTCGGCGGTCATTGCATCGGGGTGGATCCCTATTATTTCGTTTACGAGGCAGAAAAACTGGGGTATCACAGTCAGATCATTTTAGCCGGTCGGAAAATCAATGACGATATGGCTGGTTATGTGGCTGATGTGATAATCAGACAATTAGTACTTGCAAACAAAAAAGTGAAGCAATCCAAAGTGCTGATTTTAGGGATCACTTTCAAGGAAAATTGTCCGGACACCCGCAATTCAAAAGTGAATGATATCATTCAGCGGCTGAACGAGTTTGGCATTGAACCGCTGGTTTCGGATCCCTGTGCGGATCCTGCCGATGCAAAACGGGAATATGGTGTTGACCTGATAGATTGGCAAACAGTACGTGATGTGGACTGTGTTGTGTTTGCCGTTGCGCATAATTTGTTCAAAACCATCACCCGCGAACAGCTTGACGGTCTTTTCAGAACGGCACCGGATGAGCAGAAGGTGATTATTGATATTAAATCCATTCTGGATCCTGATGATTACCGTTCTGATGACTATCGTTTTTGGCGTTTATAAAATTATAAGAAGGTACTGGTAGACCCATGAATTTCAAATGTCTTGTCCTGGATCACGATGACACAACCGTCAGCAGTACGCCCTGTATCCATTATCCGGCGTTTCTGAAAATATTGGAAGTGTTGCGTCCCGGGACATATTACACGATGGAAGAATTCCTGCAATACAACTTCTCTCCGGGTCTTTGGCCTTTTTATAAAGAACAGCTCGGGTTTACGAAAGAGGAACTGGAACAGGAAAGTACCATCTGGCGGTCATTTCTGGACAAAATCACACCTCCCTTTTTCCCGGGAATGGCAGAGCTGATCAAAAAACAAAAAGAAGCCGGCGGGTACGTTTGTGTCGTTTCCCATTCCTTTCCGGAATATATTCGACGGGACTACAAGAGCGCCGGTGTTCCCGAACCGGATTTGATTTACGGTTGGGACAGTGACCGCTCCAAATGCAAACCAAATCCGTGGCCGCTCCGGGAAATCATGCGGATCACAGGCTGCACACCGGATGAAATGGTGATGGTTGATGATTTGAAACCCGGGTTGGAAATGGCTTATGCATGCGGAGTGAAATTTGCCTCGTGCGGATGGGGATATGAAATACCGCAGATCCATGAATATATGGAAAAACATGCGGATCACGTCTTGAAGAGTGTTCCCGAACTTGATCATCTTTTGTTTTCGGAGGAGAAAGGTTGCGCTCACTGAACCGGAAAAAGATTTTTCTTGGGATCGCCGCGGTAATATTCTGTATGTGTCTGGTTCTGGCTGGGACGTCATTGCAGGGGTATTCGCATACGGTACCGATCGTCATCGGGCCTTACCGGCAGGCCGCTTTTATCCTGTTGTTTTTCTCTCTGGCAGCGGCATTGGGATTTGCTTTTCACCCTGTTGATAAAAAGTCTCTGTTCGGAACTTTGCTGATCGCCGTTTCTGTCATGTGGTTTACCGGGAAAATGCTGCTGACGCACCGCTCCCCGGAAAACAATCTGATTTTGTTGTTGGATCAATGGATGCCGGTTCCTTTGGCTGCTTTTGGCGCAGGAGCTGCGCTTTGGGCGGATTGTTTCCTTGAGGGTCAGAGTAAAAAAATTCAGCTGCGTCCAAAATGGCAGTTTTGTTTGGCAATTTTGTTTGTCATTCTGGTCTTGATGCCGGCATTGGATGGCGGATTTAATTGGGACGATGCCTTTTTTTCCGTAGAGGCACAGGTCATGAGAATTTCCGGCGAATCGATTTTCAAAAGAGTCTGGAAGGAAATCGTTGATTATGCCCGTATCGGAAGGATCAATCCCTTTGCGACTTTCCATTTTCTGGTTTTTTATTTTATGCCGGACGCACGGGTATATCGGATTTTTCTGTTCCTGTTGTCGCTGATAAATGCCGGCCTTTTTTATCTTTTTTTGAAGCTTTGGCGTGAGAATGTCCGGACTGCTTTGCTATGTCTGTTGATCGTTCCGCTTTGTTTCCAGCTTCGTTTATACCATGATCCGCTGAACAGCTATTATGGCTTAATGCAGGTGATGTTTTGTGAATTAATGGGCGCGTTGATCTTCAATGTACAATGGCTGAAAACCGGGAAAAAAAGCCATATTTTTCTGAGCCTGCTGTTTTTCCTGATGGGACTGATGTCTTATGAGATGTTTTTCCCGCTCACAGCGCTATTCTTTATCACAGCGCTTTCTTTTGAAAGAAACGTGTCTGCAGCTATACGAAAAACATTTCCTTATGTGCTCTTAGCCGTGTTAATTTTCAGCCTTTCCATAATCCTGCGGACGAATATCACCGAAGAAACGGCTTATAATGGGACCACATTCGGTTTGGATCTGCCGCTGATTTTTCGGACTTTTTCTTATCAGACCGGCGCGGCATTCCCGATGAGTTACCGCACTGCGGGATATGACGCGGGTGTTTTCGGACAAACGATTCCCTGGAACGATATATTTAATACATCTCTGTCTGTTTTCCTCAAATCGATCCGCTGTGAAGATCTATTGTCTTGTTTGATTTTCTGCGTTATTTTGTGGATCTCACCGCGGGGAAAAACAAAATTTTCTCTCTGGTCTCTAGTATTTGCCTTATTGCTCTGGCTGCTGCCGGGCCTGGTGATTTCTCTCAGTGAAAAATATCAAAACATGCTCCGACCCGGGCTGCCTTATATTCCGGTTTATTTTTCATATTTCGGGGTTGGGATATTCCTTTATGAGATAATCGTTCTGTTGGAAAACCGTTTTGATTCGCGAAGCATAAAGGCCTTCTCTTGCGGGATCGGATGTGCTTTTCTGCTGATCCTTTTCCAGGATAACCGAAATATTACAAATATATTGAACAATATTTTTTATTATCCCCGTATCACCGGAGAGGCTGCGTTACAGGCGGGTATTCTCGGCAATACGGAAAACAAGACGGTTGTGAGTGCGCGTCCGTTTTCGCTTTGGGAACATGGCTGGGAACGGGAACCGTATCAGTCAAAGTTTTATTCTCTGAATTCACGGACAGCGGTGAATGCCGTGGGCTGCGTGGATTTTTTGGAAAGGTATCGGGAAACACAGGATAGCTGGGTCATGCCCCCGGATACGGAATTGATTTCCTATAAAGGGACAGCTTCGGATGGATTTGCCTGGAGCGGCAGACTGCGCGGAACAGGATTTGATTTTGATAGCAATGAGTTGGCGAACACCATGGTATCGGATGTTTCCTACTTTATCAGGAATGATACTCCGAAAGGTATTACGCTGTTTTATAAAACAAAAGGCGGGGAATGGAAGTTCCTGGATGTTGATAATTACGGATGGGTTATCAATAAAACCGAAAAAGGGATGCTTTACAAACTGGAAGAAAGCGATTCCGTTTTCTTTGATACGATTCGGATCATAAACAAATGATAACGATTCAGAAACGAGTCAACAATTCAGGCTGTGTTGACTCAGTATTGAACAGCTGCATCAAATGAGAAATATTGGGTGAAACATGAAAGTTGCCATTAAAAAAATTCTGCCCTTTCTTTTGATTCTCATCGGTGGAATCCGTCTGCTTGTTGAAAGGTTCCCCGGCAGGCTTTCCTTTTTGATGCTTCCCGGAACTGTTCATGCAGGCTGGATTTTTTGGACATTGGGATTTTCCGGTGTCATTTGGCTGATGTTCCGGTCCTTTCCGAATAATCTTCCTCTATCTGAAAATGAAAAGAATCGATTCGGAAAAGGCGTACAAAAGTTTTTCCGGTTATATGGCATTGAAGCTGTTATTCACCTTTTGACGGCTGTTTCACTCTCGATGCTGATCCGTTCCGGGTATTTTTGGGATGATGCAGTCAATTCAACCCTGTATCTGGCGGAAAAAAAGGATTTTGTCCCGTTGGGACAGCACGTGCTGGAGTTTATGCAGAAATATCTGGCACTTGGACGGATCAATGTACTTTCATTTTATTATTATTTCTTTTTCTATATTGAAAATGTATCTGTCTATAAAGCGCTGATCATCGTTTCGATACTGCTCAATCAGATTATTTTCAGGAATGTGCTGCGTGCTTATGATGTGCCGCTGCCTTATGCCAGGGCCGGGATGCTGATCATCCCGCTGCTGCTGCAGACGCGTCTTTATCAGGATCCGGTCAGCGGCTTTTACAGCCTGATGCAGGTCTTGACTGCTGAAATGCTGTTGTGTGCTTTACTGCTTTCGCGCTGGCTGAAAAGCGGCAGAGTCCGTGATTTATTGTTATGTCTTCTTGTTTTTACAATCGGACTGATGACTTACGAGGTTTGTTTCCCCTTCCTGCTGATGGTTTGTCTGCTGATTTGGGTCCGGCGAGGCAGCTTTCAACAGGCTTTTCGGGACAGCCTTCCTTTCATCGGGGTAACAATTTTGCTTTTGGCAGGAATTTACCTGGTGCGTGCGAAGTTTGTGATCTATACGACTTATGCGGGAGTGGCATTCAGCCTGGATCCGGGCAAAATCCTGAGTACGGCATTGAAGCAATTTACCGCGGGGCTGCCGCTGAGTTTTTATACCGCGGCAAGTCAGGGTGCTGTGTTGGGAAATGTATATCCCGCGGAATCCTTTATGCAGTATGATTTCGTCTCATTTTTGAAATCCATTCAATTATCTGACGTTCTGATTGTTGCTGCGGGTATATTTTCCCTTTGGCTGATCAAACGGCAGTCTGCTGAAGGCTGGGGACATGAAAACGGGTTCCGTTCAGCGGAATTGTTGATCCTGGGATTTTCGTTTGCCGTGCTTCCGATTATTACGGTGGCGATGAGCGAACGATATCAGGGTCAGCTGCTTCCCGGCCTGGGGTATCTGCCTGTCTATATGCAATATTATGGGATTGCAGCACTGCTTGTCTGGACAGCCTTGAAAATTAAAATCTCAGACGGTGTTAAAGCTTTGGTTGTCAGTGCTTTTGCGGTGGTCTGGCTTCTTAACCTGCAAAATAACCGTGCTGTTACGGAAATCATGAACCGCAGTTTTTATGATCCACGCAATGCCGGCGAGGCTTCATTGAAAGGCGGAATTCTGGATTTTCTCCCTCAGGGCGATATTCTCGTTTCTCTGAATGACCGCAGGTATTTGTGGGAGGCTAATTGGGATAATGTCGGTTTATACGAAGAATTTTATGGAAATTGGTCCCGCCATAAACCATCGGTTGTTGGCGACAATTCATTGCTGGAAGCGGCTGTATCCGATGCGCTGCTGTTGGGCGTTCTTCCGGATTCTGATGGCTATATATCCATTTCGCCGGATAACATCTGGCTGATCGAATATGCCGGCGGGGCGAACCGTGGTCTTACGCGCCTGGGTCGATTGTGTTATGCGGAAGTAAATATCAATGACTATTCTGTCAAAGAAACGGAAACAGACCATAATCTGTATTTTATCAGCGGTGTCTATCCGGAACAGTCTTCTGTGCAGTATACGGGGGCGGACGGTGAATTCAGACAAATTCCATTGGCAGAACAGCTTCGTGTTCGTTTGAGTGATACCGGGATCCTTTACCGGCTGCCGGAAACGGAAATGATCCGCTTTGATTCCCTGACGCTTTCATTCGCTTCTTTTTGATTAACTATTTAGGTTTCACTTCAGCAAATCGGGAACTATTTGGGAAATACAGGCGTTATTTGTGATTAATAGATAAAAAAATTATGATTCATCAGGTATCTTCCCGGGCTGTTCACACGTATGTAATGGGTATGACGGTCCACATTTGAATCATAACGCTTAATTTTAAGAAAATTTAAGAAAAATGCGGACTTGTTTTTCCATAACGGAAAAATTATGGTAGTATTGTTGTATGATTAAAGAAAATGGCGGCGAATTTTGTCTTAAGGAACTGTCAGAAATGTAATCGAGTGAAGAAAGCCGTTCCGGAAATCGGCTGAACACTTCAAGAAGGAGATCAAATTATGAAATCTGAACATAAGTATAAACAATGTCTGGTGCTTCTGCTCTGTATTTTAGCAGCGATGGGCTTGCTTGTGGAGTCAGCTGCTGCTGCACCGACAGGGAGATGTACCAATATTGTCAATGAAGGTATTGAATATTTCACTCCCATTACGGTCTATTCAACCGAAACGAATGACTGGCGTACAGACCTGGAAGCACTGGCGACATTCAGCAGCGGTGGTGCTCCTTCCGGTAGAATCAGCGCGATTGAACTTGAAGTTGTAAACAATGCATCGCGCTTCCAGTGTACTGAAATTACTCCGGGGACGCCGGCGATTTTTTCCTGTAATTCCATTCCAAACAATGCTGTGATCTCCGGTATATATATTCGCTATATTCCCGATACTTCTGTTACGGAAAACACGCTGATTACATTTAATATTCGCCAGGTGACCAATGGCAAAGTGTTGTATAACAAAGATGATAGTGTGATCTATCCACCTTATCCGTGCGGAAGAAATTTTGATCCCAGAGATTTTATTGCCTACCCCGATGATATATTAGCATATAACACATCCGCTTCCTGCACTGAACATAAAGAAGTACGCTTCCTTGAACAGAGCAGTGATTTTGCGATCGTCAATATCATTCCCGGTGATTTTATCAACAGTGATCGTATCAAAATGAGTGTTACTCCGGCTGTACATTTTGATTATACGATGCGCCTGACTTTTGAAGACAGTATCGGTGGTTTGTTTGATGTGGAATTCAGACATGAATATGATCCTGCTCTATATCCAGCTACCGGATATAACGATACGGTTGATGCCAGTCTGCTGCATGGGCTTACAAATAATACTCTTCCATTAAAACTGGTCAGCGGCAGAATATTAAATATTGTGCCGAAAGAGACAGATCTTTGGGGGAATCCTTCTTATCCTACACAGGTTGACTATAATATCAAGTTCTGGTATGAAAATTTGGCAGGAACGCCTGATTATCAAAACTCGATTTTTCATTTTGAAAGAAATATGAATGTTTTGTTCGGGCCTTATTGTGACTCCAGTGCCGGTGGTGTCAAGACCGGTGTTGCGACGGCACTTTATGACCCATGTCAGACTTCGCGTCAGCTGTTTAATATCAGTTTGAAAGATCCTGCAGGACAGGGGATTTTAATTCCTCATAACCAAATTGAGTGCGATGATCCGATGGATGTTTACCATGATTACTGCACGGATGTTTATGCGCTGAATCCTCCTATCCATGACTATAGTCTTGACCATGCCACGCCGGCTTTGTCAAATTATAATTTTGTGGTGAGAAAATGTCTGGATTCATCCTGTGCCAGTCATACCGCTGCAAATGCCTTTTTATATTCCATTACTGTTTCCGATGCGGTGAGTCAGGCAACAACCTATCGCTCAAATGGATATGTGATCCCGATGCGTCTTTATGATGATTTACCCGGACGTCCTTTTGCGATTACCAGTGTTCAGTTTATGACCGAAGAACCGGGTACCTATGTTGTTCTGGGCTTTGTTGATGACAACCAAATAAAAGCCGGTGATTTTGGCCATTATGCGGTGAAGTTTTATTTGAAGGTGAACAAGACAGATCAGGTAACGACCTGCTATACGCTCGCGAATAACGGATATTATCGGGCTTACTGGAATGACTGTCTTTCCCATGCGGAAACGCAGCTGATGACATTCGAACATATTCCGGATAAGGAAATCGGTTGGATCAGAAATTCTTCCGGTGTCGGAATCCATTTCCCGTATGTTTCCGAATTGTCTTATATTCCGCAAAAACTGCAGATTGCCAGTTTGAATTGTTCCTTCACTGCCCTTACCGCTGCGGGACAGCCGGGGAATGGATACTGCCGTCCGGATGATATTTATGTCCCGCCTTATACCAGGGTCGAGATTCAGGGTGGTTCTTTCTATCTTGAAGCCCGGCCGTCAGTAGATGAATATCGTGTCGCTTACGCACGGACAGAAACGATGAACATTTCCCATTTGTTCTTTAGTGTTCCGGTAAAGGCTTGTGAAAATGTCCGTAGAATTCCGGATACCGGTATTTCACTGCGCAGTCCTTTGAAAGTGAATGAAAAAGTCAACACCTCTCCGGATGAAGCTACCAGCTTTGTGTTCACAGGAAACTCGCTGCGGATTCCTGCCATTGGTTTGGGAATGGAAGTTCCGATTCCGATCGTCCATGTTTACTACGAGGAAGGTGCGGAGAACCTGCAGTGGGATTTGTCTACCTTGGGTAATTATGTCGGTGAATTGGAAGGCGGTGCCTATCTGCCGTATGCCGGAAATTCCGCATTGACCGGTCATTACTATTCTCAGGGTGTATTCAAGAACCTTGGAAATTTGAACTATGGGGATGAAATTATCATCTTTGGGAATGACGGGATTAAGTATACCTACAGGGTTGTCCAGAAATTCCTGGCTCAGCCTGATGATGTCTATGAGATGTTCCAGCAGATTGGTGAGCGTTCCCTGACATTGGTAACCTGTGAAAACTACAACCTGGTCACAGATGAATACGAACGCCGGCAGTTGATCCGCGCAACTATCGATTCTACGGCTCCATATGTGGAAACCTGGTAGAGGAAAATAGCTTTTATTTACGAACGGACGGGGACTGTACCTTTATGGGACAGTCCCCATTTTTTTTATAAAATAGTCCCCTATTTTATGCGTGTTTTATTCGCAGTTGCAGAAACAATGCTATAATGTTATTAAATGGATTAGCAAACGTGAAGGAAGGAATCATGCAGAGTTTCAATAAAAACCAAAACAGTACGCTGTTGACTGTTTTTTGTGTGATGCTGTTTGTATTTGCGTTCCTGTTGATCCCTGCGATTGGTAATAAAACCATTGTTAACGCGGCAGATGTGGCGAAGTGGCCGGCGCAGCCCGGTGCTCAGATTCAAACCAGTGGGAAACTCCGTGCGGATTTGAGCAACGCAAAGGAAGGTTATTTTCTGGCTGCAATCACCAGTCCCACGAACCATAAGATGAAAATGCGTGTTCAGAAGGATGATATCACACTGACCTATGACCTGAACACCAAAGCGGAATATGAAGTTTTTCCGCTGCAGCTCGGGAGCGGTCATTATGATATTCTGCTGTATGAAAATGTATCCGGAAAGAAATATTCACAGGCAGGTTATCTGGGCTTGGATGTTCAGCTGGACCGTGAAGACATTGCTTTTTATTATCCGAATCAATACGTTGATTATGACCTCCTCTCGGCTGCTGTGGCAAAGGCTGATGAGCTTTGCGCCGGGAAAACCGATCCGCTGGATATTTACCAGACCTTATGTGATTTTATGAAGAATTCGTTCGTCTATGATTACATTAAAGCGGTAACTGTTCAGGCAGGTGCGCTGCCGGATATTGATGGCAGCTATGATAAGAAAATGGGGGTTTGCCAGGATCTGTCTGCCATTCTTTGCTGTATGCTCAGAACACAGGGACTGCCGGCGAGGCTGATCATCGGGTATGCGGATAAACAATACCATGCATGGACGACAACGGAAATTAATGGGAAGGAATACTTTTTTGATCCGACTGCTGCGCTGAACGCGATTGCTTCGGTGAAAGATTATTCTGTAGAACGATATTATTGACAGATATTGTCAGTTTGATATTTGGGAAGGGAAAAGGTATCTGTAATAATGAGTGAGAAAGAAACGAAGAAGATATCAGCTGCAGAGCTGAGTATTTTTTGCGGTCAGGTCGCATTGATTCTTGAAGCGGGTCTGCCGCTTTATGACGGAATGGAAACACTTGCCGGGGCTGATAACAACAGCGAAAACGCGGAAATGTTCCAGAAGGCAAGCAAGGGCGTTACCGAAACAGGCTCTTTGTACGAAGCTCTGAAAGCGGATAAACGCTGGCCGGAATACATGGTGGAAATGGTTGGCATCGGTGAACGCTCCGGCCATCTGGAATCCATCATGCGTGGGCTGGAAACTTTTTATGCGAGAGAAGACAGGATCCGTTCGTCGGTCGCCAGTGCCGTGACCTACCCGATTTTGCTGGCTGTTCTGCTGGTTGTGATCGTGCTGATCCTGCTGTGGCGGGTTCTCCCGGTGTTCCGCCGTGTTTTGGAAGGAATGGGCGTCGGTTTGAATGAATCCGGCAGCACCCTGATCCGGCTTGGTGAAGTGATCGGCTGGGTCGTGATGGTTTTAGTTACCTTATTGGTGATCGCCGCGTTGGTGATCGTGATACTGATGAAAACGAAACACCGCGACAAGGTAATGAAGTTTTTACAGAACATTTTCCCGCCGATTGTGAGTTTGAATCAAAAATTGACTGCTTCCCGCGTCAGCGGTGTGCTGTCTATGATGCTTTCCTCCGGATTCCCGACAGATGAAGCTCTGGAAATGACAGAAAGAGTTATCTCGGATAAATCCGCTGCTGAAAAAGTAAAGGGGATCCGCAAAGGCCTGGAAGAAGGCAAATCCTTCGCGGATGCCATTGAAGGCGCGAATATTTTCAGTGAATTGCATGTCCGTATGATTAAAATGGGTTCCGCCACCGGGCGTGAAGATCAGGTCCTCGGCAAACTCTCCAATTTATATGAAGAACAGGTTGAGGAAGATATCACCAGACTGATTTCCATCATTGAACCGACACTGGTCGCGCTGCTCTCTGTTGTTATCGGCGCGGTGCTTCTTGCGGTGATCCTGCCGATGGCCGGTATTCTTTCCAGTTTGTAAAAAGAGGTCCATATGTCCGGAAGGGATATTGTCAAAATTGTGGTGATTGGTCTTGTTTTGGTGCTGGCAGTCATGCTCGTCGGACGGATCTCCAATTCCCACCAGGCAGCGGAAAGCGAGATCGTACGCCAGTCCATCAAAGATGCCGCAATCAACTGCTATGCGGTGGAAGGCGCTTATCCGGATGATTTGGATTACCTGCGGGAAAATTACCAGCTTGCTTATAATGAAGACCGCTATTTTGTGACATACGAGTCCTTTTCATCGAACCATATTCCGGATATTTACGTCACCGAGAGAGGAGCACAATAAAGCATGGGTAAATCATCACACGCTATTTCAGGCGTTTTTGTGTTCCTGCTGCTGGGTATTTTTGCGGTATTTTCAACCATTATGGTGTTGATGAGCGCAAAAGCTTACCGGGGCATGGTGGATAATGCGGCAAAGCATAATTCGATCAGAGTGGCTTCTTCCTATATCCGCACGATGCTCCGCTCGGATGATGAGTCTGATGTTCTGCGGGTTGAGGAGATTGAAGGCGTTCAGACCATAACGATGGAAAATGACTGGGAAGACATCTATGTAACCCGTATTTACGTCTGCGACGGCAAATTGCGGGAATGGTTTGCTTTGAAAGAAATCCCGTTTGTTCCGAAAAACGGTGAAGCTGTTTGTGACCTGGATTCCATGGAAGCGGAAATTGAAGACGGACTGTTGAAAGTAAAGCTTGAGGAAAACGGTACTGCGATGGAGGTCTATTTTGCTCCGCGGGCCTCTGCTTCGGGAGGTGATGAATGAGATCAGGAAATGCACTGTTGGTTGAATTGCTGATCGTGGTCATGTTTTTCATGCTGACGACCACCGTTTTGCTGGAAGTTTTTACCAAGGCTGACAGTTTCTCTGCGCGTTCCGAACTGCTGACGGTTTCCATGGTTGAGGCTCAGAATGTGGCGGATCGTCTTTATGCATCCGAAGACCCGGAGGGCCTGCTGAAGTCACTCGGGTATGAGTCAAGGAATGGAATCTGGACCCTTGAAAAAGAGACCTATCAGATGGAAGCAGTGATTTCACCGGAAGTTGAGGATTCCGGTACGTTCCGCCGGCAGCTCGTCCGTGTAGTTTCCGGTGGAGAGGAAATTTATTCTCTGCCTTGTTCCCGTTGGGAGGTGAATCCGTGAATCAGAAAAGTGCGATTACACTGGGGCCGGGTGCATCGTCCCTGATTTTGATTTTTGTTGTGCTGGCAATGGCTGTTCTGAGTATGCTTTCTTTGATGGCAGCCCGGAATGATTTGAGATTTTCAGAGCGCTCGTCCGCAGTGATCATTTCTGTTTATGAGTTAAATGAAGTGGCGGAAGAGCGTCATGCGGAAGTGGACCGTCTGCTGTATGAATGTGCCCAAAATGCCGCTTCAGAAGAAGAATACCTGGCCGCGATAGAGGCTGTTTTGCCGGAAGATATGGAACTGTGGGAAGATGAAATCAGCTGGTCGGAATCGGACGGCGCACGGATGCTTGACCTTGCTTTGCGTGTCTTGCCGCTCACGGCAAAAGAAAGAACTGTTTGGATCCGCCACGATCTGATGGCTGAAACGGGGGATGAATGGGACTGGTAGACATGCTCGAAAAAGCCGTCAAGATGGGTGGCTCGGATATTTTCTTTATCCCGGGTGCTCCTGTTGAGGTCAAAGTCAACAATGATATGATTCCGCTGACGGACGACCGTTTGATGCCGGACAGTTCCAAAGAGCTTGTTCAGGAAATGTACACCATGGCGAAACGGGATTACAATTTGTTGTTTGAATCCGGTGATGATGACTTTTCCTTTGCTATTATCAATGTCAGCCGCTTCCGCTGCAATGCGTACCGTCAGAGAGGTACTGTGGCGGCTATCTGCCGTATTATTAATTTCGAAATGCCAGACCCTGAAGAGCGTCATATCCCGCCGCAGGTGATGGAGCTGGCAAAACTTCGCAATGGGATGGTGCTGGTTACGGGTCCGGCAGGGTCCGGTAAAAGTACCACGCTGGCCTGTATTGTCGACCGGATCAATTCGACCCGCAGTGCTCACATTGTGACGATTGAAGATCCGATTGAATATCTGCACCGGCATAAAAAGAGCCTGGTATCTCAGCGAGAAATTCCTCAGGATGCATCCACGTTTTATCGTGCGCTGCGCGCTTCTCTGCGTCAGGCTCCGGATGTCATCATGCTCGGGGAAATGCGTGACCTGGAAACGATTCATACGGCTATCACCGCGGCGGAAACCGGTCACCTGCTGCTTTCTTCCCTGCATACCATCGGGGCGGCAAAGACGATTGACCGTATTATTGACACATTCCCGGCTGAACAGCAGACGCAGATCCGTGTTCAGCTTTCCATGGTGCTGAAGGCTGTCGTCTCCCAGCGTCTGGTCCCAACTGTTGACGGAAAGCGGGAAGCGGTCTTTGAGCTGATGACTGTCAATAATGCGATTCAGAACCTGATCCGTGACGGCCGTACCCACCAGATCGATAATGCCATTTATGGCGGGACAAGCAAGGATATGATTTCCATGGACAGCGAACTGCAGCGCCTTTTCCGTGCCGGAAGGATCACAAAGGATATCGCTATTGCGTACGCTGTCAATCCGGATACACTTTCCAAACGTCTTATTTAGGAAAGCACTGATTCGTTGATGTTTGGGGACGGTTCTCCCAAAATGTAACTATAAAAATAAAAGGGGCTGTCGTAAATTCAAAAAGATGTGCGACAGCCCCTTTTTACAAAAAGTCTGAATATTATTTCTTTTCTTCCGGCAGAACCACTTGAATATGCAGTTCTTCCAGCTGACCCGGCATGGTCGGTGAAGGAGCTCCTGCCATCACATCGCGGCCTGCGGTGTTCTTCGGGAAGGCAATGACTTCCCGGATGTTCGGTTCATCAGCCAGCAGCATCACCAGACGGTCGATTCCCGGGGCAATACCGCCGTGCGGCGGTGCACCGTATTCAAAGGCGTCCATAATCTGATGGAAGCGTTCGCGGGCAACATCCAGGGACATGCCGATGATGGAAAATACTTTTTCCTGCAGGGCACGTTCATGGATTCTCAGAGAACCGGAGGCCAGTTCGTAGTTGTTTAGTACCATGTCGTATTGGTTCCCGCGGACTTTGCCGGGATCAGTATCCAGCAGGTCAAAATCTTCCTCAACCGGGCGGGTAAATGGATGGTGTGTGGCATCCCAGCGGTTTTCGTCTTCATTCCACTCAAACAGCGGGAAGTCAACGATCCAGCAGAAAGCCAGTTTGTTGTTATCTCGCAAGCCGAGTCTGTCACCCATCAGGACACGCAGGCGGGCAAGGGAATCATAAACAGTAGCCAGTTTATCCGCAACGAATAGCAGCAGGTCGCCGTTTTCCGCATCCATGCGTTTCAGCAGCTCTTCCCACTTGTCGTCTGCAATAAATTTGCGGAAGGGGCTGGAGGCTTCACCCTTTGCGTTGATCTTGACATAAGCCAACCCGTGGGCGCCCCAGAGCTTGACCTGTTCTGTCAGTTCGTCCAGCTGTTTGCGGGAATATTCACCGGCACCCTTGGCGTTAATGCCGCGGACAGAACCGCCATCATTGATAGCATTTTCAAACACGGAAAAACCGCAGTCGGCAGCCCAGTCGCTGACATTGACCAATTCCATGCCAAAGCGCATGTCCGGGGCATCTTTCCCGAAGCGGTCCATGGTTTCCTGATAGGTGAGCTTCGGCCAGGGGTGGAACATGACCTGCTTTTGCGGAGTGATCTTTTCAACCATCTGGTTGAACATCTCTTCCATCAGGTCGAGGATGTCATCACGTTCGCAAAAGGACATTTCCATATCCAGCTGAGTGAATTCCGGCTGACGGTCGCCGCGGGGGTCTTCATCACGGAAGCAGCGGGCAATCTGGAAGTATTTTTCCACACCGGCCACCTGGAGCAGCTGTTTGAGCTGCTGCGGACTCTGCGGCAGTGCCCACACTTCACCCGGATAAATGCGAGACGGGACGATATAGTCACGGGCGCCTTCAGGTGTCGTTTTGAAAAGGATCGGGGTTTCGATTTCCAAAAAGCCGCGGTCATCGAGATAGTCCCGCATAAATTTGATCAGTTTGTGACGCAGGATCAGATTATTGCGCATCTTTTCACGGCGCAGATCCAAAAAGCGGTATTTCAGACGTAGTGTTTCGTCAACCTTTTCATCCGGATTGTTGATGGAAAACGGCAGCACCTTGCAGGTGTTGAGCACTTTGATCGTCTGAGCAGGAACTTCAATTTCACCGGTCGGCAGGTTCGGGTTCGGCGTACCCGCACGCATCTGAACGACACCGGTCACCTGCAGTACCCATTCAAAACGGATATTCTGGCACAGTTCAGCCATTTTTTCATCAGCCGGATCGATCACGATCTGGGTAAGTCCTTCGCGGTCGCGAAGATCAACAAAATAAACACCGCCATGGTTTCGATAACGATGGACCCAGCCGGCAAGGGTCACGGTTTTTCCGGCATCGGAGGCACGTAGCTCTCCGCAATTATGCGTTTTGTACATATTACCGCCTTCTTTCCTATAAGTCAGTCATCTTATTATACTCCGCTTTGGGAAAAGTTTGAAAATTCATGGGGCAGGGTTATCCGGCTTTCCTTTTCCTTCAAAAGGATGGCGAAGCATGTCCGTTGTGAGTTCATTTATCCTTTTTGCAACAGCTTTATTCCTTGTCTGCCAATCTAAATAATCTTCTCCTGCATCCTCATCCCACTGTAAATTACGGTTTGGCATGGTTAATCCTCTATTAAATCATGTTGTACAAGATTTAATTTGCCTGCTTTATATTTTTTCATTTTATTTTCAAGATAGCGTATGTTTGCTTCGGTATAAAAAGGGTCTAATGTCAATTCAAATGGGATGCGTTTTTCTCTGTTAACAGTTTTGGCGAAAATCGTAAATGCTGCGGTCATCGTTAAACCCAGTTCCGCACATACTTTTTCCATCCCTTTTTTCGTATCGGTATCCAGTTTGAAATTTATACTTGAGACTTCTGACATTTTTGGGTCTCCTTTCTTTTATTATTATAACATACAATACAAAGTTGTTATAAAGCTAATAGCTTTCCATATACTTTATTCTATGTTTCATTATAATGCGGTTTTGTGATGCCCACCGGGGTTTGTCTCCATCATGATACATCGCGTGACTGTGGACAGTCCCTATAGGTGCTGTTCCCCGATGGCTAACCAAATAACCTCTCATCGGTATCCCATAAATTACCACTCAGCCGCGAAAATCGACCGCTCACGCCGTTTGAAGACCTGTTTTTCATTTTTTAGTGTATAGTCTGGTTGTAGATTGAGGCTTTTAATCGGTTTACTAAAAGAAATCTGCGCAAAATGGCAATTTTTGACAATACCGGGCTGTACCGTAGCCTCGATGCGGCTTCTTTACTCTATCTGACGTCTGAAGTCCAACGTCTATTTTCTGAAGTCTGACGTCTGAAGTCTGAATAGGCTGCGCTTCACAAATAACGGAAAGAGGATATGAAGAAGAAATATCTCAGATATACCGGACTCGGATTCCTGATCGGGATTGTTGTCGGAAACGTAATCGCGTTTCTTCCGGTTCTGCTTGGGAAAAGAGATTTCACGCTTGTTTCCCCGGTCCTGAAAGAAGAACTTGGTTCAGAGGGAAGCGCTTTTCTGGTCCAGACGCTGCTTTCCGGTCTGCTGGGAGCAGTGAGCTTTGCCGGGATGCTTTTCTATAAACGGGATGACTGGTCAATGATTCAATCTGCCGCGGTTCACTGGCTTTTGATTCTGTTGTTTTATTTTCCCATCGCGCTCTACTGCGGCTGGATCTCGGAGGAGCCGCGGGAAATGCTGATCATGGTGCTCGTCATGACCGCTGTTTATGTGCTGATCTGGCTGTTCATGAATTTGCGCTATCGGAAGCAGGTCAAAGAGCTCAATCGGAAACTGGAGGAAAGGGGGTAGGTTTCAGGTTTTAGGTATCAGGTGTCAGGGAATAGGTGTTAGGTGTTAAGGAATAGGGAATATGTGGTTATTTTTGGGGGTGCCCATTGATTGGGTAATCCCCGGAGGGTGTCCTGAAAGGGAAACTTTTATGTTTTTTATAAGGAGATAAGATGAATAAGTGTAAGTTTTATGTGTTTTTGCTGATCACAGCGATCTATCTGGTTTCATTTGGAACGGCGTTGGCAGGCGGACCTACACCAGAATGGTGTCAGGAATGCTGCGCGTCTGAATATGGGAAAAAGGGCCAGTGTACCGGCTGTACCTGCGGCAGTCCCGCCAGTTCCGGCGTCGATACCCCGGTGGTTTACATCCGCCCGTCAGACGAGATTGGCGAGTTTTATCTCATTGGCAACAAAAAGGAATATGTTAGCTTCAAGAAATGGGATGATTGCATGAATTATTTCGGCGACGCGATCAAATGCAGCAGGATTGTGACCAATGAATGTTCGAGCTGTTTGGGTGTTTGTGAGGCCCAGAAAGCTCACTTGGGCTCGGAAATATTATTATGCAGTAAGGTCTGTAAAGACAAGTGTCATTAACGCCGGGACTTCAAAGGTAGCACTGATTAATTGAAGTTCGGGGACGGTTCTGCACGAAGCGCAGAACTGTTCTCCCCTTTTTAGGTTCTTAAAGTAATTATTCAGTACCGGGACTGTCACCGTAGACTCATTACTGTTCACTGGGTGGTCACAGGGGTCAGACCTTTAGGTCTGTCCCCGCCATCTTGCCGACGGACGATCCTTATGTTTTGCTCATCCTATTCCAAGGCGGCGGGGACGAAGGGTGAAGGTTCGACCCCTCATCCCAGGGATGGTAACAGTCTGAGTCAGCGAAAACAGCTCACTTTGACTCAGATACTGAATAGCTGCGTTACAATTAGAAAACGGAAGCATCCCTGAAAGCTGTCTGCCTAAGATGAAAAATATTGAAGTCCTGTTTGACAAAAATCCGAATCTGAAAAATATTATCGTCACGATATCTGCCCCGGAGATGGACGAGCAGGTAGAATATTTGATGGAGATGGTCAAAAACACGGGCGGGACAGATCTTTATGTTCAGGATGAAATCGGACGTCAGCGCCGTATCTCAGAAGACAGGATCATCCGTATTGAAGTAAATCAAAAGGGCGTTTCCGTTTATACCTGCGATGGAGTGTTCAGTCTCCACAGGAGTCTTCAGAATGTTGAATCAATGCTGCACAGCAGCTTGTTCCTGAAAATCTCCCGTTTTGAGATCATCAACCTTCAGAGAGTCAGAAATTTTGATTTTACCGTCACAGGGACGCTCAAAATCGAATTTGAAGACGGAAGCTTCACCTGGGCTTCCCGCCGTTTTATTCCGTTGATCAGGCATCGTCTGTCGGAAAGGGGAGGAGAACAATGAAAAGCAAGATCCTGAAACTGGCGCTGATCGGTTTTGTTCTCGGGATGCTGATCGGGAATCTTATATCATATCTATCTGCCGATAAAAGCGCCGAGCCGCTTGTGATCGTCTCTCAAGTGCTGATCCGGCGTACCGGTTCTGTCGAGGCTGCCATGATCGTAAATACTCTGCTGTCGGGAATCTTAGGAGCTTTCTGCATGGCAGGCACGATATTTCACGATCCCGAAGTATATGATTGGGGATTGACAAAGGCAGCGGTGCTTCACTTTTTGCTGATCCTTGCGGTGAATATTCCTATCGCCCTTTACTGCGGATGGCTTAAGCCCGGATTCCATGACCTGCTGATATGGGTCTCGTTTATGGCTCTGAGCTATTTTATCGTCTGGCTCATCATGTTTCTCCGATATCGGAAGGAAACCGAAGAACTGAACAGGATGCTGAATAAAAATCAGCCTGCAGAACCGGACCCAAAACATCATTACTAATCAAAGTCTATCCATCGGGGACAGTACCTATGTTACCATTCAAGGGATGAGGGGTCGAACCTTTAGGTTCGTCCCCGCCGCCTTGGAATAGGTGAGCAAAACAAAAGGATCGTCCGTCGGCAAGATGTGCGGGGACAGACCTAAAGGTCTGACCCCTGTGACCACCCCGTGAAAAGTTCATTCCCAATAGGTTTGAATGACACTTATGATACAATAGAAGAATGGAACGCGGCATAGAGAAATTTCCGGTTGAAAAAAGACAGATACGTTATGAAGAGCCGCCGGAGCTGATTTTTTTCGATGTTGACGAGGATCAGGAAGAAGCGGATTTTATCCGTGTGGATGACTTGTTTTCTTCGGAAGACGCTTCGGCGCAAAAACTGACCGGAAAAGTTACCTTTACCCTTTTCCCGCAAAAGGACGAAGATATTATCGACAGCAGGCTTTCCCGTATGATCCGGCGGACACTGATTCTCAGCGGACTCCGGCTGGAACATCCAACAGACAGTTTACGGATCCGTCCGAAATTCGCGCAATGGACCATCGAACTTGGAGATACAGATGAAGCGGAACAGCTCATCCGCGAATTCCGCGCAGATATGGAAGAGCAGACACACAGCATGAAAAAGATTCCCGCAGAAGAACGGTATTGGTCAGATAATTGTTTTGTGTGCCCTGCGGACAAAAACCTTTCAGACGACACCATTATCCGTGCCGCGGATCATTACAGAAAACAGGCAGCTTAAAAGAGGCATATATGAAAGAAACCCTTTACCTTGTTGACGGACACGCAATCGCGTACCGTGCTTATTTCGCCATAACAGCCGGGCAGGACACGTCCCGCTGGATGACCCCGGAAGGAGAACCGACTGCCGGCACTTATGGATTCGCCTCGATCCTGCTGCGGCTGCTGGAAAACAATCATCCGGATTACCTGGCCATCGCATTCGATATTGGCAAAACCTTCCGCAACGACCTATACCCTGCTTACAAAGGCACCCGTGCTAAAATGCCGGATGATCTGCGCTTGCAGATCTCCCGGATGAAAGAACTGGTCGATACGCTGGGCGTTCCCCGTCTGGAAGTGGAAGGCTTTGAGGCGGATGACGTTCTCGGTTCGACAGCCAAACAGATGGCGGCAAAAGGATACAACGTCAGAATCATCACAGGTGACCGGGATCTGCTGCAGCTGGTGGATGAAAACATTACCGTCTCGCTGCCCGGCAGCAAGCTTTCTGATTCCAAAGACTATACGCCGCAGATGGTCAAAGATTTTCTGGGTGTAAGACCGGATCAGGTGGTGGATTATAAAGCTCTGGTGGGTGACCCTTCGGACAATTATCCGGGAATTCCCGGCATCGGTCCCAAAACCGCTGTCACGCTGCTGGAAACCTATGATACGCTTGATAATATATACGCAAACACTGATAAATTGAAAGGCGCTGTCAAAACGAAAATCGAAAACAACCGGGAAAGCGCGTATCTCAGTCAGAATCTGGCAAGGATCCGCACCGACCTGCCGGAATATTTCCAAATCGAAGAAGCCTCCACCGGCAATATCGATTTTCCCGCCATGGACAAGCTGTTCCGCACGCTGCAGTTCAATACACTGCTGCCCAAACTGCGGAAACTGGCCCCCAATTATCAACAAGACGAGGAGCAGCCCGCCCTTTTCGCTGCTGCTGCCATTCCCGATACGGAAGAAGAAAAAGCCTACGAAAATACTACAATTATTGTCGACAATGAAGCCGCATTAGATGATTTAGCTGCCAAACTGCAAAATGCGGAAATGATCGCGCTGGATACGGAAACCACCGGCGTTGACGCCATGTCCTGTGATCCGGTTGGTTTTTCCTTCGCGGTTCAACCGAATATTGGTTATTACATCCCTGTCGGACATAATTTTATAGAAAAACAACTGCCATTGGATATTGTACGGGAAAAACTGGGCCCAATTCTGGCTAATCCCGACATTCCGAAAGCCGGACACAATATCAAATATGACATGATCATTCTCGCGCGCTGCGGTATGCCCGTAAAGGGGATCCGTTTTGACAGCATGATAGCCGGTTGGATCCTGGATCCGGAATCTCGTCAACTGGGTCTCAAACCGATGGCAAAATCCCTGCTCGGGATAAAAATGACGGAAATCGAAACGCTGATCGGGAAGGGAAAACAGCAGATCACCATGGACCGCGTCCCGGTGAAAGATGCCGCGCCTTATGCCGCAGCTGATGCGGAAGTGGTACTGCAATTAATGCCGATCCTTCGTGAACGGCTGCAAAAGGAACAGACAGAACATATTCTGGATGAACTGGAAATCCCGCTGATTCCGATCCTTGCGGATATGGAAATGCGGGGTATTTTGCTTGACCGCGAATTTCTGCAGAAAATGTCTGGTGATCTGGCGGAACGGCTTGCCGGTTTGGAAGGGGAAATTTATTCACTGGTCGGATATCCCTTCAATATCAACTCAACTCAGCAGCTTTCCGCCGCGCTGTTCAATACGCTCGGACTGGTTCCTCCCCGTACAGCCAAGAAAACATCTTCCGGGAATTACTCAACCGCCGCGGATGTATTGGAGGAAATGCGCGGAGATCATCCGGTGATCGACAAAATCCTGGAATACCGCGAGGTCGGGAAGCTCAAAAGTACCTATACCGATACCCTGCCGGAAAGTATCGACAAAAACACCGGACGGGTGCACACCTCCTTCAACCAGACCGGGACGGTGACCGGACGGCTCGCATCCGCTTCCCCGAATCTGCAGAATATTCCCACGCGGACCGAGCTCGGCAAACAAATCCGTACTGCCTTCACCGCGGCTCCGGGGTATAAATTGCTTTCTGTTGACTACAGCCAAATCGAACTGCGCATTGTCGCGCATATGTCCGGTGACGAAGCCATGATCTCCGCCTTCAATGCGGGGCAGGATATTCATGCCGCAACGGCCGCGGCAATCTACCGCTGCGACATTGCCGATGTCACCAAAGAGCAGCGTCGGCATGCCAAAGCTATTAATTTCGGCTTGATTTACGGGATGAGCGCCTTTGGACTCTCAAAATCTACCGGGCTTACCCCTGCGGAAGCGTCTGCTTTTGTCAAGGCATACTTTGAGCAGTTCCCGAAGGTCAGTGCCTTTTTGGACGGATTAAAGCAGACAGCCGCTCAGCAGGGTTGGGTGCAGACAATTGCAGGAAGAAAACGTTATTTTCCCAATTTAAAACGGGAATTGAATTACAATTTACGTAACCGGGAAGAACGCGAAGCGATCAATGCCCCGGTTCAGGGAACTTCCGCGGATATTTTAAAAGCCGCGATGATCAAACTTCCCGCGGAATTGGAAAAACGCGGACTGCATGCTCCGATCCTGCTGCAGGTTCATGATGAACTGATGCTGGAGGTCCCGGAAAACGAGCTTCCCGCTGTCAGGGAAGCCGTGCAGGAAGTTATGGAGAACATTACAAAACTTTCTGTCCCCCTCCTGACCGAAGCGAAAAGCGGAACCAATTGGGGAAGTTTGGCAGAATTTGATCGAACCACTGGCTGCTGACTACTGACTGCTGATATGAACGATACTTTTGAAAACGAAGCAAAATATCTTGAGATGGCCATTGAGGGCTCTCTTGAGGCATTTAACTGTCTGGTGACCTATTACCAGACGGCTGTTTTCAACACGGCATTGCGCATTATGTGCGATCCGGCCTGTGCGGATGACATCACGCAGACCGCCTTTATCAATGCCTGGAAACATATCGGCAGTTTCAACGGAACTTCCTTCAAACCCTGGATCCTCCGCATCACGATCAATGCCTGCTATGACGAACTCCGCAGACTCAAGCGCCATCCGGAACAGGAACTTGTCCCGCAATCACAAGACAGTGACGACGAAAATGAGGATGTTCCCTGGCTCATCGACCCGTCGGAATCTCCTGTGGAACAAATTGAACGTCAGGATCGTCAAGAATCTATCATCAGTTGTTTTGAAAACCTTCCGGATGTTTACCGTTCGGTTTTTCTGCTGATCGATATACAGGAAATGGACTACCAAACTGTAGCCGATACACTCAAACTCCCGCTGGGAACGGTGAAAAGCCGCCTGCTGAGGGCTCGTCTCCGTATGCGGGATTGTTTGAAATCCAAAGGGAACTTTTAATCGTGATGAAGCGTTAATCACAGAGAAGACGGTGATGTTATGGGAGAAAAACTTTCACAAAAAGATTACGAACTCATTAACAGCTATCTGGACCAGGAACTGGACCGGAAGGATGTGATTAAATTTGCTGAACGTATGGCGGCAGATTCGCGCATCAATGAGGAAGTGGCGGACCTGATGAAGGTAAAGGCCATGGTCAAAGAATTGCCAACCGTTACCCCGCCGCGGAATTACATTCTCACCCGTGCCATGGCGGAAGAAGCCCGTCCCAAACCCTGGTGGGAACGGTTATTTCCTGTTTTCCGGACAGCCGCGGCTTTTTGTGCCCTGGCGCTGGTGTTTACATTTTTATTTCCGATGTTCTCCCGCCAAACCAATACAGCGGCAACAGAACCGGTGTATGAAGAGGCTGCCAAGTCTGTGGCAGTTAACGATTATGCGGAGCCGGTTCAGAAATCTGTTTCACTTTATGATGAGGAAATTGTACTGGAAGAAAAAAGTTTTGGCGGTGCGTCGGAAGAGTCTTATCATGCTGTCATGCCCTCTTACGGTGTTATGGGCGGGAATCCGCGGATCGAATACATGATGCGGATGGAGGAAAGTCAAAACGCGCTGAGATCCGCACCCTCTGCTGAAAGCAATATTATTCCGGAAGGCTATATAAGCACGGAAGAAGCTTCCCAAATGGTTCGCAGCGCAAGTCTGAAAATCATTTTTGGCTGCGGTCTGGTGCTGAGCGTCTGTGCTCTCGTTTTTCTTCACAAACGCAGAAAGCAGTTGGAAATTTAAAATGTTTTACCATTTATTCACGGAGCACACGGGGTCTGCCCTTTTTGCTGTCGCGAAGCCGACACAAAAGGACTGCACCTTGTGTGCGGCATAGTAAAACTGGATAAGCGATGAACAGTATCAACGCCTTATTATCCCTGAATCATACCCAATCCCTACCCAAAATGAAAAAATATTATAAAATAGTAACATCGGAGTTTGATGTGTTGAACTTCAGATCAGAAAATAAAGACGCTGTCCGGCGTTTCAGGAGGAACTATAAATTATGCAATTCGTAATCATTTTTGCCTTGATCGTTTCCATTTTCGCAGTGATGTTTGCTCTGCAGAATCCAAATATTGTAACAGTACAATTTATGGCCTGGAAATTTGAACAGCCGCTGGCTCTATTTTTATTGATCGCTATGGCCATCGGTGCGTTGATTATTTCCATTTTGACGATTCCGGGTTGGATCAGGAACCGCCAAATCCGAAACAAACACCGCAAGGAAGTCGCGGAACTGGAAGATAACCTTTCTAAATACCGCTCCAACCTGATCGATGCTCAGAACAGCAACAAAGATCTGCGTCAGAAGATCCTTGAAATTGAAGAAGCCAAGGAAGCTCTGGAACAGGCTCAGCAAAAGGCAGAAGCTGAGATCCGCGATTTGCATGAAGCGCTGGACCAGGCTGATCTCAGCGCCCAGCAAGCACAGCAAGCCCGACAGGAAGCTATTGATGCCCGTGACAACATCAACCTGGCGCTGCGCGAACTGGAAATCAAGCTCGAATCCGCTGAAGAATCTTCTGACACCTATAAGGGTTTGCTTGATAAGATGAGCGTCTCCATGCCGTACAGCCTCCCGGGCTCCGGCGGTGAGGTCGATACCCTCATGGAAGAGGCCGCCCTCGATGATGTCCCGTCAGCAGAACAAGCTCAACCTGAAAATACGGTAGAAGCAGCTGAAACACCGGAAGCTGAAAAATCAGAACCGCAGCCCGAACCGGAACCGGAACCGGAGCCGCAGCCGGAAGAAAAACCGGTTGAAGAGAAGAAAAAACGTTTTTCTCTGTTCTGATAGAAAATTGACTCTTACCGGGGCGATTTCTTTCTGACACATGCCTGTGCCGGGAAAATCGTCCCTTTTTTATAATTATGATGAGGTGGGGTAAAAATGAAACTTACGCATATCTTTTTCACAGTTGTTCTGATCGTTTTCGCTGCGGTGTCTGCCGCGTTTGCACAGGTTGATGAAGCCCAGATGCTTTTCACGCTGAACACAACCGAACCGGTGTCACAAATCATATGGAATGACACCGGCGATGTCGTGACACTGGTCAGCAAAGACCGGATCGACCATGTTTATGTAGACGACCCTGCGCGAACAGATACGGATAACCTTGCCTCAAAAACATGGAATGTGACAACAGTCAGTGTAACCGGATTGGTCGCTGCACTTTCACCGGATTGGAACACAATTTACCTCTATGACCCGACAGGGAGCAAAGAACTGAAATCCATCGATCCCGGGTTCCCCATGCTTTCAGTTTCCGTTTCCAAAGACGGCTCAAAGGTGCTTGCGGATTCCGCTGACCAGATTCGTACCGTCATTTTTGACGTCGAGGACGGCTCCATCATACATGACCTTCGCGGTTTTGAGACCGCCGCGCCGGTTTATGATTCAAGACTTTCACCGGATGGGAAAAACGTTTTGTGGCATTCCCGCGGTACTTTTGCCCTGCAGCGTATCGAAGACGGATCATTTGGAAAAACGATTTCCCTGTGGGATTTTGCGGCTTCTTCCGCGCTTTCTCCCGATAGCCGGGTTTTGGCTGTCGGCATCATCAACAATGATTATGAGAACGGCGCTGTGATCTTTTTTGACGCCTGGAACGGGAACGAACTTGGCCGCACTATTCTCGGAAAAACCGCTCCGCATGACCTTTCCTTCAATGGAGACGGTACTGTCCTTTGGGCTGCTGATTACAACACTGCTTACAGGATCGATGCAGCAGCTTATGAAGTGAAAGCGGAAATAGCGGCTGCCGACCCGGAAAACGACACAGACCGAATCAGCCGGATCTCTTCTTCCCCCGACGGCGCCTCCGCTGCTGTTTTGAAAAACAACGGAGAACTGCTGATCGTTAAATAACATTTGACGTATTATATTAGACGTATGACGTAAGACGTAAGACGGTAGACGTAAGATGGTAGACGTAAGACATATGACGGTAGACGTAAGATGTAAGACGTAAGATGGTAGACGTAAGATGTAAGATGAATGATAAATTCTGATTATTGGCCACGGACTACTGACTACTGACTACTAACTACTAACTACTAACTACTGACTGCTGTCTACTGACCACTGTCCACTAACTGCTGACCACCGGCCACTGACCACTAACTACTAACCACTGACCACCGGCCACTGACTACTGGCCACTGACCACTGACTACTGATAATATGAACGACTCGATAAGAAATACGCTCGCAACATTACCGAAAAAGCCCGGCTGCTATTTGATGAAAGACGCTGATGATAAGATCATCTACGTTGGAAAAGCCATCAACCTGCGCAACCGGGTCAAATCCTATTTTGTCAATGATGCCGGACATACGGAAAAGACGCGGCAGCTGGTGAAACATATTGACCACATCGAATGGGTGGTGGTGGAATCAGAACTGGAAGCGTTTATTCTTGAAATGAATCTCATCAAGCGTTACCGTCCGCACTACAACATCCAGCTCAAAGATGACAAACGCTATCCCTACATCAAGATCAGTTATCAGGAACCATATCCAAAAGTGAGCGTGACCCGCCGCATGGTGCATGACGGTTCGCGTTATTTTGGACCGTACACCAGCGTGTGGGCAGTGCGCCAGACACTGGACATGCTGCGCAAAGTTTTCCCCTACCTCACCTGTGACAGAGAAATCACCGGCAATGATCAGCGCGCCTGTTTGTATTACGACATAAAAATGTGCGCCGGGCCCTGTATCGGCGCCATTACGCAGGAAGAATATCACCGCATGATGGAAAGTCTGGGGGATTTCCTGGAAGGGAAATCTGACGAGATCATCAAAAAACTGCAGCAGGAAATGAAGGAAGCCGCGGATAAAATGCTCTATGAACGCGCTGCCCTGCTGCGGGACCAGATCCAGGCGGCTTCACGCGTGGTGGAAAAGCAGAAAATTGTTTCTTCAGAGGATATTGACTCAGATGTGATCGCCATCGCACGGGCAGAAGACCAGTCCTGTGTTCAGATGTTTTTCGTACGTTCCGGAAAATTGATCGGTCAGGAATATTTTGTGCTGGAAGGCACCGCGGACGAAAATGATTCGGAGGTTCTGGAGGCTTTTATCCGTCAGTACTATGATCAGGCCGCCACCGTTCCACCGCAGATGCTGCTGCCGACAGATCTGGAGGAGACGAAGATCATCCACCAGTGGCTGCGGCAAAAGCGGGGCGGGAAAAAGATCGAGATCAAAGTTCCGCGAGTAGGCGCTTCCAAAGATCTGGTCAATATGGCCACAGAAAACGCTATCGAAACGCTCAAAGCGCTCAAAACCCAATGGACGAATGACACCAATAAACAGAATGAAGCCCTGGCAGAGCTTCAAAACGCGCTGGGTCTGCCTCAGGCGCCTAACCGCATGGAATGTTACGATATTTCCAACACACAGGGAACGAATTCCGTTGGATCTATGGTCGTTTTTCTGCAGGGAGTCCCCGCAAAATCCCACTACCGCCGCTTCAACATCAAAACTGTTGAAGGGCCGAATGACTTTGACAGTATGACTGAAGTCCTCACCCGGCGCATCAAACGCTGGGAAGCATCCAAAGAAAAGAACGCGGAAACAGGCGGAAAGGCCGATGAATCTTTTTCCATGCTTCCGGATTTGATTATCATGGATGGCGGTAAGGGGCAGCTGGGACGGGCCGTTGAAGTGTTGGAAGAACACGGATTGACAAACAAGGTCCATGTGGTTGGTCTTGCCAAACGGGAAGAAGAGCTGTTCCTTCCGTATCAATCGGAATCGATCCTGCTGCCCCGGCACTCACAGGGCCTTTACATGGTGCAGCGCATCCGTGACGAAGCTCACCGCTTTGCCATCACCGCTCACCGCAACCGCAGAACCAAAGCGGGGCTTGCATCGACACTCGAAAAGATTCCCGGCATCGGTCCCGTCAAACGCAAAGCACTGCTCAAAAAATTCGGGGACCTCGATGGCATTGCCAATGCATCCATTGAAGAGCTTTGTCTCATCAAAGGCATTGATCCTGACCTCGCTCAGGTAATTCACGATCATCTGGAGATGGGTAATTCATAGAAATAATGGATTCGGGGAAAGTTATGCGCGAAGCGCAGAACGGTCTTCTCCTGTAAAAAAAATTTCTATTCACGGAGCACATGCGGGACTGATACCCTGTGTCGCGTAAGCCGACACTGGCGTGTCTGTCCCTATGTGCGGCTCAGCAAAATTGGCGAACACATGAATTACTAAAAAAAAAAAAGATACAAGAAAACATACAAGATAACATACAAGATGCATACGTGTTACAATTGTTTATAATTGAACATGGAAAGAACAGAACAAACATGGAGAGTTATCAGCCGCCATTTTCAACCACAAACGAGATGTTAACTTTTTCTGCAGAGATTTCTGAAAAAATTGGAAAGATCAGCGGATATCATTCATTTGCCTCTAAACCACACCTGCGCAGGAATAATCGTATTCGATCTGTACATGCTTCTGTGGCAATCGAGGCGAATTCTCTTTCTCTGGATGAAGTCCGCGGTGTGATTGACGGAAGAACCGTCATTGGTCCCTGGAAAGAAATTCAAGAAGTTCGTAATGCCTATCGGGCGTATGAAATGATTGGCAGCTTTGATCCTTATTCTCTTGAGGACCTGAAAAAGGTTCATGGAATCATGACGCGGGAAATCATTCCGAACGCCGGGATGTTCCGGAATCATGAGGAAGGTGTTTTTCAGGGAGATATCTGTATATTTATAGCCCCGCCTCCCAGACTTGTGCCTGACCATATGAAAAACCTTTTTGCCTGGATGAACCGATCCCGCAAAGCCATTCATCCGTTGATCCTTTCTTCTGTTTTCCATTATGAATTTGTCTTCATTCATCCTTTTTCTGACGGAAATGGAAGAATGGCAAGACTATGGCAGACAGCATTACTTTCAGACTGGAATCCGATTTTCCAATATCTGCCATTGGAAAGCAGGATCCATGAATTTCAGGAAGATTATTATGACGCAATTTCAGCGTGTCATAAAGAGGGAAACTCGGATGCATTCATATTGTTCATGTTGGATAAGATCAACATCACACTGGATAACGCTCTCCAACAGATAGGCAGAAATGATGCGTCTCTGCCGAAAACGGTACAAAAGCTGCTTGAACGTATGGAATACAACGAACCCTATACAATGGAAGAACTGCTTGAACGGACCGGGTTGAAATCCCGAAGCAGTTTGAGAAAAAACTATCTTGTTCCGGCAATTGAAAAAGGACTGATTGTCATGGGAATTCCCGATAAGCCGACCAGCAGGAACCAAACATATATTAAAGTGTCCTGACAAATGTCATAAGAGTTTATTGAATGTCACAGAAATCCCCGCAATTTGTCACGGAAATAATTCACAAAGCCGAAATAAACTTATAATCATTACTAATCTTTTTTGTTGGAGTAATAACAGCAATGACAGAAAAAATCGTAAACCCTAATGAACAGGGTGCAAACCTTGACGCCGATAACAACATGGCGTCTCTGCTCGAATCAGAAGGCGTCAATATCGATTTCCCCCGCCAGGGCGAAATCCGGCAAGGAATTATCGCCAGCATTACCCCGGGGCAGATCCTGGTGAGTGTTGGTACCAAGTCTGAAGGCATCATCACCGGGAAAGAATATGAAGCTATTCCGGAAGATGAACTGAAGAACCTGGAAGTTGGTAAGGAAATTTCCGTTTTCATCGTCAACCCTGAAGATAACAACGGTAACCTGGTTCTCTCTTATACGGCAGCCCGTGAAGAAGAAAACTGGAAGCACGCTGAAGAACTGATGGCGAGCAAAACGGCTTTTGACAGTAAGGTAGTGGCATACAACAAGGGTGGTTTGATCGTTTCACTGGATGGTCTGCGTGGTTTCGTCCCCGCATCCCAGATCAGCATGTCCCGCAAAGCCAGCATGACCGGCGATACACCGGAACAGCGCTATGGCAAGCAGGTCGGCACCCCGATCACCTGCTGCGTTATGGAAGTGGACCGCGAACGCCGCCGTCTGATCTTCTCTGAACGCGCTGCCAGCAATGAAACCCGCGAAACCGTCAAAGAACGCATCATTGAAAACCTGCAGGAAGGCGAGATCCGCAAGGGCCGCGTCACTTCTCTGGCTGATTTCGGTGCATTCGTCAACATCAACGGTGCTGATGGCCTCGTCCATCTTTCTGAAGTTTCCTGGGATCACATCAAGAACCCGGCTGAAGTTCTGAAAGTCGGTGATGAAGTTAAGGTGAAGGTCATTTCTGTCGATAAAGACAAAAAGCGCATTGGCCTCTCCATCCGCCAGACCCAGGACGATCCGTGGACCGATCGCATTGCGAAATATCACATTGGCGACCTGCTCAATGCTGAAATCACCCGCCTGACCAAATTCGGTGCTTTCGCGAAAATCGAAGAGGATCTCGAAGGTTTGATCCATATCTCCGAAATCAGCGAAAAACGCATCGAACACGCTAAGGAAGTCCTCAAAGAAGGCGACAAGGTTACCGTCCGTGTGATCAAGATCGACCCCGAAGCTCACCGCATTGGTCTTTCTATCCGCCGTGTTGATTCCATGCAGTATGCAGATCAGGACTGGAAAGCTCTTCTGGGCGAAGAATAAGTCCTTTATACATCGTATTGTAGTAAGCTGCTCTATTTTGGGCAGCTTTTTTAATGAGAAATTAAGAATGTTGAATTAGGAGTTATCTTTACTATTGATCGTGACCTTTCACTCCTAACTCCTCACTCTTAACTCCTCACTCTTAACTCCTCACTCTTAACTCCTAACTATTTACCTGTTCCGAAGGAACGCTTTATGGACTATCGAACTTACTTGAAGAAAACACCTGACGAAAACGGATATTACGGCCCTTATGGCGGCAGTTATATTCCCAATGAACTGATCCCCGGCTTTAAGGAAATCTCTGATGCTTATCAGTCGATTGCTCATTCCGCACAATTCATTTCCGAACTGCGCCGCATCCGCCGTGAGTATCAGGGCCGCCCGACTCCGGTTTACCATTGCGAACGCCTCTCCCGAAAGCTCGGACTGGCACAGATTTATCTCAAACGCGAAGACTTGAACTTCACCGGTGCCCATAAACTCAACCACTGCATGGGCGAAGGTCTGCTCGCGAAGTATATGGGCAAGAAAAAGCTAATCGCTGAAACCGGCGCAGGCCAGCACGGTGTCGCGCTGGCAACTGCCGCGGCTTATTTCGGATTGGAATGTGAGATCCATATGGGTGAAACCGATATTGCCAAACAGGCTCCGAATGTCGCCCGTATGAAGATCCTGGGTGCGAAGATCGTCTGTGTGACCCACGGACGCAAGGCTTTGAAAGAAGCTGTGGATTCCGCATTTGAATCCTATTTGAATTCCTATAAGGATTCCATTTACTGCATCGGTTCCGCGCTGGGCCCGCATCCCTTCCCGCTGATGGTACGTGATTTCCAGATGGTGATCGGTGAAGAAGCCCGTTCTCAGTTTCTGGAAATGACCGGGAACCTGCCGGATCATGTGGTCGCGGCAGTCGGCGGCGGCTCTAACTCCATCGGTATGTTCCTCCCCTTCATTGACGACCCGGTAGAGATCCATGGGGTGGAACCGCTGGGCCGCGGTCCTGCCGATGGTGACCATGCCGCATCCATGAAATATGGCAAAGAAGGCATTTTGCACGGATTCAAAAGCATCCTGCTGCAGGACGAAAACGGCGACCCACTCCCGGTTTATTCCGTTGCATCCGGTCTGGATTATCCCTCTGTCGGCCCGGAACATGCCTATCTGCGCTCCCTGGGCCGCGTCTCTTACGACTGTATCTCTGATGAGGAAGCTATCGACGCTTTCTACAAGCTTTCCCGCTATGAGGGTATCATTCCCGCACTGGAAAGCTCTCATGCTGTAGCCTACGCCATGAAGCTCGCCAAAGAAATTCGCACGGGTTCGATTCTCGTGAACCTCAGCGGCCGCGGCGACAAGGACGTCGATTACGTGATCGAAAACTACGGTTACGGCGAAGATCACCTGTTTGCAGAATAATTTTCACTCTTCACAAAAGGGGTAAATTCAGCAGATTGTTATATTTACAATGGTGCGGCAAGCAAATGGTCTTGCCCGTAAGAGTGCTTCCCGCACCATTTTTATTGAGCGTCAGGCTATGCGTGAGGACAGTTCAGCGCTTTCCTTATTCTTCCTCTGCAATTCAAGGACAGAATCTCTGAATTTTTCAGGCTGAGCGATAAAGGGGAAATTCATTGAAATAGAAGGTGTCCCGATGTAAACGGTTCCGAAATTGAAGATTTTGCCGATTATGTTTTTATAAATAGCAAAGTTTTCAACTTTTTCCAGCGGAACACGCATTGCGTCTTTTCCATGTCTTTCGACCAGCAGGTCTTTTGTAGCAGCCAATTCGATTCCGGTGGTACGGATGACCTTAACCACAGCCAAAAAGATTCCGTAAATCAGAAAGATGAAAAATATTAAATTCCCCAAAAGGTTAAATAAATCTTCCGATGCGTGCACGCCGAGCGATTCAATCGTGACCTTTAACAGGTAGAGATCAAAAGTTTTGATGAGATAACCGATCAAAGCGATCAGCGCTCCATACGCAATAATGGGCACCAAAATTACGCGGCTGTAATCTGCTTTTGACAATACTTCTGTATCTTCCCCAAAACACGAGGTCACGCACGACTGTGCAGTCTTTTTGTGCCGACTTCGCGGCACCAAAAAGGCAGACCAGGCGTGCTTCAGCATAAATTGAATATATTTTGACAGACAGTGAACTTTCGACATGCTGATTTTTGTCCAAACGATTATTATTGGTCAAGGCTGCTCTTATCCATCAGAAAATCAAAAATACCGAGGATCAATATTCCATCCTCTGTATGCCAGGGCTTGATATGATCTTTTACCACAATGATTTTTTTGAAATTATCTTTGATGTGATTTAATGATCTGCTTTCCTGAACAGTCTTTTCATGTGTGTCGAGATTCAGAGCGGATTGAATGTAATATCTGTTATTCCCTGCGTTGCAGACAAAATCGACTTCCGTCTGAACTCTTGACCCGTTTTCACGGATTTCAACAACACCGACATCAACGTTGTATCCTCTGATCAAAAGTTCATTATAGATTGCATTCTCCATCAAATGTGTTTCTTCCTGTTGTCTGAAGTTGAGTCTGGCATTTCGGAGCCCAAGGTCGGTAAAATAATATTTTTGCGGTGTATTTATATATTTTTTCCCTTTTACATCAAAACGGAGTGCCTTTTGTATAATAAAGGAATCTTCCAGATAGGATAGATAATTATTAATTGTTGTCAAAGAGAGTTCTTTTTCCCCTTTGCTTTTAAAAGTATCGAAAATCTTTTGTGGATTCGTCAGGGATCCTATTGATGAAGCCAGAATATTTACAAGTGTGTCCAGAATATCTTTCCGCTTGATTTGGTGCCGTTCGATAATATCTTTGAAATAGGTCTGTTCAAAAAGATCCTTAAGATATGCTGATTTTTCCGCATCATCTCTTTTCGACAGTATCAGGGGCATACCACCATATGTCAGATATTCATTCCAGCATTCATATTTATCTCCGCCAACTGTGTTGTAATATTCAGAAAAAGACAGCGGATGAACACGAATCTGATCACCGCGGCCTCTGAATTCGCTGATGATATCTGAAGAAAGAAATTTTGAGTTGCTGCCGGTAACATAAATATCCAGATTTCTGTCATAAAGAAGTCCGGTCAGGATAAATTCAAAATCATCAACAAGTTGTATCTCATCCAAAAGAACGTAATATGTCCTGTCGTCTTTGATCAGAGAATGGATGTATCGTTCAAATCCTTCAGGATCATGATGAAATTTTTTGTTTGATACCCGATCCAATTCTATTTTGATAATATGGTCATCCGGAATTCCTTCAGACAACAGGTGTGTTTTAAATATTGGATCAAGTAAATAAGATTTTCCGCATCGTCTGATCCCGGTGATGATTTTTATCAGACCGTTCCCTTTGCTGTTGATCAGTTTTTGCAGATATTGGCCTCTCTTTGTTTCAGTCATGCATCCTCCAGTGAAGATTTTTGCCAGTTTGGGCGAATTTCTTCACTAATAGTATAACATATCGTTTCATATAAGAATGATATAATACTGAAGAAAATTGCCATATTTGGCAATTTTCTTCAGTTACTGATCAAGGAAACGACAAATTTACAGCGTCCCATCACAAAGTACAGTCAAACAGCTCTGCATCTAATCAAGCGAAACTCACACTCTGCGGAGAAGACTGAAGGAAAATGTCCAGATGTGCTTCATCCTGAGCATTTTCACATATTACAAAAATCTAAATCTTCGACTGTATTTTCTGCGGATAAAAAAATTAACAAAAAAATTTGCATCAAATGAATACCGTCATGTATATTGGAAGGTATAAAACTCCATCCTCAAATGCGAGATCTTTCGTATAAATAATGAATCGGTCGTTCTTTTTCTGTTGATATTTTTTTTGAAATAGTCAAAGAATATGATTACCTCAGTCAACTGAAATTACGATATGTTTATAGCGTATTTTGCACAAAAAATACGAAATGTTTTGACAGCCTTTTGCACGATATTTCTATTTTTACTTTAAAACTCTCGAGGTCTGCTCTGGTGATGCAGCGCAGTCTGCACAACAGGACTAAACGCTCTGATGCTTTACAGCAATATTGGCTGAGGAGTGAATTGCAACCTGCTGCATAATATTATTTTAAATATATGTAAGGGCCATCTAACGAAAACAACGGAAACAGCGTATAATTTATATAGAATACGCAATAGGCGTGAAATGAAATAAATTAGTGAGGATGTAATGAAAAAACCTCTTGTTTTTGTCGTAATGGATGGCGTCGGGTTCGGGAAGGATCCTGAAGGCGATGCAGTAAAACAGGCGAACACTCCGACTCTTGACTGGCTGCTGGCAAACTGCCCGAACACGCAGATCAAAGCGCATGGTACCGCGGTGGGTCTGCCCAGCGACGCGGACATGGGCAACAGCGAAGTCGGCCACAATGCCCTCGGCTGCGGTCAGATCTATTCCCAGGGCGCCAAGCTGGTCAATGACAGCATTGAGTCCGGTTCCATGTTCCAATCCGAAACCTGGAAGGAAATGGCTGCCAACTGCGTGGATCACAAATCTGCCATGCACTTCATCGGGCTGCTTTCCGATGGAAACGTTCACTCCAACATCAGCCACCTGAAAGCTATGATCGCGGAAGCCAAAAAGGACGGCGTGAGCAAAGTCTGCGTCCACATTCTTCTTGACGGACGTGACGTTCCGGCAACATCTGCCCTGCAGTATGTCGACGAATTGGAAGATTTCCTGAGCGAACAGCGTGACAGCAGCTTTGACTGCCGCATCGCTTCCGGCGGCGGCCGTATGGTCATCACCATGGACCGCTATCAGGCGAACTGGAACATGGTCAAGGAAGGCTGGGAGACTCACGTTCACGGTGTTGGACGCCAGTTCCCCACTGCCAAAGAAGCTATTGAAACCTACCGTAAGGAATTCGAAGTCATCGACCAGGATCTCCCGGCATTCGTGATCGCTGAAAACGGGCAGCCGGTGGGCACCATCGAAGATAACGACTCCGTGATCTTCTTCAATTTCCGCGGTGACCGCGCCATTGAAATCAGCATGGCCTTCGAATATGACGATTTTGATCACTTCGACCGCGGCCGCAGACCGAACGTCCTTTATGCCGGTATGCTGCAGTATGACGGCGACCTGAAGCTGCCGAAGAAATTCCTGGTAGCTCCTCCGGACATCAAGAACACCCTTTCCCAGCTCCTGGTTGAACACGGCATCAAACAATACGCCGTTTCCGAAACTCAGAAATACGGTCACGTGACTTACTTCTGGAATGGCAACAAGTCCGGCAAGACCTCCGAAGAGCTGGAAGTCTTCTGCGAAGTTCCTTCCGATGTGGTTCCTTTTGACCAGCGCCCATGGATGAAATCCGCTGAAGTCACCGACAAGGTTCTGGAAGCTATTGAATCCGGGGAATACGGCTTTATCCGCTGCAACTATCCGAACGGCGATATGGTCGGGCATACCGGCAGTCTGGTTTCAACCCGCATCGGTGTTGAATCTGTTGACCTCGGTCTGTCCCGCATCATCAAAGCTATGGAACACTATGACTTCACCCTGATCGTGACAGCTGACCATGGCAACGCCGACGATATGATCGAACGCAACAAAAAGACCGGTGCTGTTTCTCCGAAGACATCCCATTCCCTGAACCCGGTGCCCTTTATTATCTATGATAAGGATACCCGCTATGAAATCAAGGACGGTCACTTCGGTCTGGCAAACTGCGCCGCGACTGTCGCGAAGATCCTCGGTATCGAACCTCCCGCCATGTGGGAAGAGGCTATGATCTAAGAAATTTAGCAGCGTTTTTCTAAGAATAACGCAGCTGTTCAGGACGGAGCACTTGGGGACCGGTACCTTGTGCGGCGCAGCCCGAACAAGCGTGCCTGTCCTCATGTACGTCCTTGCGTTCTGAATAATTACAAAATAACATATATCTGACTATAAAGCGGGATTGTGTATTATAATGGAATTGCAATCCTGCTTTATCTTTTGAAATTAGTTTGTTAGGTTTTGTCTGAGGTACAAAACTTGTCATATTTTGATGAGTTTTATACATACATATGTACATTGTAAATAAAAATGTATGCATCTAAAAATGAAATTAGTAAAAAACATTCGCGAAATATTTTTTTATTAATAACAATTTTTGTGAATAAGTATTTTTTTCACAAACAATTGTTGTAAAATAAACATATATAGACAATAGAAAGACAGGAGGTTGTTTGCACAAAAATTATGATTAAACCAATTTCCAAGAAAAAGTATTATGAAACGATTTCTGAGCAAATCGAGCAGGCGATCCTGAGTGAAGAATGGGCAGAAGGCAGCCGCGTTCCGACTGAGGACGAACTGGCGTCTATCTTCCAGGTTGGAAGAGGATCTATCCGGGAAGCAATCACAAATCTGCAGATGTCCGGCGTTCTGTTTTCCAGCCCCGGAATTGGAACCTATGTTGCTGAAAACGCCATTGCCTGCATTAATAACAACCATTTGGCAGATTTACTGAATGACCCGGAAAACTTGAAGGACATTGTTCAGGCACGGCAAATCCTGGAGCCAAGACTGGCTGCCTTTGCCGCTGAAAATGCATCTCTGGTTGATATTGCCAAAATGCAGGAAGCCATTGATAAAGCAAAATCAGCTGAAGGGCAGGAAAATTGGGACAGAACCGGTCACCTTTTCCATAACGCGCTCGCTGATTCCTGCGGGAACAAGATTCTCATCAGTCTGTTCAAATCTCTGGAGGAAACTTCCCGGAAAGGAAAAGGAGCCGGAACGACAGAAAATGAAGATAAAGCCAAATATATCGAAGCATATGAATCGATTCTGAACGCAATCAAGGAAAAGAACTCGGTTTTAGCTTCACAACGCATGACAGACCTTCTGAAATAAACGCTTGTCATTTACGGGGCAGGGGAAGTAAAATAATACACAAAGTTTATAAATCTTGAAGGTGAAAATATGATTGTGACGCTGCTTGGAACAAACGGCTGGTTTGATACAGAAAACGGACAAACGATGTGCACACTGATCTGTGCGCAGGAGTATTCGATTATTCTGGATGCAGGATATGGAATCCGCAGGGTCAAACCGCTGATTGATTTTTCCAAACCGACTTTCCTTCTGCTTTCGCATATGCATTTGGATCATACGATCGGATTACATACACTGGACTACATCCAATTTCAGCAGCCGGTGAAGATCGTTGTTCCTGCCGGTCAAAAACAGGCTTTTGAGGAACTGGTACGGCCTCCGTATACCAATCCCTGGAAAAAAATGGTGCCGGAGGGCAGCGAACTGCTGGATACCGATGAACTGACAGATTCCGGATTTCCGTTCGAAATTACGACATTGCCGATTCAGCACCCGGTTCCGACACATGGCTATCGTCTGGGAATCGAAGGGAAAACGGTCACTTATCTGAGTGATACCGGTTACTGTGAAAATGCCGTGACACTGGCAAGCGGTGCTGACCTTGTTATCGCAGAGTGCGGCGCCCTTCCCGGAACAGTGAAAGGAAAAGCTCCGCATATGGAACCGGAGATTTGTGCCCGTCTGGCTGTAGAGGCCGGCGTGCGGCAAATGGTTCTGACCCATTTCGGTGCGGGTTCCTACACCACAATGGAGGCAAGGAAAAACGCGGCCTCACCGGCCAGATCAATTTTTCCGAACCTGATCACCGGCGTGGATAATATGGAAATCGTCCTGTAATCAAGAATAAGATTAACCAAGGCTGCAGCAAAATGATAGCTGCAGTCTTGACTTTTAACCAATTTCACTTATCGGCATCATAATGAATTATCTCATCGGTGTTTTTCACCAACAGCGTTTCCACAATTGACGTTGCGCCATTCACGCATCCGCTGAGCCATACTTCAGCTCCATCCGGAAGATACTCCGGCGGTTCATCCAAATGCATCTCCATCGTCCCGAAATTCTCCGGTGCCAGCGTGAGGAAGACCAGACGTCCATAATCCACCGCTGTGTATCCCTGTTTCGCGCTTTCCGGCTCCCCTTCCCCGGCTGCATAATAACGCGGATAAACGGCAAGAGCATGCAGATACAGCTGGTTTTCAGCAGGACATTCCATCGTCATTGCGCCCACCTTTTCTTTCACGAACTCAGGAGGTTCTTTGATAAATTTCTGCGGTATCGCGCGGTCGGCAAGCGGGATCGCGGCCGCAATCAGGAGAACACAAATGCCCGTGCTGAGATAGGAGGGTGCAAAAGTTTCCACTCTGTGTTCCGTCTCCGTTTTCCCGGCGAAAAACCGGTAAAGCACACACAGGAAATCTGCCATGCCAATCGCAAAATACAGCATGATGATCCAGTCTGTCGGGATCAGATAACGGCCGGCGGAATAGCGGCCGAGAGCCGTACTGAAGTTGAAAACAGTTATTGCTGCCAGCGGGATCAGCCCGGCGTGGGGACTGCGCCGGTTCGCGGCAGAAACGCCCAATGCCCAGACAAGAAATCCCAACCCAAAGAAAAACAGATTGTATCCGCTCAATTCATTGTTATCCAGATCCTCCCAGTAAGCTTCCCGGCTTTTCAACAGCTCCGGGAGGGAATGCAGCTTATCCCGCAGTGAGAAAAGACGGAAATTGCTAATTTCGCTGTTCAAAAAATGATTGAGGACAAATCCGGAAACGGTGGAAAAATGTTTTTTCATCGAATCCGCGATAAAGGCGGTCATCCGCTGTGTATAGGCTCCGTCATTTTCCCCCGGAAGCTGTGAAAGGTCCTCACCATCGAAATTATAACTGCGGGCCATCTCCGCGGTCTGAGTCATCGGATGATCGAACACAAACTGTCCGGTGATACGGTGCGACCGCAGCAGCCAGGGAGCAATGCACAGAATCAGACTTATACCAAAGAATAATATCTGCGCGAATCCCTGTTTCGGAGTTTTCCGGAATGAGGGAATGAGCGGAAAAAGCAGCATCAGAATCAGGAAAAAGCTCTGCGTCCGGATCAGCACCATCGCCCCAAGCGCACACCCGGCGGCGAATGCCCAGCGTGATGCACTGGGTTTCCCTGCGCTCTTCTGCCAGCGGATCACCGTCCAGATGTAGGCCGCGCATACGAGCGCTGTCGGCAGATCGGCAAAAAAATATTTTGTGGTCGAAACATTATGCCCGAAAGGCGCCACAAGAATAGCGTGCGTTTCACGCAGAATTACCAAAAGCGCAGCTGCAATTCCCGATTCAACAGAATGAAGATCCCGGCTGCACAGGTAAACGAACACTGGCAGCAGACCGAGCACTAACGTCTGGAAAATAATAATCCTGTCATACTGATTGTCTGAAATCAGATGAAGTCCGGTCAAAAAGGCGATATAAAGCGGACGCGGAGGAATATCATCTCCTTTGAATCCCATCCCCACAGCCGCGGCTCTGGCGTAATGTCCGTAAAATGAGCCATCCGAAAACGGGTAGGTTTCATAATTTGGTGCCCTTCCCGGCGGTGAAAAAAAACCGTTTTGATTGGGGATCGCGGTCCAAATCACCACTGCGCCAAGCCAAATCAGGAACGGCAGAAAAGCTTTGATTTTTCCGGGAATCCCATGTGAGGAAAACTTTTCGGCACAAAAGCAAGCCAGGCATAGAACAAAAGCAGCCAGGATGTGCCATTCCAGCAGCGGGACGGTGGGTTTCCCCCAAAATGCATTTTCCTTTTCCAGTCCTGAGCCTGTTTTCGATGCGAAAATCCAGACTGCAATGCCGAGCAGGAGCAAAACTCCGGTGAGTATAAACTTCTTTCTGTCTTCTATCAGTGTTCGGCGGACTTTGTAGCGGGAATGAAAAAGAAGAAAAACGCACCCGGCAAGGCAAAAAACTGAACCTGCAATCACAAGCGGCAGTCCCCGCTGATAAAATACCTTCCAGTAAAATATCCCGGTTGTATTGAACAGCAGGTACGCTGTACGCAGCACCATAACTGCCGCAAGGATGGCAGCCGGGAAAAGCACTGCCAGCATAAAGCAGATTTTTGGAGATTTGAATGGTTTTGTCAGCTTCTTTTTCATATGTCCCATATAACAAACAAAGGGAATAACTCGTGAAATGCGCCGGGCATCACACAAAGCCATTCCCGTAAATGGTTGCAGAAGCTCGCACATCGAGTGCAGTCCTGCTGTGCAGGTTTCGCAGCACCAGCAGGGCAGACCTCGGTGTGCTTTTTTTACTCACTATCCGGCATTCAGCGCCTTGATGATATCGGGCAGCTGCTGGTCAACTTTGTCATTATCCAACTGGCAGGTTCCGGCATTGCGGTGACCGCCGCCGCCATACTTAAGACAAAGGGCGCCGATATCCACCTGTGAACCTTTGTTGACAATCGATTTTCCGATCATGACCGCGGTATTCTGTTTCTTAAATCCCCAGGCAACATGGACGGAAATCTGAGCTTCCGGATAAAGCGCGTAAATCATAAAGCGGTTCCCCGCGTGGATCACTTCTTCATTCCGCAGGTCAAGCACAACGACCTTGTCATACACTTTGGCGATACGCTGCAGCTGCGCTTTAAAGAGATCTGCCTGTTCAAAATAAAGGTCAACACGCTCTTTCACATCCGGCAGTTCCAGAATCTCGTCGATATTGTGTTCCAGACAATAGTCGATCAATTCCATCATCAGCGCGTAATTGGAGATGCGGAAGTCATGGAAACGGCCCAAACCGGTTCGTGCATCCATCAGGTAATGCAGCAGCACCCAGCCTTTGGGATTCAGAATTTCATCCATTGTGAAATCCGCACTGTCACCCTTATCCACCGCGGCCATCAGTTCATCGGAAATCCGCGGGAAGGCCTTTTTCCCACCGTAATAGTCATATACCACCCGGGCAGCGCTTCTTGCCTTCGGATCAATGATCAGCTTTCCGCCGGTCTCAACAGCTTTCAGCCGTTCTTCTTCCGATTCGTGATGGTCGAACGCGATCGATACACGCGGATCGTACGGCAGATTTGTGGTAATATCGTTTTTACTCAATTCAATTTTTCCATCCTGAACGTCTTTGGGATGGACAAATTTGATTTCATCGATCAGGTTAAGTTCTTTGAGCATCATGGCGCAAGCCAGACCGTCAAAATCACTTCTTGTTACAAGTCTTCTTGTTTGTTGTTCCATAGAATAAACTTCCTTTCCAATAGGTACTTATTCAGTATAACACAGATATATAGCCCATTATATATTTTCCATGCTCTTTGCGCAGCTGCAAGGTCTTTTGCTGTTCCGATTCACGGCGCATTTACGGGACAAGGAGCCTGTCCCATGATGGAACAATATGGGTAGTTTTATAGCTATATTGTCAAATTCCATGAATAATAATGATGTGTTCCGTCCTGAATAGATACAAATATTTTACGAACCGGGCGGGACTTGTTATAATGGTAGTATGCAGAAGATTGTGAACTCACCCAAACGTATTGCGGTTACCTGGCATCCCAGTCTGGAAGATGCCCGGGTGATGGCTGCAGAGATTGTCCATGCCCTTCGGGGACGTTCTGTGGATCGCGCGGAATCCTTTTCCCTGAGTGACAAAAGGTTCCGCAGTGAACTGCATGACGGGCAGTTCGATTTGATGATCGCGCTTGGCGGCGACGGTACCATGCTGCGGGCAGGGAAACTCGGAGCGCCGGTAAACGTTCCGGTGATGGGTATCAACCTGGGTCATTTCGGTTTTCTTGTGGAAACACAGCGGAACGAATGGCAGGCCCGTCTGGATGATCTGCTCAACGGGAATTGGGAGACAGACAAACGGATGATGATCCATGCGGATCATTTCCGCGGAGAGAAAAAGATGAATTCCTGGGAAGTTCTGAATGATATCGTGCTGGCCAGGGCTTTGTCTTTACGTCCTGTTCATCTGATTGTCCACGTAAATGAAATCGAACTGGCGGAATATGTAGCTGACGGCTTGATTTTGGCAACAGCCACCGGTTCTACATCATATTCGCAATCTGTGGGTGGACCGATCCTGCGGCCGGATATGCGCAACATGCTGCTGACACCTATTTCACCAAATCTGTGCGTGGATCGATGTCTGGTACTGCCTGACTCAGACCTTGTCACCTTCATTCTTGACGGCAATGTGGAAGCGATCGTTTCTCCCGATGGCTATGAAGGAGCTGATTTGGCATTCGGTGATCGGGTTGTGGCAAAGGCCTCGGAACATTCCGCTTTGTTTGTCCGTTTTGAGGATAAAGGTGTGTTTTACCGCAACATCACCCGGTATATGCAGCGGAATCCAACCATAGGAGGATGGAGACGATGATTGAAGAAACACACAACGAATATCAGGTATGTTATAAACATCCGGACCGGAAAACCTATCTGCGCTGCAACAAGTGCGGCCGTCCTATCTGCCTGGAATGTTCCGTTCAGACACCGACGGGCTACCGCTGCAAAGACTGTATCAAAACTCAGCAGAAAGTTTTCGACACGGCCGAAAAGAAAGATTATTTTATCGGCGCGGCTATTGCGGCGGTTCTGGGATTTGCCGGTACGTTTGTTATGCGGCTCATCCCGTTTCTGCCTGTTTTTGTTGCCGCGTTGATTTTTGCCACTGCTTTCGGAAAAATCATCTGTTCCGCTGTTCGTGCTGCTTTCAGCAAAAGACGCTCTCAGACGCTTACCCGTGTTGTTGCGGCAGCGGCAGCGGTTGGTGCACTGGCGGGAATGTGGCAGGAGATTATTGTCAATATCAACATTATGTCCATGGGGATGATGCTGAACGGCTTAATGCAAATTATCGTTGATATCCTTTATATTGTTATTCAAAGTGTTACGATCCTTTCGGATATGAACGGGATGGTGTTCAGAAAGTAAATTTATGCTCAAAGAGATCAGAATACAAAATTTTGCCATCATTGAATCTTTGGACCTGGAGTTCACTGACGGATTTAATATCTTCACAGGGGAAACCGGAGCGGGGAAATCTATCATCCTGGACGCGCTTTCACTTGTCCTCGGCGAAAAAGCGGACAACAGTTTTGTCCGGGAGGGAACGAAACGGGCTTCGGTCGAGGCCTTCTTTGACTATGGAAACCGCAGAGAAGAAATCGAAGAGATCCTGAAACGCGAAGACCTGCTGCCGGATGACGGCATCGAAGAAGTTTCACTTTCCCGTGAACTCCGTATCGAAGGCCGCAGCACTGCCCGCGTCAATGGACATGGGGTGAGTCTTTCGGTCCTGCAGGAGGTTGGCGCTCTTTTGGTGGATATCCATGGGCAGTCCGAACATCTTTCACTGCTCAAACCTGCTTCTCATATCCGGCTGGTGGACCAGTATGCCGGGAATGAGGATCTGCTGAAAAAATACCGCGAGGTTTACCGCCGTTACCTTTCCGTTGTGAAAGAATTGAAAACACTGCGGGATGGGGAAGCGGAAGCACTGCGCCAACAGGATATGCTGACTTTTCAGCTTAATGAGATCCAATCCGCAGAAATGTCTGTAAAAGAAGAAGATGCACTGAACCGTGAACGGGAACGGATGGCGAATTCGGAAAAAATCGCCCGGCTTGTCCATTCCGGATTGACAGCATTACAGGGCCGCTCTGAAAACCGACCGGGAATCATCGAACAGATGGATACTCTCGACAGCGCGCTGGATGACCTGACTGCTTACGATGAAACGCTTCAGCCGCTTTATGACGTGGTGGTAAACGCCGCGGATCAAATGAATGAAGTGCTGGATAAACTGGAGCGTTACCGCTCAGGGCTTGGATTCAGTTCCCGCAAACGGAACCAGATCGAAGAACGGCTCGCTCTGTATTTCTCACTGAAACGGAAATATGGCGGGACTGTGGAGGCTGTACTTGCTTATGCAGCGGACGCTCAGCGAAAACTGTCGCTTATCACCGGTGCAGGAAAGCAGATCGAAGAGCTGGAAGCCGAAAAAGCAGAGCTGCTTCAATCACTTTCCGGATTGGCACTTAAATTATCGGAAAAGCGTAAGTCGGCTGCTGCGGAAATTTCCCGCGGAGTAGAAACAGAACTCGATGATTTGAAAATGCCGGCAGCCCGGTTTGACGTCCTGATGGAAACCGAACCGGCGGCAGATGGTTTGGAAGATGGAAACGGACAGCGGCTCGCTTTTGGTGATACCGGATTTGACAGAGTCGAATTCCTGATTGCTCCAAATCCCGGTGAAGGACTCAAGCCACTGGCAAAGGTCGCTTCCGGAGGTGAGACTTCCCGGCTGATGCTGGCGCTGAAAAACACACTGGCTCAGGCGGATACCGTCCCGACCATGGTCTTTGATGAAATCGATCAGGGTATTGGCGGGAGGATCGGTGCGCTGGTTGGTGAAAAGCTGTGGCAGCTCAGCCGGTACCATCAGGTGATCTGTATCACACATTTACCGCAGCTCGCGGCTTTGTATGACAGCCATTACCATGTCCGTAAGCAGATCAGCGGGAACCGTACACAGACAATCGTCACACGTCTTTCCGATGAAGAAAGCTTGCATGAGATGGCCTCGCTGCTTGGAGCCGATAACGAGGAAAATGTCCGTGCGGTAAAAGCTATGTTGAAAGAAAGTGCGGAATACAAAAAAAGTTAGGAGTGAGGAGTGTGTAAGCAGTAAGAAGTAAGCAGTAATTTTCATCTAATTATTACTGACCTATGACTACTGACTGCCGTCCACTAATTACTGACTGACGGCCGCAGATCACCGTCCACTGATTGCTGACTGCTGATAATGAGAAAAGAGGCTTATATGGAAAATAAAATGACAAAGAAGATGCTGATCCTGCTGTTGGCGGGAGTTTTTGCAGTGATATTTGCGGGTTCCGTTTCCGGTCAGGCGATATTGACGCCGACACCGGATTTGGATGGGAACATCTTTTATATTATCAAAAACAATGATTCCTGTATGAGCATCTCTTTAACGATGGGTATTGATTTGCAAACACTGCGTGAGCTGAACAATCTGGATGAACAGTGTACATTGATTCCCGGTACCCGTCTTCTTTTGGGACGTTATGAAACGCCCACTCCGACACCAGGTCCGTCACCTACGCCAACACCGATTACGCCTACCCCGACGCCCTATAACGGATACGGACAGGTGTGCGTATATCTGTTCAACGATGAAAATGGAGATGGAATCGTTGGAGAATTTGAGTCCGGTGTTACCGGCGGCGCAGTCAGTATCACCAAGCGCAACGGGTCGGATAATTTTACCGGTTTGACCGCAGGAAATGATTTATTGTGTTTCCCGGAAGTTCCGGAAGGTGATTATAATATCTCTGTTGCTCCGCCGACCGACTATAATCCGACTACAAACATGAATTATGCGCTGACGGTTAAAGCAGGGGATAATTCCCAAATCAATTTCGGCACCCAGAAGTCTTCTGTTCTGGAAGTGGAAGAAGTACAGGTGGATACCGGCAGCAAGTCCCCGATCATGGCGATGATTGGCGGCGGACTGATCCTCGCCGGCGTGGTGATTTTTATCATTTTTGGTGTTATTAAACGGAACGAACAATTATAAGTTATAAAAACCTGAAACTATGGAACAATATTTGAATAATGCTGATGATATACAGGCGTTGATCAACATTCTTCCTTCAAAAATCGCGGAAGTGATCAGTGCTTACGGAAATATTGAAAAACTGATTGAAGTAGTGATGGATGTGGGCAGGATGCCTCTGGCCCGTTACACATCCGGCGATCTTCTGCTCTCCGAGGAGGAGATCACCTATGAAGATATTGACGGTGTGGTTGGAAAAATCGGTACATTTGACCTTGATAACCGCGCCGGGATGGAACGGACACTGCATCGTATCTCCGCCATCCGCAACCGGCACAACCGCATTATCGGGCTGACATGCCGGGTCGGCCGTGCGGTATTCGGTACGCTGGACATCATCGCCGACTATATCAGCTCCGGAAAAAGTCTGCTGATCCTCGGGAAGCCCGGCATCGGGAAAACGACCATGCTGCGTGAGGCTGCCCGGGTACTTTCCTCACAAAAACGGGTCATCATCGTGGATACTTCCAACGAAATCGGCGGGGATGGCGATGTGCCGCATCCTGCAGTGGGTGACGCCCGCCGCTTGCAGGTAGCTCAGCCGACACTGCAGCATGAGGTGATGATTGAAGCGGTCGAAAACCATAACCCGGAAGTGATCATCATCGACGAAATTGGACGAGAACTGGAAGCACAGGCTGCCCGTACCATCGCGGAACGCGGTGTGCAGCTGATTGGGACCGCTCACGGGCAGACGATCAGCAATCTGCTGATGAACCCCACCTTATCCGACTTGATCGGCGGGATCGAATCCGTTACCCTTTCCGATGAGGAAGCCAAACGCAGAGGAACACAGAAAGTCGTACTGGAGCGGCGTTCCCCACCAACTTTTGATGTACTCGTAGAAATTCGGCAGCGGAACCAGGTCGTCGTTTATCAGGACGTGGCAGAAGCCGTCGATGCCCTGGTTCGCGGCATCGAACTTCAGCCGGAACTGCGGACAAAAAACGCGAAAGGTCAGATCATCCGCGAAAAAGCACCTGCTCCGGTATTAGAAGGATCCGGTTTGACCGGGAATAATAAAGAACCCACAGACGGGAAGAAAGGGAGAAAACAGCTTTCCCGGATGCAGGAAAATATCGTTGAGATCAGCGGAAAAAGCAAATCTGTCCTGAATGAAATCAAACATAGCGGGACTGCCGACCGGATAAAAGAACCTGAATTCCGCAGAGAAACGATTCACGTATATCCGCATGGTGTCGCCCGCAACCGGCTGAACGAAGCGGCTGAACGTCTGGGAATCCCGGTCGCGGTTGTGAACAATCTGGAAGAGGCGAACATTCTGATGACGCTGCGTCCCTATTATCGGGAACGTCAGAAGGTGATCGTGGATGCGGAAGAGAGGGGTATTCCGATTTATGTGCTGCGGTCTAATACGACTGCGCAGATCGAATATACTCTTGCGAACATGCTGAAAATTGAAGTACAGGAACAGGCTGTGAATTGGGAGGATGTCGAAGAAGAGACCGTTTCCGCGATCCGCTCTGTTTTGAGCGGTGAAGTGAGCTGGATCGATCTTTCCCCGGCTGATTGTTCCATCCGCCGAATCCAGCAGGAAATGATCGAGCAGGCAAATTTGGTCTGCCAGCCTTTCGGAAAAGAACCGAAGCGGCGATTACGAATTTACAGAAGTTAGGTTATAGGTTATAGGTTTTAGGAGTTAGAGAAACACTAATTATTTCGCATGAGTCAAAAGTGACCTGTTTTCGTTGACTCAAACTTGCGTCAGCAGAACAGGCCGCATTGACTCTTTACAACCAAAATGGCCATTCATCAACGTTTCCTTAGGATTTTTGGATTTAGTATCTTTTTACAGATCCATTGCACCTGGCTCCCGGTCTCTAACACCCAATCCTCAGCCCATAGTCCCTAACCACTGAAAGAAGGAACTATGTTTATCACTTTTGAAGGACCCGACGGAAGCGGGAAAACGACCCAATTGAACGGACTCATGCCGGTGTTGGAAAAACAAGGCCTGGATGTAATCCGGACACGGGAACCGGGCGGAACGGAAATCGGTGACCAGATTCGTTCTGTAATCATGGATATGAAAAACAAATCGATGACGCCGCGGGCGGAGATCCTGCTGTTTTGTGCGTCCCGGGCGCAGCTGGTGGAAGAGCTGATCCGGCCTTCGCTTGCCGCCGGGAAGATCATTCTCTGTGACCGTTACGCCGATTCCACCATGGCTTATCAGGGATATGGACATGGTCTGGACCGGGAGGCGTTGGGGCAGCTGCTGCATTTTGCCACCGGTGGTCTGAAACCCGATTTGACACTGTTGTTTGACATTCCCTCAGAAGCAGGTTTGCGCAGACGTCTGAGTAACCATGAGGAATGGAATCGCATGGATGATTATGCCCTCCAGTTCCACGAACGGGTCCGCAATGGTTATCTCGAGATGGCCGCCGCGGAACCGGATCGTTATGTGATCATCAACGCTGATCGTTCCAAGGAAGAGATCCATAAAGAGGTCGTTTTGACAGTAATGCGGAAGCTGAACCGGTCGTAATCTCGAAGAGATGCTGCTTTCTGAATAAATATGATTATTCAGAAATAATCGATGGTTTGCACTAATGACTTTCAAAATGCGATAAAATTATAAAGAATGTCTCTGCAGCCGGTATGCGTTGTACCGGTTGGAGACAGTTATATCCTGAAATGAAAATTGTGAAAGGCAATCTCATGAAAAAATCATTATTGTTAATATTGTTATTTGTCCTCGTCCTTACTTGCAGCACATCTGCCGCGGATGACGAATGGACTGTCTGGAATGCGGATGTTTCCGATGCCGCTGAAATTCAATGTACGCTTGTGGATGCATCCATGGAAAACGAAACCGTAAAGGCTGCTCTTGGTGAAGTTACGGAAAATGACTGGGCAATCGGTCCGGAAGACGCGATCATGACGCTGGTTGAATATGCCGATTTCCAGTGCCCATACTGCTCCCGTGCCGGTTTGACTGCGCTTGAATTCCAGGCTGCCCATCCGGATGAGGTTCGCTATGTGTACCGTCACTTCCCGCTTTCTTTTCATGAAAAAGCTCCGATGACTGCCTATGCTGCAGACGCTGCCGGGAAACAGGGCCTTTTCTTTGAAGCAGAACACTTCCTGTATGAGACTCAGAACGACTGGACAAACATCGCGGATATGGAGGAATTTGAAGCCTGGCTGCGTGAAAACATCCAGACCGCTCTGCCGGAACTTGATTACGAACAGTGGTCTGCTGACTTTGAATCCGAAGCTATCCGTGAAGTTGTTGACGGATCCTTTGACAAAGTCGCCGCTACCGGACTGGTGGGCGGCACACCGACTTTCTTTGCCAATTTCTACCAGACTTCCTATGAACCCGCTGTTCTGGAACAGTACATCAAGCTGTTCAACCTGCAAAAAAATTACCGTACATCTTGCCCTGTGAATGTTGTGGAAGAGGGTAAGGATTACCGTGCCACTCTGCATACCACTGCGGGTGACGTGATTATTAACCTGTTCGCAAAAGAAGCTCCGAACCTGGTTTCCAACTTCATGAACCTGGCCGCGGATGGATTTTATAATGGCAATGAGTTCCACAATGTCGTTGAGGGCTTCGCACTTCAAACCGGTGACCCGAGCAGTACCGGAGTAGGACTTGCCGGTTACTATCTGGATGATGAAAACCTGAATAACGGTGGATTTAATGAACCCGGTGCGGTTGCTATGGCAAATACCGGTGCAAATAAAAACGGTTCACAATTCTTTATTGCTCTGGATGTTGCGGAATACTTCCGCAATGGTTACAGCGCATCCGGTGATATCTCTGAAGATGAAGTGGCTCAAAAAGTGAATACGCGTCTGGAAGCCATGAACGCGAAATATTCCGTGTTCGGCCGCGTCGCGGAAGAATCCCTTGAAATTCTTCCGCTTATTGATCAGACAACGGTGATTGAAAGCGTGGATGTAGAAGTCCGCGGATAAACCTTTGGTTGCATCTGCTCAGAACAGAGCACATCGGGGACCGGCATCTCGTGCGGTGTATACTGCATAAATGTATCCGTCCCCATGTTTTTTTGTGCAGCAGGACCGTATTTTGTGATGTGCTGTTTAACTGATATGTGCTGAAAGAGAGGTATTTATGACACAAGTATTTCCGGAAATCAAAAAGCGATTCGGTTTCGGCGCGATGCGTCTCCCGATGAGGGATGGAAAAATCGACACGGATCAGGTTAATGAGATGGTTGACGTCTTTATTGAGAACGGATTCAATTATTTTGATACAGCTCACGGCTATCATGATGGCCTGTCGGAACTGACCCTTCGTCAATGCCTGACATCCCGCCATTCCCGGGATGAGTATCTGTTGACAAACAAACTGTCGGAGGAATATTTCAAATCGGAAGAAAGCATCCGCCCGTTTTTTGAGAGTCAGCTCGAGGCCTGCGGTGTGGACTATTTTGATTTTTATCTGATGCATGCGCAGGACCGCAGAAATTATGTGAAATATCAGAACTGCCATGCCTATGAAGTCGCCGCTGCACTCAAAAAAGAAGGAAAGATCCGCCATATGGGGATTTCCTTCCATGATACGGCAGATATTTTGGATGGAATCCTTACCGATCATCCGGAAGTGGAAATCGTTCAGATCCAGTTCAACTATCTTGACTATGATGATCACGCCATCCAGAGCGGCAAATGTCTGGAAATCTGCGCAAAGCATGGCAAACCTGCCATTGTGATGGAACCGGTCAAAGGCGGCAGTCTTGCGAATCTTCCCGAGGAAGCCGCGAAGGTTTTTGCTGATCTGGGCCCGATGAGTCCCGCTTCATACGCGATTCGCTATATCGCCGGCTTTGATCAGGTGGCTATGATCCTTTCCGGCATGAGCAGTCTGGAACAGATGAAGGACAACATCTCCTTCATGAAGGATTTCCAGCCTCTTTCTGAAACAGAGCATCAGGCTGTGGCGAAGGTGAAAGAAATCTTCAAGGGAATGAACCTGATTCCCTGCACGAACTGCCATTACTGCGTTGAGGAAAACCATTGTCCAAAGGATATCCTGATTCCGGATATGTTTGCCTGTCTGAACGCGAAAAAGATGTTCAATGACTGGAACCAGCGGGTCTATTATCGCAACGAACTGACCCAAAATGGGCACGGCAAAGCCAGTGACTGTCTTAAATGCGGCAAATGTGAAAAGGTCTGTCCGCAGCATCTGGAAATAAGAAAACTGCTCACCCAGGTCAGTGAGGCATTTGAATAAGGTATTATAACTATTCGAACAGAACACAAGGGGATATGTACCTTGCTGCCGCGAAGCCGACACAAGTGTGCCTGTCCCCTTGTGCGTTACTGTATTCAATCCACCAAAGTCTTTCATAAATGTTTATTAATTATGCGGTACAATTATCTTGTGTGATTTCCGGAAGAGGCGGGAATCATTTAGTTTTGTCCCGGTGTGTTACAAAGGAGAACCCATGCTGAATGAATTTAAAACGTATATTCGCCGATCTGATATGATCAATTGTGTTTTGTGCGGCGATGCGCCTTGTACTCAGGCCTGCCCGAATGCGGTGGACCCGGCAGGTAAGCTCCGCAGCATCTGGTTCGGTAACGAAAAAGGCGCTGCCGCTCCCTTTGTCAATGCTTTCCCCTGTGTGGATTGTTATGCTCCCTGTGAAGGAGCCTGTATCCGCTCCGGACAAGTACCGGTTCATAAATTGATGTCCCGGCTGCATGACGAGGTCCTGTATGGAACAGATCCGGTTAATATCACAGATGAGGAACGATTGAAAACTGACATTTGCGGTGTTCCGCTGGAAAATCCTTATCTGCTTTCTTCATCGGTGGTTGCCAGTACCTATGATATGTGCGCGAGGGCATTTGACGCAGGTTGGGCAGGCGCGGCCTTCAAGACGATTTGTAATTTCCCGATTCATGAAGCTTCGCCGCGGTATGCGGTGATAAAAGATACTGCCGGGACGATTATGGGATTCAAAAATATCGAGCAGCTCTCTGATCATAGTGTGGCAGAGAATATGGAAATATTCAAGCAGCTCAAAAAGAACTATCCCACAAAGTTCATTCTCGCGTCAATTATGGGACAGAATGAAGAAGAATGGGGATTGCTTGCCCGCATGTGCGAAGAGAATGGAGCGGATGCGATTGAACTGAATTTTTCCTGTCCAAATATGGCTGAAGGTGGTTTGGGATCCGATATCGGACAAATACCGGAACTGGTAGAATTGTTTACCTCCATCGCGAAAAATTCCTGTAATATTCCGGTACTTGCAAAACTCACTCCAAATGTGGCGTCGATGATCCCGGCAGCAGCTGCCGCGAAACGCGGTGGAGCCGATGGAATTGCCGCTATTAACACCATTAAGAGTATTATCGGTGTGAATCCGCATACTTACGTTTCCGCACCTGCGGTTCATGGCATGAGTGCGGTAGGCGGATACAGCGGCAATGCGGTGAAGCCGATTGCGCTGCGTTTTCTGTCAGAAATCGCGTCCGATCCGGATTTCCAGGAATTGCACCTCAGCGGCATGGGCGGGATTGAAACCTGGCAGGATGCGCTGGAGTTCATTCTGCTCGGCTGTACTTCCCTGCAGGTAACAACTGCTGTTATGCAGTACGGCTACCGTATCATTGATGATTTGAAAGACGGCCTGAACCGGTATCTGGCAGAAAAGGGGTTTGCATCCGTAAAAGAAGCGGTTGGTCTTGCTGTCTGGAATGTCAGTGCTTCGACCGACGTTCTGGAACGTGATACAGTACTTTTCCCGAAGTTTGATTTCGATAAATGCATTGGCTGTGGACGCTGTGCTATTTCCTGCAGCGATGGCGGGCATCAGGCGATTCGCATGACAAAGGACCGCAAACCGAACCTGAACGGAAGCAAATGTGTGGGCTGCCATTTGTGTCTGCAGGTTTGCCCGATGAACGCGATATCTTCCGCCCGTAAACGTATCAACCGGGCGTAAATGAAAATTCTCTTGTCACAAGGCAGGCATCATGACAGAAAAGACAGCAGACAAACATTCCTTTTTTCCGAATATTTCCGAAAATGTTCTTCGTAAAATCAATGAAGAAATCAAGGAAGTTCGGCTGCCTTCAGCCATTGAAGAATTGCGCGGAGATAATCGTTCCGCGCGTGCCATTATGGCAGAGCGGATCCTGCGGGCAGTTAATGATGGACATCTGTCTTCAGCAGCAGGAAGTGATGAATTTCTTCAAAAGCGCTCTGCTGTAGAAGATGCTCCGCTGCCGGCCTTTTTTGAATCGGTTCTTGAAAAGGACAATGGGTCAATAAAAGATTTTCATGGTGTGAATATTATTACTTTTGGTCAAAAAGCAGACAGCAGTTATACAGTTCTTTATCTTCATGGCGGCGCTTATACGGAAGAGATCCTGCCGTTCCATCTGAATTTCTGTTCCAACCTTTCCAGACGGCTCAAAGCCTGTGTGATCGTTCCGCTTTATCCGCTGGCTCCGAACCACAACTGGAAAGAGACGTATGACCTGCTGACCGGTCTTTATCGGGAAATGCTTGCTGAAAAACAGAATGAAATCACTATTATGGGTGATTCTGCCGGCGGAGGATTGGCAATTGCTTTCTGTCAGTTTCTGAAAACGATTGATCTCCCGCAGCCGGATCATTTGATCGGTCTTTCTCCCTGGGTAGATGTTGCGATGACCGATACGGATTATGAACCCTATCGTCCGCTGGACCCGATGCTGGATGTTCCCGGTCTGCAGGAAATCGGAAAAGCCTGGGCGGGGGAACTTTCTGTCCGTGATCCCAAAATCAGCCCGATTTTTGGGGATAACCACGGTCTGCCAAAAACACTGCTTTTCGCAGGTACCCGTGAGATCCTTTATCCGGATATTTGCAAATTCTATGAAAAAATGCGTGCTGACGGCTGCGATGCAGAGCTGGTCGTCGCTGAAGGTATGAACCATGTCTTCCCGCTCTATGGTCTTCCCGAATCCAAAGAAGCCATTGCGCGTATTGACCGGGAAATCACAGGCGGGTAAAGAAAAAAACGGGACAGGCTTTTGAGCCTGTCCCACTGCATATCAATATGTCTTCGATACCGAAATACCTGCCTGGGCGCCGAGCGCAGCGGAGACAATTACCTGTCGGTAGCGGCTGTCGACGGATTCACCCGCGGCATAGACATTCGGAACAGAGGTCTGCATATCCGGTCCAACTTTAATGGTGCCGTTTTCGATTTCTACCTGCCCTTCCACAATATCAGTGACGGTTTTATTCCCGACAAAAACGAATACACCGTCGATGGGCATCAGGCTTTGTTCGCCCGTCTTGACATTTTTGATTTTCAGCCCGGTGACTTTTTCTTCTCCGACGATCTCTTCCACAACAGAATTCCAGCAGAAATGGATCTTTGGATTTTCAAAAGCACGATCCTGGACGATCTTGTCTGCCCGCAGCGAATCGCGGCGATGGATGATGGTGACGGAAGCGGCGAAGCGGGTCAGGAATTCCGCTTCTTCCACGGCAGAGTTGCCGCCGCCGACGACTGCCACATTCTTTTTGCGGTAGAAAAAGCCGTCGCAGGTGGCGCAATAGGAAACACCTCTCCCGGTGAATTCCTTTTCGCCTGGGACGTTCAGCGGCAGGTGATTAGAGCCGGCCGTGATGATGACTCGTTCACAATTGTAGGCTGTGGTACCGGTATTGACGACCAGCGGCTGTGAACGGAAGTCCACACTTTCCACCACATCGGAGACAACCACCGCGCCGAATTTTTCTGCCTGTGCGCGGAATTTGTCCATCAGTTCGGATCCGCTTACGGAGTCTGCAAATCCCGGATAGTTTTCAATATCTGCGGTCAGGGATGCCTGTCCGCCAAATGTCGGACCACTGATGATGACCGGGTTCAGACCGGCACGTCCGGTGTAAATCGCCGCGCTCAGTCCCGCAGGACCCGAACCGATGATCAGTACTTTACAATTTTTGACTTCTTTGTCGCTCATGAATGACCTCTAAAAAAGATAAATGCTTAATTTTTTACTATTATACAGGATTGATCAACAGAAAGGCCTTAGTCAGTGATGGAAAAATAACATAGTATGGGACAGTAATCTTATAAACAAACCTAAATGTAAAAAGTCATATGAGTTTTTGCAGAATTATGTAATATCTCATATGATTTTTTATGATTTCAAGTATACTGATTTCAAACTGATACGAAAGGGTAAGTATGGTAAATGGATCTTATTTGCTGATCGTGGTATAAGTCGGCAAAAGCGGTTCATTGACTCAGCTAACTAAAAATGAAGAACATTGAACGAATGAAGGAGCATCTGGTGTATATCTCTGATGATGAGATATTCGAGCTGCAAAAGCGGGCGCGGCGGCTCACCCAGCAGCTGAACACCATTGACCGCTCGGATTTTGACGGGATCAGAGCGATCGTGAAGGAACTTTTGGGAAAATCGGAAGATGCCTTCATCAATCCGCCGTTTTACTGCGATTACGGAAACCGCATTGAGGTAGGAAAGAACTTTTTTGCCAACTATAATTGCACGATTATCGACACGGGCATGGTCCGCATTGGCGACAACTGCCAGTTCGCACCGAATGTTGGGATCTATACTGCCGGTCATCCGGTTCATCCGGCCACACGGAACTCATTGTATGAATACGGTTTTGATATCACCATCGGCGACAATGTCTGGATCGGCGCCAACTCGGTGGTTCTGCCTGGTGTGACGATTGGCTCCAATACCGTTATCGGAGCTGGAAGTGTTGTGAATCGCTCCATTCCGGAATGGTCCGTGGCTGCCGGGAATCCCTGCAGGGTGATCCGTACTATTACGGAAGAAGACCGGAATAAATATTTTGACGGACGGCTTATCGATGACGAAGCCTGGCAGCATATCCTCGCTATCCAGGCTGAGGCGAATGATCCGGCAAAATATCCCACAAATAATATTTGATCATCAATTTGATACCGTATGCGGGACAGGCCATAAGGGCCTGTCCCACGCTGTGAATTATAAAAAAGCAGCCATATATAAAGGTAATGATATTTTTTTACCGGCTATACCTGCGTTTTGCGAAGAAAGTTTAATTCCCTTTCGAATCTGCTCTTTTTTCAACAGCTCGTTAAGAGATTTTGTTGTCCCTCTATTTGCCTTGACTTCAACCGGGACAACGGAAGCATCCCGCTCCAGCAGAAATTCAATTTCCAGTGAGGAATTATCCTTTTTATAATAGTGAAGGTTTTCATGCTGTTTATAGAGCATATCTGCAATCAGGCTCTCATATAAACCTCCCTTTGCCGAACCTTCCAGGGTATCATTCAATAAAGCTTCTTTCATTTGGAAACCGAACATGGCGCAAAACAGACCGATATCGCTGAGATACACTCGAAATTGATCCGGCTTTTCATAGGCCATAAGCGGGAATTCAGGCGTTGAGACATTTATGGAATTGATGATCATTCCTGCTTCGCGGAGCCAGTTAATGCTGCTTTCGAATTTTCTTGCAGTTCCCTTTTTCTCTACCACAGAATACTGGAATTTATGATTTTCCTTTGTGAGTTGTCTCGGTATGGAAAGGTAGCAGGTCCTCGCTTTGATCCGGTCTGAATTGTCAGCGTATTTTGCAATATCATCCTGATAGTCGCGGAGGATCTTTTCCTGAACATTATGAACGGAATGAAAATTCCGCGTATCCAGATAAGTGTTTACCACTTCAGGCATTCCTCCTACGACCATGTATTCACGAAGATATTTCATCATGGCTGCATGTATATGCTCCGGAATTGGATTTTCACCGCTGCAACAGGATTTTAAATTATTAATTACTTCATCGTCAATTCCAAGTGCCCACAGAAATTCTGTGAAATCCAGCGGGTACATGTCGAGAGGGAGTTCGTACCCGACCGGTACGGAAAATGTGTCTTTATAGGTCATTCCCAACAGCGAACCGGAGGCAATTACATCAAATCGTCCATCTTCTGCCCAGAATTTCAGTGAAGTGCGGGCGTTGGGACATTCCTGAATCTCATCGAAAAATATAAGCGTTTTTTCCGGAATAAATTTTGCTTCGGGCATGAGTAAGGAAATTCCCTGCGTCAGTGTCCGTACATCTAAATTTCCGGAAAATACCCGGAGCATTTCCGGTTTTTCGATAAAATTTATTTCAATGACACTTTGGTAAGCAGCCATACCAAATTGACGGATGATATAGGTTTTCCCGCATTGACGGACTCCGTGAATAATCGGACATTCCCTTTTGGGTTTATTTTTCCAGTGCGCTAACTTTTCCCATATTTTTCTTTGAAGCATGGCTGTCCTCCGGTTTTCTTTTGTTGTGAGATAACTGTTCACAATCAAGTCAAGTGACCTGTTTTCGTTGACTCATTATTGAGTCAACAGAACAGGTTGCTTTGACTCATTCTGAATAGTTACGTTGTGAGATAAATTATAATATAAGTTCATAAAATCTGCAGCAATTGCATAAATCATCCTCATGAAATATGCAACATATGCATATTTCATGAGGATGATTTATGCAGTGAAAACCGGCGAAATAGTTAATCCTGTGATGAATGTTTTAAACGGATGAACACTTATCTTGTCCTGGATACGGTTCACATGAGGTGTATGTGCTGAATGGAGATGTCTCTTCTCGTTTTCAAGGAAAGAGCGCTTATTCTTGCGATAACAGGAGTTTACCTCCCGTCGCAGGATAAGCGCTCTTTCTTCGTGTAGGATGTACCAAAAAAGGGACGGTTACCCCGGAACCGTCCCTTGATATTTATCAGTGGAATTCGGGCTGGTTGACGATGGCGGCGTCGTGCAGCCAGGTATAGCGTTCGTCTTCGCAGCGGTCGGTCTGCAGCCAGGGTTTGCCGTCCAGATGGCGGATCATCCAGCAGGTATACATCAGGAAACCGGGCGCAGCTGACTGCGGATGCAGTTCGCCGCCGGGAATGGCGGAAAAGCTTCCGTCCACGCTCTTGAACACCTGGTCGCCGACAAAACTTGCGCCGAAACCTTCCGGACGATCGAACAGGAAGTAATAGCACTCCGGCTGCGGGTGGCTGTGCGGCAGGTAACCGGACCAGTTGCCGCGGTCATTCATCACTTCACCCAGAACCATATTGGACCAGGGTTCGTGTTCATAATCAAAAACCGTGTTCACCTGACGGTTGGCTGTGTTGCCGAATTTCCCTTTGGCTCCGGAATAGATCCATGGAATGTCCTTCGGCTCATATAGTTTGGGCGGGAAGGTCTTGTCATTGTGCGTGCACTGGACCAGCACTTCGGCATCTTCCAATGCTTCTATGGTGATGGTGTCTCCGGTGCAGACGTGAGCCGCGTAGGGCAGTTCGGTGAAGACATCCTTGCGGGAGGCCTCCATTGAGAGGTCACCGGCGCTGAGAATAATCTTTCCCTTCTGAAGCAGGGCAGCAATTTCTTCGCCTTCGCGGCAGAAGCTTCGTTTTTCGCCGGCGGGGATGCGGTAGATCCGCACGTCCATCAGCATGTGGCTGTATTCGTTGTCATAGGTGCAGAGTGTCCGCACGCCGTTTTCATCAAATTCCGGATATCCGAAAAGTTTCATTGTTGATCCTCCACATTATGTTTTAAATAACACGTTAATTTTACCAACTTTTCCATATTTGGGTTTTATTTTTTTGAAATACTTTTGGTTTTGCGGCAGAAAATAATAGCGCACAAACTGTGCAGTCCTGCTGTGCAGGCTGTGCCGCAGCAGCAGGGCAGACCAGGTTGTGTTCACTTCAGCCAGTGCAGGCTGTGCCGCAGCAGCAGGGCAGACCAGGTTGTGCTTACATCAGCCAGTGCGGGCTGTGCCGCAGCAGCAGGGCAGACCAGGTTGTGCTTACATCAGCCAGTGCGGATGCGTGTGGTAATGTTTCTGCCCGTCGAGCATGTAGGATATGGTCAGGTTATCCGGATCGATGTGAACATCCGCCGCTTCCCGCAGCCGGGCGAGCTTTTGATACTGCTCGATTTTGGCTGCATCATAAGCACTCAGATCATCCGAGGTAAGCCAGAGCGAGCCAAACAGAGCGTTCAGAATGGCATGATAATTCTTTTCCTTTGCTGAAAGCCGGATGTTGTGTTCTCTCAGGAAAAACACATCAGGATCATTGCCAAACGCACGTCCGTCCAGTTGGCGGCGATAAATGGTGTTTTGGATCGATTGATTCGTCGAGACCCGTTCCCGGTGCAGCAGCCGCATAATATGAAGGTCATCCCAATCCAGTCCAACATCCGCACCGATTCGGCAGTAGTCCACCAGACCGAATGCCGGCATTACCGGGACGCCGCAGCCCAGGATCAGCTTTTCCCCGCAGCACTTCCGCAGGAATTCCAGCGCCCGGATCATCCGTTCGGCACGTGATTCTGAATACGGTAAATCGCTGCTGAAGCCATGGTCGCCGCTCGCAAACGGAGCTGCGGCATAAAGGAAATCAAGCTTTACCAGATCAAATTCCCATTCGTCAAAAATACGGGCAAAAACGTCTTTGAGATAGCTTTGTACACCGGGACTGCCAATATCCAGTGAATAAAATCCGCCCCAGTTGGGACCGTTTTTCCAGGGCTTTCCCTGATAGCGCAGCAGCCAATCCGGGTGTTCTTTATAGATCTGTGATTTCTTTGTGCACACAAAAGGAGCCAGCCACAGCCCGGACAGGAACCCGGTGTCATGGATCTCACGGACGATAGTTTTGAGCCCGTTTGGAAACTTTCGCGGATCTGCTGTTTCCCAATCGCCGACAGCCGTCTCCCATCCGTCATCGATCTGGAAAAGATCTCCGGGATCGAAAATCTTTTGAGCGCCGGACAGGTCGCTGCGGATGCTTTTTTCACTGATGTTCTGATAATGGTTATACCAGCTGGAGTATCCCTTGATTTTCGGCGGACGGTTGTGGATCCCCAGTGCGTCAAACCAACCGTCAAAGACCTCCTGCTCACTCCCTTCAGCATAAAAGAGCGTAAATGCCGGGAATGTTTCACTTTCAGCGGCGACGCCCTGACAGTCCCGTTCAATCAGGAGGATCTTTGCTTTGGTGTCGAAGGTAAAAATGGTATACCCAGGCCGTTCATCGAGGGAGGCCAACAGACGGTAGTGATCATTATCGCGGAAATAGCAGTAAGAAAAGCCATGCAGGACGCCTTCCCGATTGGCGTATTTCACAAAATGATAATCCGCGAAGTGATCCAGTGCGATTGGCCGGGTGATGAGTTTTGTCAGTCCGTGCAGCCCTCTGATTCTGTGGCGTGGTTCGTATTCGGGAGAATGAGTCCAGGTCTGGTATCCGTTGAAGAACATTTTTTTTGATGGTTCAAATTCCAGCCGGGCTTCCACGCAATAGAAAACCTCGCCCGGTGTCACCGGTGCGGAAATTTGATTTTTCCCCGGTGTGAATTCGTATGTTCCGCTTTGTTCGTTCACCTGCCATTTGAGTTCCATTGCCTGCTCCTCCCGATAGGTTTATTGAAACACTGAAAAATTGGAGTTCGGGGACGGTTTTGCGCGAAGCGCAGAACTGTCCTCACGCCTTCAAGGAAATTTATCAGTGTTTTCTTAATATACCTTAAATTTTGTTACTTTTCAACCCGGAGCACGCGGGGACTGTCCCTTTATGGGACTGTCCCCGGAGACCAAATGTAATATGATAACTTATATGACATTGATCATGAAAAAATATTACGAATGTCCATAACCATTTTTTAAAGTTTCGGATCAAATAGGGGTCATGCTAATCGTGCACGGGCACGCAACTCTGACAAGAGGTATTTTTGATGAATGAATTATTATCAGAGATGCGGTGCACGGGCACACAAGAGTAAACTAAGGAGGAATTCCAAAATGAAAAGAATGATCGTTTTAGCACTTGCTCTTTGCATGATCTTATCTTGTGCAATCAGCGCGTCGGCTGACGGTAAAACCGTCATCAACGTTATGTCCTTCACTGACGAAGTCCCGGGCATGATCACAAAATATTTTGAAGCGCATCCTGAACTCGCTGAAAAATACGAAGTGAAAACCACCATCACCGCCACCACCGACGGTTTGTATCAGCCGGCACTTGACCAGGCTCTGAGCGCCAAAGATTCCAATTCCCCGGATATCTACTGCGCAGAATCCGCTTTCGTCCTGAAGTACGCACAGGGTGACGCCAGCCAGTACGCAGCTGCTTACGAAGATCTCGGTATCGACGTTGCTGCTCTGACCGAAGCTGCTGACATCGCGAAATACACCATCGAGATCGGCACCCGCCCGTCCGATGGCAAACTGGTCGGCCTTGGCTATCAGGCTACCGGTGGTGCTTTCATCTATCGCCGCTCCATCGCCAAGGAAGTCTGGGGTAATGACGATCCTGAATTCGTTGCTGAAAAGATCGGTGCCGGTTCCGGTAACTGGGACGCCTTCTTCGCTGCTGCTGCAGAACTGAAGGACAAGGGCTATGCCATCATCTCCGGTGACGGCGATATGTGGCACGCTGTTGAAAACAGCTCCGACTCCGGTTGGATCGTTGATGGCAAACTGACCATCGACCCGAAACGTGAAGCTTTCCTTGACTTCTCTAAGGAACTGAAAGATAACGGATATCATCACGATACACAGGACTGGACCGAAGGCTGGTTCGCTGATATGCAGAAGGATGGCGGCGTATTCGGTTTCTATGGTCCGGCATGGCTGATCAACTACACCATCGCCCCGAACAGCGGTGAAGGTGAAAACAGCTCCGCTGGTGACTGGGCTGTCTGCCCTCCGAACGTTGGTTTCTTCTGGGGCGGCACCTGGGTTCTGGCCGGCAACACTGTTGTCGGAACCGACAAGGCTGAAGTTGTTGCTGACATCATCAAATGGATCACCCTCGATACCGATGAAGATTCCCTGCAGTATCACTGGGCCAACGGCACCCTGAACGGTGAAGGCGGCACGAAGGATACAGTTGCTTCCGGTACCGTCATGGCCAAATCCAACGGTGAAATGGAATTCCTCGGTGGTCAGGATATGTTCGAAGTCTTCGTTCCTGCCAACCAGTACGCAAACGGCGCCAACTTGACCCAGTATGATGAAACCATCAACACCTACTGGCGCGATGCTGTCCGCCAGTACACAGCCGGCAGCCTCTCCCGCGAAGATGCCATCAACGCCTTCAAACAGAACGTTGCTGACAACCTCGACGTTGAAGTTGATTTCTAATCACAGATAAAGTTTTGGGGAGGGATAGTTCTATCCCTCCCCTTTTTTTCAGGACAGATGCAGACGCCCGGCTGTTCCCTCAACAAAAGAGTGACTGTGTCTGTCCTGAACAAAATTTTTGAAAGGGAGAGAACAAACCATATGAAAAAAACACCAAAAGCGCTGAGTTATGCTAAGTACGGTTATCTCTTCAGCCTGCCGTTTGTCATTGCTTATGCAATTTTTTCCGCATATCCGACAATTTACACAGCTATTCTCGGGTTCACCGACTGCAAAGGGCTCGGGAATACGAACTGGCATATTTATACTGAAGATATCTGGAGAAATTTCCGTACCATTTTGAATAACAACACCTTCAAAACATCCCTTGGCAACACCGTCGTGATCTGGATCATGAACTTTATTCCGCAGATCGTGCTGGCGCTGCTGCTCACCGCCTGGTTCACCAGCAAGCGGAATCAGATCAAGGGACAGGGTTTTTTTAAGGTCGTCTTCTACATGCCGAACATCATCACGGCTGCATCCGTGGCTATTCTGTTCAACGTTCTGTTCGGTTATCCGAAAGGTCCTGTCAATGACCTGCTGGTCTCCTTGGGACTTCGAAACGAAGCTTATTACTTCACAAATAATGCCACAGCTTCCCGCTGGATCATCGCTTTTATTCAGTTCTGGATGTGGTATGGATATACGATGATCATCCTGATTTCCGGTGTGCTTGGCATCAATCCGGAAATCTTTGAAGCAGCAGAAATCGACGGCGCCAATGACCGCCAGACTTTCTGGCAAATCACTATCCCGAACATCCGCACGATTCTTACCTACACGCTCATCACCTCCATGATCGGTGGTTTGAACATGTATGATATGTCCAAGATGTTCAACAACGGGAACCCGAATAACTCCACACTGACAGTCAATGTGTTCATCTACAACCAGGCATTCGCGGGCTCTTATATGTATAACCGCGCGGCCGCTGCCAGTATGATCCTGTTTGTACTCATTGCGATTCTTTCTATCGTCGTCTTCTACCTGATGCGGGAAAGAACCCCGAAGAAAATCGGCTAAGGGAGGGAAGCAGTATGAGTTCACTTGAAAAAAGAAGCGGAAATCCCGTTTATAAGACGCTCATCTATATCGTCCTGATTATTCTGGCAATTCTGAGCCTCTTCCCCTTTGTCGTGATGGTCATCAACGCCACCAGAAACACACCGCAGATCCAGCAGCACGCTGTTTCTCTGATTCCTTCACATTATTTGATGAACAACTGGGCGGTGTTCAATGGCAAAACTTTTAACCCGATCCGCGGTTTCATCAATTCCGTGATCATCTCCTCCGGTGCGACGATCCTCACGATTTATTTCTCCACTCTGACGGCCTGGGCACTGGTTGCGTATCACTGGAAGCTGCGCAACGCGTTCTTCTCCTTTATCCTCGCGGTCATGATGATCCCGGGACAGATCACTGCCATTGGTTTTTACCAATTCATGTACAAGATCCACATGACGAATAACTTCCTGGCGCTGATCCTGCCCGCTATTGCGGCGCCAAGCTGCGTGTTCTTTATGCGTCAGTTCATGGTTGCTACTTTCCCGATGGAGCTGCTGGACGCAGCCCGTATTGACGGTTCAGGAGAATTCAAGACCTTCAACATGATCGGTCTGCCGATCATGAAACCGGCTATGGCGACCCAGGCGATCTTCACTTTCGTCGGCAACTGGAACCAGCTGTTCATGCCGAGCATCCTGCTCACGGACAACAAACTCTACACCATGCCGCTGATGGTCTCCCAACTCCGCGGTGACATCTACAAGGTAGAGTACGGTGCGGTTTATCTTGGTCTGACCCTCTCGGTCCTGCCGTTGTTCGTCATCTACTTCGCGCTCAGCAAGTACATCATCGCCGGTGTTGCCCTGGGCGGTGTGAAGGGGTAATAACAGGTTTTAGGTGTTAGAATTAAGGGGACTGTCCCTTTATGGGACTGTCCCGATACTTTTGCCAAAAATTATATGGGGACAGTCCCGTAAAGGGACAGTCCCCTTTGATATGTAAGGAACAATTATGAATAAAGACCAGCTGAAAGCTTCATTCGGACGATTTATGTATGGGATGTCGGATCTGATGATCCTGAATCTGCTGACGCTTTTCTGCTGCCTTCCGATCCTCACCATTGGTCCGGTTCTTTGTGCTTTATACTCAGTCACTCTCAAACTTGCACGAAACCAGGCTGTTGACATCCTGCGGGACTTTTTCTCTGCATTCAAGGAAAACTTCAAAAACGGATTTATTTTCGGCCTTATTGCGGCTTTTGGAGCTGTTGTTATTTTCGCGGACGGAGTTTATGCCTTTTCCTTAGAAGGTGCCGCGAAAATCTTCTTCTGCATCGTCACGGGAATTATCGCTGCCATCTGGCTGACATATGTCTGTTATGTATTCGCGCTTCAGGCTCGTTATGAGAACTCATTGATGGGGCACATCAAAAATGCATTTAAACTCGCCTTCATTTCACCCGTACAGACGATTCTGTTGTGGGTGATCCATGCCATCCCGGTGGCTCTGATCCTCGTCCTGCCGCGCAACGTTGCCGCGCAGATCGGTGTGTTTTATCTCATGTTCGGCGTTTCCCTGCCGGTTTTCTGCTGCTGTAAAATTCTCAACGGCATCTTCGCCCGCTTCAATCCCGAAGAAAAAAACAATCCTGAAGACGAGGATGAATTATATAATTCAAGTCATCATTGATATAATCTCTGATCATTTCCGCTGTCGGTTTATAGAAGTCAGGCGATAGTTTAAATTTTTCTGCAACAATATAAATATCTTCCAATCCCGGATTTTTTCCGTTTCCGTTGACGCTGGTGCTGTGTTCTCCGTAATATGAATGACTGAACGTCAAATCGTAAGCCGGAGAGAGCTGCCATTTTCCATCGATATATAAAAATGAAAAATTTTTCGCGTGATCATCCTGGTTTTGAGCAAATACGTTGAAGCACATAATCCGGTACAATTTTTCGAGTTCTTTGTAACCATTAGTCAAATAAAGCGTCAACTGCATCAGCGAAATATAATCCAGTGAAGGCATGCGGTGAGATACCTCCAGCAAACCTGCCGCGGAAATCATGTGAATGCGGACCGGTTTTCCTTCCTGAATGTATCTGTCAAAGCGCTTTGAGCCAAAATATCCTGAGCAAACCTTCGAGGGGAAAAGTTTCACCTCGGGAACATCGATTCCACAGCGCTTTGCACATAGATTATATCTGTATTCATACTCACCTGCATTTTCCGGGTCATACTGCTTTGATGGGAACTTCAGTATCCATTCTTCTCCATTTTCATTGATAATGATCTTCGGACGTGCTCCGCCGGATGAACCGCCCCGTCGATACAGTTCATCAAGATGTTCAGACGGTTGGCTGTCCAGAAGCTGCTGACATTCCCGGGCAATTTCATCAAAACTCATTGATGCGGCTTTGTTTTCCATTTCAATGGCGGGATGATAACTCAAAGCACCTTTCCCGTTTTCTCCGATGAGCGCCAGCCGATGCAGTACATTGATCGCCCCGGGATCGATACCTTTTTTAATCAATAACCGATCCGTGAGCAAACGTCCCCATCCATCAGGGAGACTGTCGTCGAATACGCCAAAAAGACCATCGAAATTATCATTCTTTGGGTAAAATACTTCATTTTTCAGCGGCAAAGAGAGCGGACTGATAGGGAAACCGGATGTGAGCCATTCCTTTGTGTATTGAAAGACAGCTTGTCGATTGGAAGTCAGCGCTAATGTGCCGACCTTTTTGTCTTCCAGTTTTACTTCGAGTGATTTAATAATTTGCATTAATGATTTCCTCGATGGATTCCGGCTTTCTGCTTTGGAACAGGGTTTCAAACTCCGCTGTACATTCGAGGGCGATAGCAAGTTTCAGAAGGGATGTCAGCGAGATATTCCCGGTCTCTTCAAAGCGCTTCAAGGAACCGTAACTGACGTTGGCTTTTTCGGAAAGGTCTTTTCTGGACAGTTTCTTTTTCCTGCGCAGTGCCTTTTCCCGTTCCGCGATCTGAAGCAGATAAGTTTCCGGTGTTTTCAATTTCCCATTAAAAATAGTGAATATGTTATCCATTATCCTCTTAAAATACAGAAAAAGATAATATATTAACAATTATATCATTGTTTCTGATATGTATCCTAATAATAAACAAACAGAAAATGGCCTCTTTTACGACACTTGTTTATATTGTTTATATTCACGGATTTGAGGTATTGCCTAAATTTTCATATGTACTCCAAAGTGGGATAGGCCTCTGGGCTTGTCCCTTGTATATTTACAAACAAAAAAGAGAGAAAGCTGTAAAACTCTCTCTCTTTTTTTTTATAAGCTGATTATCCGTTGACGTGTATATCAGCTGCGGTATTTTATAAATTATCTCGTACCCTGATCGTAGGGAATTCCCTCTGCTTTCGGTGCAGCATTGTTTCCGGAGAAGAACACCAGAACAATGAGGGAAATGATGTAGGGCAGCATATTGTAAACCGTGCTGGGGAGGTTCAGTGCCCGCAGGAAATCGAAACCGGTATAAACGTTGCTCAGTGCCCGGAAGAAACCGAAGAGCAGCGCAGCCAGTGCGATTTTGAAAGGTTTCCACTCACCGAAGATCATAACTGCCAGCGCAAGGAAACCAAAGCCGGCTACGCCGTTTTCAAATTTCCATTCGGAAACACCGGCGGTGATGTAAACCAGGCCGCCCAGACCGCCCAGCAGGCCGGAAATCAGCACGCCCGCATAGCGCATTTTGAAAACGTTGATACCCACAGAAGCTGCCGCCTGAGGATGTTCACCGCAGGCCATCATTCTCAGCCCGAAGCGGGTCTTGTACAAAATCACCCAGGACAGGATCAGCAGACATAGCGCCAGCGGCATGAACCAGTTGAATTCGTATCCTTCAACAAGCAGGAAAGCCTTTTTGGCTCCGATGTACTGAATCGTGGATGATGGATTGTCCGGATTCGCCTTGGTATTGATCGCCTTTACGATAACTGTGGCGCCTGCTGTACCCAGCAGGTTCATCGCAGTACCGACAAGTGTCTGGTCGGCTTTGAAATTGATCGCCGCCACCGCCAAAAGCAGAGAATAAATCAAACCGGCGGCCATCGCTGCCAGAATGGACAGAATGACGATAACAAAACCGGAGGTCCCTGCCGGCAGCGTGCTCATCACCAGCGCTCCGCCCAAAGCACCGAAAACCATAATACCTTCCAGACCGATATTGATTACACCGGAATGTTCGGAAAAACATCCGCCCAAAGCAACCAACATCAGCACCGAGGCAAAAACGATCATGTATTGAATCAGCAGAATCATGGTTATTTGCCTCCCTTCTTCTTGGAATTTTCATTACGGCTGTCAATCCATTTGTTCATTGAGGATTTGAAGAACAGAACAAAACCGCAGAAATAGATGATCAGGCTGGAAATCATGTTTGAAATTTCGCCCGGATAAACCTGCTTGTTCAGCTGTGCTCCGCCGTCCGTGATGTGCTGAATGAAGTAGGAGGAGAAGATGGTACCGATTGGATTCAGACCGCCCAGGAACGCGGCCGCGATCCCGTTAAAGCCCATGGCCGGAACGGATGCCTGGGTGACGGACCAGTCTTCAAACCCGGTGAGGTACAGCATGGATGCGCCGATCCCTGCCAGACCGCCGGCGATAGCCATCGTCAGGATGATGTTGCCGCGGTCTGCCATACCCGCGTATTTCGCGGCGTATTTGTTCAAACCAGTTGCCCGCAGTTCATAACCGAGTTTGGTTTTTGAGAGCAGCACCCAGCTGGCAATTGCCAGCAGAATGGCCAGAGGAATCGCGATACCGACATATTTGTTATTGTTGAACAGCGCGTTGATCCCCAGCGTGGGCAGCAGAGCCTGCGGATGAGCCGCGGTGGAGGTGACGCCGTCAACGGTAACGACTTTCAGGTTGATGGCGTAGGTGTACGGGCTGGTGGGGTTTTTGACCTTGCTCAGCAGTGTATTTACCAGGTACAGGCAGATCCAGTTCAGCATAATGCAGGAAATGACTTCATTCACATTCCTGTATGCCTTCAGCAGCCCGGAAAGGGAACCGACGAGCGCTCCCGCAAGGATGGAAGCCAGCATGCACGGGAACCATCCCCAGCCCAGACCGACTGCACAGTAGATACAGGCGCCGGCACCGGCAACATATTGACCGGCGGCACCGATGTTGAACAGCCCGACCTTATACGCAAACAGTACGGAAAGACCGCACATCAGCAGCGGGGCTGTCTTGACCAGCGTATTCCCCAGGTTTTTCATCTGGGTCGTATGTTTGGAGTAATTCCAGAAGTTCTTCAGGATTTCCATCAACGCATTCCAGGCACCTGATGGATTAATGATCAGCAGAGCGATGAAACCGATCAGAACGCCTAACACAATGCAGATCAGCGATGCCAGGATCGTCTGCACTGCGGGTTTTTTTAGAAATGACTTATTTTCCTGCATCAGGGTTTAACCTCCTCTCGCTTTGCACCGGCCATGTACAAGCCCATTTCTTCAGGGGTAGTGGTCTTCGGATCCAGCTGGCCGACAATTTCACCTTCATACATGACCAGGATCCGGTCTGAAACATCCAATACCTCATCCATTTCCAGGGAAACAAGCAGAACCGCTTTCCCGGCGTCACGCTGGGCGACGATCTGTTTATGGATGAACTCAATGGCACCTACGTCCAGCCCGCGGGTAGGCTGAACCGCGATCAGAAGGCCCGGATCTTTTTCGATTTCACGGGCGATGATCGCTTTCTGCTGGTTCCCGCCGGACATACTCCGGGAAGTGGTGATCGGTCCTTGTCCGGAACGAATATCATATTCCTCGATCATGTCTTCCGCTTGTTTTCGTATGTTCTTTCTGCGCAGGAAGCCGTTTTTTGTAAATTTTGGTTCAAAATAACGCTGGAGGACAATATTGTCTTCCAAAGAATAATCCAGAACCAACCCATGCTTGTGCCGGTCTTCCGGAATATGGCTCATACCCAAAATTGAACGCTTCCGGATAGGCATCTTTGTAATATCCTGCCCCAGCAGTGTGATTTTGCCGGAAACAAGAGGCTCCAGACCGGTGAGGCCGTAAACGAATTCTGTCTGTCCGTTACCGTCAATACCGGCGATACAGACGATTTCGCCTCCCCTCACCTTCAGGGACACATTCTTCACCGCGTTGTTTTTGTGAACTTTAGACGCGACAGTCATGTTTTCCACGTCAAGGATCACATCACCCAGATGCTGTTCCTTCTTTTCCACATGGAAGTTCACGTTGCGTCCAACCATCATGGAGGAAAGCTCCGCCATGGTGACGTCGGCGGTGTTGACGGTTCCGATATACTTGCCTTTCCGCAGTACGCTGCATCGGTCTGCCACTTCCATGATTTCCGCCAGTTTGTGGCTGATGAAGAGAATGGACATCCCTTCCGCTGCCAGATTCTTCATGATCTTCATCAGGTCGTGAATTTCCTGCGGCGTCAGCACCGCTGTCGGTTCATCAAAAATCAGGATTTCATTATCCCGGTACAGCATTTTCAGAATTTCAGTACGCTGCTGCATACCGACGGTGATATCCTGAATCTTGGCATCCGGATCTACCTGCAGACCATACTTGTTGGAAAGGTCCATGATCTTTTTCCGGGCTTCGTCTTTTTTCAGAATCCCCATCGGGCCGACAGGTTCATCTCCCAGGATGATGTTGTCCAGCACGGTAAAGCATTCCACCAGTTTAAAATGTTGGTGAACCATGCCGATACCCAGTGCGTTAGCATCGTTCGGGCTGGTGATTTTAACTTCCTTCCCGTCCTTTTTGATGATGCCCTCTTCAGCCTGATACAAGCCGAAGAGTACGCTCATCAGGGTCGATTTACCGGCGCCGTTTTCTCCGAGTAAAGCGTGGATCTCTCCATGCCTCAGCTGCAGAGTGACGTCATCATTGGCGATGATACCCGGAAAACGCTTTGTAATATGCAGCATTTCAATCGCATATTCGCTGTTGTGCTCGTTTCCCAATTTTCCCTCCTCCTTTTGAACGCATAATCCAAGTGAAATCATGACTCTTCACTTTGTTTGAAAAAAGACCACGGAATAAAACGTCTCGCCGTGGGCTTTTTTCAAAAATCCGGGAATGGAAACCCATTCCCGGAAAAGAGTCAGAACCTTATTTGACGGTGCCGAGGTCGTTCACAGTGATGTCAACTTCGGGCATTTCATCGATGCTGTTGTCAACGATGATGTCGCCTTCATACATTCTCTTCACCAGTGCTTCGTAGTCTTCTTCAGTGAAGGTTTCGTCGAACTGAGTGGAAGGAGCGATCTGAACATAGTTCAATTCCGGATCTTCGCCGATCAAACCGAGGGTTTCGATCTTACCGGCATATTCATCCCAGTTGCCGTCCTTGATTTCGGTCAGCAGGGTGAATACAGTGGCGCCCAGACCCTTCATTGCGGAGGTAACGGTCATGTCTTCGCCGTAGTTGCCGTCGATCAGAGCAGCCTGGTCAACATCCACGCCGATAACCTTACCGTCAACTTTTGCAGCTGCTTCAGCCGCGGAAGTGAAGATACCGCCGCCGCAGGCAAAGACAACTTCAACGCCGAGGTTGGAGTACCAGTTGTCCATGTAAGCAGTGATATCGGCATCGCCATAGAACTGGTTGCCGTAGACGTATTCAACAGTCACGTCTTCATCTTCAAGTTCTTCAGCAGCAGCATTGGCGCCCTGCACAAAGCCGTAACCGTAGCGGACGACTGCCGGAACTGCCATACCGCCCAGGAAACCGAGGTGTTCGTAACCGAGTTTCACGGCTGCGTAACCGGCCATGTAACCGCAGAGCTCTTCCTGGTAAACTGCGCAGTAAACGTTGCTGAGGTCAGCATATTCATCCATATTCCAGTTGTCCGGGTTGTAGTCATAGGTTTCACCCTTCAAAGCAACAGCTGCTTCCAGAATATCGCCGGCTGCGACGTCCAGAGCGACGAATTTCACATCCGGATAATCTGCTGCAACTTCAGCGATGGTGCCGCCGAAGGCATAACCCGGCATAATGATGACATTGTATCCGTCATCGTCAGCTTTTTCAACCATGGCAACACGTTCGGCGGTGCTGTCACCGGCGGGTTTGTAGTAGGTGAAGTCGACACCATTGGCATCGCACCAGGCTTTGGCCGCTTCATAAGTGGTCTGGTTGAAGGACTGGTCAGTGATATCACCATAGTCAGTGATCATAGCAACGCGCATTTCATCCGCAGAGGCTACAGCCATGACAGACAGAACCATCACGATGGTCAGAACAACAGCAAGAAGTTTTTTCATGAAAATTTCCTCCTATAAAATTTGTCTGCTGAAAAATATATAAATAACTTTCCAGTGTGATTAAATTGATTATACCAAAAAAAATTATATACTACAATCCAATTTTTAAATTGGTCTGAATTTCAAATTTTCTCCTGGTTACGATTCACTGGATGAGGAGGCGAACCTTTAGGTTTGTCCCCGCCGACTTGTAGTTCCCGATGCACGCTATTGTCACGGCTGGTTCAGGGTTGATTTCAGCAGCGTGTATCTCTCATCTGCACCGGTCCGGGTGAGCATGTACAGCTCATCAATGCCGCAGCCGGAAAAACGGGAGAGCTCATTCACGGGGATGGCTTCTGCGGCTTTTCCAAGTCCATTGGTGGCTGTTTCGAACCCTTCCGGGTTATCGACGAAAAAGATTCCGCTCACTTTTCCGACCAGATCCGCGTCCAGTCCCGCAACTGCCTCTCTGTCTTGTCCCTTAGCTCCGATGGCAAATCGATATTGGTGGATACTTACCGCAACAATACCGTCCCCATTTTGATCTGTCCCCGCCTGTTCCAGTATGCTTTGCATCTGTTCCCTCTGTTCCCCGGATAATCCGTGGGGAGAAACGACCGCGATGTCGTAATCTGCTTTTATGGTTTCCCTTTGCGTCAGAACAAAATAAATCCCGGCAGCCAGGATCACAATACCGATGATCAATGGAATTTTGTGATAATACCAAAAATTTATAAGCTTGTTTTTCATTTGTGTTTATGCTCCAATTGTTGCTTTTTATTTTAGCAAATATAACGAAAATCGTCAAAAATAAACCTGCTAAAAATCTCAAAGTTCGTAAAACTTCAATTAGGAAAAAGCTGATTAAGCCGCGTGAAGGCGGGAGGGCGTAGCTCCCGTTCCGCATCCAATTCGAGCGCAGCTCGTACCATACGGAACGGGGTCTTTCGCACTTCCCCTCGTACCTCGGGAAAACCGTCCCTGAATCCCAATTAATCAGCGTTTCCTTATTTATTGTTATAAATTGCAAACAAAATGACGTTCGGGGTAATGAGATGTCCGAACGTCATTTTTATCATTCAATAGGTAAGAAATAGTCTTTATTGAAGGCTGATTTCAATCGATTTACAGGGAATACCGGTGAGGGATTCACTCAATTCATCCGGCTGGGAGATACCGACCCAGATGCGGTACCTGCCGGAACCCGGGACGCGTTCGCCTTCATCATTGATGAGTGTAAAAGTGTTTTTGTCGAGTGTCATCTTTACAGATTTAGTTTCGCCTGCTTTCAGGGAAACCCGTTGGAAGCCGCAGAGACGGTAGTTGGTGACTTCATAAGGAGATTCAAGATCCTTGACATAAACCTGGAGCACTTCGTCTGTGTCACGGCTGCCGGTATTGGTGATTTCAGCAGTGACGGTGCAATTATCATCCGCTTTATTGAATGCGGCTTTGGATAGTTTGACGCTTGAATAGGTCAGTCCGTAACCGAAGGGATACAGCACATTCCCGTTAAGATAGCGGTAGGTGCGGCCGGCCATGGAATAATCCGTGAATTCCGGCAGCAGGTCTGTGCTCTCATAAAAGGTCACCGGCAGTTTCCCGGAAGGTGAGACCTTTCCGAAGAGAATGTTGGCAAGTGCCGTACCGCCGCATTCACCCGGATACCAGGCCTGGAGAACAGCGGCAGCTTTTTCCGCATGTGGATTGAGGGAAGAACCCGCGGCAAGTACCAAAATAACCGGTTTTCCGGTTTCCAGTGCTTTGTTCAGCATGATGCGCTGGCTTTCCGGCAGTTCGAGGGAGAGTTTGTCACCACCGGCAAAGGCATTGCCTTCGTCGCCCTCTTCCCCTTCGATGTTGGCATCCAGTCCGAGACATAGGATGGTGACATCGGCTTTTTCGATCATCGCGGCTGCTTCCGCAAGGCGGTCATTGGGCTGTGCCAGGTGTTCGACACGGTTTCGGAATAAATGGCAGCCCTCGGAATAATAGAGTTTGACATCCTCTCCCAGTTCCTCCCGGATCCCATCCAGGAAGGTCACGAAATGAGAAGAGGTGCCATAATAATTTCCGCGCAGGGCATCAATGGAGTCCGCATTTGGGCCGATGACCGCGACAGACTTGAGTTTTGTTTTATCCAGCGGGAGAATGCCGTTATTTTTCAGCAGAACCATACTCTTTTCCGCACATTCCAGAGAGACCGCACGGTGTTCCGGTGTGGCGATGTCGTCCAGACCAAGGTTCTCAAAACCGTTCTTTTCGTCAAACAAACCAAGGCGGAAACGGGTGCGGAACAGATGGATCGCGGCGGTACGGATTTCATCTTCGGTGACGAGTCCTTTGTTATAAGCGTCCATCAGACAGGGATAAGTATCTCCACAGTTGGTGTCGCAGCCTTTGGAAAGAGCCAGCGCGGCGGCATGTTCTTTGTCTTCGGCTACGTGATGTCCCTGATAGAAATCACGGATCGCCCAGGCGTCAGAGGTGAAGTAGCCGTCGAATCCCCATTCTTTGAGTTTGCCCATCAGCGTGTCACTGGCACAGCCGGGTTCACCGTTGATGCGGTTGTAGCAGCCCATCACGCCTTCCACTTTGGCATCTTCTACAAGGGCCTGAAACGCCGGAAGGTAGGTCTCATTCATATCTTTCGTGCTGCATTTGGCATCAAAGCTGTGACGGATGTTCTCCGGACCGCTGTGGACCGCGAAATGTTTAGCACAGGCGGCAGCCAGCATATAATCGCTGTCTCCCTGCAATCCTTTGACAAAAGCTGTCCCGAGACGGGATGTAAGGTAAGGATCTTCCCCATAGGTCTCATGGCCTCTGCCCCAGCGCGGGTCCCGGAAGATGTTGATGTTCGGCGTCCAGAAGGAAAGACCTTGATAGCGCTTGATGTCGCCCGAGCGTTTCGCCTGTTGGGCCTTGACGCGGGCCTCGTCGCTGACGGCCGTAAACACCCGGTGGAGCAGGGCATCGTCCCACGAGGCGGCCATCGCCATCGTGATGGGGAAGACGGTCGCGTAGCCGTTGCGCCCGACACCGTGCAGGGCCTCGCTCCACCAGTGGAATACGGGTATGCCCAGTCTCGGGATGGCCGGCGACGTGTCCATCATCAGGCTCACCTTCTCTTCGAGCGTCAGTCGGCCCAGCAGATCGTCGGCCCGTTGGGCCGCCGGCAGATTCGGATTCTGGTAGGGTAGTGTCTGGGCACCCGCCATCGTGGCGCACAGCACGACCAACAGCGTAGTCATTAGTTTCTTTTTCATTGTCATGTTAGTTTTGTGTGAATAAACTTATCGAACGATCACTTTTTTTCCTCCGCGAATATAGATGCCCGGTCGAAGCTGTCTGCTCTGATGAGAGATACCCCGCAGGTCAA
>JAFPZX010000098.1 GCA_017417055.1 Anaerolineaceae bacterium
TTTTTTCACCTGCTTGTTTGTATCCGCGTCATATACATAGTATCTGGTTCCGTCTACACCCGTCTTGAATTCCGAATCCAGACGTACACCGTTACTGATCGGCTGCGCGGTTAATTTACTGATCACCGAATGAGGCATACCATACACCGTCACCGTATTGCTCCTGTTTCCCGCTGAATCATATTTAAAAACCGTCAGTTTATAGATATTGCCGTTCACCAGACTGCTGCCATGAATATTGATGGTCACATTGCTGCCGGATTTCACCGGTTTGTCGATGGTCGGTGTGATGGTCTGCTTGTTCGCCACATCATACACCGAGACCTTGTAACCGGTCGCGTTTTTGTCATATGCGGTTTTCAGTTGGATACCATTGCTGTATCCTAACACATTATTCTGCGAAATCGTCAGCGTTGAAAGCGGATTGACAGAGGCTTTGTTTGTGAACAGTTTTATCTTTCCGTCACGTCCGGTATTTTCACCATTCACAACCATACCCTCACTGCCGGTCGCATAGTTAAAGGTAACGCCGCCAAAATCTATCGGACCATCTTCATAAAAACCCCAGCTGTAGGCATTGGTATGATTAAATGAAACAGTCACCTTCGTCCGGTTTTGAATGGTCAGTGTTTTTGACAGCGGAATCAGATAATAGCCCTGATAATCAGCATGAAAACTTTGTGTTGTTGAAGAACTTCCTGCAGAAACTGTAAAATCAACACTTACATTTGAGTCCATGGTAAAAAAACCAATAGCTTTGATTTCTTCGCCGCCATCGACATAAAATGTTTGCGTGACGACTTGACCTTGTTCAGCATAGAGACCGTAATAATCAGGACAGTTATCATATGCGTATATATGGTCATAACGTGTTGGCTGGGCATCAAAAGCTACGGCTGATGATGAGAGACTCTGATCAAAATAGGACATCCAGAAATAACCGCGATAATCATAACCATTCACGCCCCAGCTGTTCCTCACAAGCCACGCGCCATTACCTTCCGGCGTACCGGAAACAAAATTATTTTTTGAAAAATTATCATCCCATCCAACTATAGCAATAACATGATTGGTATCTTCGGGTTCCGTTGGAACATAATAGGAATAATTTGTGGCACTGTAATAGGCTGTGTTCATATTATAAACGGCACTGACAGCGCCATGATTCATAATGGCTTCTTTGACAGCATCTCTGTCGTTCAAGATATTGTAAAAATATGCTCCCGTAACTTGTACGCTTCCATTCCGTCCTTTCGAGGTACCCGGTGAATAGGTACGAGCACTGCTGTACGGAGCTTCCGATTCATTAACCGGACCAAGCATGTTTGTCAATGGATACTGAGCCCGGTAGGCATTTCCTGCGATTTGCAGATAGTCAGCTCCATTTGTGTTGACAGTATCGCCGGTGTTCAGTCCTTTTTCATCTGTAAAGTTGTGAAATGTATAATAAGCCAAATGCAGTTCTGAAAGATCGATCCCGGTTGTCGCTGCTCCGTCATGGATCAAATCTGCCTCAACACATGCAAGGGAGGAAAAAATCCAACAGATTCCGTAATTTCCCTGATCTCGAACAGCAGGCAGAACCCCTTTTGTAAATCCGTTATAGTATGTAGGAAGTGTTGCTTTCCCGGTAGTCTGTTCCTTTTTTTCTGGAACGGAAATTTCAGGAAACAAATCATCAGGAATTGGCTGCATCGGAGGAATTATAAATTCATTCTTCAGATTAGCAATAATCATCGGCAGTTCCAGACCGTCTGCTGCTTGATATTCACCGAAGTCCGGTATAAAATGATAAACATCCAGAACTTCATCGTAATCTTCACGGCAAACCCAGGAAACATCAATAAGCCGTGTAGTATAACCGCTTACCCCTGTGAGAATTCCGGTACCATTTTGATTCTCCTGATAAACAGCTTCACCGCCCAGACGGACATTGAGCTGCGAAGGAAATTTTTTTACCAGTTCCGAAAGCGCATACTTGTATGACATATTCACATTTGTTTCATACGAGGCCGGTTCGAAACCTGTGACTACACCGGCGTCATAAACCCGGACAACTTCCTGTGCATACGTCGGAACGATCAGTATCATGGTCGAGACAAGAACCATTAACAACAAAACTTGCATTTTCCGTAAACAACCCATATTTTACTCCTCTCAATGGTCTTTTTTCAAAAACCAGTAAATCCAGTTGTTTATTTAATGTGCAAGTAAAGTACCATTTTTATTGTCTTTTACGATACGAAATAATATATTATTATATAAAATATATTTATTTATTAATCATAATACAAAGCACAAACGGAAATTATAACAATAAAAATAAAGCAGGATCAAATTTAATTAAACAGGAACTTATCCACATAAACTGACATTTTTGCACATGAATAATCAATGTTTTCATACAAATTTTTTATCGTTAAGCCACGAAACACAAGACTGAAACCAGCTGCTGATCACCTCGTCATCCGGGGCGAGGCCGAGACCATGAGCTCCGTTCGGATAAAGGATCAGCTGATGGTCCACACCTGCCCTGATCAGCGCATCCCGCAGCATTAGGCTGTTTTGAACCGGAACCGATGCATCTCCCTCACAATGCCAGAAAAAGACCGGTGGAAAATCCGGATCCACATGCCGCTCGGCTGAGTATTTTTCACGCAGCTCGGTACATTCCGCGTTTTCAGAACCGAGAAAATTTCCTCTGCTTCCCCTATGCGCATAAGGATCAGTGAATGTCACCACCGGATAACACAAAAGCAGCGCTTCCGGCTTAAATGTTTCCCGTGAAACATTATCGTCTCCCGTGATTACTTCGCTGCCATGTTCCGTTTCCATCAGCACCAGATGGCCTCCCGCGGAAAATCCCATCAGCGCTAATTTCTCACCGATATTCCACAGTTTCCCGTTGTGATAACGGACGTACTGCACTGCCCGCACCGCGTCACAGAGGAATTCCTTGCCATGGCAAGGTTCCACCCGGTAATCAAGATAAAAAGCGTTCAGCCCCTGTGCATTGAATGCCTTCGCAACGGACTCACCTTCTTTCAGGACAGAGACGTGATTGTATCCGCCGCCCGGAAAAATCAGTACACTGTCATGTATACCTCCGTCATCCACCAAAAAAGGAACCAGTACGGCTTCTTTTTCGCCGTACTGCCCGGATTTTTCGTGGATTTTTATTGGCTTTCCACTGGGAATTTTGTTTTGATCCATATTTAAATACCTTTTTGCTCTGTTGAAAATAATAATGTCAACGCTGATTATATTTATTCGAAATTGCACAAGTCAATGCAACCTGTTCTGTAAGGTACGGGCTTCGCCCGTCTTATATGCAGAGCAGGAGCTTTTCTCAGGTCTGTGTCAACGAAAACATCTCACTTTTGACCCTGAATGAGCCAGAGAAAACAGGTTCCCATGACTCTTTTGAATCGGTTGACGATATTATTATAACGGTCAATCAATACGGTTCATACAATCAACGGTCATATTTATAATTCGTAAAAACAATCAAACATTGCCCAATTCCCTTGAAGGCCAGAGGACAGTTCGGTGCTTCGCTCAAAACCGTCCCAAATCTCAATTAATTATTGTTATCATTATTTTTTCGCCAGAACCGTGATCCAGGGATTGGATGAATGATGATTTGATTTCACTTCTGAAAAACCCGCAGCTTTGAGGGCGGATTCGATTTCCGGCACCTGATAAACTTTCATACCATCGATGATTTTTGCGAATTTCTGCCCGGTATCATCCAGTCCGTCGGATTCATTGCAAATCAAAAAATATCCGCCGGGCTTCAATACAGCTGACACCTGCGAAAAACATATTTCCAGCCCCGGCCAGAAATAGATCGTTTCAAACGCAGTGGCAAGATCAAAAGAACCCTTCGGCAGCTTTAAATCAGAAACATCACCCTGCTGCACTGTACATCGTCCCGCCTTGATCATCGCTTGATTGATCGCGACAGATTTGGCAACCGACACATCGGAATAATCCACCGCGGTCACATGGGATCCGGGATATCGCTTCAGCAGCTCCGCGGCGTTCCGTCCGCCGCCGCAGCCCAGATCAACAATCTGTTCCGGACTGATTCCCGGAAGGTACGTCATACCCCAGTCAGCCAGTTTCGAGTGACCGGAATTCATTGTAAATACCATAAATTTTCCGAGAATTCCCTCCGGTTTTCTCGTCTGTCCGAATAACTTATTCAAAAAACCCATATTTCCTCCCATTTTGCATCGACATGTATGAAAATAGCCCGGCAGGTCAATAGTGACACTCATCTTTATCCATAAACAAGGACACAGGGAAAATGTCCCTTGTCTTTCTTTTATCAGTATTACCTGAAAAAGACAAGCAATTAGTTAGTTAAATATAACTTATAAAGTAGTATACTACTTTTACAATTAAATATAAGGAAACTCTGATTAATTCGCTTGAGTCAAAGTGACCTGTTTTCATTGACTCAGACTTGAGTCAACAGAACAGGTTGAATTGACTCTTTTCACGCAGCATAGCCATTAACTATCACAGGCACCACGATAAGCAGGATCTTCGTCCTGTGCCGCGCAGCCTGCACCAGACCTGTTCTGAAAGGAATCGGCTTCGCATTGTTTAGACAGAACGAGCACTTCGCCTGTCACTATGGGCTCCATGAATCATAACACCGAGATTTTATCTTATTTTCTTGCGGAACATCTTCATGAACCAGTTGGACTGGTTGTATTTGAACTTCATCCGCTGCAGTTCCTTCTGCCGTTTTTCATATTCTTTTACAATGGCAATAGAAAGCTTCTTTGCCTGTTTCCCGTGGGTATAAACATCCCCGAAGGTTTCCGCGAACATTTCATGTGCAGCGGAAGCACCGTAGCCGGAGGTTAAATTTCTATCCTCGAGTGTGGGACTGTTTGAGGTATTGATCTGGCCTTTGTAATAATTTCTCTTACTGTAAATTCCGTCAACCTTATCTCCCTTTTTTTTCTTTCCAGCATCAATATCCTGCTGATGTTTCCGGAAAAGTTCGGCTACTTTATTTGGAGGAATAACCAGACCTTTATCATTCATGTAATTGACTCCATTACGGGAATAAATGTTGATGCCCCTTTTTTGCTGTGGTGAAAGAATATTTTGTTTCAGCATTACCTCTTTCAGAATGTCATTTTCGGTCTTAAAGACTTTGTTTTCCTTTTTCGCATCAGCCATGCTCGCGCCCGGAGTAACAAATGTACTGCCCAGGACATGACCGAGCTCATGATTGCCGGCATGATCTAAATCACCGTTGACCAGCTGTTTTTCCCGTTTATTCCGCTGATCTTCTTCCCGTTCCTTTTCTCCTTGTTTGCCAAGACGGTCATAATAAGCGTTGTATTTGATCACCGTATTGTCATACCCGCCATATGTTGGTTGAACAGCCATCTTGGCTTTTTCAGATGTGTCCCAAAGTATCATGTCCCCGATTTTGTTCCGCAGTTCCGGGTAATCCCAGACCTGCCGGGTCATGTGCTTCAGTTTTTTCTTGGTAAGGTCAAGATTTACCTGATATTGCACTGGATCCTGCTCCGCTTTTTCGGTTTTTTTGACTTTTCCATTGCGGTTTCCGGTAAATTTTGCAAACGTGGCATAGGCGTCATCAAGCGTTTCTGCCGCATCGATCTCATCCTGAATTTTTTTAAGCTCGGGAATGTTGCCGGGGTTGAATGTGTCAACATTATCGTTCTCGGGAGAAAGCTGATAAGCGCGGCTTTTTGTTTTCCGGAGCTTCCCGTTATGTTTATATTTCGGTGCGCCGTCGATCATTCCTGTCTGCAGCGCAAGCTCTTCTGCCTGATATTCGCCAAGGCGGTCGCCGATGCTTTTGATCAGCGACTTGTATTGTCTGATGCGCGTTCCGGCCTTGAAGACGCCGATTGGCTTGTTGACCAGCTCAATGAGGATGTCCCGCAGGGCATAGTCCTGATAAGCTGCCCTCACCATGAAAGAAACCGCTGGTTTTGGTCTGAATTTGATCTCAGTTTTTTTATCCCGGTTTTTTCCTGCCTTTTTGACCAGTTCCTTGAGGTCAGGCATGATGGAATTGTATACCTCAACCCCTCTGCTGGTGTTGAAGGTTTGCATCGCCTGTGCCTCGACTTGTGAAAGAGTTAATGAATCTCCGGCAAGCTTGTCCTCTTCATTGTGATCAAAGGAACCCCGTTTTGCCTTAAATTTCGAATCTTTGTCCGGTTTCATCTGTACCGAACCCAACGGCGCAGATTGTGCAGTGTTTCCGCTCACCGCACCCTGTTGAACGGTGTGTACCAGTTCATGCGCGGCAAGGGAGGGCGTAAAGCCTTTTTTGCCAAAGTATACATCACTGCCCTGTGTCCAGGCCTGTGCGCCCATTGCCTGACTTCGTTGAACACTGTTTGCGTCGCTATGGAAATGTACCCGGGAAAAGTCCGCCCCGAGGCGTTCCCCCATTTCGCGTTTGAGTGCCGCGGGAGATGTGGAAGTGACACCTTCGGAGAGCCGGTCTGCTTCTTCTTCCGCATCCGGCTGCTGCATGATCCTCATCACAAGGCTGTTTGGCAGTGAAGACTCTTTCTCTTCTTCATGCGATTGCGGTTCTTCCTGTGAGCCGCTCTTCATGTTCCGTCTCTCAAAAGTTTTTCCCATACGGTACCTTTTATTTATCAATCAGGTTTCATTTGGTTAGAATTATTAAATTTTATCACAATCTTTTCAATTTAATCAGGTTCTTTATTTATAAGAATATTGGAAATATGGTCTGAGGTTACTTTCATCATTATTGATTACAGCACAGCTATTCATCGAATCAAAGAACCACATTATAATAAACAGCAGGAGATAAAAAATGGAATTTATACAAAGTAAATGGCAATTGGATGATTTATATAAAGAATTCGATACGGAAGCTTTTCAAAAAGATATTGAAATCCTGAAAGAGAAAGCTTCATCCTTCGAAGCTTTTCGCCCGGAATTGAAAAATGGATTGAAACCGGAACGTTTCCTTGAAATATTCAAATCTTTTGAAGAATTGAACGAATTAGCGCACAAGCTTGGCGGCTTCACCCAGCTGCAGGTCTCTGCGGACACACAGGATTCCGCCCTGCTGAGTCAGATGGTCCAGACGCGTTCCGTCATCACCGAGGTTTCCAACAAAACTATGTTCTTCACGCTGTGGTTCCGCGGGCTTTCCGATAAAGATGCTGCACCCTACATCGAAGCAGCAGAAGGAAGCCGCTATTACCTCAATTCCCTGCGCCTCAGAAAACCCTATATGCTCAGTGAAGCGGAAGAAAAGCTCATCAACGTCAAAAATATGACCGGATCAGCGGCAATGATCAATGTCTACAACGCCATCACAAACCGCTATGTCTTCAATGTCACCATCGATGGCGAAGAAAAACACCTTACCCGCGGCGAAGTAATGTCCTACGCGCACAGCGCCAAACGGGAAGAACGAAAAGCAGCATACGAAGAGCTCTACCGGGTTTATGGGAACGACGGGAATATCCTCGGCCAGATCTATCAATCCATCGCCCGTGACTGGGATCAGGAAAATCTGAACTTCCGCAATTATAATACGCCGATTTCCGTTCGTAACCTGAACAACGATATCCCGGATGATGTGGTCGACCTGCTGCTTTCCACCTGCCAGAAAAACAAAAATGTCTTTGCCGATTTCTTCAGGCTCAAGAGTAAACTTCTCGGTCTTGATGAACTGCACCGCTATGATCTCTACGCGCCGCTTGCATCCGATGAGAGCAAAGTCTCTTTTGATGAGGCTTACAAGACCGTCATCAAATCCTATAACGAATTTGATCCGGAATTCGCGGAGATGGCCGAACGTGTCTACAAACATCACCACATCGACAGCGAAGTCCGCCACGGCAAACGCAGCGGCGCTTTTTGTCACACGGTTCTGCCGCAATTCACACCCTGGGTGCTGGTCAATTTCCAGGGAAAAGAAGATGATACATCTACGCTTGCCCATGAGCTGGGTCACGCGATCCATTCCATGATGGCAGCGGACAAAAACGTCTTTGAACAACATTCCTGCCTCCCGCTCGCAGAAACAGCATCCACATTTGGGGAAATGCTGCTTTCCGATTATCTGGAACAGCGTGTCACTGACAAAAAAGTGCTCAGCAACATGCTGATCAAACAGATGGACGACAATTACGCAACCATCCAGCGGCAGTCCTATTTTGCACTTTTCGAAAAACAGGCACATAAGATGATCGCCGATGGGGCAGACGTCAACGCTTTGGCCGAAGCCTACATCGAAAACCTGCGGGATCAATTCGGGGATTCCATGATTGTGGATGACTATTTCCGATGGGAATGGGTCTCTATCCCGCACATTTATCACACGCCATTTTATGTTTATGCATATTCGTTTGGACAGCTTTTGGTACTTGCGTTGTATAATACCTATAAAGAAGAAGGAAAGAGCTTCATCCCGCGCTACAAAGAGATGCTGCACAAGGGAGGCTCCCAGCGTCCGGCGGATCTTCTTTTGGATGCAGGCTTTGATTTTACTAAAGAATCCTTCTGGCAGGGCGGTTTTGACATATTGAAAGGAAAAGTCGAAAGACTCAAAACGCTGACTGAATAACCTATGCGGATAACGAAAGAAAAGCTTCTGAGACTGAGTGACAGTTATATCGCGCAGCGGTCACGGAAAGACCGTTCGATTGTCTGCGCCTATCTGACCGGTTCACTGCTGCGGGACTATCCTTTTATAAACGGGACAACAGATGTGGATATTATCATGATCCACTCTGACCTTCAGCAGGCTTATCGCGAAGTGACAGGCATTTCAGAAGAAGCTACTTTTGACATTTATCATTATCCCCGCAGTTATTTCGCCAATCCGCGCGATCTGCGCACAGACCCATGGATCGGGTCATCACTCTGTTTTGACCCGATCGTCCTTTTTGGGAAAGGTCACTGGTATGAGTTTGTTCTTTCTTCTGTGGAAGCGTCATTTTTCCTACCGGAAAACTGTATGCAGCGGGCACTTGTCTTTAATAAGGAAGCACATAAATACCATTCCAAACTTCAGAAACTGGTAAATACGCAGTATGAAGTGACCTATGCCTTTAACTATATGCTTTGCATCGAAAACGCGGTAAACTCAATTGCCTGCCTTAGCAGCAGACCACTGACGATGCGACACTTTCTTCAGGATTTTATTGACTGCTGCAATGAAGTCAACAATTCCAGCCTGGTCGGGGAAGTAATAAACCTGATCACGGAAAATCCGAATCTCGAGCAATATTACCAGTATTATTCTCAATACTGGAATTATTATTTTGACTATTTTTCAAACTACGTCCGTCCGGATTTTTACCCGGAATACGGAAAAGTCCGTCTGTCCTATTATCAAAAAGCGGTAGAGGCTTTTTGGGAAGCGCATTTGCCTTCCGCTGTCTGGATCATGCTGAACACCTGGACGCATATCCTCAGCGCAATGAACATGGAACAAAACGAAGGGTTCCATTCTTTTCTCGGCATGAACGGTCTGACTCCCCAACAGGGAATCAAGCGCATGGAAGACATCGATCATTTCCTGGAACACGTTGATGACACCATCGATAACTGGACAAAATCTCACGGTATCGAAGGCGGTACATCGATTTATATTGAATAAAAATTTTCCTTTTTTTTCTCTATTGACTCTTTCTTTTCTATTACAATTTATGAAAGAAAGAAAAGAAAGAATTATGAGAGAAGATATCAATATTGAATTTATAGAACTCGACAGGGTCACAGGAAAACTTCCGGACAGTTTACCGAAAGAAATTATCTCATTTGCCAATACAGAAGGCGGAGAAATATACATTGGAATACAAAATGATGAGAAAGTAGTTGGCGTCAATGACCCGGACGATGTAATGACAAGGATATCAAATATCGCTCATGACAAGATTCTTCCGGATATTATTCCTTTTTTACAAATTCAAACGATAGATATAGAAGGAAAATCTGTAGTAAAAACAACAGTTTCAATTGGAACAGAAAGACCTTACTATCTTGCTGAAAAAGGGCTCAAACCATCCGGTGTTTATGTTCGCCGAGGATCCGCCTGCGTTCCACTCAATGAGACTGGAATTCATCAAATGATTTTGGAAACTTCCGGTAAATCATATGAAGAAAGCAGAAGTTTAATTCAGGATTTGTCTTTTGAAACACTTACAAAAGAACTGAAAAATAAAACAATGGAATTTGGTACAGAACAGATGAAAACACTAAAAATTAATCGGTTCAGATGGCCTTTTTACGAATTTAGCACTTTACTTTCAGACCAATGTACACACACGATTAAAGCTGCAATTTTCCAGGGTTCAGATAATGCTGTTTTCCGTGACAAAAAAGAATTTCATGGCTCTCTTTTAAAGCAGCTTGAAGAGGTTTATAATTTTCTAAACATATATAATAAAACTGAAGCAACTTTTGACGGTTTAAGAAGGATTGATCGCAGAGACTATCCGGAAGAAGCAATAAGAGAAGCATTATTAACAGTATTATCCATCGAGACTATCTTTTTTCTGGAAGCACCATCATAAATGTTTACGATGACCGTATAGAGTTTATCTCACTTGGAGGTCTGGTAACCGGAATATCTATGGAAGCAATTTTTTTAGGCGCGTCTCAATCCAGAAATCCAAACCTTGCCTCTGTTTTTTACAGACTTAATTTAATTGAAAGTTATGGAACCGGAATAAGAAAAATAATACGCTTATATAAAGATTTTTCTAAACAATCTGTTTTTCAATCCGCTGAAGGTGTTTTTAGTGTTACATTGACCAATCAAAATGATAATTTATCAGAATCAAAGAATTCACCAAATACACAAAATAAAATGATTGATTCAAAAATATAAAAGATCAAATTTATGAAATGGTAAAAGAAAAAGGATCATCTTCAAGAAAAGAAATTGAAGAAACATTTGATATTAGTTCAACGAAATCATATTTAATTTTAAAAGAGTTATGTGAAGAAGGTCTTTTGTTACAAAAATTGAATGGAAGGAAAACAACGTATATAGCATTATAAAGAAAATAATGTCTGTACTGATGTTTCTTTATTGAAAGAAGAAAAAAAAATATATATTATTCACAACTATTGTGGATAAAAAACAATTGGATTATTGTTGATAAAGAAGTGGATAACAATTATCCACTTCTTTAATACACAAATCAAATATCTTTCAAAAACAAACTGTGGATAAATAAATTTTAAGATTCCGAGTAAAACAGCAATTTTTTGAATTTATCCACAGTATTCACAGCCTTAATTAAGACAATTATTTTTATTGAGAATAAAAGAATATTTATTCATTACTCAACGATTATTTCCACTGAATTCAATTTTCCTGCAGGAGAACCGGAGAAACGGGGATCACGTTCAGGAATGGCAAGAACAACATCCATTCCTTCAACAACTTCACCAAATACAGTATGATGACCATCCAGCCAGGGAGTAGGAACATGAGTAATGAAAAACTGAGAACCGTTCGTATTTGGTCCGGCATTTGCCATGGAAAGAATTCCGGGTTTATTATGCTTTAATTCAGGAACGAATTCGTCCTTGAATTGATAACCGGGACCACCCATACCGGTACCGGTAGGATCACCACCCTGGACCATGAAATCTTTGATCACACGATGGAAAATGGTATTGTTATAAAAACCTTCATTTGCAAGGAAAACGAAGTTATTAACTGTCAAAGGAACCTTATCAGCAAAAAGTTTTACTTTGATGTCACCTTTGTCTGTGTGGAACACAGCGTAATACTTTTTCTTAAGGTCAAGAGAAAATTCTGGTTTTTTGTTATATGATTTTGGCATATTTATCTCCTTTAAAATTATTATACAACGAAACAGGAAAAATCAGAAATCGGAAATTGGAAATCAAAAATATAACAAAGAATGATTTGAAATATATTATTAATATATATCCAATATATTTATTTTGAGATTACGAATAAATTCTTCATTCATAAATTATTCATTTTTCCTTATCATAAATGTTTCACGTGAAACATTAAAATCCCATTTCTTATTTCTGATTTCTTATTTAAGACCTCTAATTTTCCATGTTATAATCTTCATTCTTACTTCTTCATTTCTTCATTATCATCGTTGTTTCACGTGAAACATTAAACTTCCATTTCTTATTTCGGATTTCTTATTTCTTATTTATCCTGTGTTATACTATTGTTCGGGTAAATTATGTCATTACTAACGGCAAATAACATTTCAAAATCATTTGAAGATCTGGATGTGTTTTCAGATCTTTCTTTGTCAATTCCTCTAAAAGCCAGGATCGGTTTTGTGGGTGAAAACGGCTCGGGAAAATCCACGCTTTTAAAGATACTTGTTGGTCTTGATGATCCGGACAGCGGAACTATTTCCAGATCGAAAGATTTATCAATCGGATATCTTCCGCAGCAAATAGAAATCGCATCTGATAAAACGCCCTACGAAAGCTGTCTTGAGTCTTTTTCTGAACTCATCAGCGCTCAGGAACAGTTGAATAAATTGGAAGAAGATCTGCTGAACCATCCTGATGATAAAGAACTAATCGAAACATACGGACGTCTTCAGGAAAAGTTTGAAAACAACGGCGGATATACGTATCGTTCCAAAATCAATCAGATCCTGCAGGGATTGGGATTGATTAAAGGCGAAGAAAATCGTTCCTGGAATCAATTGTCCGGTGGACAGAAGATCCGAGCATATCTCGCGAAGATTTTAGTCTCCGAACCCGCTTTATTGGTTTTAGACGAACCGACAAACCATCTGGATATCAATTCAATCGAATGGCTCGAAAATTATGTCCGAGATTTTCCAGGAGCCGTTTTGATGGTTTCCCATGACCGCTATTTTCTGGATCAATGTGTCAATACCATCTGGGAATTGTCTTTTTCCTTTGAAACATATCGCGGCAACTTCTCCGCATATCTCCAACAGCGGGAAGAACGTTATCAGCGGCAGCTTGCAGAATATGAAAAGCAGCAGGAGTTTATCGCTAAAGAGGAAGAATATATTCGACGGAATATAGCCGGACAAAATACCCGGCAGGCACAGGGCCGCAGAAAACGACTGGAAACGCTGCTTTCCGAAGCAAGAATCATCAAACCGACTGAATCACGGTCCATGCATCTGAAATTGACAACAGATCTTCGTTCCGGTGATCTGGTCTTGCGTACCAAAGATCTTGCCATCGGATATCAGGATGATAAAAAGGTTTTATTCAACGTACCGGACCTTACCTTACTGCGGGGAGAATGTGCATCGATTATCGGTCCGAACGGTACCGGAAAATCTACGTTTCTGAAAACGATTCTGGAAAAAATGCCGCCGCTTTCCGGTGAAACAAAGCTTGGCGCGAATTTGAAGATCGGCTATTTTGCGCAGGCCCATGAGGATCTTGACCCTGAATCTGATTTAATGGATGAAATTTCCAAAGCCGCACCAAACCTGCTTCCCGCACAAATTCGTGATTATCTTGCACGGTATCTCTTTTCAGGTGATGATGTCTTTAAGAAAGTAAAAGTGCTTTCCGGTGGCGAAAAAGGGCGTCTGGCATTGGCGATTTTGTCTTTGCAAGGTGCGAATCTTCTCCTGCTTGATGAACCGATGAACCATCTTGATATCGATGCTCAGGAGCTTTTGCAATCTGTTCTCAAAAGTTTTGAAGGAACCATCATCCTTGTTTCCCATGACCGTTATCTGATTGATGCGGTCGGAACGCAGATTTGGGAAGTTATGCCGGAAAAACATACATTGAGTGTGTACGCGGGAACTTACAGCCAGTATAAAGAATATAAAAAACAATTGGCTGCTGCAGAACCGAAAAAAACGGAAAAAGTGAAAACTTCCAATCCTGAACCGGAAAAAGAAAAGAAAAAGCTTTCCAACGGAATGATCTGGAAACTCAATAAGCAGCGCGAAGAATTGGAACAAAAAATCTCTGCTTTGGAATCAGAAGTTTCAGCACTGACCGATAAAATAAACTCCTCAACTCTTTCATACGAAGACATGAATGAAGCCAGTTTGCTGTATAATAAAAAGCAGCAGGAGTTTGATGAATTATTTGAGCAATGGTCTGAGATCGAAACAAAAATCAGTGAAGGTTCATAAATTTATTGTCATCAGATCACGGTTTACCTGCTAAAAAGAAAGTCGAAAGGTTGGAAACAGCATATGTATCTTTCAGTAGTAGTCCCTGTTTATAACGAGTACGAAAACATTCCGCTGTTATGTGACGCGGTCAGAAAAGCATTGGACGGTCTTGAAAAAGACTGGGAATTGATCCTGGTAAATGACGGCTCAAAGGATAACAGTATGGACGCGCTGAAAGAAGCCGCTGCTGCCGATCCTGTTCATGTAAAAGTGATTGGCCTGCGGAGAAATTTCGGTCAAACAGCGGCGATTGCGGCAGGTGTTGACCATGCAATTGGCGAGATCATTGTCCTGATGGATGCGGATCTTCAGAATGATCCTTCCGATATCCCGGCTATGCTCGCGAAACTGGATGAAGGGTATGACCTTGTCAGTGGCTGGCGGAAAGACCGCAAGGATCCATTTTTGCGCTCCTTTATATCCCGCATTGCCAATAAAATCATCTGCAAAGTCACGGGCGTCAACCTGCATGATTACGGATGCACCTTGAAAGCATACCGGAGGGAAGTCATCACCGGTTTCCGTTTATATGGCGAAATGCACCGCTTTATTCCTGCTTTCGCAAACACTTTTGGCGCGAAAATCGTTGAAATGCCTGTAAAACATCATCCACGTGTTCTTGGAAAATCAAAATATGGATTCGAGCGTATTATCAAAGTTATTCTGGACCTGATAACGGTAAAATTCCTTTCCAGTTATGCCGACAAACCCATCTATCTTTTCGGCGGCGCCGGACTTGGTCTTTCCGGAATTTCTTTCCTGGTTCTGTTGTTCCTCGGTGTTCGCCGAATCTTCTGGGGTGTTTCCGTAATGGCTTCTCCGTTGTTCATGCTCGCGATCATGGTGTTTATCATGGGTTTCCTTTCTATTCTGATGGGCTTGATCGCTGAACTGCTGGTACGCACCTATCACGAATCTCAGGGCAAGACAGTCTATCATATTCGTGAAATGATCAATTTTTGATTTGTAATAAGGCAATAGGATTTAGGCAATAGGCAATAGTAAGGGAATAATGAATAGAGTTTAGGATGTAAATGATAGGATATAGTTGTTAGGTGATAGATAGAAGCTTATTTTTCAAATCACTTTATTAATTACTATCCCCCTATGTCCTACCTCCTAATCCCCAATAAAATTATGAAAATTCTCGTTCTTATCCATGAATTTCCTCCGATAGGGGGCGGCGGGGGACCGATCGCCCGTGATCTTTCGCTGCAATGGGTGAAAGCAGGTCATCAGGTACGGGTCGTGACGGCACGTTTTGGCGATCTTCCTGCAAGAGAAAATATAGATGGTCTGGATATTGTTCGTCTGGACTGTAATCGGACGGAATCCTTCCGAGCAAAAATGAAGGCCATGATCGGGTATGTAACAGCCGCTTCAAAATACTGCCTTTTTGACTGCAAAGATTTTCAACCGGATTTGATCCATGTTCACTTCGCGGTTCCCAATGGACCGGTCGCCATGCTTGCCTCCCGGAAAATGAAAGTTCCTTATGTAATTACCGCTCACCTGGGTGATATTCCAGGCGCTTCTCCGGAAAAGACAAAGACCTGGTTTAAATATATTCAGCCCTTTACCCCACCGATTTGGAAAAATGCCGCCCGCATTGTGGCGGTGAGTCAGTATTCCCGGCGGATGGCATTGAATTCATACAATGTCCCGATTGATGTGATACCGAACGGGATCGATTATGTAAAAATAAAAAACAATTCGATTGAACCGCATGAGATACCGGAAATTGTCTTTGCCGGAAGGTTTGTTCCGCAGAAAAATTTACGACAAATCGTCAAAACCTTATCGGAAATCCGGGATTTGAATTGGCATGCAACGCTGATAGGGGATGGCCAGGAAAAAGATGCTGTATTCAATGAAGTCAAGTCAGCCGGTTTGCAGGAACGCATCAGCTTTCCGGGATGGAAAACACCGGAAGAGGTGATTGAAATCTTTCATAACAGCGATATACTTTTCATGCCATCGTTAACGGAAGGTTTGCCGGTGACCGGCATTCAGGGAATGGCATCTGGTCTGGCTTTGATGCTGAGCAGCGCAGGCGGAAATCCGGAAATTGTAACCGAAGGGATGAATGGTTTTATTCATGAACCGGATGATACGGATGGTTATGCGGTTGATTTCAGAAAACTGCTAACGGATCCGGATTTGCTTTTGAAGATACGGAAAAGCAGTGTCAGCGCTGCCGCTGCCTTTGACATCCGCGAAACCGCAGCAGAATATCTAAAATTATTTGAGACGGTGGTTAGTAGTCAGTGATCAGTGTCCAGTGGTCAGCAGTCAGTGACCAGTACATAGATGTCGTTAGCAAGTTTTCAGTTTTTCGAATAATTCCTATATTGATGATATATATTTGTTGAATTCTGAATTCTGATGATTTGCTTTTGTTAGCTGGTCAGTGTTAATGATACGCTGATTTATAGCTATTTTACGCGAAATGAGTCAATGCAACCTGTTCTGTTGACTCAAGTCTGAGTCAACGAAAACAGGTTACTTTGACTCTGTCGATTTAACTATGTGCAAATCACGAATAAATAATAAATACTTACATACCAATAAAAAATGACTGCTGATAACTGGCTGTTGTCGGCTGGCTTCTGAAAACTGTCCACTGATCACTGACCACTATTAAAAACATTCTTCCACAGCAACACAAACCGGTTCCGGGACGGGGCAGGAGAATTCCGGCAGCGGATCGCGCATGTAGGTGAAAACTTCACCCTGAGGCGTTTCAATCGTAACAGCTAAAATGTCTTCGTAACCGAAATCCGACTTGCAGCTGATTGCGCGGAACACAGAATCCTGCGGAAAATTGACAATCGCGTCTTTATGAGGCATCAGATATTCCTGATAAAGGATATTCTTATCGTTCTTGTTGATCCCCATAAACGTCATCCGTGAAAATTCTTTCCCCATGGTTGACCCGGATGAGGCATGTTCACCGGTTTTGAAATAGTAAAAGCGGGGATAAACCACGATGCCATGAGTGATATGCAGCAGCCCCTCTTCCTGTTGTTTTTCCACGGTTTCCCAGTCGATTCCGTCCTGATCTGCAAGCCTTTCTTTCAATACTGTCAGATCTCCTTTCTGAACCGCTGTATCCTTTGCAGGCATAAAGTTTTCAAAGAACAGCATCGCGGTAAAGAACAATGTAAAGCAAACGATTGAACAATAAGCTTTCTTATTCGAATATTTATATTTAACAGAAACAACGTTATCCTTTTCAGGAACCAAAGGGGAGCCTTTCGCGAAAAGAATACTGAGAAAAACAGCCAGCAGCATCATGGGGATCCAGTTCATCGGCACCACATACCGGCCGCCGGAAGAACGGCTGAACCCGATGGAAAATGCATATACGAACCAGAAATAAAGAATCGAGAATCCGGCAACCCCGAAATACTTGACCAGGTACCCGGTAGTAACCGCACCCGCGAGCAGCCAGGTGATAATCAGAAACCACTGCATGGAACTGAACTGACCCTGCCAACCATCCTTCCACAAACCATCTCCATCCTGTTTGTAAAGATGCGAAAGGTCCTGAAAACTGATTTCCATAGGCAGTGTGAGAAATGATGCTGAAATATTGTGCAGACTGTGGTTGATGATGCTTGGGACCAGTGGGAGATTTTTTATAGAATTATTATTCGAAAATTGTTGCGTGATTTGCCCTGTGTTAAATTCATCTTTTTGAGTTTCCGGAGAATCAGAGGCGATTTCAGAAATCTGGGCGTTTTGCGAATTTACGCCGGAATCTGCTTCAAACGGGCTTTTTTCCTGGAAACGCTGTCGGATCAACACATTTTGAATGGTATAAGATAATTCAGAAATCATACCGGAAGAGGTAATCGCATCCCGGATAAGCATGGGTGCAGCTGTGAGCAGCATGGTCAGGAAAAAGAACAGCAGCGGTTTGGTCAGGCTGCGGATCTGTTTCCGATAACCGATGAACAAAATCAGCAGCGCCGCGGGTACAAATGCCATAAAGTTGTACCGTGTGAATATCCCCAGCATCACCGTTCCGCCGGCAAAAGACGCGTAATAATTTTCTTGTCCCTCTTTTTTGAGCCAGCGGAAAACCGCGTAACAGAACGAGGCCAGGATGATCTGCATCAGGAATTCGCTCATGATCAATCTGGAATGTGTTGTCAGGACGGTATGGGTGTTCAGGGCGTTCCATTCTTTCATGACAGAAAATGCGGCTGCCAGATAACCGCAGCCGATTCCACCGATAGCGTCACCGAAGAGAAACATGACAGCCGGCAGCAGCGCGAACAATCCCGATTGTATATACATGCTCACGTTGTAATTGTTCCCGGCGACGAGATGCGTGAGAAAGTTGATGAACACCAGAGCCGGTTTCAATACGGTCCGTTTGAGGTTGAATCCCCAGCCGTTGAGGGCTGTCTGCCCCGCGATATCATAGGTGACCGCGTCGGAATAGGGATAATAATTCTGATCCGGCAGATAGGGACCGGGAGAAAAAAAATGGGGACTTTTGGGGACGAGTGACCAGATGATGGCAGAGACTGCCCAGATGATAAGGAAATGGACAATCCGTTTGTTGTTCGCCATGCGGCGGAATACCCCGCACTTCCGGAAGAGTGCAAAAATCACGATGGTGCAAAACAATTGGATGCTCTGCAGCGGAATCCCGTTTTTATTCCAGAGAGAGGTTTCGACGGTTTTCCCCAGACCGCTGATTTCAATGAATAATACAAGAGCGAGTATGATCAGGAAAAAAACAGTGATGTGTTTTTTATGTGCGTATAGATTTATAAACAAAGATTTGATCGATGCAAAACGGTCTTTGGTATAACACAGCATGATGGAAAACAACGCCGCAGAAAGGAACAGCCAGAGAATATAAGGTTTGATCCGGCTGAAATAAGCGGCTGCTTGGTGAAACCGGTAATCCGGCATGAGCAGAAAAAACAGGGACACGATCGAAAGACCGTAACAGATCCTTTGAAAAACATCATTATGGAGCAGAACCGTAACCAGTTTCTTCCGAAACAGCAGCGTGAGGATATCAAAAAGCAGCAGGATCCCAAATCCAACGAGCATCAGCAGACGTTCTTTGCTGAGACCAAACAGGAAAGCGTTTTTTTGATCCGCGGGAATTTTGAGAAGCGAAAATGCGCAGAATATTGTGACAGGAATAATCGCAAAAAGCGTCAGGACAAATGCTCGTTGGTTTGAATGATCTTCTTTATGGGTTCCCATAACTCTTCCTTTTCAAAGAAAACAATGGCAGCGATGCCGCTGATGAGGACAAAAGCGAAAATCAGGTTGGCTTCAATGACACTCTGCGAAATCGCGAAAAAGGCCAGGCTTTGCAGGGCAAAACTGACGAGATGCAGAAAAGAGGAAGCCTGAGGGGTGGAAAGTCCGATTCGAATCAAGCGGTGGTAGGTGTGATCGGTTCCGCTGTGATAAAAATGCTCTCCTTTGCGCCAGCGGGAAATGGTCACCAGTGTGGTGTCGAAAATCGGCACGCCCAGCAGCAGAATCGGCAGGAACCAGGTGTTTTTCTGAAGGAGTTCCGGCGGCGTGTAAATAATCGCGATGGAGGCGAGCAGGAACCCTATTACCTGGGCACCTGAGTCTCCCATGAAAAGGAATGCCGGATGAGAATTGAAAAAACTCAAAGAAAGCGATGCGCCGAGCAGAATGCTGCAGTATAGGGCAAGGTTATGCTGTCCGGCATCCATAGCCGCGATGATCAGGAACCCTTCCGCCCAGGCAGAAAGCCCGATCATCACCCCGTCGGCGCTGTCCACCAGGTTAAAGGCATTTGTGATAAAAACGATCCAGAACATGGTCAGCCCCACGTCACAGAAATGGCAGAGCGTCTCAGGCATCCATGAGGAAAACAGTCGGGAATCGAACAAATGGGTCCTTGTCCCGGTGAGGATCAATACAAGTGTCCCGGCAATCTGTCCGGCAAGTTTGATTTTCCAGTTCAAGTGTTTCCAGTCATCATACAGGGCAATGAGATAAATGATAAAAGCTGCGCCGGTCATACGCCATAATTCGGGATCAATATGTTTATGGAAAATGAGCAGAACCAGGATCAGTGTCAGAAAAAAGGCTGTTCCACCACTGATCGGCACGGGATGTTTGTGAACTTTATGCGGTTCAGCATTCGGTCTGTCGATCAAATTAATGCGTATAGCGAGACGCGTAGCCAGTATGGCCGTCAGTATGCTGATAACAAAACTGATAAAAAGCGATTCAAAAACAAGGCCTGTGTTCAGAGCGGAAAGGTTCATTGCGGAGATAATACTTTTTGATAAACGGAATAGATTCCGTCATTGATGATATGTGTGGAAAACTTCTGTTCAGCTAACTGACGGGAAGCTTTGCCCATCTCTGCACATTTTTCCGGGTTGTTTATCAGTTTCAGCAGCGCGTCACGCAGGGCAGAAGCGTTTTTGGAGGGAACAAGATAGCCGTTCAAACCTTCTTTTACCACTTCCCGGCAGCCGGGAACGTCAGTTGTGATGATCGGCCGTCCGCAAGATGCCGCTTCCAGCAGGATTTTGGGCAGTCCCTCCCGGTAAGATGGCAGACAGACGATATGGCTCATGGAGATAACGGTCGGGATATCGTCTTGCCAGCCCCACCATTCCACATTGCCTTCTTTCTGCCATTGTGTGAGCTGGTCGGAAGGGATGCAGGTTGGGTTGCCCGGATCGTTGTTTCCTATCAGGGCAAAGCGCGCCTCTACGCCGCTGTCTTTAATCATGCAGGCTGCTTCCACAAATTCCCGCACCCCTTTGTCCCATATCATACGGGCGGGCAGAATGGTAAGCGGTACGGAATTGGGCGGTTCGATAGGTACAAAATGTTCGGTGTCGACGCCTGTTCCGAGGATGATCGTGCTGTTGTTTTCGCTCACCAGCCCCATTTGGGTGAACAGGGCTCTGTCATCGGGATTCTCAAAGATCACCTGGGTGTCACACAGCGCCTTTTTATAGAGTTTTTTGACGACTTCCCGGATCAGCCGGATATGCGGTTTGTTGGAAAGGAACATATACCCCAGACCTGTGATGGAGTTGACGATGGCTTTCATGCCCAGTTCTTTGGCTGCCAGGGATCCATAAATGACGCATTTGATGGTGAAATGATGAACCAGATCGGGTTTCTCTTCCGCGTAAACTTCCTTGATGCGGCGGATGGTTTCGCTTTCCTGCAGCGGGTTGATGCCTTTCCGGGAGAATTCAAAAGGGATGTGTCGGTAACCCGCTTCTTTTAATTTATCCGCGTGTTCTCCTGACGGTGACATGAAAACAACCTCCCATCCCTGTTCCTGCAGGTAATCCGCATAGGCCAGACGGAAATTGTATAAGTACCAGTCAGTGTTTGCAAATAATATCGCCTTCAAAATAAATCTCCCTTTTTGTTTATCGATTCATAATGGAGCATGTGGGGACAGTCACCTTGTGCAGCTCAGGCCGCACGAGCGTGCTTGTCCTCATGTGCACCGCTCAATTTTGAATCTTTACCTTTTTACAATTCTAACGCATTAATCTGTAATCAAAGGAACAAGCGCTGATTATTGCAATTCTTAATGGGCGGGGAAGGTTTTGCACGAAGTACAGAACTGCCGCACCTGATTCAAGGAAATTCCTCAGCGTTTCCTAAAATTATTATGAAAGCATTATAAATCCTTTCAAATATAATCTATCTTGCAAAAAACATTCCATCTTCGGGTTATTTGTAGGAAAACGCTGAATAATAGCTGTTTCATGAAGATAAATCCTCAAATAATGATGCTTTTGATTTTATACACAAAAAACCTATGCGAATTTAAAAGTGAAGAATGATGATTTTTATGTATAAATACGCTGATTGATTCCCTTGAATGCACGGGGACAGTTCTGTGTTTTATGCATAACTGTCCCCGAAATAGAATTAATTTGTGCTTCAATAAAATTGAAATGACCGCAGCTCGCGGTCATTTCTTAGGAATTTAGAAGAGAGATTTATGATTATTCTGCTGTTTCCGCTGCATCGGAAGCATCTTTTTCTTCCGGTTTATTTTCCTGTTCAGCTTCCGGATTTGCATCCTGATTTGCTTCCGGAGTAACATCCGCTTCGGGTTCCTGCTTCACTTCAACTTCCGGTTCGATCTTGATTTCCGGCTGGACATCAGCGGTTTCAACAGGTTCCACGGTGTCCGGCGCGACGGTATTCTTCACCTTCTGGACAAATTCTTCCGTCATCGTCTCGACATGGTTCATGGTGTTCTTCACCCGTTTTTTCCCGAGATGCGGACCTTCAAAGCTGAAGCGGTAGCCCATGACGAAGACGATCCCCATGATCATCACGACCGGCCAGAAGAAGGCACACACCAGCAGGACCATCAGCCAGATCGGGATGTCGAGGAAAACCTCACCGCTGTTTTTCTTCACCACAAAGGAATTTTTGGTGAGAAAATCCAGGATGGTATTGAAGATATTGCTGCTTTTCCGCTTCCATTCATCCACCGGGATGTTGTAGGTTGATCCCTTTGTTCCGGTATTGACTTTGGGCTGCGGTTCTTCAGTTTTCATTTCTTCCGCGGCTGCGTTTTGCTGTTCTTCGGCTGCTGCCCGGGGCTCTTCCGCTTTCGGTTCTTCTACCGAGGCTGCCTGCGGTTCAGTGTTCGGAGCCGGCTGTGTTTCCCCTTTCTTTTCCTTTTCCAGATAAATGGCTGCGTCGATGGCATCCCAGTTGCTGGCTTCCAGTGCCTCTTTGGCTTTTTCATAACTTACACCGAAGGTGTTAACTAACTTTTCAACGAGTTCGAAATGTTCCATGATTGCTTCTCCTTATTCCCGGGGATCGTATTCCCCGTTTGATGTTTATATAATACAACATCAAGATGAAAGGAACCTGAATGAAAGATTAGAATTTGATTAGGGAAAAGGGAGGAGAGAGTAAGAAGTAAGAAGGTAGACGTATGACGTAAGATGGTAGATTTTAGATATTAAATGTATGGCGTATGAATATAAAGTATTTAAATGATTTTTTATAAATGCCGGTGGGATAGAGTAAGAGTTTTTACGGTACAATGAGATAAAAAATCAATAAGGATGGAATGGTTATATGCTCAACGAAGTTTTTCTGGATGATGTTTTGGAGTACTTCAACACTGACCGCGGCGAAGAGATGACAGAGGAAATGTCTGCAAGAGTATTGCAGCAATGCCAGAATGCCATTAAAAAGACAATTTATTTGAATACGCAGTACCATACGCCTGCGGAAATTGTGGAGATCATGTCGGACCTGATAGGCCAAAAGCTGGATAACACTTTCCGGATGTTTCCTCCGTTTTATACAGATTTCGGGCGTAATATCCATATCGGCAGAGAAGTTTTTATCAATTCAGGCTGTCATTTTCAGGACCAGGGCGGAATTTATATCGGTGATCACGCACTGATCGGGCATAATGTTGTACTTGCGACGATAGATCATGATTTGAATCCCTTTGACCGTCATAATCATTATGCTCCCATTCATATCGGAAACAGGGTGTGGATCGGTTCTAACGCGGTAATTACGAAGGGAGTTCATATCGGTGACGGAGCTGTCATCGCGGCAGGGGCTGTTGTGACACGGGATGTTCCTGAAAATACGATCGTGGGCGGCGTTCCGGCAAAAGTCATCAGGACGGTTGATGTGAATTCAGACGTAAGACGTTAGACGTATGACGTATGATGTTTGTTGAGGTTTTTCTGGTAATGGTTGTGATGCGGGAGTGGGATTTCGGGGTGGTGTAAAAAAAACACGTCTGAACAATGATCAGGCGTGTTCAGCACCTCCAATGGAATTCGAATCCATGTTGTAGCCTTGAGAGGGCTATGTCCTGGGCCGCTAGACGATGGAGGCTCATAATTTTTTATTATTTTATCATGTTTTTTTGCAGAGACGCAATCAGGCTGAAAGAATATGATTGTTTCTTATTTGCTAATTTACGTCTTTAAAACGTTTGCTTGGTGATTCAGGATATTTCGGATATTTGCTATTTGTTTTTTTTCGCGCTGTGTTGTATAATCAAATTGGAGGTAACCATGGGAAGAGCTGATGATATAACAAAAGAATATGTCAGACGCAGCTGCATCTTCGCGGATTTGTTTAACTTCTTTCTCTATAATGGAGAAGAGGTGATCAAACCTGAACATCTGAAGGAAATGGATATTACCGAAATTGCCCTGCCATTTGGAAACGGAAAAGATTTATCTGTGCAGAAATTACGTGATGTACTCAAAATTCTTCAGGTCATGGAAGATAACGAAGTGATCTATGTCTTACTCGGAACTGAGCTGCAGACAGATATTCACTATGCTATGCCGCCAAGAAACATGTTGTATGATGCAATAAAATACGTAGAACAAATCAGTACAATCGCCAGAGGACACAAAGAAAAACGGGACATCAGCGGTGATGCGTTTCTTTCCGGATTTGAAAAGACAGATAAACTTATTCCGATAATCACGCTTGTAGTCCATTTCGGAAGCAAAAAATGGGATGGGCCTGTCACGCTGCACGAAATGTTTGCAATCAAAAACGCCGAGCTCTTAAAATATATTCCGGATTACAAGATCAATCTGATCAGTCCGGAATCAATGTCGGAAGATGATTTTGAAAAATTTCATACTGAATTTCGAAAGGTGATGAAATTTATAAAATATTCCGAAAATAAAAAAGCGCTGGAGGATATGCTCAAAGAAGATAAAAGTTTTGAGACTGTCAGCAGAGATACGGCGAACGTGATCAATGCGGTAACACATTCCGGGCTGAAAATTCCCGAAAATGAGGAGGTAGTTGATATGTGTAAAGCAATTGAAGATATCAGAACAGAGGGATATAACGAAGGCCGGGATAAAGGATACAACGAAGGCCGAAACAAAGGATACAACGAAGGCCGGGACGAAGGATACAACGAAGGCCGGGACGAAGGGGAAAACAGATTGGGAAAACTGATAATCAAATTGACGAATCTTGGCCGAATGGATGATGTATCCAAGGCCGCTGTGGATTCTGATTTTCGTCAAAAATTGTATCAGGAATTTCAAATCGCATAAACTTGCATAAAGCAGCGGCAATGAGAGAGTGGGCTGTCCTATAAAAAGGCAGCTCTTTATTATTAACAAGGTGTTTGTATCAATTCATCTTTCTTTGAGTTACAAACAACATGTGAATATCATTGAACTATATAAAAAAACAAAATAGAATTTAATTCAATTCTAACTTGACAATAAAAGAAAATGTGTTAAAATAAATTCATTATCAATAATACAGATCCTAACAGCTTGAATTGGGATCGCGGAAAGGGGGACACTGAAAATGAACGCTTTGCAGGCAGAGTTTATTCAAAGAGATAATCCGGCAGACCAAGGCGTTAGCCGCGGGATTCTTTCCCCGGTAAAAACAACGGAATGGCCGGATGAAGATTTCAATGCTTTCAGTGACGCTCCTTATGAATTTGAGAATTCCACGCAGATGCTGTGGGATGACACCGGGAAGGTTTATTATCACGCTTGTACGGCCAATCGTTTTTCCGAAAATTATCTGCAATACTGCGAGCAGCTGGAAAAAAACATAAAAGAGCTTGGTTCCTGCTGCCTCACCAAGGCGGTCCTGGAACAACACGGGCAGAAATTTGAAAAACTCTCGGAACTGAACATCAACGCGCTGGTACGGATGGTTTCCTTTCATCTGCGGAAAGCTCATGCCGCGCTGGACGGAATCTATCAGGGCAATAATCTCCTTGGGATGACTTACCTGAATTGGGAATTTCGCTGGGTCGGACTGGGCAACCGACTGAAAGCTACTGAGGTGAAAATCAACAAAATCAAAGAAGGAAAAATCAACACGGAAAAGTGGCTGGAGCAGGCGGAAGTTTTCAAGGGTGAAGAACGCAGCAATGATAAAGCTGAAATCGTTCAATGTTCTGCTATGCGCATTAATCCAAGCGCACTTCCCATTTAAGGCTCCTTGGCCAGGCAGATGCTCGGTCTGAAAAAGGAAGCTGAAAGAAAAGCGGAACAGGAACGGAAAGAAGAAGAACGCCGCCAGAAAGCTGCCGAAAAGCATCAGCGGGAAATTGACCGTTTGGTTGAGTCGTCGCTTCCCAAAGCGTTGGATCTGGATCATGATTTTCTGCAATGGGCTTTTCAAGCGCATCCGGAACTGTTTCCGAAATATGCCGGAACAGCGGATGAGTTCGTTGACGATTACTGCGAAAATGATGGACGGTATTTTCTGACAGATTTCGAACAGGATTGGGATGGTCAGGATTTATTCACTCCGGAATCCGGCGAAGATCCGCCCGAGTAAAAAAATCAGAAATCGGAAATCAGATTCGAGTTTATATTACTCTTTAGAATGGTAAATATCGGTGACGGGTACTTTGTGCGGCTCAGTACGCTCAATTGTGCCTGTTCACCGTTTTTTTTGTTCTGGATAAAGTTCCCTCCGGTTTTTCATTTACCAAATGGATTATAATTTATCCATATTGGGAAGGTGGACGATGATCGATTTGAATCAAGTAGAAAGCTATCGGGAAAACAACCGGATCGAGGCGAAAAAGGCTTTGGGAGGACTGCCGCACAGTATCTGGGAAACCTATTCCGCTTTTGCTAACACTTTAGGCGGCGTTATCCTGCTCGGTGTTGAAGAATTTCGGGATAAAACTTTCCATACTGTGAACCTGCCCGATCCGGAACGATTGAAGCAAGAATTCTGGGATGGGCTGAATGATCCCAAAATTGCCAGTATTAATTTGTTGTCCAAAAAGGATGTGAGCATTGAAACGGTAAACGGGGACAGAATTATCGTTATCAATGTTCCGAAAGCTGACCGCACCTGCAAACCGGTATATGTTGAAGGCAATCCGCTGAACACATACCGGAGGAACGGCGAAGGGGATTACAAATGCACAAAAGAGGAATTTCAGGCGATGGTCCGGGACGCATCCATCCGTTCCCTGGATATGACGGTATTGGATGAGTTTTCCGCGGACGCTTTTGATCCGGTCAGCGTTCGTGAATATCGGGAGTGTATGCGGATCTCACGTCCGGGTTTTGTTCCGGAAAGCCTTGATGATGAAGAATTTCTGATGAAGATAGGCGCTGTCGGAATCGGCGAAGACGGGAACCGTCATCCTACTGCCGGCGGACTGCTGATGTTTGGCAGAGAATATGATATTGTCCGCGTGTTTCCGACTTATTTTCTGGATTATCGTGAAGACGGGGATGAACAAACACGATGGTCGGACCGGCTCATCTCTTCCGCCGGTGACTGGAGCGGGAATCTGCTGGATTTCTATTTCCGTGTTTGCGAAAAACTGCAGCTTGATTCTGTGAGGGATGACGCAGCCCTTCAGATGGCTGTTCGGGAGGCGTTTACGAATTGTCTTGTCAATGCCGATTACTGCGGCCGCGGTGGGATCGTTGTGGAAAAGAGAAAAGATCAGATCCGATTTTCGAATCCCGGGAATTTCCGTATTAATTTAAATGCCGCGATCACCGGCGGTCTTTCGGATCCCCGCAACAGCGTGATTATGAAATTATTCAATATGCTCGATTTTGGGGAAAGATCGGGGAGTGGGATTCCCAATATATTCCGCGTGTGGAAAGAACACTGCCTGCCGGAACCTGTAATTAAGCAGTCCGCGAATCCTGACCGCACTGAGTTTCTGCTGCCGCTTGTGCCGATTGAGTCCCAAAACACCACCGAAAAAAGCAGAAAAAAGACGGATATGGCCATAAAGCGGGTCAAACGGCAGATGATCATAGATTATCTGACAGAACATCGTGAGGTATCAACAAATGAACTCGCGAAGTATCTGAATCTGAACCCTTCAAGCGTTAGAGAATATATACGAAACCTGATTCGTGATGGAATTGTTATTGGTGTCGGGAATTCAAGGAGCAGGGTTTACCGCTTGAAATCATAGTATAAATTACAACAGAATGCAGAACATGGGGACTGGTATCTTGTGTCGCGAAGCCGATACAAGTGTGCCTGTCCCTATGTGCGTCGTTTTGTGGCTAAGATACCACCCCGCTTTCCTGACTGAAAATCTTTTTCCGGATCATCTTTGACATTGCCAGGAATTCTACGGTATCGCGGAGTTCCGGTGTTCGCGGACGGGGGAAGGGAACCTTCATCTCGTCGATGATGCGGGCAGGGCGTCCGCTGTAGATCAGGATGCGGTCGGAAAGCAGCAGCGCTTCGGAGATGGAATGGGTAACCATCAAAACCGTGGCGTCGATCCGTTCGCGGAAAGCCATCAGTTCCAGGGAAATCTGTTCCCGTGTCATGGCATCCAATGCGCCCAGCGGTTCGTCCATCAGCAGGAGCTGCGGCTTTTGGATCAGCGCCCGGGCAATGGCGACGCGCTGCGCCATTCCTCCGGAAAGGTTATTGGGCCATTCGTTGGCAAATCCGCCCAGACCGAACAAGTCCAGCCAGCTTTCCGCTTCTGCCAGGGCTTCTTTTTTGGGAACGCCTTTTACCAGCAGCGGCAAGGCTACGTTATCCACCGTATGCAGCCAGGGAAGCAGATTGGAATTCTGGAAGACGACCGCGCGGGGATCCGGTTCCTTTCCGTCCGGGTAAATCAGTTTTCCCCCGGTTGGTTCCAAAAGGCCGCCGAGAATGCGGACAAGGGTGCTTTTCCCGGAACCGGAAGGCCCGATGATGCAGACAAATTCCTCCTTTTTGAGCGTCAGGCTGATGTCTTCAAGCACATGCAGTCCGCCGCCCTTTTGCGGGAAGGTCATCTGAATGTGGTCTGCTTCCAGAAGAATATCGTTTTCCATAATTTTTTTCCTATTGTCACCGGGGACTGTCTCTTTATGGGACAGTCCCCACTTTAGCGGATAGCAATTGGATGTGGACTGTCCCCATGTGTTTCGTCCTTGTTCAGTGACGCACATGGGGACAGGCACGCTTGTGCGGGCTGCTCCGCACGAGGTACCGGTCCCGCATGTGCGCTGTGATTAATTCGAAGCCGGGATAAATTCATTCGTATAGGCAGCATATGTATCAGAACCGGAGTACATCCCCATGGTTTTCATAACGTCTGCCATGTTGTCCCAGGCTTCGGGATCGGAGAATCCGTACCCCAGCGGACCGGCGTCGAAATAGTCCGCGGTTGCCAGCAGCACCTGCATCTGCAGCTCCGGATTTTCAGCATCAGCCAGCCCGTCAACGTATTTTTTGCAGATTTCAAAGGCTTCTTCCGGATTTTCTTTGGTCCAGCGGATAGATTTGACAAAAGCACGCACCATACGTCCGACCAGGTCCGGGTTCTCTTTGATCATTTTTTCATTGCTCACCATACCGTTCCCGACCATTTTGGTCATGTCCGCGGCGGAGAAGAGCACTGTCTCGTACCCCAGTTCCCGGAGCTGTACGGGTTCATTGATGGTATAAACCACGGCGGCGTCGATCTTGCCGGTGACCAGCAGCTCCGCCTGAGCATAGCCGACGGATTCCAGTTTGATGTCGCTGTCCTTCATTCCGGCAAGGCCCAGCATAGCTTCCAGTCCGATGTAAGAAGCGCCGCTGAGCATCGGGATACCAACGCGTTTGCCCTTCAGATCCTGCATAGATTCGATGCCGCTCTCTTTGAGAACAAGGATGCCGACCGGGTAGTTCTGGTACCAATTGGTAATGTAAACCAATGGGAGTCCCTGTTCCCGTCCGAGCAGGACCTGTTCTCCGGAGCAGATGCCGAAGGGGAGACGGCCTGCGCCGACCAGTGCCACAACATCGGTTTCCATGCTGTGGTCCAGGGTGAGGTCAATGTTTTCTTCCGCGAAAAAGCCTTTCTCCAGCCCGACATAAAGCGGGGCGAATTGTACGTTCGGGACATATCCGCAGGGCAGATTGACCTGATCCGCCTCCGCCGTACAGACAGCCGCGGTGATCAGGAAGACGAAAAGAACGATAATCGATAACAATTTTTTCATAAAAACTCCTTTTTCAGGTTTCAGGTGTCAGGAATCAAAAAAATCTGGTATTTCATAACACTGCTAATAATTGCGAATAATCACTAATTACCAACTCCTCACTCCTCACTCCTAATTCCTAACTCCTACTCGTTCCACCGGATCAGCTTCTTTTCCAGAAAGATGACGGATCCGTACATGACGAGGGCGATGACCATCAGCATGATGAGCGCGACGAAGACGAGCGCGGTATCATATTGACCGCGGGCGATGTTGATCAGGTAACCCAATCCCGCGTCAGCTCCGGAGAGTTCCCCTACGACCGCACCGATGACGGAAAGTGTGGCGCTGATGCGCAGTCCGCCCAGCAGCACCGGGAGGATGCCCGGAAACTCCAGATATTTGAGCTTTGCCCAGCGTCTGGCTTTCATGGATGTGAAAAGGTCGCTGAGGTTGTTTTCCAGTTCCCGATAGCCTACCAGGATGTTGATGAGCAGCGGGAAGAAAACGGTAAGCGCGCAGATGACGATCTTCGGGCGGACACCGGACCCGAACCAAATGATGAGCAGCGGGGCGATGGCTGCCAGCGGGATCGCCTGACTGACAACCACATACGGGAAGACGATTTTTTCCGCCACCGGTGAGTGGGCCAGAAAATAACCGATCACCAGGGCTGCCGCGCAGCCGGTAAGCAGTCCCAAAAGGACTTCATAGAAGGTTACCCAGACGTTGGGCCACAGGATCCCGGTTTTGGATGCGGTGACGAAGCGCTGTGCGATACGCGAAGGCGCCGGCAGGATGAATGCGGGATAATTGCTGAGCTTGACAAACAGTTCCCAAATGCAAAGTCCCGCGAAAATCGAAAGCGGCGGGATCCATTTGGCTTTGCTGAGTTTGTTTTCCGATCGTTTCATCTTTTTATCCTGCAGTGTGTCAACAGAACCGTTTCCATTGGATTTGCGAAAAATAAGTGCCGCGGCATGGGGACAGTCCCGCTTTGCCGGCTGCGCGGCAGCAGCAGGACTGTCCCCATGTGCTCCGCAAACAAAAACCCCGATGAAAACTCATCGGGGCTGATTTCCAACAGAATATCACTTCTTTCATCCGGACTATACCGTCGGTTCCGGAATCACACCGGATCAGCTTTCGCTCGCGGACTCTACCGCCGATCGGGAATTGGCTCTCGCCTCACCCTGCCCCGAAGTATTTAGTTTACGCAATTATTCTAAACTTACACTCACTTTCTGTCAAGCGATTTTTATGACATAGATTTTTATGACATACTGGTTATACAAAAAAACAAGAACTGTACACGGTGTATCCGGTATAAAAAAGGCCGCATCCGTGTGTTTTGTGAATAACAGCAGCTGTATAATAACAATCCATTCACGATTTTGGGAGGAAACGCGAAATAAGCGTTAGAATATCATTAATGGGAAATCGACTTTCCCTTGTTATTAAACCGACAGACACGGTTATCCGCATCTTTGCCGGGTCTGAATATTTCAGATGCAACATTAATATGTGCTGGCCGCCGGTCAGACAGAAAGGATTGGGAATGGTCCACTTTTTATTGCAAAGCGCTGCCGAAGCGACTGCGGAAGCCACAACCGAACAAGTTGTTGAAGCTGTTGTCAATGCTCACAATGAAGCTTTGTTCGGGCAGGCATTACAGATCACCCTTATCGGGATGGTCATCCTGTTTGTCTCCCTGCTGATCCTCTGGGGCGTAATGGAGCTTTTGGTTCGTCTTGTAAAAGATGATCCGAAGAAGAAAAAGGCTGAAGAAGCTGAAGTTGTTGAAACCGCGGACGCGGGCGACGATGATGAAAAACTCAAAGCCGCTGCCGCTGCCGCTGCTTATGTCATCGCGAAAAAGTAAATCCGCCGTGACGGAATTCAGTTGTCAGCTGCCAGTTTCCAGTTGCCAGATAGAAGGACCGCTTTGCGGTAATCTGTTTGTTGAATCGGCTGGTAAAGCGGCGATATATTCTGAATCGATACAATAATTATTAGGAGAAAAAATGAATCTTTCAGTTACAGTTGACGGAAAAACTTTTTCCGTAGAAATCGCAAATCCGAAAGCTGATCCGATGATCATCACCGTGGACGGAACCGAATTTTCCGTCACCGCTGATGCTTCCGGAGCTGTTTCCGCAGCCCCTGCTCAGACCATGGTTGAAGGCAGTGAAACTGTCACCGCCCCGATCCCGGGTGTTATCCAGGAAGTCAATGTTAAACCCGGCCAGTCCGTCAAGAAGGGTGATATTCTCTTCGTTCTCGAAGCTATGAAGATGAAGAACAACATCACTGCCATGCATGACGGCAAGGTACAGACTGTCAACGTCACAAAGGGTGACTCCGTGACTCACGGTTCCGTTCTGATGTCCTACGCTGTCAAACAGGCTGCGCCGGCTGCTGCCCCTGCTGCCTCCGCAAAAGGTTCTGCTGCCAAATCTACGGCAGCTGCCGGTGGTGAAACTGTTACCGCCCCGATCCCGGGCGTGATCCAGGAAGTCAAAGTTCAGGCCGGACAGTCCGTCAAGAAGGGTGATGTTCTTTTCGTTCTCGAAGCCATGAAGATGAAGAACAACATCACTGCCATGCATGACGGCAAGGTTGCTTCCGTCAGCGTCACCAAGGGCGACAGTGTAACACACGGACAGACTTTGATGACTTACGCCGGCTGAGAGGTGCGATTATGAATCTCAGCAATATTGTTGATTCCTTTTATCACCTGAGCTGGCAGAATGCCGTCATGCTTGTGATTGGTTTTGTGCTGATCGCACTGGCCATCATCAAAGAGTATGAACCGACGCTGCTGCTGCCTATCGGTTTCGGCTGTGTTCTGGCCAACCTGGGTATGGACTCCGGTGTGGGCTTTATGAAAGTCCTGTATGACGCCGGTATTTCCACCGAACTTTTCCCGCTCCTCATCTTCATCGGTGTTGGTGCGATGATCGATTTCCGTCCGCTGCTGGCGATGCCGAAAATGGTTATCCTCGGTGCTGCCGGTCAGTTTGGTATTTACGGTACGCTGATCCTTGGCTGTCTGCTGGCAAAACTTTTCCCGCAGCTTGGCTGGGGTTTGGCTGAAGCCGCTTCCATCGGTACCATCGGTGCAATCGATGGCCCGACTGCCATTTACGTTGCGTCTCAGATCGCTCCGCACATGCTCGGTCCGATCGCGGTGGCTGCTTATTCCTACATGTCCCTGATCCCGATCATTCAGCCTCCGATCATGAAGGCTCTGACAACCAAGAAAGACCGTCAGATCCACATGGAATACGCACCGCGTGAAGTTTCTGACCGTGCCGTTATCGTCTTCCCGATGCTTGTTACCATCGCCATTTCCATCATTTCCCCGGATGCCGCTCCGTTGATTGCTGCGCTGATGCTGGGTAACCTGATGAAGGAATCCGGTGTTGTTGATCGTCTGGACAAAGCTGCACAGAATGAAATCATCAACGTTTCCACCCTGTTCCTGGGTCTGGCCGTTGGCGGTACCATGACCGGCGAAAGCTTCCTGAACTGGGGCGTCCTGTTCATCATGGCCCTCGGTCTGCTGGCTTTCGTTCTCGATACCGTTGCCGGTGTCCTGTTCGGTCAGTTGATGAAGATCATCACCGGGCGCAAGATCAACCCGCTCATTGGTGCCTGCGGTATCTCCGCTTTCCCGATGGCCGGCCGTATTGCTGCTCAGATCGCTTTGGAAGATGATCCGGATAACTTTATCCTGATGCACGCCATGGGCGCCAACACTTCCGGTCAGCTTGGTTCCGTCGTCGCCGGCGGTGTCCTGCTCGCCCTTGTGAAGACATTCATCTTCTAAAAAAGATAATTCAATAAATATCGAAAAAGCGCCGGTCAGGCGCTTTTTCTTTCCGACATTTTTAGCTGAGTAAAAAAACAATCTTATTAACGAATAGATATTGGTTTACGATTTATAATAAATCTGTCAGGGGAGCGCTGAATAATGGCAAATCAACGTTGAATGAGTTAAGACAACCTGTTCTGTTGACTCAAGTCTGATTCAATGAAAACAGGTCGCTTTTGACTCAGAACGGATTACTTAGTGCTTCCTAAGGAATTAAAGACAAAAACCAAACGAATCAGGGTTGGAAATGACGATTGGAAATGCCTTATACACGCTGATCATCGGGCCTCTTGCGCTGCTTTTTGAGGTTGTGTTTTCTATTGCATTTCGCTTTGTGAATAATCCGGGAATTGCGATCCTGTTTTTGAGCCTGGTTGTGAATTTGCTCGTGCTGCCTTTATATCGCAGGGCGGATGCCATGCAGGCGGAGGAACGCGATAAAGAAGAAAAACTAAAATTTTGGATTGACCACATCAAAAAGACGTTTAAAGGCGATGAGCAGTTCATGATGCTCCAGACATATTACCGCCAAAATGACTATAAACCGCTGGATGCGTTAAAGGGTTCTGTTTCGCTCTTGCTGCAAATTCCTTTCTTCATTGCTGCTTACCGGTTTTTATCCGGACTTCAGACGCTGAAAGGGGTTCCTTTTGGACCGATCCGTGATCTCGGGGCACCGGACGGCATGTTTACCATTTTTGGTGTTCCGGTGAACGTGCTTCCCATCCTGATGACAGCAGTGAATATCGTCTCCGCATCGATTTATCTAAAGGGCTTTTCTTTGAAAAACAAGCTGCAGATGTATGGAATGGCGGCTGTATTTCTTGTTATTCTCTATAATTCCCCTTCCGGTCTTGTTTTGTATTGGACCTGTAATAATATTTTTTCTCTTCTGAAAAATATATTGGGCCGGACGAAGGATTCCAAAAAAGTTCTGCAATCAGCAGCTTTTTTCCTTGGTTTTTTGTTTCAGGAATACTTGTTGTTCTTCCAGCCGTTCCATTCGTTCCGGAAAACAGCTGTGTTGGGAATACTAAGCCTGCTGCTGCAGCTGCCAATGCTCTCAAAATTATTCATCCGCAAAAAAATCCATTTTACAATTCCCGAATCGGGTAAATCCGATAACATCCTTTTTACTTTTGGCTGCATTTTCATGACTTTCCTTACGGGGGTTTTGATCTCTTCGGAAGTAATCAAAACATCTCCTCCTGATTTTGTTTATGCGGAGATGTATTATTCGCCGTTGTGGTATATCTTCAGTTCTCTGCTGCTGGCTGCGGGAACCTTTCTGCTCTGGTTTGGTATTTTCTATAAACTTGCCTCGTCTGCCGGGAAAAGGGTCATGTCTTTGGGAATATTGATCCTTTCCGTTTGTTCGGCAGTGAATTATATGTTCTTTGGAACAAATCGGGGTGATATCTCGGCAAATCTGGTTTTTGACAATCCTCCTGTTGATTCGTTCAGAGACTATGTTATCAATCTTGCTGTGCTGCTGCTTGTTTCAGTTGTGTTGGCGTTTATCCGGAAAAAGAAAGAAAGCATTGCTTCCGGTGCTTTGCTGACTTTGTCTCTGGCAGTTCTGGTCATGTCTGTTTTGAACATATCGGAGATCAGCAGAGACCTGAATGTCATACGACAGACAAGTGATAAAACGGAAAGTCCTCTTCCGGAAATAACGCTGAGCAAAAAGGGAAAAAATGTGGTCATTTTCATGATGGACCGTGCTATCGGTTTTTATTTCCCGTTCCTTATAGAAGAAAAACCGATTTTGAAAGAACAATTTGCGGGATTTACCTATTATCCGCAGACGATATCCTATGCGAGTAAAACAAACATGGCGCTGCCGGCTATTTACGGCGGGTATGAATATACTCCGGACAAAATCAACGAGCGGCCGGATCTAAGCCTGATGGAGAAACATAACGAGGCCTTGCTGTTGATGCCGTCTCTCTTTAATGCAGCCGGATACAGCGTCAATATATTACAACCAACCTATGCGAATTATCAAATTCCTTCAGATTTGTCTTTGTATGATCAGCTGCCGGGGGTCCATGCGTCAAACTTCAAAGATTTTGAAATTTTAGCACCGGAAGTGGTTGAGAGTGAAATTCAAACACGGAACCGTAATTTCTTTTGTTTCAGTGTCTATAAAATCGTGCCGCTTGTCTTCCAGCCGACAATATATACGGATGGTTTGTATAATGAGGTTGACGCAATGACGAATAAAAAGGTTATCAGTGTTCCGACACAGCGGGTTCAAAGCCTTTTCCGGGCAACCGGGATCAGGACAGCGTTTCAGCAGAATTTGAATGTTCTCGAAAAGCTTCCTGCCATGACTGTGATCAACGAGAAGGCTGAAAACACATTTACAACACTTGATAACGGTACGACCCATGAACAGGTCCTGCTGCAGCTGCCTGACTATACGCTTTCGGATTCGGTTGACAATACGCCGTACGAGACACAGCCTGTTCTCCGCAGATCAGCGGAAGGCAGGGAAATAGAGCTGCAGTCTTCTTACCAAATGGTCCATTATCACTGCAATATGGCGGGATTCCTTGCTTTGGGGAAATGGATGGACTATCTGCGGGAAAATGATGTTTATGACAACACGAGGATCATCATTGTTTCAGATCACGGCGAATATCAGCATTTTCCGGGAATGTTATTTGGCCCCGGTGAGTCCTGGCTGGAAGATGTTTTATATTTCAATCCGGTATTGCTTGTGAAGGATTTTGATCAAAAAAATTATATGGTTGACAACCGGTTTATGACCAACGCGGATGTTCCGACGCTTGCGATGGACGGATTGATTGAGTCACCGGTTAATCCGGCGACCGGGGAACCTGTTACCGATGAAAGAAAACAGGAGCCTGATAAAAGATGTTATTTTGTCGGGGAGTACAACATAAAATATAATAACGGGAATACTTTTATCCCGTTTTACAGTGCTGTTTTCCATGGGGGAGATATCTACGACTCGGGAAACTGGGAGTTTATAGAGGATTATTAATCCAGGACCAAAAGGGGTTTCATGCTGTTATATATCGATCCGGGTACCGGAAGCATGTTGTTCACAATACTGATTGGCGTTTTGGGTGCGGCTGTTTATGGACTGCGGGAAGTTTTCATGAAGCTGCGCTTTCGTCTGAGCGGCGGAAAAGCTGAGGCTGTTAGTGAAAACAAAACGCCTATCGTAATATTTACCGACAGCAAACGCTATTGGAATGTGTTTGGACCGATTTGTGACGAGTTTGAACGCCGCGGCGAAAAGCTCGAATATCTGACATCTTCATCAGATGATCCGGCATTGGAAAAAGATTATGCGCATGTAAAATGTCAGTTTATCGGTGAAGGAAATAAGGCTTTTGCCAGACTGAACACACTCCGTGCGGATATTGTCCTGTCTTCCACGCCCAGTCTGGATGTTTTATACTGGAAACGCTCAAGGGATGTAAAGTGGTATGTTCATATTCCCCATGCAGCCAGTGATATAACGATTTACAGGATGTTTGGCATTGATTACTTTGACACGATTCTGATATCCGGAGATTATCAGGAAGAACAGATTCGGAAGCTTGAGAAATTACGGAACCTTCCCGCAAAGGAAATTGTCAAGGTAGGCATTATTTATATGGATGAAATGAAAAAGCGGCTGGATGCGGCGCCTCCTCTTCCGGAGCATCCCACAACAGTTCTGCTGGCTCCTTCCTGGGGCGCAAGCGGTATTTTATCCGTATACGGCGGTTCTATTATTCAAGCGCTTCTTGATACCGGATACAGTGTGATTGTCCGGCCTCATCCACAATCCTATACAGCTGAAAAGGAACTGATTGAAAAAATAATGGCTGAATTTCCGGCAGGTGACCGGCTGGAATGGAACCGGGATAATGACGGTTTTGAGGTGCTGCGGCGGTCTGATATCATGATTTCGGATTTTTCCGGCGTGATTTTTGACTTTACGCTGGTTTTTGACAAGCCGGTAATTTATGCGGATACATCGTTTAACAAGGATCCCTATGACGCAGCCTGGCTTGATGAAGAGCTATGGACGTTTTCAGTTCTGCCGAAAATCGGACGGCAGCTCACCAGGGATGGGTTAGATAATATGCGAAACCTTATTGATTCCTGTCTTGCGGATGATACCTTTCAAAAAGGCAGGGATGAAGCACGAAAAGAGACCTGGGCATATATTGGTGAAAGCACTGCTCGTACCGTTGACTATTTGCTGCGGAAACGTGCAGACTTAGAATAGTCATTTGGATAGTTCCTCAGTACTTTAGGAGAAAACATAATGCAGGCCATAATTTTAGCTGCCGGAATGGGAAAACGGCTGAAAGAACTGACAAAAAGTAATACAAAATGTATGGTGAAGGTCAATAATGTTACTTTGATTGACAGAATGCTGCACCAGATTGAAAAGAAAAATCTTTCCAGGATCGTTATTGTCATCGGATATGAGGGTCAAAAACTGGTTGAATATGTCAATTCGCTTGGAATCCGCACCCCGATTGTGTTTATCAATAACCCGATATATGACAAAACAAACAACATTTATTCTCTGGCTCTTGCATCTGATTGGCTTTGCAGGGAAGATACACTGCTTTTTGAATCAGATATTATCTTTGAAGATTCAGTTTTGGATAAAATAATTGACGATCCGCGTGATACATTGGCTCTCGTTGATAAATATGAACCATGGATGGACGGGACTTGTCTGAAGCTGTCTGATGACGATACGATCAGGGAATTTATCGCGAAAAAAAATTTCAGATTCGATGAAACGAACCTGTATTATAAAACGGTAAATATCTATAAATTCAGCAGGCAGTTTTCCAAAAATTATTATGTCCCGTTTTTACACGCCTACCAAGCAGCCCTTGGCGAAAATGAATATTACGAGCAGGTTCTGCGCGTCATCACTATGCTGGATGATCCCGTCATAAAAGGAAAACGCCTTGCCGGTGAGCGATGGTATGAAATTGATGATATTCAGGATCTGGTTATCGCGGAGTCTATTTTTACAGACGACGATGATGAAAAGCTCAGCCGAATAGAATCCCGTTACGGAGGATATTGGCGTTATCCCCGCCTGTTAGATTTTTGCTATATTGTTAACCCATATTTCCCATCGGAAAGATTGATCGAAGAGATGAAAGCTAATTTCGGACGATTGTTGACGTCTTATCCCAGCGGTATGCATGGAAACTGCCTGCTGGCCGCAAAGATTTATGGCATTCGTCCGGAAAATGTTGTTGTGGGGAACGGTTCCGCCGAATTAATTAAGTCTCTTATGCATTCACTCGAAGGGAAAACCGGGTTTATCCGGCCGACGTTTGAGGAGTATCCGAACCGCTATGCGGAAGAGAATTCTGTTGTCTTTCATCCGGATAAATCTGATTTTTCTTATTCGTACAAAGATATTATCGATTTCTTTGAACCTCATCACATAAACAATCTTATTTTGATCAACCCGGATAATCCAAGCGGAAACTATATTCCGAAAAAGGATATGTTACAGATTGTTTCATGGGCTTCAAGAGAAAAAATAAACCTGATCATTGATGAATCCTTTGTGGATTTTTCAGATGAACAAAACGCATCATTGATTGATCAGGATTTTATTGATTCCAACCCGCATTTGTATCTGATGAAAAGTATCTCAAAAACTTACGGTGTTCCCGGTCTTCGTTTGGGCGTTCTGGTATCCGGAAATGTAAATACTGTTTCCCGGATCAAAAAAGATGTGTCTATCTGGAATATTAATTCGTTTGCTGAATTTTTTATGCAGATTGAAGAGAAGTATAAAGATGAATATGCGAAGGGATTGGATCAATTAAAGGCAGAACGCGGTAAATTTGAAGCCGCACTTTCCAAAATCAAAGGATTCCGGGTTATTCCGTCCCAGGCAAATTATGTTATGATTGAACTGGACAAAACCATTCCCGCAAGATATCTGACGAAAAAATTACTGGTTGACCATGATTTGTTTATTAAAGATCTTACAGCCAAGATGGGTGGAAAGAATTACATCCGTCTGGCTGTAAGGTCTGCTGAAGAAAATGAAGTTCTTCTCATTGCCTTGCGGCAGGAACTTGGTGTTATTGATTAATAAACAACAGTGATCGTCACATCCATGGAACAAAGAACTTCGTAGTTGCGGACGATGCCCATGGTCATGGTATAGGTTCCGGGTATGTTCGGGACGACTGCATCCAAACCATAATCCAGTGTTCCTCCGGGTGCTACATCATACGGCATATCTTTCCGGACCTGATCTTTGCGTTTCAACATGTTTTCCCCGCCGATGTAGGCGATATCCAGGTCGCTTGAATTCCACATGGTATAGGTATCGTTCCGGACCCGGAAGTAGAAATCGGTTTCTTCTCCCGGATGGAAGGAAGCGCGATGCGGCGGCGTAACAGAAAGCAGCGTGCAGCCGGTGTTGACCGGGGTGATGCCGGGTGCCACTGTGGCCATGTTGGCATTGTTGCCGACGACGATCTTCACCCAGATGGAGTTATCGTCGGAGTTGGCCGTACCGAACAGATTGCCGGAAGGACTGCGAAGTTTCCAATTGCTTTGATAGGTTCCATAGGTCATGGGAGCGGTCAAATCAATGCTGATGTCAATCGTGGCGCCGGGTGCAACTGCACCGGGCAGGTTGACCGCGTAATTTGTTCCCATGGCATCACCGCCGGAATAAACCAGCTGGTAACCGGAGTTCCAGGCACAGCTGCCGGCGTTTTGAATGCGCCAGGTTTTCCGGAATGTCTGGCCCGGTGCCATTACGGTATTGTCCGGGATCGTTACATCATCAACAAAACGCATCCGTTCGCAAACGGTGCTGACAGGCTGTGCGTAAACTGAGGAACTGGATGAACTGGTTGGCTGTATGTAAACCGGATATAACGGTGAGCTTGTCGCGGTCGGGATCGCGGTTGGTACATTGTAAACCGGGCGTTGTATTGTTCCTGTATCATCGGGTGTGGCGATAACAATCAATCCCGAACCGGAAGATGAGAGCGTTGCGGTAGGCTGCTGCAATACCGGACGGATCAGCATCTGTCCGCTGTCCGTTGAGCCGCCTGCCTGTGCGGTCAGGGTTTGCTGTGCGTATTGCTGAACCTGTTCGATGGTGAGTTCTTTGCCTCCGTTTGAAATCGTGCCGGAACAACCGGCAAGGATTATCATGATCAGCAGAATGAGTATTTTTTTCATTATGACCTCCGGTTCAAGTTTTACTGCGGTATTGTGCAGATAAGTATCAATTTGTTTAATTCAGGTTTTATATGGGATGATAATTAAATTCTAAAACCTGATACCTGATCCCTGAAACCTGACACCTTATATACGAAATCAGAATAAAGAAAGTTGCGCTGCTTCACCGGTGTCCGGTTCCGTGGGGGTGTTTGTATCTGCTGCCGGTGTTTCCGCGGGTTTTTCTTCGATTACCGGTTTCGGGTCGAAACGTTCCTTTGCCTGTTCCAGATAGCCGGGGATCAGAGAAAAATCATGTTCGATCGCCGCGCGCAGGCTGGGTTGATGCAGAGCAGCAGCGGGATGAAACATCGGTATAATAAGCCGGTCATTGACCCAGTGACCCTGTCCGTGAATGGAGCTGATGCGCTGCAGCGGGAAGTAACGGGCCATGGAAAAGCGCCCAAGCGTCACGATCACCAGCGGGTTGATGAGCTCGATCTGGCGGTTCAGGTATTTGGCGCAGGCGGAAAGTTCTTCCGGCAGTGGGTCCCGGTTTGAAGGCGGACGGCATTTTACCACGTTCGTAATGAAAACCTCCTGACGTTTTACCTGGGCAATGGCGAGCAGCTGGTTGAGGAAATTTCCGGCCTGTCCGACAAAAGGACGTCCGGTGGCGTTTTCATTAGCGCCAGGCCCTTCTCCGATGAAAAGTATTTTAGTTCGGATGTTCCCCTCACCGGGTACGGATTTGTCTCTTGTCAAGTGAAGCATACAATCTTTGCAGACAGAAATTTCTGCTGCCAGGGCGTTCATTTCATCCAAAAGTTTGCTCATTTCGTTTCTTCTTTCATTAGTTTTTCATAATCTTCCGGATCCAGGTTCATCAGCAGCGCATCCTCGTGGTTATCCTGGTAGTATTGTTTCCGGATGCTTTCCGTGTGGTATCCGCTGGCGTCATACAGGTGACGTGCCGCTGCGTTTCCCGCGCGGACCTCCAGGAAGGAGACGCGTGCTCCGCCGTCATGGCAGCTTTTCAGACCGTGCAGCAAAAGCGCTCTGCCAATACCATGGAGGCGGGCGGATTCCCGGACGGCGAAATTTGCCAGATGCGCTTCATCGATGATCAGCCAGAAGACAATAAAACCCAGAATCTCACCGTCAGAACCCACGGCGACGAATGGGCGGGATGCCTCATTTTGTTCCACTTCAAAGTGATAAGAGCGTTCCGGCCAGTATAGCGCAGCGGAGGCTTTGTCGATGGCGAACACTTCCGGAATGTCTGAGGGCTTCATCGGTCTGATCGTGAATTCCATTTTTCTCACTCCTGACAGGTGAAAAGTCAGTTCAAAATCGGGTCGTGTGTATGCAGGTAAATCGGTGAGAGGGATGAAACTGGCGGGAATTCACCTTTCTCATAAATCTTCCAGGCTGATTCGGCCAGGTAGCCTGCGCGGCGCAGACTACCTGCCGGAGCGGACATGCGGATATTCTTGTTTTTGCGGAAAACAGAGCGCATGTCGGCATCGAATTCACCGGTGAGGATCGTCGGTTCCGTGATGGCTTCGCTGAGTGTTTCCGCGGTGTAAATTTCAATCGCTTCCCGGCTGACCCAGCGGTTCCGTCTCACGTCATAAAAGGATGCGGCCAGTTTCCCCCGTCCTGCCTGTAAAAAAGCGCAGAGGGGAATGTCATCTGTGGGCTGCTGATTGGCAGTGATATCCAGTGTTGGAACGCCGATAACGGGAATGCCCAACCCAAGAGAGATGCCCTTTGCGAAGGAGAGCCCGACACGCAGGCTGGTGAATGAACCGGGCCCAAGCGCGACACCGACGGCTTTCAGTTTCTTTTTTTCTAATTCGAGGTTTTCCAGCATTTCGTCAACTGCCGGCGCCAGAGAGACCGTGTGACGGTGGGGACTGGTCCAGCTGCTTTCTGCCAGAACTTCCGTGCCGTTATAAACAGCGATGCCCAAACGGGCTGTTGAGGTATCAATTGCGAGGATCATATTCTATTTCTTCATACTCCGAAACTGCTGCGGCGGAATTCCGCGGCTAACGCGGTGTAACGTTTCCCTGTGGGTTTGAGGGTGAAGCTGCGGATGTCGTCGTCGATATATTTCATTTGGATCCAAAGACGTTCCCGGGGAAGCACTGCTTCGATCAGCTCTGCCCATTCAATTAAAAGCGGTCCTTTTTGCAGCATCCGCTCAAAATCGAGCTCTTCCGCTTCCCAGATACTGCCGATGCGGTAGGCGTCCATATGAAAAAGAATGCTGCTGTCGCTGCGGTAATATTCATTTACAAGCACAAAAGTGGGACTGGTAACGGGATCTGGTGATCCCCAGCCCTTTGCGACGCCGCTGATGAGGGTGGTTTTTCCGGCTCCCAGGTCGCCGCTCAGTCCGATCAGATCACCGGGTTTGAGCAGATTTCCCAGCCGCATACCAAACCGCCGCGTCTGATCCGCACTGCGGCTGAAGCATTCAACTGTATTTGGGTCCAAGATTGGCATAACGATTGCACCTTATTTATAATTTAAGATGAAGGATTTTGAGGGGATTCCCGGACAGGTGTTCCTTTGATTCTTTTGGCGAGATCCCGGCGGGATAAAAAGATTTTATGCCCGCAAGTCAGACATTCAAGACCGATGTCTGCACCGATGCGGACAACTTTCCATTCAAATCCACCGCAGGGATGAGCTTTGCGCAGGGTCACGCGGTCATTTACCTCAATGCTCTCCATCTTTATAATTATAAAGCAAATTGTAAAAGCGTCAGTGTTATTTCATAAAACAACGGGCGGGAAAACAGGAACCTGATTGAAACTAAGGAAGTACTGATTAATTGGAGCTCGGGGACGGTTCTCCCGAGGAACGAGGGGGAACTGTCCTCTCGCTTTCACCGGAATTAATCAGCGTTTCCCTAAGATTATTCTAAGGTTATTCTAAGGTTCACTTGTTAAAACAAACTATTGAGAGAGAGATTTCTTTCTGCTGTCCGAGAGTGTTTTCCCCTGAGTTTTCCCCCAACATCGGGCAATATGAAATGACAGTCTCTCTTTCATTTTTTTAAACGTACGGACAAAATACGAATAACACCGTATTCGGAGCGGAATGAAAAAAATCGATAGAAAAACCATCTTTTTCCTGTTGCTTATGGCTGCTGCGCTTTGCGGCTGCAGCCAGCGTTCTGTTCCCACGGAAAATGAGATTTTGACAGTACCGGCCGGCAGGAAAAGTATTGAAAAAACAGTTATATTTATTGGTAATGTTACCGGCGGACAGACTGCCTCTCTTAATTGGAGCACAAAAGGTGTTATCGATACAGTGAATGTTAAGCTGGGTGATTCAGTAGCGGAGGGGCAGGTGCTTGCTTCGCTTGCGGGTGATTCGCTTTCCACTGATGTGGTCAATGCCGAGATCCCGCTTATCACGGCACTGGATGAATTGGATGATGTGTTGTATTCCGAAACAGCAAAAGCGCAGGCATACAAAGATCTGAAAGACAAAGAGGGGGCAATGATTGATTCCGAAAAAGCACAGGAAAGCCTGAAATATCCCCGCGCTGTCACTTCTGATATCAAATATTGGTCAGAACAGACACAAATTGCCCGTGAAACGTATGAAGAAGCGCTGGGCAGCTTTAATGACGCAGTCAGCTGGCGGAACAGTCCCGAAAAAGGGGAACGGAATGAATATGACGCGAGACGCAAGAAAATGCTGACCGCGCTGAATAAATATGCCGAAGTTTACAACAATTATCTGTATTACAGTGGGAAAGCAACGGAAAATGATAAAGCACAGGCAGCTGCTGACATTGAAGTCGCAAAAGCTGCTTATGAAAACGCATTGAAAGTTTTTCAATCGTACAGTGTTTATCCGCGGGAAAAGGACCTTTCTGCGGTGCAGTTGAAAATTGAAAATGCACAGAATACCTACAACCGCAGGAATATTGTTGCTTCCATTAATGGTGTTGTTACAGAGATTTACGCCCGTGAAGGTGATTATGTCACACAGAGTGCGGCGGCTTTTCGCCTTGACAGTATGGATCACCTGTATATTCCTTTGAATATCTCGGAAATTGATATTTTGGAAATTCACGATGGAATGAAGGCAAGAATCGTGCTTGACGCGGAACCGGATGTTTCTTATGACGGCATAGTCACGACAGTTTCCTCCTCCGGAACGGAATCCGGCAGCCGTGTGACGTTCCAAACCATGGTTGAAATTCTGGAACCGGATGAAAAGGTAAAAATCGGGATGACGGGCGAAGTCAATCTGATTTTAGATGAAGCGGAAAACGCGTTGATCGTTCCCGCTAATGCTGTATATTCTGATCAGGGAACATGGTATGTGGGTATATCGAACGGAACAACGTGTAATGAAGTGCCGGTGACGATTGGGATAACGACAGATACTTTAGTCCAGATCAGCAGCGGATTTGTGAATGAAGGTGATTTGATTTGTGTACCTTCCCTGGACAACAGTATCTTACGGGATATGGGCCTGGAGAACAGCAGCGAAGGCAATAATATGCAGACTCCTGCTGAAAAAGTTACTGAAACTGTGCCTCCCAGCGGGAGCAGTGAGGATTGAGTATGGACCGGAAAATAAAAAAACCGCGGGCAAAAATCAGCCGAAAAGCCTGGATCACGATCATTATTCTGTTAGTGATCCTGTTGGGTTTAGTGGGATATGGTTATTACAGTTACCAACAGACGAAAGCACTGATCGAAGAGAAACAAAATGAAGCGGCTGAACTGGAACCTGATACGGAAATAATCCAGCGGGGTGAACTGACAAACACGCTGGATGATATTGAAGGTATTGTGCGGTCCAATCAGTCAGTATATCTGTATTGGCAGACCTCCGGTACGGTTGACTCGGTCAATGTGGAAGTTGGGGATCCGGTGAAAAAAGGAGATATTCTTGCGGAATTGGATCGTTCCACGATCGACTCAACCATCATCGACGCGGAAGTGACCAAAGAACAGGCGGAAGAAAGCCTGGAACGGCTTTATACCTCTACGCTGAACCTGGAACAGGCCCGGACGAAAATGGTTCAGGCCAAAAAGTCTGTGGAAGATGCAGAGAAAGCGCTGAACAGTCTGGGGCTGGTACGTTCGGATCTTGTTGAGCTTGGTGTGAAATATGACGATTATCAGCGTGCTATAGCCAATTATGAAAGCGCGAAAGAATATTTTGATTCGGTCAGTATGCTGGACCTGGACAACGTTATCCGTATCAGAGCTTTGTCGGCGATGGAAAGCGCAAAATCGCAGATGGATTCTGCGAAGGCGCAATATGGCTGGTTCAATGGTGAATCCGAAGAGATTGATGTTCAGAAAGCGGATGCTGCATTGAAACTTGCCAATGCGCAGCTGGACGACGCGGTCCGTGCTTATAACCGCATCAAAGACGGTCCTACTTCCAACCAGGTTCGTTCTATTCAGGCACAGATCGATGCCGCCGCCGCGACGGTCAACACGGCCAAAATCATTTCCCCGATCAACGGGACTGTGGCGCAGGTGGAAGCGAAACCATTTGATGTGATTTCCTATGAAAAAACATCGGCCGCAAGGGATATTTTAGCAGTGCGCATCGATGACCTGAGTTCCCATTATATCGATATCAGCGTGACGGAGCTGGAAATCAACAATATCCATCTCGGTCAGGAGGTCAGTATTACCTTTGACGCGATCCCGCTGCGGAAATATACCGGTACGATCGTTAACATTTCCAACGCCGGCACGGTCAATAACCTTTCCGTGAATTTTGACCTGACTGTCAAAATGGATGAAGTGGATAATTCTATTAAATCCGGTATGATGGCGGATGTCGCAATCGTTACGGAACAGGTGGAGGATGCGCTTTACGTCTCACAGAAGGCTGTATCTGTGGCGGAAGACGGAACCACACGGATCGTCCGCAAACTGATGCCGGATGGATCTTATCTTGATGTGCCGGTTAAGCTTGGGATGCAGGCCGGTTCAAATGTACAGATCATCAGTGACCAGCTAAAAGAAGGCGACGAAGTGGCTGTTAATAAAGTTACTTCGCAGTTTTCCAATACCAATTTGAGTTTTGGAAACATGATAAATGTCAATATTGGGGCTCCTGCAGGCGGCGGCAGACCGGGCAGCGGGGAATATGGCAGTGGAAGACCTTCCGGCGGCGGAAGACCCCGCTAAAAAGGGATTGAGCGGATAAAGAGAGCAGTTATGAGTGAGATCGGTGTAATTCATACGGAACATATCAAAAAATACTACATCATGGGCGATGTTGAAGTGCGTGCCCTGAATGATATCACCCTGGATATTTATAAAGGGGAACTGGCTGCTATCATGGGACCGTCCGGTTCGGGAAAATCCACGCTCATGAATATCCTCGGCTGTCTTGACCGTCCAACTGATGGGATCTACAAGCTGGGTGGTGAATTGGTGTCGAATATGAATGATTCCCAGCTCGCGGATGTGCGGAACCGGAAAATCGGATTTGTGTTTCAGAGTTTTAATCTGCTGCCCCGTTCCACTGCGTTGGAAAATGTCCTGCTGCCTACGCTTTATTCAAAAAACAAAGCCAATGCCAAACAACGCGCGATCGAGGCGCTGGAACTGGTAGGTCTGGGCGCCCGTCTCAATCACAAACCAAAGGAAATGTCCGGTGGGCAGCAGCAGCGTGTGGCGATTGCCCGTGCGCTCATCAATGATCCTGAAATTATCATGGCCGATGAACCGACCGGAAACCTGGACAGCAAGTCCGGGAAAGAAATTATGGAACTCCTTATCCGTTTGAACAAGGAACAGGGGAAAACGATTATTCTGGTCACGCATGACCCGAAAATCGGGAAACAGGTACCACGTGTCATCTCGGTATTTGACGGAATGCTCGGTTCGGAAGAGGAGCAGGCAGAACTCAAACGCTGGACGGATGTGAACTATTCCAAGCTGGAAGGACTGGCGAATGAAAAGGCAGCCCTTGCCGATGACCATTCGTCTCAAGATAACGCTTCAAAATCATCTGTTCCGGAAGAGGAAGATGACGAGTATGATGATGACGAATACGAAGATGATGATGAAGAATATGAAGACGATGACGAAGGAGAGGCGGAAGAATGAATATTGCGACGCTCATCAAAGAGGCGATGAAATCCATCACTTCAAATAAAGTCCGTTCTTTTCTGACGATGCTGGGTATTTTTATTGGCGTCGGAGCAGTCATTGCCATGATGTCTGTCGGTGAAGGTGCCCAGAACACGATTACAAATTCCCTGAGTTCGCTCGGTACGCAGACACTTTATCTTTCTCCCGGTAATTTTACGGAAAATGTTCGTAACGCGCGTGACCTGACAAATGATGATGTTTCTGCAATTGCTCAGTTGGATTGCGTTGATATTATCGCTCCGGTCGTTTCCCAGTCTTATACCATCTCACAAAGCAATGGGAAAACCGTGAATGCCACGGTTACCGGTGTTGTTCCGGGGTATCTGACTGTGAATAATGACGACATGCTGCTTGGCAGTTACGTTACACAGGAAAATATTGACGGAAAAGAAATGGTTGCTGTCATCGGTACGGAAATCAACAAATCGCTCTTTGGCGCGACGAATTCGAATTCTATTGGAGAAACGATCCGCATCATGGGACAGCCTTATCGTGTCATTGGCGTCCTTGCGGAAAAAGGGAGTTCCACTTTGGGAATCTCTCGAGACCGGAATGTCTTTATTCCGCTTTCTACCGCACAGTCCCGCTTGATGACGCGGCAGAAAAACAGTGTGTCTCAGGCGGCGATTCTGGTGAAGTCAACCTATAATTTGGCAGACGCGCAAAAAGAAATCGAAAGCCTGATGCAGGACCGGCACGGTATCTTTGAAGGAAATCCGAATGATTTCCAGGTTATGAATGTGCAGGAAATTCTCGATGCTGTGGGTGATATTATGGGGACGTTTACTCTGTTTCTCGGCGGAGTGGCGGCAATTTCGCTGCTGGTCGGCGGAATCGGGATCATGAACATTATGTTGGTGACCGTCAGTGAACGTACCCGGGAGATCGGTCTGCGCAAAGCGCTGGGAGCCAAAAAGGGTGATATCCTTGCCCAGTTCCTTGTCGAATCATCCGTACTGTCGCTCGTCGGCGGTGTGCTTGGAATTGGATTTGGGCTGCTTTTGGCGTATGGTATTGCCCGGATTGCTTCGATAACGGGAAATAATTTGTCTATTTCGATCAACCCGCTGATCATCATCGGCGCGACTCTTTTCTCGATTGCGGTCGGTCTGTTTTTCGGGGTATATCCGGCAAACAAAGCTTCCAATCTTGAACCGGTTATCGCGCTGCGGTCTGAATAACGGACGTATATTGGAGATATATTGGTAATGAAAGATTCATTTATCGGGACGAAGAACAGGAAAAAATATGCGGCAGTGTGCATATTGCTGGCAGCCGTGTTGATCCTTGCTTCCTGTTCTCTGATTCCGGAATCTTTAAGATCAGGGGCAGCGCGGTCCGGTGAACCGGAGCAGCAGGAGATCCTGATTCCGGTTACACGGGGAACCATTTCTGCTGACTTAAGCTTTGTCGGGAATCTTCGTTATAAACAGTCTTCAAGTTTGACATGGAAAACCAATGGGGTTATTGAAAAAGTGTATGTCAGTGTCGGAGATCAGGTGAAGAAAAACGACATTTTGGCGGAGCTTGATCCTGACTATCTTTCCTCCACGGTCCTGATAGCCGAAAAAAATGTTGTTGATGGTGAAGAAAGACTGGAAGACGTCCGGGAATCCGAAACTGTCCGGATGCAGGCGTATGTCGATTTAAATATAAAGGCAAAGGCGCTGACAGAGGCCAAGCTGGCTCAGGAAGCTCTTTACTATCCGAGGGCAACCCGCTATGATATGGAACGAGCCTGGGACGCTTTTGCGCTGGCAAATTTAAATTTCAATTATGCAAAACAGGACTATGATCATCTGGTTGATTCCGGTGAAGGCTGGGAAGGATATGAAGAAGGACGCGAGATAAGGTTCGGCGGAAGGACCTTTGTTATCGGAAAAGATGACCGCAGTGCCCGGGAACGGAAATTCGAGGATTATGTTTCTACGTATAATACGCTTGTCAGCGCTTATGAAAAATATGTCTGGACCAGCGGTATGCCATCTGCAACAGATTACGCTGTGGCGGAGGGAAATGTGCAGGTCGCGCAAAAAGAATATGAAAAAGCGCTGGAAACCTACCGCTCCTACGATGTGCTTCCCCGTGAAAAGGATGTTCAGGCAGCTGAAATCAGCCTGAATAATGCGGAAACGATTTATAAACAGCGTTATGTTTATGCTCCGTTTGATGGTATGGTAACCGCGGTCAATGCGGTGGAAGGTTATTACATTACCAGAGGGACCAATGCGGTCCGGGTGGATGACATGAACGAGATCTATGTTCCTCTCAGTATTTCGGAATTGGATCTGAGTCTTGTTTCTCCCGGAACTCCTGTGACGATCACTGTAGACGCTGTTTCAGGAAAGGTTTATAAGGGGTATATTCTTGATATTTCAGATGCCAGTGCAGCTTCCGGAAATACTACCTCTTTCACTGCGCTGGTGGCTTTTGACGCTCCGGACAGTGGATTGCTGGCCGGGATGACAGCGGAAGTATCTGTTCCGGCTCATGAAAAGGAAAATACGCTTCTGATTCCGAATGAAGCGATTTCCTATCACGATGGAAAACCGACTGTTACAGTCGTAAATGGAACGGAACGGCAAACCGTCACGGTTACAATGGGTGTTGTTTCCGGAAATATCACGGAGATTATCTCCGATAATCTGCAGGAAGGGGATCTGCTTTTGGTCAGCAGTATTTCGGCTGATTCTCTGAGGGCGCTTGGTCTTGATCCCGCGGAATATTTACCTGCGGGTTCTGAAAATCACCGCGGACCCGGAGCTGAGCGAGGCCGCTGAAATGAGCACAGAGGGACGCAAGAAAGCTGCTGCTGTGGAGTCAATAAAGAATGAAACGACACCCATGATGCGCGAGATGCAGAAGGAAACCGTCTTGGGAGAAAAGGATTAGTATGGATCATAAAATAGAAGTTCAAAAGAAAAGCGTCTGGGGGACAATCCTGATCATATTGTTAATCATCCTGATCATCGCAGCTGTCGGTTTTTTTATGGTTGTGCGGTTGAATCTTATGCAGCAGCTCACCCGTGTCGAGTCTGTGGCTTCATCCCTTGCGGTGACGACTACCCGCGTCAAAGAAGGCGTTTATGAATTGAAACTTGACAATATTACCGGAACCGTTCGTTCAGGGCAATCTGTCGATCTGAACTGGCAGACAAGCGGGACGGTTTCAGAGATCCTCGTAAATGTCGGTGATAAAGTAGAAAAAGATCAGGTTTTGGCTTATCTGGATGAAACGACGCTTGATTTGGATGTGATCAGTGCGAATCTTGATATTCTTGATGCGCAGGAGGATTATGACAAGCTGGTCAATAATACTGACAAAATCGCATCCGCGCTTTCCACGATGGTAAAAGCAGAGAAAACACTGGAAGATGCGCAGAAAAGCCTTGACAGCATGGATATATCAAGGGTGACAGATGTGAACCTTGTGATTGCCCGGGATACAGCCGCGCTTGCGCAGGTCAAGTATGAGAAAGCGCTGCAGAAATTTGAAGCGGTGCGGGACGCTCCGCTTGATTCCGAGGGCAGAAAAAAAGCACTTGGAGATGTGGGTGGTTATCGATCTGTCCGTGATAACACGCTTGCCCATTACAACTGGTATCTCGGTGAGATCGATCAGCTCGAATTGCAGACACGAGAGGCAGCTGTTGAACTGGCAAAGGCACAGCTTGAGGAAGCACAGTACCAGTATAATAAGGCACTGAAAGGCCCGACGGATGCGGAAAAAATGCAGGCTCAGGCAAAAATTGATGCGTATCAAAAGAAGATCGATTCGTCAAAAATCATCGCGCCGTTCAGCGGAACGGTCACGCAGATCGATGCCCGTGTGGGAGATGTTATTACCTATGATTCTTCTTCGGCAGCAAGAAATATTTTTGCGATTCGGATAGACGATGTTTCCGCGTTTTATATGGACTTCACTGTTTCGGAGCTGTATATCAACAGTATTCAGGAAGGGATGCCGGTGAAAGTTTCCTTTGCCGCGATTCCGAATAAGGTTTATAACGGCGTGGTGTATAAAGTTTCCGATGTCGGTACGCAGTCCGGCTGGAACATCAGTTTTAAAATAACGGTCATTCTCACGGATGCGGATGAAAACGTCAAATCCGGGATGACAGCTGATTTGACACTGGAAATTGAGCGTATTGAGGATGCAAAGTATGTTCCCCAGACTTCGATCCTTGTCAAAGATGACAAATATTTTGTAAATCTGAAAAAAGCTAATGGGGAAATGGAAGAAACGCCGGTTGAAATCGGTCTGATTTCCGGGACGAATGTCCAGATTATATCGGATGCAGTCAATGGCGGTGATGAAATTGAGCTGGATGTCAATAAAAAAGATACCGGCAGCGAATTTAATCCATTTGCGATGTTTGGCGCTATGATGGGCGGCGGTTCATCCGGCAGACGCAGGTAAATTTTCAGAAATGTGCATGCGCTTTATTGATGATCACATTTTCCGCAGTTGCTGCAGCCGTTGCAGATTGGCTTCATACCGCAGCGGTCGCAGCGTTCGCGGAAAAATGGTTGATAGAGTTCATTTTCCGGGATGGGTAAACCCCAGGTATCGGTGAGTTTAAATGCAATTGATTTTCCCTGATAGCTCAAACCGGAGCGAAGCGCCTGCTCGCTTTGGATTGAACTGTCTTCAATTTTATAAATTCTGCCGTCTTTCACAAAGCGCCTGCCGGTCCCACAGAAAACAAAAGTCACATCCGCACTTTGACATTCATCCCGAAGGTTTTTCACCCATTCATAATGGCAGGGACGGGCGCCGTCATAGTTTTCACCATCGCAGAGAACCTGTTCGATCTGCCCGGCAGGCAGATACTCCCGGATGCTGACCGGACCGACAAACGGAGCGCACATGATCCCTTTGTGCTTGAAGGGCAGCGAGAGCAGGATCGGGATGCGCTCGTCCGCACGAGCCTGGTTTTCCGTGGTCACGTTCAGCATGATGTTTTCCCAGCCATCTCCCCAGTCGGCGGGCAAATGATTCGCCACACGCTGCGGACGTTTGGTGAGCAGGAAAAACTTTACATCCGGACGCTGCCGCATGATCTCCCAGGCCTCCGGCCGCCACGCATCCGCTTCTTCCAGGAAAAAATCCGAGGTCATGCAGACGCGGATCATCTCGCCGCTGCGGACCTTATACCGTCCGTTTCGATCTTTGGACAATGGATAGTTAAAACCGGCCTGTGTCCGGTAGATCACAGAGCCGTCTTTGTCGCGGAGTCTGTCTAAAAAGAACATGTAACAGTTTTGACAGCCTTCACTGACTTTTTTGCATCCATGCCAGGGATTCCAGATGTCGTGCAAACCACTCACTCCGTACTGCTGTAATAGGATTCAAGCTTTGGTTTCGCAGCCAGATACACCGGTTCCAATGCCGGATCAAACTGGCTGCCCATGCCTTCCATGATGATGGCGTCGGCTTTTTCAAAAGACATACTTTCTTTGTAAACCCGCTTGCTCACCAGTGCGTCATACACATCCGCAACAGCCATGATCCGTGCTTCCGGCGGAATTTTGTCGCCTTTACGCTTATCCGGATATCCCGAACCATCCCAGCGTTCATGATGGTAATGGGCAACATTTTCAGCAATCACCTTGAAGCTTTCATCATCGGTTGATTTCAGAATCTCATGAACGATCCGTGCGCCTTCTGCGGCATGTGTCTTCATGATTTCATACTCTTCCGGCGTAAAGCGTCCGGGTTTGCGCAGGATGGCATCATCCACGGCAATCTTCCCCAGGTCATGCATTGGAGCTGCTTTGATCAGATTGCGGCAGAATTCTTCATTCATCGGATAACCCGCCGGCGGCTGCGGCATGCCCTTCATGGCATCGATCAACAGCCGGACGCCCTCGCTGGTGCGGCGGATATGTCCGCCGGTGGAATTGTCTCGGCTTTCCACCATCGTGGCCATGCTCAGAACCAGATTGTCGTGCATTTCCTGAATATGCGCGGTTTTTTCCGCGACCTGGGTTTTCAGATCGTTGTTGAAGTTATCAAGCAGTTTGATATAAGCCTGATCAACGGTATCGTCTTCAATGAAAATCTGATATCCCCGCTTGTTTTTTCCGCCGGCCATCCATTCAATGTTGAAACGGTATGTTTTCCCGTCCTTTTCGTAAAGGAAGTTGTTTTTCTCAGCCTTTTCCGGATGAGATTCAAAGGCATCCAGCCATGGAGAGATCAGATTCCATAAAAAAGTGCTTCGTTTCAGGGGCAAGTCAACGGTAAGGGTCTTTAAGTCCGGAAGAATTTCTTTCGCGGTCTCGTTGCTGCCCAGATATCCCCGATGCAGGTCAAAAGTGATAAACCCCGCACTGCCTGACTCAGCCATGGTTTCCACGGCGGTTTCGATGACGTCATAAAAACTGATAAGATATACGATAACCAGATAAATGATTTGGGTAAAAACGTATGATGCCGGGATCAGTTCGATTTGAGGGAAAACGCTTCCGCCGCCAAAGAATGCGGCTATGGGAACCACTTCCGACACGATCAACAGGATCAGGATCTTGCGGCTCACTTCATTTTTCCGCAGCAGCGCATAGATAATTGCACCGAGACTCAGAACAAAGTAAACGATCACCAATCCGTAGAAAACATGGTGCATAAATCCGTATTCTTTGATCAGGACGTTTGAGGCGCCGCTTTGGTCCAGGTAAAAGTCTTTGTAAAACCAGTCCCGCGACCCGATGGTCAGCGTGGACAAAAAGACCCCTCCGCTGAAGAAAAGAAAGAACAGCTTCACCCAGCGGTTCAAATGGATTTTGCACAGATTGACCACCATAAACATGATGATCATCTGCAGGAAGCATCCGCCCATATAGGTGATCAAGGTGGCATTCAGCGCGGCTTCTTCCGTGTCTGCGCGGGAAAATAACATGTAGCCGAAATTTACCACCGGGATCAGCATAAAGATCATCGTCATATGTGCGTCGTAATTCTTCCTCCACACAAACAGATACAGCCCGGTCAATAACTCAGCCAATAAAAACGTTATCAGATAATAAGTGTTGCTCATATATCATCTATCTTACCATCTTTTGCCCCGGATGATTGCAGCAGCACCTGAATTTATTTCGGATAATAAAAAGAGCTGCCTGTTAGGGAAACGCTGATTAATTCAGCTAAGAGACAAAAGAAGCCGTCAGAAGTATAATTAAAGAAAAAAGGACGGTAAAGAAAAAAGGACGGTGAAAAATGGGACAACTTTCATTCACAGAAGCAGAATATTCAAACCGGAGAAGACGAACAAAACGAGAAGACTTTCTAGATCTGATGGATGAAATCATCCCATGAAAGGAGTGGGCAGAAATAATCGGTCCGTATTATTATCAAAATACACGGGGACGACGGGCAAAAGAAATAGAAACAATGCTGCGAATGTATCTGATGCAAAACTGGTTCCATCTGTCAGATGAAGGTGTGGAAGATGCCATATATGACAGTTACGCAATGAGGAAATTCATGCAATTGGACTTCAGCAAAGAGTCAGTACCGGATGCAACAACGCTGACCAAGTTCCGACATATCCTGGAGGAGAATCATCTTGGCGAAAAAATCTTTGCAGATGTACGGGAACGTTTGGACAGAGGTGGAATGATCATGCATGGCGGAACAATTGTAGATGCAACGATCGTATCAGCACCCAGTTCCACAAAAAACAAAGATGGGGAACGAGATCCGGAGATGCGCCAGACGAAAAAGGGAAATCAGTGGCACTACGGAATGAAAGTGCACATTGGAGCAGATGCCGGATCAGGATATGTACATACGATAACAGGGACTGCAGCCAATGTACATGACATTGAGGAAGCGCCGAAACTGTTTCGCGAAGATGACCATGTCGGATACGGCGATTCCGGATATTTGGGAATAGAGAAGAGAGATGAAGTCAAAACCGATCCGAATCTGAGCAAAATTGAATTTCGAATCAATAAAAGACCTTCCAGTATAAAGGTGAATGAGAAAAATTACAATGGCTTCAACTGGGATCGATATATTGAGAATAGAAAATCATCAGTCCGGAGCAAAGTTGAGCATCCATTTCTCATCGTCAAACGTCAATTTGGATATGCCAAAGTTGTGTATCGAGGAATTGCAAAGAATTTGAATCGTTTTCATGTGCTTTTTGCCAGTGCGAATCTTCTTATGTGTATTTGAGCTGGACGAATAAAAGAGTTTACTGCGGCGTAATGCGCCTATTTATAGAAAAAAGAGGAAAAATGAAAGGTAAAGAGCCTGATTTTAGCCCAATATTGACAAAATAAAAGGATAATTACGACAATTTGAAACTATTGTAACTATCCGTCTGCTTAATGTTCAAAAAA
>JAFPZX010000007.1 GCA_017417055.1 Anaerolineaceae bacterium
ATGTTGAAGTCGGGCCTGCTCCCGGCTGTTTTTATGTATTGACATAAAAACTCCTATGTAGTAGAATATTAAAACTACTACATAGGAGCATTTTCGATGAAAACGAATGGTGGATTTCTTGTATCAAAGATCAAGCAGCTGGGCGACCGAATCTTTGAGAAAATTCTCAACACAAAAAATGTAGATGCTTTCAATGGAGCACAGGGACGAATCCTCTATGTACTCTGGCAGGAGGACGGAATTCCAATCAAAGCCATTTCAGAAAAAGTGGGATTAGCGATTACTTCTCTGACCACGATGCTGGAGCGTATGGAAAATCAGGGATTGATTCGCCGGATTCAGTCTGAAAGCGATAAGAGAAAAACGCTTCTATATCTAACGGAAAAAGCTCATACACTGAAGGATGAATATGACGAAGTATCAGAGCAGATGAGCAAGATCTATTATAAGGGTTTTGAGGAAGACGAAGTTCGGCAGTTTGAAGCTTACCTTGATCGCATCCGGAAGAATCTGGAGGAGTGGCAGGAATCATGAGCGTTTGCATCAAGGATAATATCCAGAACATGAATCTGGTCATTGGCTGCACGGTTGGATGCCCGTATTGCTACGCAAGGAATAATGTAAAGCGCTGGCATATGATCGAGGATTTCAGCAAGCCGGAGTTCTTTCCGGGTAAGCTGCGTATGATGGAGAGGTCACGTCCACAGAATTTCCTTCTGACAGGAATGAGTGACCTCGCAGGCTGGCAGCGGGAATGGCGGGATGAGGTTTTTTCGAAGATCAGGGAAAATCCGCAACACCAGTTCCTGTTCCTTTCCAAACGCCCTGATCTGCTGGATTTTGAAACCGATCTGGATAATGCATGGTTTGGCGTGACGGTCACTCGAAAAGCAGAACTGTGGCGGATCGATGCTTTGCGGAAAAACGTCAGGGCAAAGCATTTTCATGTAACGTTCGAGCCGTTATTTGACGATCCCGGATTGGTTGATCTTTCAGGAATTGACTGGATCGTAGTTGGCACCATGACCGGTGCACAGAGCAGGAAGATACATACGGAGCCGGAGTGGGCTTGGTCTCTCACCAATCAGGCGCATGCACTTGGCATACCTGTTTTTATGAAGGAAGACCTTACAGCCATCATTGGCGATGAAAATATGGTTCAGGAAATGCCTGAAGAATTTATTAAGGTACTGGAGGCACAAAGGCTATGGCACAAGTAGAAATGGACGGCATTCTGATCGGAGAAGTCGAGACGAAAAATATTATGACCAAGTCAAGCCTGCCGGTCGGCGGGTATTCAGTTAATCCCTATGTGGGCTGCACCCATGCCTGCAAATATTGTTATGCTTCTTTCATGAAGCGTTTTACGGGTCACACGGAGAAATGGGGAACATTTCTTGATGTGAAGCACTGGCCGGAGATCAAAAATCCGAAGAAATATGTCGGTCAGCGCGTGGTGATTGGCTCAGTCACGGATGGCTATAATCCGCAGGAGGAGCAGTTCGGCAATACCAGAAAGCTGCTGGAGCAGCTGATCGGCAGTGGAGCGGATATCCTGATCTGTACAAAATCCGATCTGGTAGTACGTGATGTTGATCTGCTTAAGAAACTGGGACAGGTTACTGTGTCATGGTCAATCAACACGCTGGATGAGAACTTCAAAAATGATATGGATTCAGCCGTAAGTATTGAGCGCCGGATTATGGCTATGAAGCAGGTTTATGAAGCAGGTATCCGCACGGTATGTTTTGTGTCTCCCGTATTTCCCGGTATTACGGATTTCGAGGCGATTTTTGAGCGGGTGCACGATCAGTGTGACCTGTTCTGGCTTGAAAACCTTAATCTGCGCGGTGGCTTTAAAAAGACCATCATGGACTACATTGCGGAGAAGTATCCGAGTTTGGTGCCTCTTTATGATGAAATCTATAACAAGCATAACCGCAGCTACTTTGAGGCGTTGGAGAAGAAGGCCGAGGGAATGGCAAAGAAATATGACTGCCCGTTTGTCGACAATGAAATGCCCTATGGCAGAGTGCCAAAAGGACATCCGGTAATAGTGGATTATTTCTATCACGAAGAAATTAGGGGTTCAGAAAACACCGGAAAGAGAACCAAGTAAAGAATAGCTCCCGGCCACCGGCGTAAAATCCGATGATCGGGAGCGTTACATTTACCCGGCTCAGCCCTCGAAGGTGGAGCCGTTTTTAAACGTGAAGGTCAGGCGTCCGTCAGCGTAAGCCGTGGCGTAGTCCAGCAGGCCGCACCAGAGCTTTTCGCTGAAGGCGGAGACATGAGGAAATAAAATGCTTATCAAATTCATTAAGTCAAAAGTATATAACTATCAAAAATGACAATGAAAAAATTGTAAATAATCATTCAGATAGAAAAATCGTTTTTAAAAATCACACTTTAAAAAACATGATAAAAAATACAAACAATTCAAACCCGTTGCGGCGCAACTGGTTCGGAATTCGGAAATTAAAACGGAAATTCGATTTTTTTGTAAAAAAATAAAGAAATCGGGGCGGATTGCTGCGGAGCGAAGCTCCGCGCAATGACAAGTATCGAGCCCTCATCAGTCATATTTTCGCAAGCAAAAATTTGCCAGCTTCCCCCGATCGATAGGGGGAAGCCGAAAATATAGGCTCCGAATGACAGATTTTCGATTTTGATTTTCATACTAAAAAAAACATGTAAAAAAATACAAACAATTCAAACCCGTTGCGGCACAAGGGGTTCGGAATTCGGAAATTAAAACGGAAATTCAATTTATTTGTAAAAAAATTATTTTGAAACGTATCCTTTGCTCCGCAGAATGGCAAATGGGGCCTTTTTTTAACTGCAGGGATATGCTAAAATCAATTCAGTAAATGACGAGGAAAAAGGAGCGGGATCGATGGGCCTGTTCAGAAGATCCGGCACGGAAAGAAAGATCAGAGAGAGCTTTCCGTATGACCCCGAAAAACAGATACCCGTCATAAAGGCTTCGATCTGCACGGGGGAGAAAGCCGCGGGATTCAAAGACCGTAAGACGGGGAAATTTACGGAGATAATGGTCATAAACGGC
>JAFPZX010000099.1 GCA_017417055.1 Anaerolineaceae bacterium
GGTGGATCATGGAAGGTCATCCTGAACGGATTGTGGGTGACGATACAAATCTCCGCTCTTTCACTTTTGTTCGGAACGATCCTTGGGGCATTGATCTGCCTGCTGCGGACACGGAAAAATCCGTTTCTCCGCGGTATTGCTTCCGTTTATATTGCCATTCTTCGCGGCACACCGGTGCTGATGCTCCTGTTGCTGCTTTATTACGGCGTATTTGCCAGAGCAGGCATCAAACCGGTAATGGTGGCTGTGATCACCTTTTCTCTGAACGTTTCCGCTCATGTTGCTGAACTGCTGAGGGCTGCGATGCAAGCCACAGATCACGGACAGGCGGAAGCTGCCCGGACGCTTGGATTTTCAGCCTGGGAAACATTCCGCCTCATTACGCTCCCGCAGATGCTTCATATTGCAAAACCGGTTTATCAGTCCACGATCACAAACCTGATCCAGTGGACCAGCGTGGTAGGTTATGTCACCATCACAGATTTGACACGTGTCATCAACAATATTGCCTCCCGTACCATGCAGCCGCTGCTCACCATTATTATCGGTATGCTGATCTACCTGGCCCTTTCCTATATTGTTTACGGCATTTTCAAATTGACAGACCGTGCTGAGAAGAAAAGGAGGGGAGAAGCATGAGCCTCATTGAAGTAAAAGGATTGAGAAAATCATTCGGCCGCCTCGAAGTACTGAAAGGGGTAGATCTGAATGTCGAACAGGGAGAGCGTATCGCCATTATCGGGGGGTCCGGCTGCGGGAAGAGCGTATTTCTGCGTTCTCTGGTGCGTCTGGAACAACCTGATGCAGGACAAATCTTCATTGACGGGCAGGAAATCACCGCAAAAGGCGCGGATGTAGACAAGATCCGACGCTCTGCGGGGATGGTATTCCAGAAGTTCCACCTGTTTTCCGAAATGGATGTGATGGACAATCTGTGCCTTGCGCCGGTCCGTCTCAAGTCGATGCCCCGGGAGGAAGCTGAGGCAAAGGCTATGGATCTGCTTGCTCAGGTCGGTCTTGCCAACCGTGCGCATGCCTGGCCGACTGTGCTTTCCGGCGGACAACAGCAGCGTATCGCTATTTGCCGCTGCCTGATGATGGAACCTAAGGGGCTGCTGTTTGATGAACCAACCAGCGCGTTGGATCCGACGATGGTCGGCGAAGTACTGGCAGTGATCCGAATGCTGGCCAAGCGGGAGATGAGCATGCTGATCGTTACACACGAGATGAACTTTGCCCGTGAGGTTGCCAACCGTGTATTGTTCTTCGCTGACGGCGGTATTTATGAACAGGGAACGCCTGAGCAGATTTTCGACCATCCACAGAAGGAAAAAACAATCTCGTTTATCAACAAAATCAAGTTTTTCTCCTTTGAAATCACAGAAAAACAATTCGACCTGATGGTACTTCAGGGCGGCATCCAGACCTTTGGCGAAAAGTACGGATTGACGACAAAAGAAATCTACCGCCTGCAGATCTGCTGTGAAGAGCTGATCTACGAGATGCTGGAACATAGTTATCCGAATGAAAGCCATGTCGAGCTCAGCCTGAATATCTCTTACGCTGAAACTGATGGATCGCGTAAAATTGAATTTACCTGCGGAGGTGCGGCTTATAATCCTTTTGATCAGGATGATGAAGGGCTGAGTGTAACGATTTTGAAAAATATGTCAAAGGAAATCAATTACGACTATATAAACGGACAAAATCTTTTCAAAATCATTTTGTGATCCGGGTCATCATCCGGTCAGACATCTTTTTTATTTCCTTACTTCAGGGACGTATCTCGTGTGTCCTGCTGCGCTGCCGGGACACAGAGATACGTCCTTATGTACGTCGATCATAGTGAAAAGCTAAGCACACCTCCAATCTGCCTACCCACTGACCACTGCTCCCAAAATCGATGAAATGGAGTATAATAAAAAAGGACATTTATAAATCAATGGGAGTAACGGATCGGAGGGCTGATGAACATGAGGAGACAGAAAAGGTTCGTGTTTCTATTGCTGGCGGTTGTATTTTTATCAGCTGCTGTCGGTACTGCCGTCCTCGCTGAGGAAACGGAAGAGCAGTATATCGAAAACGAATGGAATTTCGTTGACGGTTCCATGGACGTGAGTCAAGGAATTCCCGAAAATGCGGAAGGCGTCCTGGCGAATATCAGAGATGCACGTACACTGCGGGTAGCTACGGATCCCTACTTCCCTCCGCAGGAGTTCATCGATCCGGCAAAAATCGGTCAGAACCGTTTTGCGGGTTCCGACATCAAATTAGCTCAGCTCATCGCGGACCGCATGGGCGTTACACTTGAAATTATCCCCATGGATTTTACCGAAGTCCTTCCATCCCTAAACGACAACATCTGCGACCTGGCTATTTCCGCATTGGCTTTTGTTCCGGCTCGGGCCTCGGCTTATGAGCTTTCCAAAGGATATTATTTTTCCGAAGACAATGCCGGCAGCGGGATCCTGATCCGTGCTGAAGACAGTGAACGTCTGAAAAGCATCGAGGACTTTTCCGATAAGGTAATCGCCGCGGAACGGAGCTCGCTGCAGGAATCCCTGATGGCCGACAATTTCCCAAAATATAAAGAATTTATCCGTTTCGGTTCTCTCCAGGAGGCTTATACCGCATTGGAAACCGGTAAAGTTGATGCGGTGATGGTTGATTCGGAAACCGCTCAAAATTACATCGAAAAAGATCCGGAAAAAGGACTGATCCTGATGAGCGATATCAGTTTTACACTTGAGGAGCAATTCAAGGGTGACCGGATCGCGGCAAAGAAAGGTCAGCTCCAGCTGATTTATTTTGTCAACGGTGTGATTGATGAAGTGGTGGAGTCCGGACAATATATGGAATGGTACCGCGAAGCGGATGCGCTCGCGAAGAGTCTCGGATTGTAAAAATAACGCAGCTTGAGGTTTCGTCCCCATGTGCTTTGGGTGAGGTGAAGGAGTCCAGCCTATGAAAAAAATGAAAATCTATCAGTTCAGTATCTTTATTATTATATGTCTGGCACTGAACTATTTCGGGAATGTACTTTCCGTGAGATTTAACCTTCCGATGTGGCTGGATACGCTCGGCACCATGCTGAGTGCCTATCTGGCCGGTCCGGTCGTGGGCAGCATCGTAGGCGTGACCGGAAACCTGATGTACAGCATGGCTCACGGCGGATACCCTGTTTACGCGCTCACCTCTATCACTTTGGCATTGATCCTGGGATTTTCCGCACGGAAAAAGATGCTGGACTCTCTGTTCGGCGCGATGACCGTGAGTGTGTTCATTTCCCTTGCCTCTCTGGTCATTTCCTTCCCGCTGAACCTGATTTTTTATGAAGGCAGGACCGGAAACCTGTGGGGGGATGGCGTGATCGACCGGTTGATCGAAATCGGTTCACCGAAAATCATAGCCCAAATCGCCGGACAGTTTTATATCGAATTTGTCGATAAACTCCTGACTATGTTTGTCCTTGTGCTCATCATCCGCCTGCTTCGTCATTTTACTAAAAATAACAAAGAAGAAACAGCTGCTGCCGCTGAGGAGAGCGAAAAACTGGCAGCGGTTTTGGCTATTATCTTTTTGCTTGGTTACAATAATACTTCTGTCCGTGCAGCGGACGTCCAGACGCCGCGGGTGGATTACAACAATTATGTCCAGACCGTGTATAGTTCCGAAAACGGGCTGCCCTGCGGTGAGGCGAATGACATTGCCCAGACCAACGACGGTATTCTGTGGGTTGGGACTTACGCCGGGCTGTACCGTTACAACGGCAGTGAATTCCGCTGGATGGATGGTTATGACACGGTCCGCAACGTCAACGCCCTTTTTGTTGATGAAGAGGGCCGCCTGTGGATCGGCACGAACGATAACGGACTTTCCATCGCTATCAACGAAACTATCACCAACGTTCTCGACAAATCCACCGGGCTCCCCAGCAATTCCGTCCGTTCCATTATTCAAAGTTCTGACGGGTATTATTATATTGGAACCAGCGGGAGCATGCAGGTTCTTTCGCTCAATAACGGGTTCAAAAATGTCAACATTTTGCGTGAGGTCAATTACGCGGACAGCAGCGCCGCGGATTCAGCCGGGAATGTGGCAGCCGTCACCAACAACGGCAGGCTGTTCCTGATGCAAAAAGGACAGATTCTCAGTTCTCGTCAGCTGACGGATGAGAGCGAAATTTTCCGTTCCTGTACTTTTTCCCCGACGGGGAAACTGCTGGCTGGCACGTCGAAGAATCATATTTATGTTTTTGATATTTCCGAAGGATATTTTAACGAGCAGTCCGTACTGACCACCGGCACGCTCAACAGCATCAAAGACCTGCGCTACCTGGAAAACCAGGACCTTTTTGTGACGGCGGATAACGGCATTGGGTATTTTGATATCCGCGGCGCTTTCCGTGTGCTCAACACCAATGAGTTCCGGAATTCCGTTGACAACATGCTTGTGGACTATCAGGGAAACTTGTGGTTTTCCTCTTCCCGTCTCGGCTTGCTGAGGCTGGCTCCGTCTTCCTTTCTCAATATCTATTCCACCATCGGGATGGATCACCGCGTGGTGAACACCACCGCATTTTGGAAAGGTAATTATTATTTCGGAACTGACCGGGGATTGGACATCGTGAATGATGAGCTTTCCGAGCAGATCCATAATGATTTGACCGAGCGCTTTGAAAATATCCGCATCCGCTGCATCTTTGTAGACTCCCGCGGCAGTCTGTGGATCTGCACCTATGGCAGCGGGCTGTTTGAGATCGAAGCGGATGGTACGGAACATGAATACAGTTCCAACAATGTTATCTTCGGCAACCGCGTGCGCATGGTCATGGAACTTTCAGACGGAACGATACTGGCCGGGAGCGACGTCGGCGTAAGCTTTATCCGTGATCACGAAATCGAGGAAACCATCACCAACACCATGATCCTCACCGCCACCGAGCTGCCCGATAAGCGTATTCTTGTCGGAACAGACGGGAACGGTCTGGTGATTATTGATAATTACGAAGTTTCCAGGATCCTGACCCGCGAGGACGGGCTGAGTTCTGAGGTGATTCTGCGGACCATCTATGATAAAAAGGGTGAGGGTACCTTTGTCGTCACCAGCAACGGGCTGTGTTATATGGACAAGGACGATCATATCCGGATCCTGAGGAACTTCCCTTATTACAACAACTACGACGTTTACGTCAATGAAAATGACGACCGGTTTTTTGCCGCGTCCAGCGCTGGTATTTTTGTAGCGAACCGTGAGGATGTCCTTCAGGATGAGGATGATTTGCAGTATGAGCTCCTTGATGCCCGTACCGGTCTGGACAGCTCCCTGACCGCGAACTCATGGAATTATTGTAACGAGGCTGGTGAGTTCTTTATCTCGACTGATTCCGGTGTTTACATGCTGAACACAAATTCCTACCAGGCTTCAACGCATGTTTATCGGATGTCCATCACGTCGGTTTCTCTTGACGGCGAAAAGACCCCGCTTGATCGCAATAAGAACATCGTCGTTCCCAGGAATATCAACCGTATTGATATCACTCCGGAAATCATCAACTATTCCGTGCAGATTCCCTCGGTGGGATATTATCTGGAAGGATTTGACGCTGATTGGCGCATTGTTCCGCTCGACCAGCTCCAGTCCGTGAGTTATACGAACCTGAATGTCGGGGAATACACCTTCCATCTCGGTGTGTTTGACGCGAAACATCAAAACGTTTTGAGCCAACGAACCTATGGCGTTATCAAAGAAAAAGAGATTTACGACAACAGCTGGTTCACTGTTTATCTGGTCGTTGTACCGCTCGCGGCAGCTATCTGGTTCACTGTATTTATAGTGCGGCGGCGCAACGAACGCGTTATGGCACTGCAGCGCAGTCAGTTAGCCCTTACGCAGCAGCAAGTGAAGATGAGTAATGACACGATCTTTGCCATTGCCAAGGCTGTGGACGCTAAAGACGCGCGTACCAGCCAACATTCCTGGCGTGTTTCAGAATACTCGGCTCTGATTGCACGGGAGCTGGGTATGGATGAAGAGGAAATTGAGAACCTGCGCCGTGCGGCTCTGGTTCATGACATCGGAAAAATCGCCATTCCAGATGCTATTCTGAACAAAGATTCCCGTCTGACTGACGAGGAATATGCCATTATGAAATCCCACACCACCCGCGGTTCGGAAATTCTGGAGGGATTGAAATTTATTCCTCATATTCAGGATGGTGCTCTTTTGCATCACGAACGAATTGATGGACGAGGTTATCCACGCGGATTGAAAGGGGATGATGTTCCGCTCTTTGCCCGTATTATCGGTGTGGCGGATGCTTTTGATGCCATGACCGCCAACCGTGTTTACCGCAAACAGATGGATTTCGGTTATGTTCTGAATGAGTTGGAAAAGGGACGGGGAACGCAGTTTGACCCGCGGTGTGCCGATATTCTGCTGAAATTGATCAATGATGGGACTATTGATCTGAATAAACTTTACTCGGTTCCCAAAGATGACTCCGGTGAGAAAAAAGATGAAGGAGGTGCCGCATGAAACGATATTACCTTACCACAATAATTATCTGTGTTTTGGCGCTGCTGGCCTTTAGCTTTATCTTCCATTTCTGGGATCAGGAACCGGAAATTAGTCTCATCAAAGTCGGATTCCTTTCCGAAAATGATGAGATGACTGCCAATACCTATAATTTTGAGCAGTCACAGGCGATTCTCCAAAAGGAATTCGATGAACGGATCGAAATTATCTCGCTTACGAATGTCCGGTCGGATGAAACCGGAGCTGCTTTGGTCGAGCTTGTTCGGAATGGTTGTTCGATTATCTTCGCCAATACCCGGAGCCCCGAGGTCAAAACCACTGCTGCCCTTTATCCCGAAGTCCAGTTCTGTCAGCTTTCCAACGGTGTTCCCGCTGCTGTGAAGTCCGGAGACAATTACCATACCTTCAACGCGAAAATTTATCAGGGACATTATGTCGCGGGCGCTGTGGCGGGGATGAAGATGCAGGAAATGATCAATAATGGCGTGATCAGCCAAACGGATGCGCTGGTGGGATATGTCGGGTCTTATCCGACTGCTGAGGTTATTTCCGGGTATACCGCGTTTATTCTCGGGGTGCGGTCTGTAGTGCCTGATGCCCTGATGCGGGTGCGTTATACGAATGTGCTGAGCAGCTTCAGTCAGGAAAAGGCTGCTGCCCGGCAGTTGATCAACGAAGGCTGCGTTATTATCGCCCAGAATTCCGGAACTTCCGGTCCGGCTGCTGCCTGCCAGGATGCGGCACTGACGCGGATGGTTTACCATGTCGGATATAACGAGAGCATGGTGGATGTGGCTCCGATGGTTTCCCTGGTCAGTCCACGGGCAAACTGGGATCCTTATATGGTTTCAGCAGTTCGTGCTGTGATGACCCATCAGCCGATCGAGAAAGTGACCGCCGGTGAGGTGCATGGGAATGATCTTTGCGCCGGTTTCGAAGAGGACTGGGTCGAGATGCTGGAATTGAACGAAAATGTGGCGGCGGCCGGGTCAAAGGCGAAAATCGCGGAGCTGACGAAAGATTTCAGAAATGGGAAAATTGATGTTTTCCGGGGCGATTATATTGGTGTGAATCCGGATAATATGCGGATCACGTTCGATTTGAACGATGGTTTTACGGAAAACAGCGCATCTTCCAAGCCTGCCTTCCGCTATATTCTGCGCGGTGTGGTCACGGTGGTAAAGTAGACGTATGGCGTATGATGGTAAATGTTATTAGATGTTAGACGTTAGATAGATGATAATAGAGGAAAGATGTATGAAGGATGATAGATGAAAAAATATTGTTGTCATTTATCCCGGAAATTCGCGTTTTATCCCTTAAACGGCTGAGATTGGAAAAAGAGAGTTTTTTTGATTTATAATATTTCTGAATTGAGTTGCAATTTTTTTCGATTTTTGACAAATATCGGATTATAATTGTAATGTTGTGTTTTGTTTGATTTTGTAATAATTCAGAATGAGTCAATGCAGCCTGTTCAGTTGATTCAATATTGTGTTAGCGAAAACAGGTCACTTTGACTTGGTATTGAACATTTACCTTTTTAGGTGGAAAAGATATGGATCGCCTGGGAAAGATCATGATTTTTGCCGCGGTTGTGATGAGTCTTGTGCTCATCGTGGTGCTTATCTTTTTCCTGCACGGTTCCTTGTTTGGACCCAAACCCGGGAATCAAAGCGTTCCTGCCGGGACGCAAGGTCCGGTTTCGATTGCGGCTCCGGAGGATCTGCTGCCAAAGCATTTGTTAATTGGGAAGGCTGCTCCTCCGGTTGTGTTTTCTTCTTCCGAAGGAACGTCTGTCTCTTTGGATGAGATCCTACAAAGTTCGGATAACGGTGTTTGGTTCTCTTTTGCCGGTGAACAGCCTGTCCCGGATCATGCAGCTCTTGCGCAAGCCTATGATATGACGATTGTCTTTGTTGGTGATGTCCCAGTGGAGGAATCGGATATCATGACCGTTTCTGACCCTGGAAATGTCTGTTATGAACTATGGGGCTTGCAGACGCTGCCCTCTGATATTGTTTTGAGCAGTGATGGACGTGTTCTGGAATTTCATGCCGGAGCTATGAACATAGGGGAAGCCGAGGGAATGCTCATACGGGCAAAGGAAGGCCGGGATGCGGCTGGTTTTGCCTTTATTGAAGGGATGATGTCCAATGGGAATGGCGGTTTTTACACGAATACCGCGGTAAAAGGAAGTTCTCCTTCCGGTCAGGATGTACTGAGCGAGAGCCAGGGGCTTGTGCTGTGGTATGCGTTGGAAAAAGATGACCGTGCTTTGTTTGATTTGACCTGGCAGTTCACGAAAAACAATTTACTGAAAAACGGGATTGCTTCCTGGTACGTCGGTGCGGATGGAAAAACGGCAAACGTCAATGCGCTTCTGGACGACCTGCGGATATGGTACGCGCTGTATCAGGCCGGCCAAAAATGGGATGGAATCTATTCGGAAGACGCTTCCGCGATGCTGAAAGCTATCAAGGAATTGTGTCTGGATAAAAAAAGCAGGCTTGTCGATTTTACGGATTTGACCAATGGAAAACGGGCAGATACCATTTCGCTGCAGTATCTGGACCTGGTTGTTTTGAAAGCGATGACAGCGGAAGATCCTGATTTCGAACCGGTTTATCAGAATGCAGAAAATGTACTTCTGGACGGGCGGATCTCCGATGAATTTCCGCTGTATTACAAGAATTACAGTTATACGACTCGGACGTATGACGCGGGAAATCTGAATACCGCGGAAGCGCTTTATACGCTGTGGAACCTGAGCCGTGCGGGACTACTGCCGGAAGAGGCACATGCCTGGCTGAAGGACCGGGTCCTTTCGGGGACGCTTGGCGCGCGGTATCGGACCAACGGAGATGTTGTTTTTGGTTATGATTTTCATTCCACTGCAGTGTATGGTCTTGCCGCGTTGATCGCTCATGAGACCGGGGATGATGAAATGTTTGAAGCGGCGTTGCGGCGGATGGAACGGAAACTGGTGCTGGATGCAAATGATCCGGAATTTGGTGCTTATACACAGAAAAACGCGGTGATTTATTCCTTTGACCAGTTGATACCGCTTCTGGTAAATGCTGTGTTGGATGAGAGGCTTGGACATGCAGGAGAATAAAGCCCGGACAGTCAAGGATTACTTCGATGACGGTCTGTCGTTTTTTCGGCGGGCTGTTAATTGGTTTAATCTGCGCCTCGGGAAGGTTTATTCTCCGAATGTAGCTGCAATCACCGGGACAATCATTGTGTTGGTGATGGCTGTGATTATCCTGTTCCTGCCTCCGATTATGGGCGTTGCGGATGATGGGTCCCTTTCCGAGATTATGCTGGGAACCGGACTGGGGTACCGCGGGGATGACCTTGAAGCGCCGGTGGGGGCTTATTTCACGCGGCTCTATCTTCACTCAAACCAGCAGACGAGCGGGATTTCTACCCACCGGCTGTTGATCCAGTTCGCGAAATGGATCGATACACAGTTCACACATGATAACCTGTTTGATGTGCGGTATTTGGCCGCTATTTATCTGATTCTATATCTTCCCGCTGTGTATCTGACACTGCGCGGGATCGTGGCACGGGTTGACGTGGCTGCGGAAGCAACCGCATTGGTGATTGTCGGTGCGCTGGTTATGGGCGATGCCGCCATGATCACTTATTTCAACAGTCTTTATCCGGAAGCTTTCTGGCAGGTGTTCCTGCTTTACTGTCTGGGTTTTTGTCTCGCGCTGCAGCATGACCGGGAAGAGTGGACCCAAATCGGGCTGATCGGTCTGGCGATTGCGGGCAGCCTTCTGGCTTTATCCGAGCTTCATTGCGCCGCGGCCGGATTGGTTCTGATGATCTTCTGCGTTCGTCAGATATTTATGGAAAACCGGAATAAACAGACTTCTACGCTGGCCATTATCGCTACGGTTGTTCTGCTGGCTTCCTCGCTGGCAAGCATATTGGGAGGAGCTAACCGATTTACAGAATCATCAAAGCTGCACGCCATCACAAACGGGGTGATGCTGCGGGCAAACAATCCGGCGAATGTTTTGAAAGAATTTGACATCGACCCGCGTTTTGAGACGATGGCAGATATGTCTTCTTTTGCCGCATATCCTTATGTGCTTGTGGGAAATCCGGATGTGCAGCGTGATTTCCTGAGCCATTTTTCGCTGGGTACGATTTTGCTCTACTATCTAAAGAATCCTTTTGACTACATTGGATTGCTGGAATTCGGTACAAAATCCGCATTTAATGTAAACAGAGGCTATGTCGGGAATTATGAACAATCTCTCGGGCTTCCCGAACGGACGAAGAACCAGATCATGATTACCTACAGCAATTTCAAGACAAACTCTCTGCCGCAAACCATGGGATTCCTTGTGATATTGGTGATTGTTTATTTTATCTTATTCCGGAAACAAAAAGGACTGCAGCATAAAGTGCAGCGCTGGACTGCAAGGGAACGGCAGATCATGCTGGATACCTTTCTTTGTTTTTTGTTTATCGGAATTGCGGATATAACCGCAGTGATTTTTTTGAGCGGGACCGCAGAGCTTGAACGTTATCAAATGCTTTACGGTATCTGTATTGATGGTGTTGTGATGCTGTTTATTTCGGAAATTTTACACCGGACGAACATTCTGGCTACGGAGGGATGATGGATCAGGATACGAGTTCCAGCCGAATATTTCTTTACCAGGATCTGGGTATATTTTTGTATATGGCGGCGGTTTTGGCGGCTGCCCTGATAACCGTTTTGACGGATCGGACGCTGATATATCAGCATGTGGTTCTTCTGATGGCGATGACGCTTGCTTCGCTGCTGCTGGGCTTGCGGGCGAGGATCGGCGGGATTGTTGTTTGCGGCGTGACGATATTGATCTTCGCGATCTACAAGCTGTATTACAACTTTGCTTACAGTGTCCCGATTGAGTGGACCGCATATATCTGGCCATTTGTGATCATCATCGCAATGCTGGGAATGACCGCTTTCATCTCCTATTTTTCTCAGGTGGAGGGTGTCAACAGTATTTTGAACCAGCGTCTGGATGAGCTGACCGTTATCGATCCGCTGACCGGTTTGGAAAATAACCGTTCCATGGTGAGTTCTCTTTCCCGTTATATGGCGCTGAGTGAACGGAAAGGAACGGAAATGGGACTGATGATGATCCGCCTGCGTTATGCAGAGGAACTGAAAAAGGTTCTGACCTCGGTTCAATTCAATGAGCTGCGGCATAATCTGGCCCAGTCCGTTCAGGATATTATCCGTGTGGAAGACAGAGTGTTTTCAATTGACGATAACGGTTCTCTGGCGATTATTTATTTCAGTACCGGTGCATCCTTCCTGAAAGGGCGTATTCTGACCGCGATCAATAACAAAAATCTGCTGCCGGATTTGAATCAGCAGCTGCTGACAGTTGATTTGAGCATTGTTTACAAACAATACGAAAAAGAACTGGGTAAAGACGCGATGCGTTTTATTACAGAATTGGAGAAAGAATTCGCGTATGAAGTTTGATCCGGTCCGGGTTTGCCTGCTGTTTATAGCTCTGTTTTGTATGGCGGTTTTGCAGGTGAATGCTGAAGATGAAGAAACTGTTCCGGAGTATGGGGAGATCCTTGTGGTCTATCCGGAAGAGGCTGTCAGACGCGGACGGGCGGATAATCTTTCCGCGATTGCGCAGGTGTTGTTTGGCATGCGCTATCGTGTCGATTGGTCCGAGGCGGGAGAAGCCGGAGACAAAATTGAGTATTACGACAAGGTGATTTGGGTGAACACAGCGGAATCCGAGCGTATGGACAGCGCTGTGTTGGATGGATTTGAAGGGTACCTGATGGTACTTGGTCAGGCGAAAGGTGTGGAAAGCTTCGGAATTTATCCTGAACCTGCGTTAACGGGCAGTCTGATCGGTACCGGTGAATATATGTTTGATGATAATTTTCAGGCTCATGTCTCCGTGGAGACGCTGAATGCGGGTGTTTACAGGGAACCTTCTTATTCAAACGGAAACGTTTCTGTGCTGGGTGAGACGATCCCATTGGTGAGCGGCATGGGAAAGGTTCATTATATTCCGCTCATTGATTACACGACAAATTTCGCGAAAGCGCTGTTGACACAGGAGATAGGGAAATGGTTATGGCAGTGGTCTTCTCCAATGCATGCCTGGTCTCAGCATGTTGTTCTGGATGCGGTTTATCCGTTTACGGACCCCTATCGGCTGAAAGAGATCGTGGAATACATGGTAGATCTGAAGATGAATTTTGTTATTTCCGTGATGCCGATCTATGAACATGAAGACTATCCTGCCATGCAGCGGTTTTGCGAGGTGCTGCGGTTTGCTCAGGCAAATGGCGGAGGGATCATCCTGCATGCTCCGATTATTCAAACCAGTGTGGCTGCCGATACCCTTTCTCTGCATCTGACAACCGCCTTTGATAACTATTTGAAAAACGGTGTCTGGGTGCTGGGAATGGAAATTCCGTCTGAATGGGCTTTTCATGAAGATTTGCTGAATATTCTTGGCCGGACCCGAACGCTGTTTTTCTCAGAACTGGATGCCTTTGAGAGCCGGCCTGTGAGTGAGTATGATATGACTGCTTTTCTGAACTGCGGAAATCAGCAGGTGGTGCCTGCATTCCGGCTGGATGAAACGGGCATCAGCCATACAGCACGGTTTTCGACTGCTGTTTATGTGAATCTGGATATGACCAAAGACGATGTGCTCTATTCCGTGATCGATGCGGTCAAGGATGCGCCGATCCCGATGCAAAGTTTGTGGGATATGGAGGAGATGTTTTATGCGGATAATTTCAAATATCTTACCTGGGACCGCAGCACTTTGATCGTTAATGGAACGCAGCAGTTCAATGTTTATGAACCTGCTGAAATCAGTGAAAATTATGACTATAAACGGAATATTTATTACCGTTTTGTCACGAATCTTGCCAACCAGAACCATTTTTTGATCGGACTGAGCGGAGTTGTGCTGGCTTTGTTTATCTTTTTGGTTTTTCAGTCAAGACAGCAGATGCATAAGCGTTTTTTGAAGAAAATACCGGAGCAATCGGAAGGAAAGGAATCCTGATGTCAGCAGCAGAGATTATTTCAATTTATGCGATCGCGGCGATCTGGTTTATGATGATGCTCAATGTTATTTTGAGTATCGGCGGCTATTTTTATATTTTCCGCTGCAACCAGACCGACGGACATATTCCCGTCCCGAACAATGACTATCCGATGGTTTCCGTTCTGGTTCCGGCACATAATGAAGCGCTGGTGGTAAAACGGACGGTGCGTTCGCTGCTGAATTTTGATTATCCGAAAGATAAATATGAAATTATCGTCATCAACGATAATTCTTCGGATAATACGGAGGAGATTCTTTCTGACCTGGCGTCTGAATATCCGGAAAACCGGCTGATGTGCATCAGCACGGATAAAATCGTCGGCGGCACGGGAAAGTCCAACGCGCTGAACATCGGTTTTTCTGTGGCAAAGGGCGAAGTGATCGCTATTTATGACGCGGACAATACGCCGGAACCGCAGGCGCTGCGGCTGTTGGTGGAAAACCTGGTGGCAGATCCCAAAGCCGGTGCGGTGATCGGAAAATTCAGGACCCGCAACCGCAATGCCTCGATCCTTTCCCGGTTTGTCAATATCGAAACGCTTTCACATCAATGCATGAACCAGGCAGGACGGTTTTTCTTCTTCAAGCTTTGTACCATTCCCGGTACCAATTATGTGATCCGCCGCAGTATTGTTGAAACAGTGGGCGGCTGGGATGTCAAGGCGCTCAGTGAAGATACTGAAATCAGCTTCCGCATCTACCGGATGGGCTATTATATCAAACTGCTGCCGCAAGCTGTTACCTGGGAGCAGGAACCGCATCTGCTGCCGATCTGGTTCCGTCAGCGCGTACGCTGGGCGAAGGGTAATATTTATGTGATGATGAAAAATTTCAAATATACCTTTGACAAAAATGCGGGTGCCATGCGGCTGGATGCTCTTTATTACGCGCTTACGTACAGCATTATGCTTTCCTCTCTCGTAGCCTCGGATATCATCTTTATTGGCGGCGTTTTGGGAATGGTTCAGGTCAGGCTGGGCGGTTTTTCCACCGCATTGTGGGGAATGGCGATTTTAGTGTTTATCGCGAGTATGATGCTCACGCTTTCGCTGGAAAGAAATGAGTTTACGCTGGAGTCGATGGGACTCGTGGCGATGATGATGTTTACGTACGCGAAATTGTGGGTTTTTGTTGTAGTCAAAGCGATGTGGGACCTGCTGATGGACGCAATCTTCAAGCGGGAAGTAAAATGGGATAAAACGGTTCGATATGTTGAAACGGATTAGTTTGCTGCCGTAATACTGTTGTTGATAGAAGAAAGGTGCTTTGTGAAAATGAAATTCTATGTTATTGTGAGTGTATTTTTTGCAATATTATGTATGTTGACACCTTCAGTGATTGCATTCCAAGTGGATTCACCGGAGAATATAACCACGGAAGAGCCGGTTTCTATAACCAATTATGTGCTTTCCAGTGATCCTGAATCTGCGGAGGAACCGCAGCGGGTGCGTCCGGAAACGCCGGAATCGCAGCATGTTCAGATTTTCAAGTATTCACAAAACATTGTTCTTCAAGGAATTTTCGAGAAGACGGGATATTTTTTCAAGGTCCAGAAATATTGGGATTCGATTTATGCCCTGGCACAGATCGAATATACAGTCAGTCCGCTGATTGCGGATGATGTCCCTGCTTCCCTGACATTCTTCATCAATGACCAGCCGATCTATTCCTGCGCGGTGCATTATGAAGACGGCGCTCCGCAGATCGTTTATGTCCCGATCCCGACGGAATTGCTGAAAGAAGGCTTCAACGAATTTGCCATCACCGGGTATGTGCGGCTTTATGATGAGGACGGATGTCTGGATGACTTTTCCGGTGCGAACTGGATCAGCATTTCTGCTTCATCATTCATTGAAGTCGGTTATGATCTGGCTGAATTCGGCGGAAAACTCAGTTATTATCCTTATCCGCTGGTCTCCTCTGTGGATCAAATCGGTGCGGAACTGACGATTTTTGTCCCTTCCTCAGCCACTGAAGAGGAACTGCGGGCGGCTTTTATGCTGCGTGCGGATCTGGGAAATGAAACCACTACGGAAGACCGTATCGCATTGCAGACACTGGCTCATTACGGGCGCAGCGGTAAAAACGCGCTGATCGTCGCGCAGCTTGACCGTCTTCCTGCAGAAGCCCGTGAACAGTATAATTCACTCGGACAGTCTTTTGGCGAAGGGGCTGTGGTTTACGAATATGAGTCCGGTGACGGATATGTGATCGTTGTCACCGCATCTGACGAAAAGGACCTTTCTGAAGGTGCCGCGATGCTGATGGATGATGACCGTGTCTCTCAGGAAAAATACAGCTGGGCCTTTGTACCTTCCGGAAGCGCTCAGACAGTGGTTCAGAATTCAACACTTTCTGCCCTCATTGCGAACGGTGAGACTATCAAAGGTCTGACCAATCAGGATGGGATCAATTTTATCGGCCCATTCCATCAGGCGACAAACATTTATCTGCCCTTCAGCGGCGGTTTTGTTCTCGGAGAAGGCGGTAAGGTGGAAATCAAGATGCGCTACAGTGACAATCTTGATTTCGATCGCTCTTTGATGACTGTTTATTGGGGCAGCACACCGGTTGCTTCCAAGAAACTTACCATGGAAAACGCAGACAATGACAGTTTTTCGTTCCTGATGCCTTCTGATGTGGTCGGAACGCATGCGGACAGCATTATGATCGCTTTTGACCTGGAAATTCAGGAACTTTATTGTACCAAGCGTGCTGATCAAATGCCGTGGGCATATGTCAGCGGTGATTCCACGTTCTACCTGCCTTCCGGTGTCAGCAGCACCTATGATCTGGGACTGCGGCCTTATCCGTTCCAGGTGTTGGGATTGTTCAATAATCTTGCGGTTGTGGTGCCGGAAGAGATGAGTGATACGGAATATACACTCTTCGGCCGGCTGGCCGCGCTGATGGGTACGAATGTTTCTCCTTACGGGACAATGAGTGTCTGGCGTGCCGGGAATTACCCGCTGGAGACTGAAAATGCCAATATGATTGTACTGGGAACATGGCATGACAACAGCGTGATCCGATCGCTGAATGACCAGCTGAGTTTCAAATTTGAGGATGAAGGCGCCCGTTTTGGCAGCAATGACCAGCTGCTTCTCAGCCCGCGCTATGCGGCTGAGATCAGCCTGCTCCAGATCATCCGTCATCCCTATCAGGATGGCCGCGCGATTCTGGTGGTAAGCGGAGCGGATGATAATGCGTTATCGCTTGTAGACCGGTTTTCTGCGGTACAATCGAATACATGGTCCTTTGGTGGTGATACGTTTATTATTGACTCTGACCTGGAAACAAAGAGTTTCCGTTTTCTGGAAGTTTTGCCTGCGCAGCGGCTGACTCTTCAGGAAAGATTAGCACAGCATCAGGATGCGGTTCTGTTCACACTGATTTCGACCTCCGCGATGCTGATCCTCTTTGTGGGTGCGCTGCTGATTTTGCTGCGCTACCGCCGTAATGTCAATGAGGAGAGAAAGAAGTGACGATTCGCAAGAATTTCTTCTATTATTTCGCCGTTCTGGTCTATATCTTCTGTCTGCTGTTCTCCATTGTCTGCGTCTTTAACCGCATCGGGGAAGGGCAGGAGTATCCTTACCTGATGAAAGGTGTGTGGTTGATCGGGATGTTTGTTTTTCTGATCCTGCTGATGCTGTTCTGGACATTATGGTCCCGGCTTGACTTTAGCGGACTGATGAAACGTATTCCGAAAGTAAGCCTTGTGATGGAATTGGTTATCGTTTTAGCCATCATCATCGCCGGAACGCTTTTGCGGTATTGGGTGGTGCATAATTTCCCGATGGAACCGGCTTCGGATTACAAGACTTATTATGAAATGGCAGTGATGATCCATGACGGAACATTAATGGAAGAAGGCCCCGGGTATTGTGATTACGTTGCCATGTTCCCGCATGTCTATGGGTATCCTGCGGTTCTGGCATGGTTCTTCGGAATTTTCGGTCCGAGCGTACACAGTGCGTTGATATTTAACCTGATCGTTTCTGTTCTATCAATGATTCTGGTTTGGGCGATAGCAAGATTGGCAGGCGGCAGATTCTGCGCACTGACAGCATTATTCATATATACCTTTCTCCCGTCAGTGATCCTTTACTCCGATTTTGTGGCAAGTGAGCCGCTGTTTACCCTGATTCTTTTGCTGGCGGCATACCTGTTTCTGCTTTCGCTGAAAGAGACCGAATGGAAAAAGAAACATCCCTGGTTCACAACGATTGAAATTGTTTTGATGGGCGTGACGCTTGCTTTCGGTTCTTTTATCCGCCCGATGGCGATGATCTTCCTTGTAGCCGCGATTATCTGTATGCTGCCGATTGTTCGGAAAGAATATGACATCCCGATCAATGATGTCCCACTGGGAATTCGGGCAACGGATACCGGGTGGAAGCGCTGTTTGATCCTTTTGGTGGTTTATATGGGATTGTCCCGCTTATTCACAATGGGTACATCCTATGCAGTCGACCGGGAATTGGCGGGCAGTTCCGCTTCGTTTGGGTATAATCTGCTGGTTGGACTGAATCTGGAAAGCTACGGCGGATGGAATCAGGAAGACGCGGATTACCTGTATGATGCCTTTTATAAAACGGGATCGGCGCAGGAGGCTCAGCTCATTTGCCGTGATATGGCGTTTGAGCGTTTGAAGGTGGATCCGCGCGCACTGCTTAACCTGTTTGTTCATAAATTTGATGTTCTGTGGGGAAATGATGATTATGGCGCGTCCTGGAACATCTTGTTTATGGACCAGCAGAAGAACCTGACAGAAGACAGAGAGTCTCTCCTTTACAGAATGATGGATGTCAGCGATCTGATTTACCTGGTTTTGCTGCTGGAAGCCGGGATTTACGGGTTTGTGATGTTCCGTTTACAGCCGAATGGCCTTTATTCCTGTACGCTTCTTTATCTTGGAACGGCTGCGCTGCATCTGCTGGTGGAAAACCAGAACCGGTATCATTATCACGCTTTGGCATTTTTGGCGATCCTTGCGGGGGCTGCCGGAGCTGCTATGAAACAACGTATGCATGTTGCGGTGATGGCTCGGATCGAAGCGAAAAAGCGGGAAAAGCTTGCCGAAGAGGAACGCAAAGCTCATGTCCGAAAGCTGCAGGAAGAAGAAGCTGAACGGGTCCGTCTGCGTGCACAGGCTTTGAATGCGCAGTTTGATATGGGGAAGGCGATCTCAGAAGGGCATATCCGCATTGTTGCCAGCAAGGCAATTGAAGGCGCTTATGCACCGCAGCAAGCTGTTCCGCAGACTCCGGCAGCTGACGAAAAACCGGAAGCTGTCAGGACAAACTCTGTGGGACATGAAGCGGAAAACCTGACTGTCCGGGAATTGGAAATGATGGCCGAACAGGATGAACAAAAGACTGTTTCCCAACAGAATCCGGATAACGATTCGGAAAGCAAGGCTGCTGAAACAGGTTATGAGACGAATCCGGCAGCTAATGTTGATGCTGCACAACCGGAAACTGAGCTGAACCCGAAAGATGAATTGGGACCCGAAACCCCGAAGGATTCTTCCGGAATGTCTGAAAATTCTGCTGCGGAGGAGAATTCTTCCCATATGAATACCGAAAGTGATGTGAACGAAGGATAAGGATAAAAGATGCTTTTTAATTCGCTTGCCTATCTGGTTTTTTTCCCGGTCATTGTACTGGTTTATTTCCTGATCCCCTGGCATCGGGTCCGCAACGGGATGCTCCTCATCGCCAGTTACTATTTTTATATGCGCTGGGATCCCCGCTTTATCGTGCTGATCTTTGGGGTCACATTAGTCAGTTACCTGTGTGGTATTCTGGTGGATATTTCCCGGCGGGAGGACGCGGATGGGGTGGAACCGGAAAAACGGCGGACAGGCAACGCGAAGATCTATACAACAGTCACGATTGTTTCCATGCTGCTGGTTTTAGGCTGGTTCAAATACGCGAATTTCCTTGCCGGAAATCTTGTTTCGATTATGAAGCTCATTGGGATTGATCTCGCGATCCCGAAATTGAATGTAGCGCTGCCGGTCGGGATTTCTTTCTTTACCTTTCAGGCTATGGGGTATGTGCTCGATGTTTATCGCGGAACGACGCCGGTTGAAAAGAATATTTTCCGCTTTATGCTTTTCGTTGCTTTCTTCCCGCAGCTGGTGGCGGGCCCGATTGAGCGGTCGAATAACCTTCTGCAGCAGTTCAAGGTTAAACACGATTTTGATTCTCATCGTGTTCTAAAGGGGCTCATGCTGATGGTCTGGGGCTTCTTTATCAAGATGGTGCTGGCGGACCGGATCGCCATCATTGTGGATCAGGTGTTTAATTATTATACGTCCTACCAGGGCGCTATTTTGTTATTGGGAGCCTGTCTGTTTTCTTTCCAGATTTATTGTGACTTTAACGGTTATTCTCTGATTGCTATCGGGTCGGCACAGGTGCTTGGGTTTGATTTGATCCAGAACTTTGAACAGCCATATCTGGCCCGGACGGTAGCAGATTTCTGGCGGCGCTGGCACATGTCCCTGACCAACTGGTTCCGGGATTATATCTACTTCCCGCTGGGCGGCAGCCGCTGTGCGCGATGGAAGAAATACCGCAATATTATGATCGTTTTTCTGGTTTCCGGTCTTTGGCATGGGGCAGACTGGACTTACGTGATCTGGGGTGGCATGAATGGACTGTTTCAGGTTATCGGCGATATAATCAACCCACTGCGGAAAAAGATTCTCGCGAAGCTGCATGTCAATGAGGAGTCTTTCGGACATCGGCTGGTTCAAACGTTTATGACCTATGTTTATGTCACAATTGCCTGGGTCTTTTTCCGCGCAACTTCGCTGCAGAGTGCTGTGGACATTATTATTGGATCATTTAAGACATTTAATCCCTGGGTTTTGTTCGATGGTACTCTATATACGCTTGGAGTGAACCGGGTCGATTTTTGGATTATGATCGCTTCTTTATTGATTCTTCTTGCGGTTGATATTTTGCATGAGAACAAGATACAGATCAGAGAAAGGTTGCTGGTGCAGCCGCTTCCAGTTGGTTGGGCTGTAGTATATGCAGCTTTATTCATGATTCTGTTATTCGGTGTTTACGGTCCCGGATATGACGCGGCAAGTTTCATCTATTTCCAGTTCTGATGGGGTGAGATATGAGTAAATTTAAGAATTTTTGCAAATCTGCCCTGAAGGTGATTCTTTTTGTTGGCGTTTTCGCTATTTTATTGCTGTTAGTGATGGATGTGCTTGTTTTTAAACAGCATGATGGTACGCTGCCGATGCGGAATTATTATGATCTGCCGGCGGATACGGTAGATGTTCTGTTTCTTGGTTCTTCTCATGTTGGTGTAAATGTCAGTACAAATATACTTTGGGATGAATTCGGTATCGCTGCGTATAATTGCTGGGGCGCTATTCAGCCGATTTGGAATACATATTATTATTTGAAGGAATGTCTGAAAACACAGACGCCGAAGGTTATTGTAGTGGATGTCCTTGGAGCAGTTGTTAGTTATGGGGAATATCCTGATTATCAGTATCAGATTAAAAATTTGTTGGGAATGCGTCTTTCCCGTGAAAAAATTGAATCTGTCCTGGTAAGTGCTCCGAAAGAACAATGGGGAAATTTCATAATCGGTCTTCCTACTTTTCATACCCGGTACAATGAGTTGACACAGGAAGATTTTGAATATATGCCCTGGAATCATTATACAGAACGGCCTACGATCATCAATGAAGTGTCTGACAGAGTTACTCCGCAAACGATACGGTCTACTGACAGCGTTTCTAAGATGGAGCCGTTGGATGAAAAGCAGGAAAAATATCTTCGTGCTTTGATTGAATTATGCAGGGAACATTCCATACCCCTTGAATTGGTATCTTCTCCCTATGAAGCCGGAGATATGGAACTGGCCAGATTTCTGGCTATTGATCAATTGACTGCTGAGTATGATGGGTTGCGGTTTACAAATTACAATAACTGCTATCAGGATTACGACATAGATCCGCAGCAGGATTATTATGACCCCGGACATTTTAATACTTTTGGTATGCCGAAATATGCCAGAGCAATTGGACAGATGCTGGTGGATACCTATGATTTGCCGGACAGACGTTTGGATACAAATCATATCTGGTATGAATCCCCGGATAGTGAGACTGAAGATGTGGAATCTGCTGATTCGGATGTATTGAATAAAGACAACGTGGAATCGGTTTATACTATACCCTATCGCTTTACCGGTGATGGGTTTGATAAATACATTAATACCGGTGTAAACCTGTTTAAAGACCCTGATTCCTCCTGGACTATACTTGGCCGTATTGATTCTGTTGTAGATACCGGTGATCGGGTTTATTTTTCAAACTTTGTTGAAGAAGATGGCAACATGCAGGGAATTCTTGCACGCAAAGTGGATGAGAATCATGTGGAAATTTTATACGGAAAACTTTTGGGTGTAACGGCAGAATTTCCGGAAGATGGTGTTATGACACTGGCTATTGTGAAAAATGGAAGTGAGTACACTGTTTATGCCGATGGGAAGCTCATTGTAGACCATATATCCTCTCCTACGGATCCTTTTGATCAGGAATTGCTGATTGGTTGTGAAATAACCCCGGATGGTTATATATTTAGATTATCAGGAACTACTGTTCGCAATCTGGAAATATTCAGTGGTGTGATGCGGGAAGAAGATATCCTGAATTGGAATCCGGAGGAATTATCGGCAGAACCCGAACCAGAACCTTCCGCTGTGGATTTCGTTTTGGAAAATGGCTTTATTGGAGACGGAAAGAAGCAATATCTGGATACGGGTATTCAGCTTTATGATGTTTCCGATAAAAATTGGTATTTGCATTTAGTACTTGATAATTATGATAATGTTTCGGGTACCGCGATTTCCTGCTTTGCTGAAGACCCATCCAATTACCGCGGGCTGTTGGTGCGGCAGATTGACGCGGAAACTTATGGGATAACTGTAGGCCAGGAATATGTTTCTGTTTCTGTGGATACACGGCATGTCGTTTTTGATATTATAAAGGATGTAAACCACTACAAAGTATATGTCAACGGAGAATTAAAAGCAGAAATTGAAAGTAAAATCCGTTCGTGGGATGGAACACTTTTGGTCTGTGCGGAACGTTTATTGAACGGAGAGCCATTCCGCTATTCCAATGAGAGAGTTCGGAATCTTGAAATCTCTTCAATTCTTCCCTCTGATAATGAGATTATGGAGAATTACAATTTGACAAATGATGTGAATATCATTCTGAAGTGAAAGATGTTTTGAATGAATAAAAGGATATATACATGATAAACAGCGAAACAAAAAAATCTACAGATATGAACAGAAAATTACAAGGAAATGTTTTCATTTCCCGGTTATCAAATCGATTGACTGTTGCGGCTGTTTTCGTGTTTGCTGTTATTTGCCTGATTATTGGTTTTTCTCAAAAACCTCAGGTTTATCCGGTAGATTATGGCCAGTATGAATGGATTCTTCCGGATGTTGGATTAAACTGGACAGCGGAAGATCTGGAACGTGGGGAACTGCAGTTTGACCGGCCTGTCACTACGTTTGATTATGTTCATTTCTCGTGGTCAAACCTGTTTACACCGGATGCGGGCAACAGTCTGGTGTATCAGGTCGCTGTGGTTCGTTTATTCACAGAACCGTTTGGTTTGAAATTCAATGTGGATTATCTGGCTGCAGTTTCTGCTGTTTTGCTGGTAATTGCTGTTTTATGGATGATGGTTGGTTTGCGAAGGCTTCTCGTTCGCAGCTGGTTTGTCCCGATAATTATTTTGTGCGTGATTTTCCTGGATGGAAATTTCTGCGCCATGTTTCGTGGGCTTTATCCGGAAGGCTCGGCTGTTATTTATTCACTGTTATTTGCCGCGAGTTTATTGTATACGTATAGCGTTCAAAAGAAAAAACGAATTAAGTATGCACCTTTGGTTATTTTTCTGTCATTCCTGATGCTGAAATCCGCAACCCCGCTCATTGTATTTTTCCCGTTTGTGGTTGTGATTGATCTTACGCTGATCATTACCTCTCTTTTCAGTGGGGAGCGGTCATATTTGATGGCCGCAGTCAGCTTAGTATTTTTTATTGCCGGCTGTTCAAGCAGTGTTAAGCTGACTTCAACGGATCCGGATTATTTCTCCAATGCTTCATTATATGAGTCGGTTTTTAATACAATGCTGCCTGCTTATGAAGATCCGAAATTGATGTTAATTGAATTTGGTCTGGATGACAGTTATCTGCCTGATGTAGGGAAGTCCTATTATTTGTCGGAAGAGTCATATTCCCATAATCCCAGAAATCCTGAAGAGGCGGAAAAATTATTTGCTCATGTGACTGTAAAAGATACGATTTTGATTTATTTACTGCATCCTGAACTGCTTTCGAGAATTATCCGGGATATGCCGCTTCATTATGAGCGTTTTTTTGAAAATAATCGTTATCGTACTATCAAAATAAATCAAAATATGACTCCGCTTTCTCGTTCGGAGAGCAGCCTGTTGACAATGGTTTTTCAGCTGCTGCCACATTCTTACCAATTCTTTTTAATAATGCAGATCATTTTTATTCTGTTCGGTATAGCAGCAGCTTTTATATGTAAGCATTATGAATATCTGTGTGTCAGTCTTATCGCCGGCTGCTCTGCGGTTTATCTCCCGTTTTGTGTAATTCTGAATGGTTATGCCCTTGCATCTCAATATATCCTTTATCAGCATTTTCTTGAAATGATTTCACTGATATTTGTTCTGACTTTTTTCGTTTCTGTTACACCTTATATTGAACAATGGATTTCAAAATATATGGAAGATCCCTATCATCTGTCACCAATTCAAGTTGCTCCGGTTTCGAAAAAAGGGTTTTTTAATTATCTGAGAAAGAAAATCGGTGGTTTGATATTATCGATGGCCGGGAGCAGAAAAATTACAACCATGGCAACAGCTCTTTTGGGTGCGGTTATGCTGATAACTGTTTTTCTTCCGGATTCTCATCCTGTAAGTGTCAATAACGGTGACTTTGGACGTTTGATGGCTCAAATGGATATTACCTGGCCCGGGAACATTTATTTTGATACCAGAGCTCAATCCGGGCATGAGGGTATTGAAGAATTTGGATATACAGCTCCTTTTTCCCCTTTGAAGTTAACGCCTTTAAAGCCTACATTTACACTTTACTGGTTTGTTTCAATTGTCAGGCTTCTGACGGAACCTTTCGGTAAACCATTTTCAACTTTGATCCTTTCATGGATTATGGGTGGGATTTCACTTTTGTGTGCGATAAAAATTGTGTATGACATTTATCCTTTGTTGAAAAAATGGTCGTTGACAGCAGGAATATTATTATGTTTGCTTTTATATTCAGAAACCACACTCGCATGGTATAATGGCTTTTTCGGAGAAGGTACAATTCTGCTTGGGTTGTTTTTGAGTCTGATGAGTTCAATTCACTTGTGTATGATGCCACGGCATGGTAAAGGTTGTTTTTTGTGGGTTTTTTGCCTTGCATGGTCGCTTTTTATTATGGTTGGAGCGAAATCTCAGATGCTGGTTACTGTACCTTTTGCCTTATTGCTGTTTATATGGCTGGCTATATATCACTGTCCTTATCGATATGACCTAATGGCCTTATATTGTTTTCTTATGATTTGTTTATGTGGGGTGATAGTTTATTCTGGTTTTGGTGTCTATCAATCAGAACGCTCCGGTGATAGTGTTTCCTCAAAATCTAATATGTGGCATGCGTATTTTTATGGAATCTTTATGATTTCAGATGATCCAATTGCAGATATGGAAGAGCTTGGCGTTGATACAGCAATGGCGCCGGATATTGGAAAATATGTGTCTTTTGATGATGATTCCTGGTATGTATATGCTCCTCTCTCTCCTGAAGCTGATGTGGCTTTCCATCAGCATGTCAGCATGCTGACAATTGTCAAATGGTACCTGTCGCATCCGCAAAAATTATGGTATATGCTTGATTATGCGGCAAAAATCACTCAGCGGCTTTATACTGATTTTCGTGTTTATAAAGGACAGGATTATAGTGATCCGGGACATGACCCTGTGAATGGAATGAACTTTTGGCCCGGATGGCGTGCCTATTGGACACCTTCATTTTTTATCGGATATGTGGTTCTTTATGGCATTTCGCTGTTTTTGTGCGTTCGGATGCTTTTGAGAAGAAATGTTCCGGCGAGGAAAAAAGTGTTATGTTCAATCCCTGTCTTTTTGATCCTGACTGCCGCGATTCAATTTCCAATCTCGGTTATGGGGAATGGTTTCGGAGATAATCAGAAACAGATGTTTGGTTTTGAGCTGTGTCATGACCTGATCATGATTGGGATTCTGGTTTTTGGTGCCCGGTACCTTTATCAATATACTGGCCAAATACATACTACGGAGATTCGCAGAAAATTATCTGAAATAAGCTTGCCGTCTTTTTGGAAAAGATCTAATGCTAAGGGAGAAAAAGAATTACAATTAAATCCGGAGAAATCAGATCTTTAAGAAAAAAAGGTAATTGTAATTTCAGCTGATAATTTCAGCGAAGAAAAATCTATGGTCGGAGATAATGCTTAAATGCCGGAGGAAAGGTTGATTCTGATGAAAAAATACTTAATTTTTCTATTCGTGATCATACTGGCGGCAGCGGTTGGATCGATACCGGCAGGAGGAGATGCGGCGCCTGAAATGCCTCGGGTCGATCTGCTGGGTCTGGAAGAGCCGGGAATTCTTGATCTGACAGCAGTGTCGGAGAGTACTACCGCCTATATTATGTATCAATCGGAAGAAAACGGATTCATCCAACCGGTAACAGTCAGATTAGCGGATGAGGATACGCTCGGTTTTGAGAAAAAGGATTTCGAAATTGAGTTTTACCGGGATGACAGTTTTACCGAGCCGCAAATTGTTACGGTAGTGGAAGATTGGGGCGCTTACAGCAAATATTGTTTGAATGCAAATTATCTTGACAGCACGCATGGGCGGAATGTGGTTTCCTCGGAGGTCGCCGGTACGATCAACAGTACCTACGGGTTATTTCCTGATTCCCCGAATGGCGGTATGTCCGATGGGGTGCCGGTGGAGCTTTATATTGACCGGGAATACCGTGGAATCTATACGCTGAATATCGCGTTGGATCCGTGGATGTTCGGCATGGATCAAGGGAATGAAAACAACATTGTCATGAAGGCGGTAAATGGCTGGTCTGATTCTGTGGTGTTCATGGCGGAAGCAAGCGGCGTCAAAGGTGCTGACTGGGATATTGTCGTCGGGCCTGATGATTCGTCTCCAGCAGCTGCAGCGGTTTATGAAAAATTGAACCGGGCGATCCGTTTTGTGATAGAAAGCTCTGATGAGGACTTCAAAGCTCATTTCAGCGAATACTTCAATCTGGACGCCAGTTTGAATTATTATTGTCTGGCTGCTTATTTCAATGCGACCGGCAACATGGGTCGGAATATGCTGCTGGCAACTTTTGACGGGAATACCTGGTATCCCAGTCTGTACAATCTGGATACCTCTTTCGGGTTGTATTATAACGGTGAAGGAATTTACAGTGTTGATAATCCGGTGGAAGCTTTTCAGGGTGGGAACAGCCTGTTTTGGAAGCGCCTGGTGGCAAATTTCCCGCAGGAGCTGGCTCAGCGCTATTGGAGGATGCGTCAAAGCTTTTTGAAGGAAAGCTTTGTGATGGGGTTGTTCAGCGCATTCAATGACAACATACCTGAGGAAGCCCGGGAACGTGACCTTGAAAGATGGCACGATATTCCCGGTGTGGAATATGATATTGAGAATGTACGGGAACAGATACAGGGCAGGGAGGAATATCTTGATGCCTTTTTCACACAGATCATGCCGGAACCGGAACGCGTTGTCGATCCTCGTTTGCTCTTTGAACTGGAACTTCCCTACAAGGGGAAGGTCGGATCCTGGCTGGATACAGGCGTGAATCTGTATGCTGAGGATATGGATTTCACCATTTTCCTGAAGTTCAAAACCGGCCAGCAGGAACCTCGTTCCATGGTGATCCTTTCCGATTCGAACAATAATATGCATGGGCTGATCGTGCAGACTGCCGGAAACGGTACGGATGAATATACCGCCTTCTTTGCCGGCGAATATGTCTATGAGGCATTGTATCCTCTGGACAGTGATGGATATGCTTATGTTACGATCCGGAAGAAAGGCAATGATTATACCTTCTTTGGTAATAATATCAATGATACGCGGCAGATCAGCAGTGTGATTTCCACGGAAATTCAAACCAATCTGGTTTTGGGCGCCAGAATAAATCCTTTATGGGATGGAACATTGGAAGGTTTGGATTATTACACGGGAATGATCCGGCAATGCCGTGTTTACAATGAGGCATTGGAAGATGCGGAGATCGAAGAAATCCTTACAGCTCTGAAAATGGAATGAAAGGAAAAACGCAGATGAAAAAAACAGTTTTGTCTTTGATTGTGATTTTTATCCTTCTGAGCATGTTTTCTGTCTGCATGGCGCAGGAAGATGAACCGAGCATTGCTCAACAGTTTCCTGTCAAATTGATTAGAGACCGGTTTGATAAGGATTTTAAGGAGGAATATTACCGGTTCCCTACAATCAGGCCGATGTTTGAGCCCTTTGATCTGTCCTATTTCCCGCATGATTATATGTATGAATGGGACTGGTCCCTGCTGCGGCGCAAAGCATCTGCCGGACTTTTTGAACAGATGATCCTGTTGAGCAAACCGGCTGAATCGATGGTTTTGCATGGAAAAGACGCAGGCAATTCTTATGGTGTATTAGGTGATTTTTATCTGTATGCAACGCTGTTTGCTGCGGATAATTATCCTGCAGGCACCGGTTCCTGTTATGTATATTTTTCTGATTCTCTGATTCAGGGCTTATATCCCAGTCATGGAATTCTGCTGGATCCGGCATCCGGTATATACAGAGTCGATAGTACATATGCCAATGTATATGAACCATCTCAAAGTTCACATACGTTAAAATTAATGAAATCTCTTTCCGCAGAGGACTATCCGCTTCCTGAAGACATTTCCCTGTCATCGTTTGCCGTGTCTGATTTTGATGGGACAGCGGACGAACAGTTTCTTGCTGATTTGAATGCAATGAACAAATCATTTCGGATGAAAGGAAGCCCTGAAGTGAAAGCATACCGATTAGAGATCATTCGGAAGGGATTTTATTCTGATTTGTATATCAATGGAAAAAGAATTGCCCATATGCTTGACTTTATCACGGTGGAGGATGCAGAGGGTAATGAAATTCCGGATAAGGTTGCCTGGAGCTATGGACCGATCCTATATAAGGGCGGTATTACGACCACCTGTTCAATCGGAGATTTGTATATATACGGACCGGAGAAATGATCAATTCCGACTCAGGTCTGAGTCTCCGGTGATAGTCCCGGTACTGAATAGGTGTAATATTTGTTGAAACTGGAGAGGATGGATTATGGAAGCAAAACCAATTTTATGGATTGTTATACCCTGTTACAATGAGGAACAGGTGCTGCCGATGACAGCTCCTCTGTTTTTGAAGAAAATCAATGATCTCAGTGAAGCAGGAAAAATCAGCCCGAACAGCCGCATTTTGTTCGTCAATGATGGATCCAAAGACAAAACCTGGGAGATTATCTCTGCACTGGCAAAAGAAGACGAACATTACATCGGAATTTCACAAAGCCGGAACAGGGGACATCAAAACGCGGTTCTGGCGGGATTGATGGAAGCGAAAGACAAGTGCGACATCACGATTTCCATTGACTGCGATGGACAGGATGACATCAATGCCATGGATGCCATGATTGATGAATATCTGAACGGGTGTGAGATCGTTTACGGCGTCCGCTCGAAACGTGAGACGGATACCTGGTTCAAGCGGACGACAGCTGAGGGTTTCTATAAACTTATGAACGCTCTTGGGGCCGAAGTTGTATTTAATCATGCGGACTACCGCCTTGTCAGTTCTCTGGTGCTGCAGCATTTTGCAAATTATGAGGAAGTGAATATATTCCTGCGCGGCATGTTCCCTCTTGTTGGATTTAAGAGCACCAGCGTATATTATGAGCGGGCTGAACGTCTGGCAGGGGAGAGCCATTATCCGCTGAAAAAAATGCTGGGATTGGCTTTTGACGGAATTACCAGCCTGTCCATCAAACCGGTCTCTCTGATTACGGGGATAGGTGTCGGTTTCAGCTGTGTTGGTGTATTGATTGCAATCTGGGCGATTATTCAGGCAATACTCAAGCATACAGTAGCCGGGTGGACTTCTACGATCTGTATTATCTGTTTGCTTGGTGGTATCCAGCTGATCAGTGTGGGTGTCATTGGACAGTATGTTGGAAAAACTTATCTTGAAACCAAGCGCCGTCCCCGTTATATTATCAGTGAGCGGACATGGGAACCACTTCAGAGACATTGGATCGAAGAAAAAGATGAGGAATCTGAAAAATGAAGAAAAATTTATTCTGTACAATTCTGCTCTTTCTTTTTCTTTCGGTTTATTCTGTAGATGCTTATCAGCAGATCGATGAAAACACTGCTGTAAGTAACCAGGAACAGCAGGAAGATCTTGCAGATGATTCAGTAATGGCCTTAAATCCCGAAAAAGGTGTCGTGGTGCGGGGCGTCACCGACGTTCTGCAAGCGAACCATGAAAGTTTTTTCCCTATCACGATTGCGGACGATTCTTTTTCAAAACAGGTGGACGCGGTTCTGCATAATATTGATTCGGATAGCGTGATGCGTGTTGTTACTGAATATGGACAGCAGGATATTGATCTTTTTGTCAATACAGATATGATCCATGATCATGTCGGCAAAATCAATTTTAACAGGGATTTTCCGCAGAATTTTGAAATCAGTGCGGATGTGACAGTGCGGGACGTTTATCCGAAATCCCGCGGCGGATGTTATGTCAGTTTTTCCGAAAAAGGTATGACGAATAATGCGGATGCTGCCGAGTACTATTTTGTCGCGGATGGACAAAATGTGATGCTGTATTATAAGACGGTAGGCAGCAGCAGCGGAAAGGTTTTCCCGGTCGGTACTGTTTCGGAAATGCCGGTAAAAATATCGATCATGCATTTGACTGGTCAGGTTTTCTTTTGGGTTAATGATGTTTGTGTCGGACAATATCATGATGGAAAAAACGGCTCTTTCCGTTTATCTTACGGTGCTTTGACGTATGCGGATGGTGAAACGGCATGTTGTTCATTTGACAACCTGTTGATCAGAAAGGTCGGTGGTAAATAATGAATAACAGATTTTTATCAGGGATTCTCTTATTATTTCTGGTGTTGATCAATGTCTCTGCAAATGCTGAGAATGTGTATGATCCTGATGAGCTGCTGAAAATTGCCGATGAACAGATTTTCCAGCGGATTGGTCCATCCTATGATTTTTCCGAAAATCAGGGCTATGTGAATGAAATCCTTGAAAACGGGGTGATTCATCAGCGTTATATTTATGACGGGAAAGGTACTGACACCTTATTATCCCTGTTCCCAGTTTCTGAAGAAGTAGTATCCGGCAGTAAATATCTGAAATTTGCGAATGCCGGGTTGAAGAATTTTCACGCAGCTTTGACAGTTCACCGGGTTGAAACAGTCCCGGAAGATGTTGGGGGCGGGTGCTGGATACGTATCAGCAATATTCTGATGACGGGCAGCGGAAGGGAAAAAGGTCTGATAATTGTTCCCGGGAATAAGGCATTGGAAGTAAATGCCGGAACCCAAACGGATTTTTATGATTTGTCGGGATTAGATATGGAAAAGCCGATAAAATTGGATTTTATCCGTATTGACGGTGCCATATATGTTTATGCTGACGATGAGTATCTGTTTTGTTTTGAAGATGGTGTGTCCGGTTCTGTTTTTATTGATGCGGGATCGATGCTGTTTGATTTCGGTAATTGGGTTCGCTGCGATTTTGATGATTTTACTGTAAGATATTGAAAAAACAGGAGAATAAATTCATGAAAAGAAAATCAGAATTGTTATTCTTTGTTTTTATGGTGTTTTGGATCTATATACCATGCTCAGCCGATATTGATCCGATACTTGTTGACAAACCTCATCCGACTGTTTTTGAATGCAGTCCTGATATGTATATTGAAATTCCCGGATCTGCTCGTATTTCATATACACTCGGTGACAGAAGCGCCGAAAAATTTTTTTTATACGTCAAAGCTGAAGTTTTATACCTGGAAGAAGGTATTTGGGATGGGATCGATAAAAGCAGTTTTGTGCTGAGACACAAGAAGTCGGATGGATCTGCCAGTGATTATTCTTTGAATTATATGATGACTGCCAGGGAAAGTTTGATCAATGAATGGCCGACAATGTCCGATCCGCTTTTCTTCAGCTGGCTTCTTCCTTTGAACCTGGTTTTCAATGTGCCTGAGATGGTCAAAGACGGATGGTCACTTGTATTTCGTCCTGCTGAGCGGGGCGGTGATGCGGTTTGTGAAGTCGAAGTACCTATTAAAATTCAATGAAGGGAGCGTCATTGATGATAAACAGAATAAAAGCAAAAACTCTTTTACTGTTATTTTTATTCCTGATGATTTTCGTCCCTTCTGCATATGCTTTGGATGTGACGCCAATCTATCAATATCAATTTGAAGCGGATCCGGATATGCCGGAAATGCTCCCTGTCGGAAAAAATATTGCTTGCGGAAATTATTCTCTCCGTCTCTTGCAGCAGCCTGTCATCGGAAAATATACAAACAAACTGATTTCCGATAATGACCTTGAATATTTGATGGTACGGGTTGAGATTACCAATACAAGCAGTGAAGCACTTGGATGGCTGACGCCTGAATCTTTCAAGGTTATCGATACTTACAAAGGACGTATGTACAGTGCTTATAATCTGGATGTCACTGCTTCTGCCGCGACTGTGCAGGGGTATGGTCAGAAACTTTTTATTGAAAAAATTGGACCCGGCGATACGATGTTGACAACCCTGGTATTCAGTGTTTATCCGGATGTTGACGGATGGGTGATGCGGTTTTCGCCGCAGCATTATTATGAGGATCCAACCCAGAATATGATCTCCTTCCTGCTTCCGGAAGCAGTACGTTATTCGGAAGGAGTTTCGCGATGAAAAAAGTATTCTTATCCGTTATTGCATTCCTGATGATAGCCGTTGTCCATTTATCTGTGTGTGCATCTGATGAAGTAAATGCCATTTATGGTGAAACCTATCTTTGCGGAGATTCTTTCGAAATCGTCATAATGGGTGAACCGATATTCACAACGATGATCACCCGTCATGCGTCCTGGGATAGACCCATTTTTGCTCAGGCAGGTAAATATGATATGTTATTCGCGATTCGACTCAAAATCAGGAATTTGACCAGTGAATATTATGGCGGTTTTACTCCGGAAAGCTTCAAGCTTGTTGGTTTTGTGCGTGGACGTCCGGTGGAATATACTCCGGAGGTGATGTCGCCTTATGATTATGGAATCGACAGAGCTTATTCCCTCTATGACAAGATGTATTATACGATGTATCCGATGGCGCCATTGCGTGTATTTGATATGCAGCTGGTTTATCGGGTCAACCCGAACCTTGTTGACTGGGAACTGCATGTTGAGCCTCATGAAAAGGATTGGATTTACACTTCAACTGAAAAGCCTATTACCGGGCTTGAACCTTGCAATGGCGTTTTTCAGCTGCAAACGGTTTGGAACGAAAAAACAAAGCGGATGATAAAGTATTACAGGTAATGCCTGTTCTTTATTTCGAAAGTACTGATTAATTGTATTCGGGGACGGTTTTGCGCGAAACGCAAAACTGTCCTCTCTCTCTTTTTCGGAAATTGCTCAGGTATTCTTGAATAAAACGACAGGAGAGAATGTGCGATATATCGTGTTTATTGAGGCAGGTCTGACATTTTTCGCGTTTTCTTGTCCTTATACATTTGCTCATCAGCACGGTGAAGAACTTCTTCCACGTTTTTGTCATTTCCCGGTTCGTAAATTGCAATTCCTTTTGAAATATTGATCTGTTCCCATTTTTTTCCTGTTGCAGCGTTGATTTCCGATGCTTTTTGATCAAAGAGTTGCAATAATTGCTCCCGGTTCGCAAAGTCCTGTTTCTGAAGAAGGACAACAAATTCATCTCCTCCGATGCGGAAAACAGGACTGTGGGAAAACACATTGCAGATCACGGAACTGGCTGTTTTCAGATATATATCCCCGTGGTCATGACCAAATTCATCATTGATTTGTTTCAGATTGTTGCAGTCCAAAAGAATAAGGGCAAATTTCGGCGTGTCAACTTTATTGCCCATGCGGATGGAATCATTTAGCCTTTCCGCGAAGATGTTGAACGCTGCTTTATTCTTGATCCCGGTCAAGGCGTCATTGTACGCTCGGCTGTTCAGATCGCGGATATAAAGTTTCAGCCGGTCGCGCATTTGCTGGAATGAATTGGTCAGCACGCCGACTTCATCGTTCGCGTGATAGTTCAGTGCGATGTCATAATCACCCTCAGCCAGTTTTTGTGACGCGGCGGTCAGACGCAGCAGCGGCTTGATGATGTGATCCATAAGAACTGTAACAATAGCGGTAAAGATGATCAAAATGAGTACCGCAACCAGGACGAAAATATTAATTAATTGGCGCTGATATTTCGTGATTTCCGCAACCGGTGCGGTCACGACAAGTTTCATGCCATTAGAGAGCGTAGAAAAAGAAAGCTGCCGATATTCTCCGTTGGCGTTGTAGCGAATCAATTCGCTGCCATTGTTCTTTTGTTTCAGTACGTCCAGGCTGAGCTGTTTGTCTGCATAGTCTGGTCTGCTGCCCCATCCAAAATCCGGGTGGTAGAGAACGTTCCCTTTTTCGTCCAACAGAAAAACAAAACCGGTATCATAGATTTTTACCGAAGAAATCTGTTCAACCATGGTTTCAAACAGAATGTCCATTCCGAGAACGCCGAGCAGAATATCATTTTTGTAAATCGGAGCGACATAAGAAACCGTCAGCCGTTCGTTCAGGTAGTGAGCCAGATAAGGCCCGATCCAGATCGGTGCGCCATGCTTGATTGGGGAATAATACCAGGTAGTGTGCTCCAGATCATTCGGATCCAGGTCATGGGAACGCAGCGGCTCCTGTTCTTCGAAGTTATCTTTCTCAACTTTTGAATAGAAAAAGCCGTTTTCCGAAGAGCCAAGATCCATGTTGATACAGTAGTAATATGTGACCACGCCGGCGGAGTTGTTGGCGATGCTGGTGAAAGAGTGCATGATCTGCGTGGAATGTTCTTTCAGAAACGCGTTCAATTTTTCCATCTGTTCAGGGGAATCAGCAGCTGCGGAAATCATTTCAGCTTCCAGTTCGGTGGTTGAGTCGTTGGCGATGTTGATTGCCATGTCAACGGATTGCTGCAGGCTGTTCAGATACACATCCAGTTTTTCCTGGATGTTTTCACTCAACAGGTTCATTTTTTCAACGGAACTTTGATTGCTGATAATACCGACAAAGAAAATCCCAATCAGGCCAAGGCTCAGTATGCTGGTGAGAATTGCTGCGATTGTTACAGCTGTGATTTTAGAGCGTAGTGAATGCATTCCGACTCCTGCCAAAATATGAGTTTTCCTAATTCGCAGCTGTTCACAACTGAGACAAAGCGAAATGTTTTGTTGACTCATTTTGAATAGCTGCTATAAATTGTTTGACATAAATTCATTATTAAATATAGCATATTTCATTATTTTCTGGAAGAAATACAAAGAAAAAACATTTCGGATAATCGATTAATCAGTTCACTGTGATTCATGCATCAGGCAATATTAATCAACGTTTTCCTAACTTATCGTCATTGAATTTTCATGGAAAACGGTTTCCGTTGTATAATTCCAAACCGAAAGGCAGTGACGGAGAAAAGTACGCTGCAACGCGCAGACAGGGACGGTGAGGGCAGAAGACTGAGACCCTCCCGATGAAAGCAGCAGCCGAAGTTCGCTCCAGAGCCGCCCGGGGGAACCCTTTACAAGGCAGTAGTTCGGGCCGTGGATCAGCGTTAATGATGAATGAGCGGGTCTGTTTGTTTCGGACAGATCAATCAGGGTGGTACCGCGGAATTTTTCGTCCCTCAGTTTTTGAGGGATTTTTTGTTAAATCTTGTCAGAGGTTAAAAGCCGCAGAATTTTGTTTCATGCTATGATACAATTATGAAACAGGGAGGGATAAAAATGGTTACAACTACAGCAATGGAATTAGAAAATAATATTTCGCAACATCTAAATCTTATGATTGCCGGAAATGAAATTGCAATAACTGTTAACGGAAATGAAATCGGCCGTTTTATCCCAAAAGTTTCCCGTTTTGGCGCTTGCAAGGATATGTTTACAATTCCACCGGAATACTTCAATGAATGGGATAACGAAATAGCGGAAATGTTTGAAGAATGAAATTATCAGTACAGATTCAAAATTGGTTCAATATGCAGAAGCATGTCTTCTGAAAGTATAAAAATAAGGAATAAATAATGGCAGATCTTAATTTATTTGAAGCACTTACTGTGTTCGAGATCGAATCACTGAAGGCTTTGGATGATGCTTTGGATGAAGGAAGCCTGCAGCAGTGGAAAACACAGCGGCTCGGCAAGACCTCCGTCGTACAGCAGGTCTTCAGCAAAATGAAGGAAGCCTCGAAAGAGGACCGTCCGAAGCTGGGGCAGGCGGCGAACAAAGTCCGTCAGCACCTGGAAGAGGCCCTTGAAGCCCGTCACGCAGCCCTGCATGAAAAGGCTCTGGCAGCTTCCCTGGAACGGGAAAAACTGGACATCACCCTCCCCGGACGCCGTCCGAATCCCGGACGGATGCACCCGGCTACCCAGAACATGCGCGAGATCCTCGATGTTCTGGCGCACATGGGCTTCCAGACCTTCCGCACCCCGGAAGTGGAAACCGACGAATACAACTTCGAACTCCTGAACATCCCGCACTACCATCCGGCGCGTGACATGCAGGACACCTTCTACACCACCGACCCGAACGTGGTGCTGCGCACGCACACCTCCCCGGGGCAGATCCATTCCATGCGCAAGTTCGCACCGAACCCGATCCGCGTGGCACTGCCGGGCATGTGCTTCCGCTATGAACAGATCAGCGCCCGTCACGAGATCCAGTTCAATCAAATCGAACTGCTGGTCGTCGGTCACAACATCACCTTCGGCGATGTCAAAGGCACACTGGACGACTTCGCCAAGCGGATGTTCGGTGAAAACGTCCGCACCCGCTTCCGCCCGTCCTACTTCCCCTTCACTGAACCGAGCGCGGAAATGGACGTGGAATGTTTCCTTTGCGGCGGCAAAGGCTGCAACATGTGCAAAGGTTCCGGTTGGCTTGAGATCCTTGGCTGCGGTATGATCCATCCGGTCGTCCTGCAGAATGGAGGCTATGACCCGAACGAATTTTCCGGCTGGGCTGCCGGGATGGGACCGGAACGTATCACCATCCTCCGTCATCATGTGGATGACATCCGCAATTTCTGGGGCAATGACATTCGATTTTTGGAGCAGTTCTGATGAATATACCTCTTTCATGGCTTAAAGATTATGTTGATGTGAACCTTCCGCTCGAGGAGATCGCCCGCGTTTTGACTATGAGCGGTCTGGAAGTGGATGAGGTCGAACTGATCGGTCTGCAGGGACCGGACAATGACAAACACGGTTTCAAATTCGAAGGCCTTTCCTGGCCGGAGGATAAATTTGTCGTCGCGGAGATCAGTGAAGTCAACCAGCTTCCGGACGCGGATAAACTGACGCTCTGACAGCTGGATGACGGGACCGGTGAGCAAACCATCCTCTGCGGCGCCCCGA
>JAFPZX010000100.1 GCA_017417055.1 Anaerolineaceae bacterium
GGAAACGGTGGTCATGATCACACTGCGAATTCCGGCACGATTGATACAGCCGATTTTTTCAAGCGTGCAGTCAAAGCTGCCGGGTTTTCGGAACCAGTCATGGGTTTCCCGTAATCCATCCAGAGACATCTGGTATTTTTCGCAGCCAAGAGCCTTCAGTTCACGGCAGACCTGATCATTCAGATGAAAGGGATTCCCCATAATGGTGAAGGGAATTTCATGTTCATGAAAGAGTTCGAGCAGACGCCAGAAATCCGGATGAAGGATCGGGTCACCGCCGGTGAGGTAAAAATAGGGATATCTTCCGTATACTTCACAGAAATCGAGACAATTATAAAAGGTATCCTGCATTTGTTTCCAAGTCATGCTGTCCAGCTTGCGGCAGGGATCGCCGGAGAATATATAACAATGCTTGCATCGCTGGTCACATTCGTCCGTTATATGCCATTGGAAAGAAAAATATTGTTTCATTATGGATATCCTTTATATGTCTCTGTTTTATGAAAATTTATCGTCTTTTATACCGATACAGACAAAGAATAAAGCCTGTACCGGTATTTATGGATTCTTCAATTACTTAGCATCACCGGCGCCGCAGGCAGTTCCGCAAGCGGCGGGTTTTTCTTCCGGCTTATCGGCAGCGCCGCAGGCAGCGGGTTTTTCTTCCGGCTTATCGGCAGCGCCGCAGGCAGTTCCGCAGGCAGCGGGTTTTTCTTCTGGTTTTTCGGCAGCACCGCAGGCAGTTCCGCAGGCAGCGGGTTTTTCTTCCGGTTTTCCGGCAGCACCGCAGGCAGTTCCACAAGCAGCAGATGGGGTTTCATTGCTTCCCCAGGCGTACAGGTTTGAGAGTGACATTGTTGTTTCCTCCATGAATATTTAGATAAGAAAGATTTATTCTTTCAAAACTTGATTATAAGGAAAGATATGATCTTTTCAAGTACGCACTTTTTTATAACTATAGTTACTTAAAAGTAAGTATTCATATTCTGTATTTCAATTAGAATGCTGCATTATAATTTAATGCAGCAATATTATTGAAAGTTATTGGAGTAAATCATGAAAACAAAAGAGGAACTGCCGGATTGTCCGGTCGCTGTAACTGTATCTCTTATCGGAAACAAATGGAAGCTGTTGATCATACGAAATCTGCTGATGAGACCGTGGCGGTTCAATGAACTCCACCGTGATCTTGATGGGATCAGCCAAAAAGTCCTGACCGACAATTTACGACAGTTGGAATCTGACGGTATCATCATCCGCACAATTTATCCGGAAGTCCCGCCAAGGGTAGAGTATGCTCTGTCAGACCTTGGAAACAGCTTGAGACCTATTCTTGATGTTATGCAGGATTGGGGAAACGCATATAAGAAAAATAATTTTGTTACAGAGAGCTAAATTCAAAGCTGAAAAAATATGCCGCACTGAAAAATGCAACATCGGTACAGATTTCATTAGCCTGGATGCTGCACAAATATCCCAATGTCGTTCCGATTCCGGGGTCTAAAAACAAAGAGAGAATCATGGAAAACCTTCATTCTGCGGATATTATTTTCACCCAAGAGGAATTTGAGAATCTGGAAAACGAACTGAATGAGATCGAAGTGTATGGATATCGGGGTTTTTCTGAACATCAGGGAAGTACCATTGCCGACTGGGGAAAAAAGTAGACCGACTATACGATTATAATAAGTGAGATCAAGATGAATTTCCGCTAACACTGTCCGGACAGACAGCATGTCAGCGATCAATTAGTGTTCGGGACAGTTTTGCGCAAAGCGCAGAACTGTCCTCACACACTCACCGGAATAAATCAGCGTTTCCTCAGATTTCATAGACTTATTGGAGCTTTTGCTGGCTTATAATTTATGATCAATAATCAGCAAATCTTTGATTTTTATCCAAATCGGTCAGCTGCTGCATTTCTTCATCGGTCAGGGAAAAATCGAAAATCTCGAAATTCTCCTGGATGTGGGTTTCATTACTGGAACCCGGAATTGCGATATTACCGGCCTGCAGATGCCAGCGCAGAATGATCTGAGCGGAAGATTTTCCATGTGCAGCGGCGATGGAACTGATTGTGCTGTCGTTGAAGAGTTTCTGCGTATTGCCGCGTCCGCCCAGCGGGAACCAGGATTCCAGAACGGTTCCGTACTGATCAATGTGCTGCTGCATTTCCTTGCTCTGATGGTACGGATGTGTCTCATTCTGCAGGATTGCCGGTTTGATTGTGGTAGCATTTACCAGGCGGTCAAAGTCAGCCGGTTCATAAAAGTTGGAAAGCCCGATCGAACGCAGCTTTCCGGCAGCTGCTGCCCGTTCCATTGCCAAAATCAGAGGTCCACATTTTAGTGGTAACGAAGATTTCTTCGCGAGTTACAAAGCCTTCTTCAATCGCCCGACGAATCGCCCGTCCGACGCCCGATTCATTACCGTAGATGCGGGCTGTATCGATAAGGCGATAGCCATCCCGCAGTGCCCAGTAAACTGAATTTTCCGCCTGCTGATCCGAAAGCGCGAAACATCCGATACCCAACACCGGCATCTCATAGCCGCTGTTCAGCAGAACTGTACCTTTTTCCAGGTCGAAATCCGCAGTCTGCGCTCCGCAGAGCGAAACAGACATCAGACTCATCAATGCCAATAAAGCAACAATCATTTTTTTCATAAAATACCTCACATTACAAATGCATGTTCCACGAGAAAATCCCATGCTTCTTTTACCTGAGCTGTAATATCTTCACCGTCCAGCGTCACGATTTCTTCCGGAAAGTCCTGATGAATATTCGTCACTCCGAGGGAGAGCATTTTGTTGGCAAGGTAGTTCATCTCACCGGAAAACAAGGGATTCGGCTGAACCATTGCGGAGTTATAGGTGTCAAGAATCGCAGCCACGGACACGCCATGATACGTCAGTGATTCATATTTTGTGAAATCACCGGTGTGTTCCGGACCGGCAGCTTTCTGGTCCGCAGCAAGCTTTTCAAGCAGCTTTTGCTGTTCATCACTGAGAGCTGTAAAGCCCTTCATGCTCTTCACATTATCCCGTACCTGTTCCAGTGTGGACATGCCAGAAAGAACAGCAAGTACGCCTTCTTTGCTGGCCGCGTAGCGCAATGCCCAGCCCGCGGGGCTGATCTCAGGTTCGATAGCATGGAGCTGTTTTTCGGAGGCTTCCGGAATAGCTGCCAAAACGCCGCCCTTGACCGGCTCCATAACGACGACTTTCTTCCCATGTTTGCGGATCACGTCATAGCAGCCTTTGGATGCGATAAAATAGCTGTTCCAGTCGAAATAGTTGATGATGATCTGTACGAATTCTACTTCGGGATGTTCAGTGAGAATTTGATCCAGCACTTCCGGTGAATCATGGAAGGAGAAACCCAGATGCCTGATTTTACCTTCATCTTTCCATTGTTGTGCGTGTTCAAAGAGCCGGCAGGTCTTCACAACACCGCCCTTTCCATCCAAACCGTTGTAGAATTTTGTATTCAGAATGTGGAGCAAATAGTAATCTACATAATCTGTCCCGAGGTTGGCAAGCTGCTGCGCGAAGATTCCTTCCACCTGATCTTCACTCTGTACCGCGAAAGTAGGGAACTTTGTTGCAATCGTGAACCGGTCACGCGGATAGCGGTCAACAACCGTGCGTTTCAGGGCGGCTTCACTTGTGCCGTTATGGTAGGCAAAACTGGTGTCAAAATAGGTGAAACCGTTTCCGATGAATTCATCCACCATTTTATTCAGCTGGTCGAAGTCAATGTTGGTCTGTTCGCCGTTGAATACCGGCAGACGCATAAAACCAAATCCTAATTTTCCGTCAGACATGTTGTTCTCCTTTATTTTAGTGAAGTTTATAAGCTCCTGTGCGGATGGAAGCGATGACACCGCCGTCGATCAGCAGATCGGTTCCGGTGATAAATGCCGCATGTTCTCCGAGCAGGAATGCACCGGCTTCCGCGATCTCATCAGAGGACGCGGTGCGCATCGCAGCGGAAGAGTCGATCATCACCTGATAGTTATCTCCAGCTGCTTTGAATTCATCATAGGCAAGCGGCGTGACAATAATGCCGGGACTGATGGTGTTAATGCGGGCTCTGCGTTCCTTCCAGGTTGTGGCTGCTGCTTTCTGTGCCTGAAGATGATTGACCCGCTTCGCGATCATATAAGCGATACCGGATTGAACGGCTGTCTTTTTGATATAAGCGATATCCATCAGTTTATCGGTAGGGGTACGAAGAATTTCCAGTTCCACTTCATCCGGCAGTCTGTGCATATAGCCTGTCTGGCTGGAAATGATTAGCCCAGCACCGCGTGCTGCCATCATTTTACCGAAAGCATCAACGGCATACCCTGTTCCTACCATATCGAGTTTCAGAATATGTTCCGGTGAAGCCTGTGACGGAGAAGCTCCGGCGGTATCAATGAAGTATTTCACATTTCCGAGGGAAGCTGCCTTTTCCGCGAAGGATTCAACAGAAGTCTTATCCAGTGCGTTGACCACGCAGATCTCCACATCGTAGCCGCTGTATTGCAGGTCGTGGCTCACCTGTTCCAGATTCTTCTCGCTGATGTCGCCCAGCAGAATCTTTCTGCCTGCAGCGATACGACGCACGATGGCGGTTCCCATAGAGCCTGCTCCCAGCAGTGCGATCACGTCTTTGTTTTCATTGCGGTCAAAAATCATCTTGTACTCCTTGTTTCTGACAAAATATAATTATTAGATATTTTGTTTGTTTCATTCCTGAATTGGAAACTTACGTTTCTTATCTTGCTTCTCATTATAAAAAATCCAGAAAATTATTCAATGGGCAGTTTTATTAATTTCGGAGCTTAAGTAACTCTTTTGTAAAAAGAGTTGCTAACGTAACCGATTTGGAAATATTGCCCATTGTCTGAAACTTTTCTTTTTTATATAATGAATGAAAAAGAAACCGGCGTTGCTGTATAAGCCTGAATAACAAATGGAGGAATGCAAAATGAATAGTGAAGTGTTGTCAGCAAAAATGGAACTGAAGGAACTTGTTGATGTTTTTTCCAACCTTGCCGATGTAAAGGATGCAAAGGGACAGGGAGAGCTTTTCCTTCCTGATGGCGTTTTGGAGTTTCAGATGGGATTTGATGGAGAAATTCAAAACATTGCCGGCAGAGAAGCACTTGTTCAGGCATTTGCCGCGACGATCAACCCCTGCAAATCCGTTTACCACATCAATGGCCAGCATACCATTAAACTGAGCGATGATCTCACTGAAGCAGAGGGGACAGCTTATTGCCAGGCTGCACTCGTCAATGAAGTGGATGGTAAGGATGTGATCACGACAAACTACGTTCGTTATGCCGATCTTTATGTAAAAAAGGATGGTAAGTGGTATATCAAACGCCGCAGGACCACTTTCCTGATCTCGGAAAAACATGTTCTGAACGCATAATCAGCAGAAAGGAAGATGTTAGGCGATGAATTCTACGAGTTTTTCTCATCTCTCCAGTCCGATCACAATCGGTTCTGTAACACTCAAAAACCGGATGTTCATGGCCCCGATGGATACCGGCTTCGGCAATACCGAATGGGGCGGTTTTACCCGGGAAGGAATCGAATATTTCGTAAGACGAGCTGAAGGTGGTTTCGGGCTGCTGTTTTCCGGAGGTACAAACGGTGACTGTATTGTTGACGGCTGCGACGGTATATTGAACCATCCGGATAAATTCATCGCACAGGGAAAAGAACTGAACGCCCGGATCGCGAAATATGGCTGCAAAATGTTCATCCAGCTTTCCATGAACGTCGGGCGCAACGGCGGTTTGAAAACGCCTTCTCCGCTTCCGACCCTGGGTGATCCGAATGTGATCACAAAAGAGCTGACAATTGATGAGATCCATACCAAGGTTTCTGAAATGGGCAAGGCCGCCAGGCTCTGTAAAGAGGCTGGATTCGCCGGGGTGGACATTCACGCCATGCACTGGGGACATCTGCTGGATTCCTTCGCGCTTGCTTACATGAATCACAGGGAGGATGAATATGGCGGCAGTCTGGAAAACCGAATCCGAGTGGCGAAGGAAATCGTTGAAGCCATCAAGCGTGAATGTGGTCCTGATTTCCCCGTGACCATGCGGCTTGCACTGAAAAGTTACATGAAGGACTTCAACAAAGCATCTTTTGACGGCTCGGAGGAAGTCGGAAGAACGCCGGAAGAGGCGGTAGAAATCGGAAAACTTCTGGAATCCTATGGGTATGACGGTCTCTCTGTGGATGCCGGAACACTGGACGCATTCTATTACGCCATGCCGCCATCCTATATTTCGCAGGGATTCATGCTGGACATGGCTTCCCAACTAAAGCAGGCGGTGAACATCCCTGTTCTCTGCGGCGGACGAATGGCTGATCCGAAAATGAATGAGAAAGCTATTGCAGATGGTAAAATTGACGCGGTCGTTATTGGCAGACAGGCGATTGCTGACCCTGAGTATGCGAATAAAATATCAGAGGGAAAAGCGGAAGAGATCCGCACCTGTATCGGCTGTAATCAAGGCTGCATCTGGGGATATTTTTGCTCAGGTCGGGTAGGCTGCGCTGTCAATCCCGAAGTAGGATACGAAGGCGTAAAAAAGATTACAAAAGCGGACACAGCGAAAAAAGTTGTCATCGTTGGCGGAGGCGTTGCCGGGATGGAAGCAGCCCGCATTCTGAAGCTTCGCGGGCATAATGTTACACTTTATGAAAAAAGCAATGTCCTTGGCGGCAACCTGATCCCAGCTGGAGCACACGATTTCAAGGTTGAAATCGGCTCTCTGACAGAATACTTTCGAAATCAGATGAAGCTTCTGAATGTGGATGTCAGGATGAATTCGGAAGTAAATGCTGATAAGCTGAAGAATTTGAACGCTGACGCAGTGATCCTTGCCACAGGTTCTGTACCCGTTATGCCGCCATCCATAGATGGAATCGAAATGTCTGTTTCCGGGGTAGATGCACTGCTCGGCAGGAAACCGGTTGGAAATAATGTCGTGATCGTCGGCGGCGGACTGGTTGGGTGCGAGATCGCTTACGGTTATGCAAAAGAAGGCAAAAAGGTCACCATAGTGGAGGCACTGGATCAGATCCTGAACCTGAACAATGTCCCGGGCATGAATAAAGCGATGCTGCTGGATGCCTTTGAATTTTATGGCGTGCAGATCTATACCGGAACCAGGCTGAAATCTGTACAGGATGATGGCGCTCTGGTGGAACTTCCGGATGATACAGAGAAAAAAATTACTGCTGATACGGTGATCCTTTCCATCGGATACAGACCGCTTCCGTCTATGAAAGAAAATTTGACTGAATCAGGAGTAGAGGTATATGAGATCGGCGACGGACATAAAGTCGGCAACGTTATGAGCTGCATTGCGGAAGCATATGAAACAGCGATGCAGATCTAAATCAGGAGGACTATATGGGTAACAAAGGAATAAAAATGTTCACATCTGTTTGTGCAGCAGTCATTATGTTATTCATTCTTTCTGCCTTTCAAACAGTGCTGGGACAGAATATAACAGCGTCTGAGGAGACAGAAACTATGCAAATAGCTGATAACAAAAATGCGGAACAAACAAATTCAACAAACATAAAAATGCTGTTCGATGAAACGGAAATCATGGCTGTTCTCGATGATAGTGAAACATCCAGAGCATTTCTGGAACAGCTGCCGCTGACGCTGAATATGCGGCGCTATGCGGATCGGGAATATTACGTCGCGATTGAACCGCTGCCTGAAGATGGCGTAGTTATCCCGGATTATGAGAACGGTGACGTGACTTATTATGTTCCGGGAAAGTCACTGGCAGTATTCTTCGGAAATGAAGAAAACTTCACCCAGGGCGGACTGATCCGGATGGGACGGATCATTTCGGATCTCAGTCTGTTTGCGGATATGAATGACAGTGTGACCGTTACAATAGAAATCGCGGAAAGTGAGGAAAGCATGCAGAACTACGATTTTTCAAAATTTACCAATGTTGATATTACAGGAATTGATATTTCTTCTCTGAATGAAGAAGAACTGGCGGTGCTTTATGCTCAGGCAAGATACTGTCAGGCTATGACTGATGCGGACATTGATACCATGCGTGAGCTTGTATCGGAAGATATGATCTACACCCACATGAGCGGCATGCAGCAGACCAGGGAAGAATATTTTGCCGACGTAGCCAACGGAAGACTCCGATACTTTACCATCGGTATCGAAAACCCGGTCATAAAAGTTGATGGAAATAAGGCACAGATCACCTATACCTCTATTCTCAACGCCAATGCATATGGCGCCAGAGGAACCTATCGCATGAGCGGTACACATATTTACGAAAAGCGAGACGGTGCATGGATATCTGTCAACCGCTGAGGAAAGGTAGATCAGCAGTCATACTGCATATTTGAAAAAAGAAAGGATTCATTATGAAAATTTTGAAATCATTATTTGTTATCACCTTGGTCATGGTGTTATTTGTCTCTTCCGGATGTGCAAATACCCCTCAAACACCTGCACCGACGGACACAGCAGTTCCTGCGATTCCGGCCGAACCAACTGCTGCACAGGAAGCAGCACCGACGATTTCCTCCGAACCGACGGTGAATCCGGCTGCTGAAGAAGAAATTCCGCAGGAGGCAGCTGTGCAGGAGCAGATACCCGAGCCGGAAACAACCGGACGTGATAAACTGGTCATCTATTTCTCACGAACCGGGGAACAATATACCGTCGGTGTGATTGAAAAGGGAAATACTTCAATCGTTGCTGAAATGATTGCGGAAATCGCAGACGCTGATCTCTTTGAAGTGCTTCCCGTGGATGATCACTACCCGATGACCTATAATGCACTTACAGATGTCGCTAAACAGGAGCAGAACGCGAAAGCAAGGCCGGAATATGCCGGATCATTGCCGGATCTTTCTCAGTACGACACGATTTTTTATCGGTGCACCTGTTTGGTGGGCGGACTGGCCGATGATCATGTACACTGTGTTTGAAAACAACGACTTCACCGGAAAAAAACTTGTGCCGTTTTCAACGCATGAAGGCAGCGGACTTTCCGGCTTTGACCGCAAACTGGCGGCTGCCTGCCCAAATTCCGAGGTGCTGAAGGGGCTTGCTATCCGCGGAAATGACTGCCAGAACCAACAGGATGCCGTACGTCAAACCGTTGAGGCATGGCTTGCAGAATTTTGATTTTGGTATATATCGCGGCACAGGACAGGAGTGAGTAATCGTTTCAAACGTGATAAATATGCAGCAGTTTCCGAAAAAGAGTTTCTTATGTAACTGAATCTCAATTATTGCCCGTTGAATTTTGGTAAGCAAGCGACTATAATACCAAACAGAAAATAAGAAACATTAGTTGCATATCGTAAAGGAGTGAATTAACATGTCAAAAACTTTGATCGCATATTTCTCAAGAGCGGATGAAAACTATTTCGGCGGTTCCATGCGCTATATTGAAGTCGGAAACACCGAAGTGGCTGTCGGAAAAATCCGTGAACTGATCGACGCGGATGTTTTCAAAATCGAGATGGTGAAACCTTATTCCAAAGCTTATATGACCTGCATCGAAGAAGCGAAAGCAGATCTGCGGGCAAAAGCAAGGCCGGATCTGGTATCTATGCCGGAATCCATCGATGAATATGATACGATCATTTTGGCTTATCCGAACTATTGGGGAACCATGCCAATGGCTGTCTTCACATTTCTGGAAAAGTTCGATTTTTCAGGAAAGACCTTCCTGCCGCTGTGCACCAATGAAGGCAGCGGCATGGGCGGAAGCGAACGTGATATCGCAAAGGCCTGTCCTGGTGCCAGAGTTGCGAATGGTTTATCCATCAGCGGCAGCAGTGTCGCCGGTTCAAAACCGCAAATCGAAAAATGGCTGAAATCAAACGGATTATGCTGAGGAGTAATATATGGAAACCATCTTACTGAACAATAAAATGGAATGCCCGGTGATTGGGATCGGAACCTTCATGCTCTCACCCAAGGATGCCGAAAACAGCGTCCGGGAAGCGCTGAAAATGGGATATTCTCTTATCGATACCGCCAATGCCTATGTGAATGAACGGGCAGTCGGCCGCGGTATGAAGGAAAGCGGTGTAAAACGGGAAGATATCTTCCTTTCAACCAAGCTCTGGCCGAGCGAATATGAAAATAAAAATGCGGTTGACGAGACACTTGAACGGCTGGGTGTCGAGTATGTCGACCTGCTGTATATTCACCAGCCTGCCGGGAACTGGCTTGCCGGGTATCGTCAGCTGGAAAAGGCTTACAAAGAGGGGAAAGCAAAGTCGATTGGGATTTCCAACTTTGAAGGCAAATATATCGCGGAACTGGAAACGAAATGGGAGATCGTTCCGCAATTCATCCAGGTGGAAGCCCATCCTTACTTCACACAAACCGAACTGCGCAAGACACTGGACAAATATGGAATCAAACTGATGAGCTGGTATCCGCTGGGACATGGGGACAAATCGCTGCTGAACGAACCGGTTTTCGTGGAGCTTGCCGCAAAGTATGGAAAAACGCCCGCGCAGGTGATTCTCCGCTGGCATACCCAGATGGGCTTTGTTGTGATTCCCGGCAGCCGCAATGTTGCTCACATCAAAGATAACCTTGATATCCTTGACTTCCGCCTTAGCGATGACGAAATGGCTGAAATCGCAAAACTTGACAAAGGCGTTCGCTATTATAATCGTACTGATGCAATGCTTGCGAGCTTTGCCGGCTGGCGTCCGGAATTCGAAAAAGCATAAACTTTGCATATGAAGCATAACACAAGGTCTGCCCTGCTGGTGCGGCTTAGCCCGCAATGCAGGACTGCACTTTGCTTGCGGTACCAGATTTGAATAATAACAAAATATAAAAGGAAGGCTCTCTTATGATTCTGAAAGGAAATGAAGATCTGCGGGTCGTCAAAACGATTGAAAGTATCAAAAGCGCGTTCGATGAGCTGATCTGCGAAAAGGATTACGAAAAAATCACCGTAAAAGAACTCTGCGGCAGGGCCAAAATCAATAAGAAGACCTTCTATCATTATTACGAGACCCTCGACTATTTGCTTGCGGAAATGCAGACAGAATTATCTTCATCCTACATTGAACGGATCAAAGATTATTCTCTTCCAGAAGATCTTGACAAAGTAAACCGGGAATTCTTTCTATACTCGGCTGACCAGGGACTTGCTTATGAAAAGATCACCTGCAGCACGACCTATCATGCGATCCGCAATGATATGGTTGATAACGTGAACACAGTCGGGTGGTCCAAATCCGTAAAATACCAAAAGCTTTCCGAATATGAGAAAAAACTGCTGATGGGATTCATCAACAACGCGGTGCTGAATGCGTACCGGCAGTGGGTTGAAGACGGGAAAAGATTGCCTTTGGAAGAAGTTATCGAAATGACAAATCGTCTCGTGCTCGGCGGTGTCAATGGGTTTTTCAAATAAGGATCAGAATCCACAAGGATCAGGTCAGTCCCTTGTTTGTCATACAGTTGAATCGTTCCCCAGCCGGTTATGCTTTTTTGTTCCATCCGGAGCTTCGTAATTGACCAACAGCATATCTTTTTAGACAATGAATCTTTATCTCCAAACTGCGTGGATGTTTTCCTGTTTTACATGCCAAAGAACCTCTGTTTCTGTTTCCTCAAATGAAAATTCTGTTTTTACATGCAGCCTTATGTGAGAGTAATTAAAGTCATTTTCCTTTAAATTTTATTTGCTGCTGCACTTTATAATTGAATTTTATAAAAAAAGAATTTCTTAAAACAAAATTAACGAAATTTCTTAAAACAACTATTGCGAATTTCTTAAAACTGTGCATAATATTACAGAAAAACCGCAAAAAAAGGGAGCCGCAAATGCAGATTATTGCAATATGGGGTAATCCTTTAGTTACTGATAGAGCAGGCAGGAATAGATGAAACCGATAATTTATGATTTGAATTTGAAAGAGCTGACGGATTTGATCACAGAAAGCGGAAAATCGGCTTATCTTGCGAAACAAATCTGGCAGATGATCTATAGACAATCAGTCGAAGACCCTTCTGAATTTTCAAATTTGTCCGAAGACCTGAGACAGAAACTCGGTGAGCGATTTTGTTTCAAGCCGCTGACCGTTGATAAAGATCTGAAATCCGCTGACGGTCAAACCAATAAGTTTTTATTCCGGCTTCAGGATGACAGGAAGATCGAATCCGTCCTGATTCGTTATACTTCGCTGCGGTTCCCGACAATAAATTCCGATGACAGGATGACCGAATCTGTCCAGAAGCTCGAAAGGGAACGAAACACGGTCTGTATTTCAACACAGGTTGGCTGCCCGATGAATTGTGCGTTTTGCGCCACAGGACAAATGGGGTTTATCCGCAACCTTTCTGCCGGGGAAATCGTGGCGCAGGTTTTGTTCGTCTCCCGGCTTCTCAAATCCAAAGGGTTGACGCTCGGCAACATTGTTGTAATGGGGATGGGAGAGCCTTTTTATAACTATGATGCAGTTATGAAAGCTGTGGATATCCTCTGTGACCCGAAAGGTATGGGTTTCAGTGAACGAAAGATCACGATTTCAACCGTAGGGATCGTACCGCGCATTGAACAGTTTACTGCAGAAAAACATCAGGTCAACCTTGCAGTTTCTTTACATGCGCCCAGCAACAC
>JAFPZX010000101.1 GCA_017417055.1 Anaerolineaceae bacterium
GCCATCGTGCAGGGTGCCGCGCCGGAGAAATGGATGCTGGAAGCCTGTAATTACACCATGACCCGTTTTGCAGGTCTCTGCGGTTTTGAATATAAAGGATTGATCAGCAGTCTTGCTGAAGCAAATCAGAAAAAGTTGTAATCTCTTTTTTGATTGAGTCAGCGGCGCGGTCCTGATCTGCTTCAGGTGATATGAAATTTGCCCGCTGACTCGTTATTTAATGATGGAATAATTATGAAGGATTTATTTTTATTATTCATTATGCTTGTTTTCACAGCAGCCGGAAGTGTATTCTGCCTGCATATCAACACAGCATCTGCACATGAAGTAAAGACAATCGGCATCCCGCAGACCGGATGGTCGAAGACCGTTCCTGCGGAATACAAAACGCCTGCCTCACGGAAGGGAACCGTTATCCGGCTGGATTATGAATCAAAGGATTATGCCGGCAACGAAGCACCGATCACCAAAACCGCTTACGTCTATCTTCCTTACGGATATGACGAAAACGATACGGAAACGAAATACGATATCATCTATCTGATGCACGGCTGGGGAGGACATGCCGGTGAATATTTCGACTATACCGCGACAAAGAATATGTTTGACCATCTGATCGAAAACGGTGACATTCCTCCCGTGATCATGGTTTCCGCGACATTTTACAACAGCCGCAGCGATACCGGCTGGGGCGGCTCTGTCAGTGAACTGAGGGCTTTTCATCTGGATTTTGAAAACCACCTGATGCCGGCTGTTGAAGGAAAATATCACACCTATGCGGAAAACACCACACCGGAAGGGTTGATGGCATCCCGTGATCACCGTGCCTTCGGCGGCTTTTCTCTCGGTGCTGTCACTACCTGGCAGATATTCTGTTATGACTATGATTACGTTCACTATTTTCTGCCGATGAGCGGTTCCAGCTGGTATTTCGGGACTTACGGTGATTTTCAGACGGTTCGGAATGTTGACTTTATCCAGCATCTGATCGAAGAAAATGATCTCAATGAACGCGGATATTTTGTCTATGAAGGTGTGGGCACTGAAGATGTCGTAAAGAGCCAGACGCTGATGCAGATGGATGAAATGTTCAGCCGGGGTGACGTGTTCCCACCGGAGCATATCGTCTTCTATCAGAAACAGGGCGGACATCATGATTTTGATGCCGTCCAGGAGTTTTTATACAACGCTCTGCCGCTTTTCTTCGGAAAGGGCGGCCAGGCCGGTTCGGAGAAAGAAGGAGTTATTGTGGAAGCATATTATGACACAAATTCAAAAATCTCAGATGTCATTGGCGATCCCGCTTTTGATGGATACGGCAGATTGCTCTTCCCTGTCAATTCCGGATACTACGACGGCAACACCCTTGGAAATCTTTCGCTGACCTGGTACAACGGGATCGATCCGCGTGAAACAGTTGAGATCATCAACACCCTGCGCAGCCGGGTCCTGGCAGGTGAGCAGATTTTTTACAGTATTTATACGGAAAAGGAGATCGCAGCCGATCGGGCCAAAGCCGATACCGGGCTGTTTTTCTTCAAAGGTCATCCCGGTGAAAAGTTCGCAGTCTGCAACGCCGGCGGCGGATTTGCCTATGTCGGGGCAATGCATGACAGCTTTCCGCACGCGCTGGAGCTTTCAAAAATGGGCTATAACGCCTTTGCACTGATCTACCGTCCCGGTGCACAGACCGCCTGCGAAGACCTTGCCCGTGCGATCGCATTTATCTTTGACCATGCGGAAGAACTGGAAGTCGATACGTCCGATTACTCGCTTTGGGGCGGGTCCGCGGGTGCGAGAATGGCCGCGTGGCTGGGATCCTACGGGACGGAAAACTTTGGTGAAAAATTCTATCCACGGCCGGCTGCAGTGATCGTAAATTATACAGGTCTTTCGGAAGTCAGCGGAATTGAACCGCCTACTTACAGCGCTGTCGGGACAAGTGACTGGATCGCCGATTACCAGACGATGGAAAGACGAATCGCCCGGATCAAATCCAACGGAACTGACGCGGAGATAGAAATCTTCAGCGGTCTGCCGCACGGGTTCGGTCTCGGTACAGGCACAATAGCTGAGGGATGGATCAATCGGGCTGTGGCCTTTTGGGAAAGACAATCGAAATAAAACGGAAAGGAATATGAATATGAAAAAACAAACAGCAGGACGTGATCGTCTTGGCAGCCTGGCTCCGAAATTTGCCGAGCTGAATGATGATGTACTTTTCGGTGAAGTCTGGTCCAGAGAGGAACAGCTTTCCGCTCGGGACCGAAGCATGATCACCATTGCGGCGCTCTTTTCCGCAGGCCTTTATCCGCAGCTGAAAAGCCATCTGGCGCTTGGAAAAGAACACGGTATCACGAAACAGGAAGCTGTTGAGATCGCCACGCAGCTGGCTTTCTACTGCGGCTAGCCGAAAGCCTGGAGCACTTTTCCGCTGATCCGGGAAGTTTATGGTGATGATTAAAAATATCAGAGACCTCAAATAAGCAGGTGATATATGAAAAAGATAATCGTCCTTTTCTTCACTACGGTCATAGTGTCATTGTCGATCCACAACGTTCAGGGACAAGCTATTTCTGAGCGTCTTGACGAAAAAATTGAATATGGAACTGAAGCGGTACGCGGATTCCTTTTCGATAACGTCCTGCACAGCGAAGGCAGCGGCGATATCCATTTCGGTCTGCATATTCCGGAAAGCTACGATGGAGGCAAACCATATGCGCTGTTCGTCACATTGCCGGGTTATGAAGGATTGTATTTTCAGGGAATCGGCGTAAATGTCCGTGCGGAGGACTATGGAATGGAGGCACAAAAGTATAACAACGAAATGATCATCATTGCCCCGCAGCTGAACGACTGGGGCATGACCTCCGCGAGACAGACGGTGGCACTGACCAAATACTTTTTGTCCCATTACAATATCGATCCGGGAAAGGTATACCTCAACGGGTATTCCGGCGGCGGTGAGACCGGATCCCTTGTCATGGAGATCGCGCCGGAACTTTATACCGCATTTCTGCACTGTTCATCGCAATGGGATGGGAAATTGGAGCCGTTGGCAAACGCTCAGACACCGGTTTATTTGGTCACAGGAGAAAATGACAGCTATTACGGGAGCTCATCCGTAAGGGAAACCTATGAAAAGCTTGTAAAACTATACCGTGAAC
>JAFPZX010000008.1 GCA_017417055.1 Anaerolineaceae bacterium
AATGCCTTGACGAGGTCAGCGGCTTCCAATACGCTCAGGGCGCTCAGTTCTTCAACAAGTTTAGCAATATCTGCCATTATAAACTCCTAAATAGTATATTTTAAAATTAGATTTTTGTTTCCGGGTGCATCCCCGGCGAAATAAATGCTGAAAATTATTCAGCAGGTGCATTCTGTTTGTCAACGTTCGCCTGAATAACAGCTGCAAGGCCGCGGCCAGGTTCGTTGATGGTGCGAACAAGCTGGGATGCAGGAGCCATAATGGTTCCGAGCAGTTTTGCGCGCATTTCCGGAAGAGACGGCAGGGTACCGAGTTTCGCAACTTCTTCTTTGTTCAGAAGTCCCTTATCCAGGTAACCGTACTTGATCTTCATGCCATAATCTTTGACGATTCCGCTGACAGCTTTTGCAACAGCGGCTGCGTCTGTGAACGCAAAGTTGGCCAGCGTGGTTCCGGTCAATTCTTCACCGGCGGGATATTCCTTATCAGCAAGCGTTTTGGTGATCAGGGTGTTTTTCACAACATGGGCTTCACCGCCTGCTTCACGGATCTTATCACGGATCGCGTCGATGGTGGGCATGTTCATCTTATCATAGGTGAGCATAAACATGGCCTGGCTTTTGTCCAGCCATTCGCCATACTGCGCCATCATCTTAGATTTCTCATCTTTTGTAAAGGCCAATGTAATTTCCTCCTTCCCGTTAAAAATAGAAAAATCTTTGCCGCCGGTTGCACAGACAAAGACAAAAAGATCAAAACTTCGGTTTGATTTCTCTTCATTCGCCTCGGCAGGATATTAAGCCTTTCGGCACCGGCTGTCATCAGTGAATCGCGGGCATCAACTGCCCATTCAATTTACCGCAACAATATTACCATAAATTAACAAAAATTGGAGAAAAACATGATTATTCACAAAAAATATGACAATGAATGTTTACAATTCACGAAGCTGCCAATATCGGTATAAAATTGTCCTCTTGTGCTTCATAGTGGGACAGGCCCGGGGGTCTGTCCCGTGGATAGACCGTGAATGGTAACAACAAATATATGAATTACCGCTTAAACATCGTTATCGCTCCTGTTTCAAGCGTCTGTTGAGAAGCGAATTGGAATGTTCCGTAACAAAATTCTCCGTTTTCTTCATTCGGCACATAACTGGCATTATCAGTAGAAAAAGGTGTAAACACAGCAGAGGAAGTATCAATAGACAACTCCCAATTGATCAAAACCGGTTTCACACGGAAAACAATGAGAATATCCGCCATCCGCATCGGAGGCAGGTTATCCCAGTTATAATAATTTCCGGACCCGAAATAATCCGTAAAAATAATCAGCTCCGGTTTATACGTCATCGATCGGTCTCTCACATACCCGGTCAATGTAAAACAATCTTTGTTCAACCCCTGAATTACGGAATGGGTCATATTCCGCATTTGAATACGAATCTGCAGCAGCCGTTCATCCGGCCCCGCAGTTGCATGAACCTGAGAGGTGTTGGATATCATGCTGCTGGTTCCGGGAATATCCGGAAAAGCAAGTTCAAAAATATCACCGCACATATAATACATCCTGTGATCCACAGGAATCAATGGTTCCGCGCCAACAGATGAAAAGGACATCAAAAAGGAAATAAGCAGAAGTAACAGCCCTAACGTTTTTTTCATACAGCACCCTTTCACTGAACCGTAACAGCCGGTAAGCGGAATTTAACGGTTTCTTTAGAAGATTCTCCAAACATATGAGGGGAAAGGTAAAAAATCCAATCGTTTGCTTCCTGAAAAACAGAAAAAACAATCAGTGTCTGAAGCGTTTCACCGGGAGCAATAGCGGAATAAAATGCTTTCCAGGAATATCCTGCGGCAGCTTTTGCGCTCATCAGATAATCCAGTTTATAGGTACCAAAAAGCTGGTTTCGAATGATTTCCTGAACATGGAAAGAATCCGGTGCGATCCAGCCGATTGTTTCCTCACTGTTATTGGTTATTCCAACGCGCATCGTCAGATATTTCAAATCTTTACTTGCAATCATCGCCTGAAAAGACTTTGCGAGAACAGGTGGATACATGATCCGAAAAGTGTAATCACCACATTCGATTGCCTCTCCGACATTTAAAACCGGGGGGAAATTACCATCCACGGGAAAATCATACGATTCACTGGGGATAACGTCAAAACCCGAAGCAGACAGCAATCCGGTAAACAAAACCATAATAAAAAGCAGGAATGATCCGAAAAGATTCTTTCTCATAATCAAAACACCTCGTTTAGCCCGGTCCCGAAAATATAAAGATCTCCAATCGAGCAGGTTACCGTCAACCCTTCCTCATTCAGTATCGGTCCATAACTCCATGAAACTCTGTCCGGAACAGGCTGACCGGCATCATTACTTGTTGTAATGGCATCTCGGGAATTAAAAATCAGTTTTCCATTGATATAAATATTGGAAATACCATTTTGACGTATCACCTCTACCCGATAAGCTTTTACCATTTTTGAAGCTGCCATCCGATATTTATCTGTAATGGATTGATAATCCCGGAGAAATTGTGAATCAAGATTCAAATACTGGTAGTCAAGTTCCCCAATGGAAGAAGAGCCGATATCATCCGGATTAATAGTCAAATCTTTAGGATTAATTTCCTGAAGCAGTTCCAGCTCATGTTTGATCGTATTCTGACTGTACGTAGCATGTCTGTTTCCACCATAAGAATTTACAGCCTGATAAACTCCCGATTCCGGATCGATCAAAATTCCCTTGCTTTCCTTATATCCAATCAGTAAAGAATCTGAATAATAGATATAACAGGAACCTGTATCGGCAGGATAATTGTCATAAATAAACAGTGTAGCATAAAGATAAAAATCACGTAAAAACCCACGGCTCTCACCGACATCCGTCCCATGCATCATTTTTTTTGCAGCAGGTGTGTCGGAATATATCATTTGGCTGTATGTATTTCCATCACTCCAGCGGCCAAGCAAAGTCCATTGATCTTTTGTCCATAATTCATGAGGGAAATAAGACAGATCGATCTGGTCAAAGAAAAGAACATCCGGAGAAAAGCGATAATAAGCTGCCGGAGCATATTGATTCATCGGATCACTGATTTTTGTAAGCGGGAAACGCCTGTTCAGCGGCAGATCTTCGGTCTCCTGTGCGAATACATTATGGAAAGAACATATTATCAGTAAAACAAAAAAGGACAACAATAATTTATTCTTCATAAACAAAATCCTTTACTGTATCAGTTCAAGACTCAGTATGGCGTAACGGAACACTGTGCGGGCCGCATCTTCATTACGACGCAGATCTCATATACTCGGTTCCGAAACGCATCCCTTATTTATTGAATGACAAGCGGGATCGTTACTTCACAATAGGGAGTATCCGAACCGCGTTCCGTTGGGCGAAATACCAGAGACCAGCCGGATGTATCATAAGGGACAACCTCAAAAATAAGATTCGTAAACCTCAAATCAGCGAAATCATACGGTTCCGCAAAAGTAAACCAGCTGTTTTTGAGGTTTGACATCATGGTGATGGCATAATTCAGCGGATATGAGGTTTCAGCCCCATCGGCATTTTTATGCTTCAATGTGAAACTTTTTCGATCGATCCCATTCCACGTCTCTTCAAGCAAAAACAGAATTTCCACCTTAAATTCAAAAAAATAATTATTTGTATATCGATTACTCGCTGTTTTACCGATCGTCGGATGTGCGGGAATTTCAATAAAAATATCATTTTTACAGCTGAACACATTCGGATGCGGGTCTGTCAGCAGGATCGGATCAACATATTCATCCGCGGAACAGGGAAATACAGCGGTCAGGAGAATAAACAAAATCAACAGAAATAAAATTGATCTTTTCATGATTTCAGATACCTTCCCTTGTTATCTCATTTTGATTGAAAAATCATCAAAAGTACAATGAATACGATTGCCGCCTGCATATAATTCCGATCCGGCTTCAAAAGAAACATAATCATTAAATTCATCTTTGGCGCTGAACACAAATCTTTCGTTCACATAAACATAAATCGTTCCGTCAAGACGAATAAAATCAAATTTTAACAGACGGTCTGCATTTAATTCTGAAAGGTCGGCAGCTTCTTCATAAACAAGCTCACCATCCACAGGTTTAAAGAAATAAGCCCTATCACCCGGGTATATAATTAGACCGTTTTCCTTCCCTTCTCCCGTAAAAAGCACATTACTGTAACGGATCCAGCAGATTCCCCCTTCGCTGTCAGGAATATTTTCTGTCCGTTCAACAGATAAGGTGACATGGAAGTCCTTTGCCCGATATTGGTCAAATTTCAAACGCTTGTTTGTTGTATGCACTTTTTGTTCAGAGGGGTTTATCGTCATCAACAAATCAGTTCCGACACCATCATAGATATAGTATTGATGAAGCGTCAGCGGATTAGGGAATTCGTTGACATATCCCTGATCTTCAGAAAAATCATTACCAAATGACATCAGAGGAAAATACTGGGTATCGGCTATTTCCAACAGTTGTTTAGGATTTATTATGTTATCTTCATCCTGGGCAGCCGCAGAAAATGGAAAAGACCCGATAAAAAGCAGCGCAATCAGAACCGACAGAATTTTTCCTTTCATATCAGTTATTCACCTTTCTGACAAGCATATTATCAAAAGAGCATACGGCCGACTCACCATTCGCATAAACAGCATTTCCAAAAACCAGCTGAGAAGGACCCGTATTGGTATCATTGAACTGACCGGCATATTCACTATTAATAAAGGCATACGTCTGTCCGGTAAAGCGGATAAGCATCAAATGATATACATCCAGAGGCTGGTCGGAAATTCTCGTAAAAGTGCCATGTTCGGAATCAGCTGTTTTTTTATAAAACCCTGCTCCGCTTCCGTCGACAACCAAAAAGACCTGGGTATCCACTTCTTCATTACGGGCAGCAGCCTGTTCATTCAGGTAACCGATAAAACAGCCGGCCTGATCTGTCGGGTAGGCATCTTCCACCGTTATATCCATCGTAAGCAGAAAATTTTGTAAATATCCTGAGTTGATCCTGTTCATATAAACATAATCATGAACAGTATCCGGATTGGCAAACAAATGGACCGTCCGCTTTCCATCAATAACAACCGTCCTGAGTGCTGTTTCCGGACCCATATCGGAATATGCGATAGGTTCAATATAGGTATACGTTTCTTCCAAACCACGGATCGGGAAAATATTGTCAATATTTTCCGTAAGCACCTTGATCATATCTGACCAGGCAACGCCCGCATTATCCGCCCCATAGACAGCCTGATCATGCGTGAACCCTTCCGAAACGGACTCAAGATATTCTATCAATTCTCTTCGCGAAACAGTCATAATACGCAGATAATCCTGAGCTTTCCGAACCGCCATTTCATTCCAATCCACATTTTTCCCGACAACTCCCACAGCATACACAGCCTGTTCATGCGTAAATCCAACTGTCGGTGACTCCAACTGATGAATCAGGCCATTTTCGGAAAAAGTTCCGCTGTCAAGGAACATTTGCGCCCGTCGTACAGCCATTTCATTCCAGTCAATATCCTGGCTGACACTTTGCACACCATGAACGGCCTCTTCATGCGTGAAACCCACACTTTCAGATTCCAATTGACGGATCAAACCGTTTTCAGAAAATACATTGGACCGAAGATAAAAAGCAGCACGCCTTTCAGCCATTTCAAACCAGTTTACATCTTTACCGGCTTTTTCCACACCATAAACCGCTTCTTCATGTGTATAACCTTCCGCAGCCGATTCCAATTGACGAATCAATCCGTTTTTTGAATAATCTGTGGAGGAAAGATAAAAAGCAGCACTTTGCGCGGCCATCTCTTTCCAATCCGCACCGCTGTTATCTACCGCATACTCAGCTTCTTCAAAAGAATAACCTGAAAAAAGAAGCAACTCTTCCAAGGCTGTCCTGGAAAATGGCATTGAGTCCAAATAATTTTTTGCTGTCTGCAGCGCCTCGTCTTTATCAGCACGAACGCTCCCCGTCAATATAAATCCATTCATTAACAGCACAAAAAATAAAACTGTCATTATTTTTAATTGATAGGGCTTAATTTTCATTCAATAATTCCTTCCCGATTTCGATGCTGTCTCACCATTATATCAAATAAATCACATATGATAAACCGTTTTTTTCTAAAATCTTCAATATACAAGCACTGCCAGCAATATATAAACAAAAACAAAACAAAAAAGAATCACTGCCTGTTTTTTTATATTATCTGCAATTATACCGACAAATTCACCGATTACACCATTTGGCCAATAATACCATTTCACCGGAGAACTGATTCCAACCGCTTTTAATCCGGCCTGAATGGCATAAAATCCGCCGCGAAAGATGTGAAAATTCGAGCTTACAAACGCGGCAGCAGGATTCGGCTGATGCGCAAGGATTATTTTTGCGGAATAATTCATATTTTCTCTGGTGCTTTTCGACTGATTCTCTAAAAGCATTTTCTTTGCAGAAAATCCCCGCCCGAGCAGATAATATTTCATGGACGCAGCTTCAGATTGTATCTCATCCTCACCCTGCCCGCCGGACAGCACAAAATACAGCTCTTTTCCGGATCGTTTTTTTTGATCTTCCGCGAAAGATATTGCCGCGTCAAGCCTCTTTTGAAGAATAGTTGTAGGGGTACCGTCTTTTTCCAGGCCGCATCCCAGAATAATCAAAAAATCAACAATTTGACGCGTGTGATAGTTGGAAGTAATGAGAATTGCGATAACGGTCCCGAAAAACATACATTCAAAATAAAGGAAAAGGGAAGAAAACAGGTTTAGCAGCAGGTTCCCGTAAAAATATCGTTCACCAGCGTAATAAAGCAGCATTCTGTAAACACCGAGTCCCGCCAAACCGAATAAGACAAAAGCGGGCAGAAGAATCCCGAAAAGATTTCGAAAAAATACATCTTTTGTCCGGACGAGAAGAATAACTGTTGCTGTAATGGAAGCAATGGATATACCAATCAGCAGCGGCGTTGTCAGCAGCAAAAAGTTTTTCGCTGAATCCAGCAGGATATTCAGCATTTTCTCAATGGTAAACGTATCCGGCTGCCGAACAGACTGCAAAGTCAAATAAGCATGCGTCCAGACTAAAGAAAGCGTAAAAAGGCCAAAACCGGAATAGAAAATAACGTTATAGGAGTACGGATTATGTTCGAGCTGACGGAAAAACGCTGAAAACAAAAAGACAACAGCAAGCGCAAAGGTAACCGTCATCACGCTGTTGGCATAAATCAGGCGCTGCGGATCAGCCATCCGGTTTATAAAAAGGAGAAAAGCTGCCGCGGCTAAGATAAGAATTAAAAGATTATACAGTTTCGGCTCTTTGTCTCTGCTGAAAAAAATCACAAAAATACCCTGTTTATCTCCTGACAACGTAACCGCCGCAAACTCGCTGAACGGAACATACTGCTGACAGTTCGCTGTTCTTCAAATTGGGACACTTAAGAACCGTCCCCGATTGTCCCATTAAAATACTCCCCGCCAATCAAAAACAGGCGGGGAGGTTTTGTCAAAATCCGGTCTTACTCCACTGAAATGGAGAAATAATAATGCGGCTGTCCGCCATAATGACATTCGACTTCATGGTCCGGATATGTTTCCTGCACTAACTCGGCATATTTTTCGGCTTCTTCATCAGACATCCCATTTCCATAAAACAATGTAATCTGTTCGTAATCTTCAGTCCCGATTTCATCAAGAAGCTTCAACAGCCCCTCTTCCACGGAATCAGCGGAGATCACCAGTTCGCCGTTATGGATGCCGATCACCTGGCCTTCCGTCACGTTTACACCGTTCAATTCCACAGTGCGGGTAGCTCTGGTCAATTCACCGGATTCGACCTGCAGGAGGGATTCATTCATCGCCGCGACGATTTCATCAAAATCGCCGTCCGGGTCCAGCATCAGCATGGAAGCAATTCCCTGCGCCACATTTTTCGAGCGGATCACAGCCACCTTCTTCTTTGACTGCGTGATGGCATTGTTCGCGGAAAGGATGATATTCTTGTTGTTCGGCAGGACGATCACTTTGTCGGTCGGCAGGTCTTCAACTGCCTTCAGGATCTGTTCCGTACTGGGATTCATGGTCTGCCCGCCGGAGATGATGGCATTCACGCCCAAACTGGCAAGGACGCGGGAAATCCCCTCACCCGGAGAAACCGCGATGATGCCAATCTGGCCCGGTTCCACTTCTGTGAGCGTATATTCGGATTCTTTCGCACGTCTGATGTCTTCCATCTGTGCCATCAGGTTTTCAATGGCGACTTTGGTAACGGTACCGAGTTCCATGATGTAATTGATCGGCGCGTAAAGGTTTTCGGTCGGGACGTGGATGTGCATGCGGTACATTTCATCGCCTTCACCGACCTGAATGGAAGTGCCCATATCACTAAGCCGGTCATAAAAGGAACTAAGTTCCAGATCTTTGTACGGATGGAAGTCCACCACGACTTCATAATCCTGTCCCGGTTCAATGATCTCCTCTTCATTCATGGTGTTGAGCTGCTCGAGTGAAACCATCGGCGGAATGTCGGCGTTGACATCCAGCGGTTCACCGGTCAGCCAGCGCAGAAAACCTTCGAAGATATAGAATAAGCCGCGTCCGCCGGAATCCACCACGCCGGCCTGTTTCAGCACCGGCAGCAGATTGGGGGTATTCAATACAGACATGTCCGCTGCCTCAACCGTGACAGTCAGCAGCTTCAGAAAATCGTCGCATTCCGGCAAAGCTTCCGCGACAGCATCCGCGGTATCTTTCAGAACTGTAAGAATCGTCCCTTCCACCGGGCGGACGACCCCTTTGTAGGCAGTGTTTTTGGCTTCCGTCAGCGCACGGGAAAAAATTTCCGGCGTAAAGACTTCATATTCGGTCATCACACGGGAAAACCCACGCCACAGCTGGGAAAGGATCACACCGCTGTTGCCGCGGGCGCCCATCAAAGCTCCCTGTGCAGCCGCGCGCATGATCTGCCCGGCATGGTTGGTATCCATCAAAACGATATCCGTCCATGCCGTCTGCATCGTCAAAAGCATATTGGTACCCGTGTCGCCGTCCGGCACCGGGAAAACGTTCAGCGCATTAACAATATTTTGATTTGTTTTGAGCCAGAGCATGCCGGCTTCAAACATTGATTTCCACTGAGCCCCGTTGAGGGTCTTCAGCGCACCCTGTCCTGCAGGTTTGTTGGTAGTATTTGTATCAGTCATTGGACTCCTGGATCTGCTTTATTTATCGGGGTTGCTCACTCGCAGACCCTTGACATGGACATGGACGCTTTCGACATGCAGACCGGTCATCTTTTCAACCTGATACTTCACATTGTCAGCAACGCTATTGGCAACAGATGTAATACGCGTCCCGTATTCAATCGTAATGTACAGGTCGATCGTGACATTTTTGCCGTCGGCTTTTACACTGACCCCTTTGGTCGAATCTTTTGTGATCGCGGCGGCCAGACCGGCAGCTAAATTTTTCGGAGAAAGCCCCACAACGCCATAAGACATTTGTGCCGCATGGGAGACGATCGTGCAAATCGCCCGATGGGAAAGGAAAATGCTTCCCAACATATTTTGCTCTTTTTCGTTCATGTTTACTCCTTCTCTTCCATCAGTAAAGGGACGAGAATCATGGATGGCAGCCCACCCCTGACATTATTCTATCATCTTTTTCCCGGGATAAGGAATAAGGAACCGGGAATAGGTTATTTTAATCCAATCAATGTCATGTCGGAAACAGATACGACTTTAGATAAAGCTCCATAAACAAGTTATAATTCTATAAGAACTTCTTCATGAGAATACTACACAAAACAGCCGGCACACTGTTTCGGCATCGCATTCTCTATCTTTTCAGCTGCAGGGCGCGCAAGGGAACCGCTGATGTATCAGAATATCGGGAACACAAATCAAAATAAAAAACAGGAACCAAAGGATAACCGGGTCAAACAAGACGCTGATTTACAGGATAAAGCCTCAGTGCTTGGGAATGAAGCCATGATCAGCGCCCTTTCCGGCGGTGATTCCGGGAATAACGGAGGAGAAGGCAGCATCCCATACGGTCCGATGGAAGAAATGATGGCGTTCCAGATGAAATACGGCGAAGGTTTTGACATCGAAAGTCTTCTGAAAGAAGAAGATCTTATGAAAGGCCCGGAGGACATAATCGATACCCGTTCTTATGAAACAAGAAGAAAACAGCGCATTGCGGAAATCAATGCCGAAGTTAAAAAGGAATGGTTGGAAAAGCAGAAACAAGATGTTAAAAACGAGCCAAAGAAAGAAAAACCCAAAGCTGAAATAAAACAGGAACCGGTTCAGGCTCCTGCCGCGCCGCAAGAGAAAAAGAAAAAACCGATATTTTACAAAGACCCTGAAAACCTGAAAGAAGATGACTCTTTTCTACCTCCCCTTGATGACGATATGGTCGTGGAGGTAGACAAGAGCGACATCCCGAATGAAAATTATTCCCAAAAACATTCCGACACGATAGATGAAGACCTGATCGTTCGATCCGACACGATGGAAAACGGAAAGAAATCCTCCGATCGTGATTTAACCGATGCTGCAGAAGACCTGTACCCGGTGAAGGGTTGGAATTTCAGCCCGCAGAAAATGGAGGATGTGAAGACCACCGGCGGGTTCAGCAAATTCAAGAACAAGCTGGCTCATATTTTCGGCAAAGTGTTCGACTTTCTGTCCTCGGGATTCGGTATCAAAAATGGCCTCGCCGCGATAAGACGCTACGCCGCGGGTAAGAAAAAAAGGAAGCTGAATGCGAATGAGAAAACAAAAATTCAGGACAGACGGGATCATTCTGCCATTCCCGGTTGGGAGGGTGCGAAATTTGACCCAAATGCCACTTCCGGTGAGGATATTCTGGCGGATTTCCGCCGCGTCCCGACGGTTTGGTCCAAATTGACCGCGGATAAAGCATCAGAGGGAGAGGGTGAAGAAGAGAAGCCGCTGCCGCCGACGATTTCGATCTACATTGACCAGCCAAAAAATAATTCATCCCAAACCATGGCAGGAGTGGAAATGGGGCATAGCATGATCGGTATTGAATACAGCCGCTTCAGCCAAATCTCAAAGCGGTATGAACGCTATAAGCTTCAGTATGGGTTTTATCCGGTAGTGGGAGGAGCAAAAGTAGCCAATACATTAGGTATGCTTTCACAGGATGCCATAATTCCGGGACAATTGGTGGATGATGCCGGACAAAAGTATACCGTGAGCCGCCGATACCCTGCTACAGCCAAACAGGTCAATGCCATTCTCAAAGCATCCGAAACGTATGCGGACGGTGGGTATGGCTATTATACCCGCAACTGTACGACCTTTGTCAAAGATATGGCTGAGATCGCGCATCTGCCGGTTAGCGATAAACTGTTTGAAAAAGATGAAGTCGCGTTTTCCGACATGGCGAATTTAGGCAGGATAGGCGCGGAAATTTCGGGAGAACATAACCTGAATGGCATAGAAGAGAATTTACTGTCACTCAGTCAGCAGGAAGATAAATCTTATACGAAATTTGGCAATAAGCGTGCGACAGAGCAGGATTTCGAAAATTTTAAAAATTCGATAAAAAACGGACCTGCTGAGATAAAAGAAACGTATTCACCTGCGTCCACCGGAGAGCATCTGCGCAGAGAAACCACCGGAGAGATCGGTTCCTATAGTTACATGGGAAATATCCAACCCGTTAAAGATGTCGCAAGTATCACGTCGCAAAATATACAAACGATCAGGGAAGAGATACACCAGCACGCAGACGATCTCCGAAAAATCATTCTCTATCAGGTATTAAAGGGAGTCAAGGATCCTACCAAAGAGCTCCCGCCTGAACTGAAAAAAATACTCATTGGTCTCACCAAATACGGCGATTCACTTTCCCCGGTTGAGCAGGTCCAGGATGGAGAAAAATACCCGCCGATCAAAACACTCCAAACCGCCCGTCAGAAACTGTCCGCAAATATCAGCGATCTGAACAATCTTTATTTCCGCTATTTCAAAGGGGACAAAAGGCTGCACGAACCTGTAATGAAATTGATCTCACTTTTGAATGTCGGTATCACAACACTGGATAATGAGTATTCAGAATCCTTTGAAGAAAGAGATCCCGACGAGGATCTTGGTTCTTTGACACAGATGATGAATCAACCCCAAAAAATTCAGGCGGGAGGAAAAGAAGAAGAATTGACTCCCAGTTTTTATGAAGCTTATCTGCAGATTTACAAAACACCGGATAAAGCGGTCCCGGCTGCTCATCGCTTTGCGGAGCTGAAAAAGATGAACGACAACGGCTATAAGTGGTCTTTACATCCCATAGACAAAAAAGAATGGGAAAGGGCAAAGCGGATCAATGGACTCGCAATGGAGTTTGTAAAATCTCACCGCTATATGCTGGAAAAGAATACTTATAATCAGCAGGATGTCGATTATGCGTTTATGCAGCTTGACCGCGAAAACGACAAACAGGCGACTGGACGCTTGTTGGAAACATCTTCGGGAAAAATTTATCTTGCATTGATATTGAAAAAGATATTCGGCGGAGTCATGCAGCGTTTCAAAACGTATATAAATCAGGACGAACAAAACAAACAAGAGGGGAACCTGATCAAATGGCTGGATGAAGATATGTCCAATGCTCTTTCGAATAATAAAGATAAGATGCTCACTCTTGTGCGGGGACAGAAAAAATCACAGGAAAAAAAGAACGGGATGGAAGTGAATGTGGACAGCCTGTCAAGAGATATTCAAGACACAATCTATTCAAATTGGATTTCTGTGGTTTTTGATGAAGAAAAAAAGGATATTGATGAGGATCTTCAGGAACAAATGAAAAATATTTTCCATCACATCACCAGCGAT